>CBINGC010000119.1:0-1501 GCA_966250105.1 uncultured Sphingopyxis sp. | reverse complement strand
GCAGGGGAGGGGCGAAGCCCCTCCCCGCCCCGAAGCGAAGCGGAGGTGGATGGGTGAGGGGTCGGAAACGACTCGGCATCGATTCCCTTCGACGTCAATTTGCCGACCGACCGCAGAACGAACTCACGAAATATTCCAGCGAGGAACCGGAGCCAAACCCTCGTCTGCGGTCGGAAGGCATCGGGAACGGCCATGCACACTCAGCTACCGGCGTCACCGACGCCTCGCACGATACACTCTGCAGCCCGGGCCCGCCAAATCCCAAAAACACCATGCAAACAAACAAAGACTACGCGGCCTTGGTGGCCGTGGACTGGGGAGACAAAAAGCACGCGTTGGCCTGGCAGATGGCCGGAGCCGATGGCGTTGAAAGCGGAGAAATCGAAGCGACGCCCGAAGCCCTGCTGGAGTGGTTGGACGCGCTGCATAAGCGCTGCGAGGGCGGGCCGGTGGCTCTGGCCGTCGAGGCCGGGCGCAACGCGCTTTTGCACGCGCTCCTCGCGCACCCCTGGCTGACGATTTATCCGGTGCATCCGGCCACCTCCGCGCGCTTCCGTCGGGCCTTCACGCCCTCGGGGGCCAAGGACGATGTGCCCGACGCGATATGCATCCTCAATTTGTTGCGTCTGCATCGCGACCAGCTCACCGCGCTGGTGCTCGACCAGCCGCAGACTCGCGAGCTGTCCGCGTTGGTCGCCGCGCGACGTCACGCGGTGGATGCGCGCACCGGCTTGGTCAACCAACTCACCAGCCTGCTCAAAAGTTATTTTCCCCAAGCTCTGATTTTGGCGGGCGAAGACCTGACCAAGCCGATGGCCATCGCCTTCCTGCGCCGCTTCCCGGAGCTGGAGGTCGTGCGCAAAGCGGGCGCGACAAAGCTGCGGGCCTTTTACCACCAACAAAACTCTCGCTCGGAGAACTGCATCGGCAAGCGCCTGGCGCTGCTGGCCGGGGCGAGGCCGCTGACCGAGGATCGGGCGGTGATCGAACCGGCCTTGCTTGGCCTGGCGCGGTTGGTCGATCTGCTGGAGGTTGAGGCACGGCATATCTGCGTATTGGAAAAACGCATCGCGGCGTGTTTCGCCGCGCATCCGAGGGCGGAGCTGTTTAGCAGTCTGCCCGGCGCCGGTGCGGCGCTTGCGCCGCGTCTGCTCGTCGCCCTGGGCGACGTGCCGGAACGCTTCCCCGACGCGCAGGCCCTGCAAAAATACGCGGGGGTCGCCCCTGTGCGGGAAAAAAGCGGACGCCAGCTTTGGGTGCATTGGCGTTGGGGTGCGCCCAAGTTTCTGCGCCAGACCTTGGTGGAGTGGGCGGGGCAGACCGTGGTGTTTTGCGCCTGGGCCAAGGCGTTTTATCGAAAACAACAAGCCCAAGGCAAAAGACACCACGCGATCTTGCGTGCCCTTGCATTCAAATGGGTGCGCATCCTTTGGCGCTGCTGGAAAGACAACACCCCGTATGACGAAACGCGTCATCTCGCCGCCTTGATCCAACGCGGTGC
>CBINGC010000118.1:0-1563 GCA_966250105.1 uncultured Sphingopyxis sp. | reverse complement strand
CCCCCATATCCAGCTCGGCCAGATCCGGAACCCCCAGCGCGAAATGCGACGCCAGCATCACCGCCCCGCCATTCGCCCGGTGCCGCGCGATCGCCGCGACCAGTCGCGCCTGCGCCGCCTCGTCCATGCCGTTCGCGGGCTCGTCGAGCAGCCAGATCGGCGCGCCGCTCGCGATCACGCGGACCATCGCGGCGCGTTTGCGCTGCCCGGTCGACAGCATCGCCACCGGCACCTCGGCGAGCGGCGTCAGCGCCATTTCGTCCATCGCGCGGTCGACGCTATGGCCATCGACCGTATCGACCCGCGCCCAGAAATCGAGCGCGCGCCGCAAGGAAAGCTCGGCATCGAGCGCCGCCGCCTCGTCGATCAGCGCGATGCGCTCGCGGCGTTCGATGGTCCCCGCGGCAGGGCGCAGCAACCCGGCGGCAAGCCGGATCAGGCTCGACTTGCCCGCGCCATTGGGCCCGCGCAGCCACAGCGCCTCGCCGCGGTTCAGCGCCAGCGACAGCCCTTCGAACAGCAACCGCTCGCCGCGGATGCATGCCACCCGATCAAGCGCCAACAGGACGTTCATTCCGCGCCCTTCCCGTCATTGCGAGGAGCCGATGGCGACGCGGCAATCTCCAGCTCTCGGCATGGCAAGAACGCGCGCTGGAGATTGCCTCGCTCCGCTCGCAATGACGGGCCGTGCGTCACGCCATATCTTCCAGTGCGTGCATATCCTCGTCGGAAAAGCCGAAATGATGGCCGATCTCGTGGATCAGCACATGGCGCACCAGCCATTCGAGCTTCTCGCCCGCCTCGATCCATTCGACGAGGATGGGGATGCGATAAAGCGTCACCCGGTCGGGCATGCCGCCGCTCTCCCCGATGCTGCGCTCGGTCAACGGGCGGCCTTCGTAGAGGCCGGTGAGGTCATAGGGATGCTCGATATCGAGCGACTTCAGTACCTCATCGTCGGCGAATTCCTCGACCGAAATCACCACGCCCTCGATATGCGGCTTGAACACATCGGGCATGGTTTCGAGAGCCGCTGCGGCCATCGCGAACAGCGCATCGGCGTCGGGGGCGGTGCCGGTCCATGCAGCGGGCAGGCCGGGGGACCGGTCGAAGGGCAGGCTAGACTTGTCGCTCATCGCACGCATCCTTATGGCGGCGGCACGACATTGACCAGCGGGAGAAAAGATATGGTCCGGAAACTCGACGACGCGCAGCGGAGCGCCCTTCTTGCCCGCTTTCCCGAATGGACGCACGAACCCTCGCGCGACGCGATCACGCGCCAGTTCAAATTCGACGATTTCGCCCAGGCCTTCGGCTTCATGACGAGCGTCGCGATCATCGCCGAAAAGATGGACCATCACCCCGAATGGTCGAACGTCTATAACCGCGTCGACATATTGCTGACGACGCACGACGCCGACGGATTGTCGGAACGCGACGCAAAACTGGCCGAAGCGATCGAGGCGCTGGCCTGAGGGGCGGTGGCGACTGGTTTCGACCGGTAGTTTCCGTCGCCTCGAGCGGTGAGCCAACTTAGAATCCGCATCCCCGAGCGAAGACGAG
>CBINGC010000117.1:0-1580 GCA_966250105.1 uncultured Sphingopyxis sp. | reverse complement strand
CACTAGCGCTGTCAAAGCTGGAGACCGTTCGGCTGGGGTGTGGGTGGAGCGGGAACGACTGGAAGGGATCATGGGATAAGTGGAGATACCGGCGCGGCGGACTGAGCCGTGACGGAGTCAGAGGGTCCATAGTAGCGAAGAAGCCGGGTAACGCCGGGGGAGCGAAGGGACCCAGGAAGGTGAACGCGTGATGGAAACGCCGAAGGAAGCCAAACCTGCGACAGTTCCCGAGAGGGATAGACTCGAAGGAGAAGCGTCCGCCCGAGTGGCGGGAGCGGAACCCGGGGTGTGGACAGAACGCATGCTGACGGCCCTCGCGAGAGGGATGAGAGGAAACCAGTGGTTCAGCCGCATAGACAAAGTCTATGCGGACCGGACGCTGGAGCTGGCCTGGGAAAAGGTGGAGTCCAACGCAGGAGGCAGCGGCGTGGACAGCATCACGATAGCGCGCTTCGCCAAAGACTGCCCACGCGGTCTGCTCGACCTAAAAGAGCAACTGCGCACGGCGAGCTATCAACCCCGGCCGGTAAAACGGGTCTGGATACCGAAGCCCGGCACGAACGAGAAACGCCCCCTGGGAATCCCCACGGTGCGAGACCGCATCGTGCAGACGGCCCTGCGGATGGTTATCGAACCAATCTTCGAGCACCGCTTCGCGGAGCACAGCTACGGCTTCCGGCCCGGACGTGGTTGCAAGGACGCGTTACGCCGCGTGCAAACCCTCCTCAACGAGGGCTGCACATGGATCGTGGACGCAGACCTGAAAGCCTACTTCGACACGATTCCGAAAGACCGGCTGATGGGCCGGGTGAAGGAACGCATCGCGGACAGTCGCGTGCTGACGCTGATCCGAAGTTACCTCGAACAAGGGGTGATGGAAGAGCTGACGTTGCACGAGCCCACGCAACGAGGCACGCCGCAAGGGGCGGTCATCAGCCCCCTGCTTGCGAACATCTACCTCGATCCGCTGGATCACCTCCTCGCCGCAGGCGGAGTGGAGATGGTGCGCTACGCCGACGACTTCGTGCTCATGTGTCGAAGCGAGGATGAGGCGAAAGCCGCGCTGGCGCGCGTGCAAACGTGGGTCGGGGAAAACGGGCTGACGCTGCATCCCGAGAAAACCCGCTTGGTGGACGCGACCCAACCCGGAGGTTTTGACTTCCTTGGGTATCACTTCGAGCGGGGATACCGGTGGCCGCGCCGCAAGGCGCTGGACCGGTTCAAGGACAAGGTGCGGCAGCTCACCCCGCGAAAGAGCGGGGAGTCGATGGAAGCGATGATCGCGAAGCTCAACGACATGCTGCGAGGCTGGTTTGGTTACTTCAAACACAGCCACCGCACCACGTTCCCCAGACTGGACGGCTACATCCGAGGACGACTCCGATCAATCCTGCGCAAACGTGCGGGCAAGCGAGGCAGAGGCCGAGGAACCGACCACCAAAGATGGCGCAACCACTACTTCGACGAGCTGGGCTTGTTCAGTCTTATGCAAGCCCATGCATCGGCACGTCAGTCTCCTCGTTGAGTCAAATTGCACCAACTGGAGAGCCGGATGCGGGAGACCCGCCTGTCCGGTTCGG
>CBINGC010000116.1:0-1625 GCA_966250105.1 uncultured Sphingopyxis sp. | reverse complement strand
TCGATCCCGATCTGGCCGCGCTCATCGGCTATGCCCAGCATCGCCCCAATCTCGGCAATGTCGAAGGCCAGTGCCCGTCCGTGCTGCTTCACCGGGACGATATCGACGGCCTCCCTGCGATCGACGCGCTGCTCCCCGGCCAGGCCGACATGCTGGATGCCTATGTCGCCGAACAGGAAGCCGCGCGTGCGGGCCTGATCGGCGGGTAACGCGGGTTCGTCGGACCGGGCGCTGCACTCATGACACACGATCCAAACCCCGAAGCAGGCGGCGGCGCGCGAACACGGATCGAGGCGGATTCATCCGCTGTGGACGGTGGAGCCACGGCGTCGTCGGCCGCGGAGCGCGCTCGGCGGGCACGCGAGCATTGCCCGTTTCTGACAACCAAGCAGGCCGCGTTCCATCTCGGTCTCGCGGGGGACACGCTCAAGAAGATGCGCCGGGAGCGGCGCGGCCCGCCGTGCCGAAAGCATGGCACCGTCTGGCGCTACCATATCGACGATATCGAGGCCTGGTCGCGCGCGAACATGCGGGAGGGAGGCAATGGCTAGGCTGCTACCCTCCCGTCTGCCGGCTAAACCCACCGCGCTGATCGGTCTCGGCGCGGCCGCGCTGGCGACCACGATCGCGCTGCCGCCAACGCCGTGGCTGGTCTGGAACGCATCGGCCAGCGCGCCGATCGGTCTCTATGCCGTCAGCGGACGGCAGGACATCGCATCGGGCGACATGGTGCTGGTCCGGGTGCCCGACCGCTGGCGCCGGCTCGCCGCCGAGCGGCGCTACATTCCGATCAATATCCCGCTGGTCAAGCGCGTCGCGGCCGCGCCCGGCGATCGCGTCTGTGCGCGCGGGCGGGAGATCTATGTCAACGGCCACCCGGTGGCCGAACGCCGCGAAGCCGATGGCCGCGACCGTCCGATGCCGTGGTGGAATGGCTGCGTGATGTTGCGTTCGGGCGCATTGTTCCTGCTGATGGACAGCCCGGATTCGTTCGATGGGCGTTATTTCGGACCGACATCGCGCGGCGACGTCATCGGCGAGGTGCGACTGCTGTGGCTGGGCTGAGGGTCGCCATCACCGCCCTGGCGCTGCTGGCGGCGGCACCGGCTGACGCGCAGTCGGTCGTTCACTGGCGGCCCTATATCGAGGCAGCCTCGGCGCGTTTCGGCGTGCCGGTAGAATGGATCGAGCGCGTCATGCGCGCCGAGAGCGGCGGACGCACGATGCTGGACGGTCGCCCGATCACCAGCCACGCCGGCGCGATGGGGCTGATGCAGCTCATGCCCGGCACCTGGTCCGAAATGCGCGCGCGGCTCGGGCTCGGACGTGATCCCCATAGCCCGCGCGACAACATATTGGCGGGGACGCTCTATCTTCGTCTGATGTATGACCGCTTCGGTTATCCCGGACTGTTCGCAGCCTATAACGCGGGACCGGCACGCTATGCCGAGCACGTGCGGACCGGCCGCGCGCTGCCCGGTGAGACCCGCGCCTATCTCGCGAGCGTCGCCGGAGTGCCCGTCAATTCCCGGTCGGCTGTCACGGCCGCCAGTGCAACGCCGCGTACCGTCAATGCCATCTTCTTCGCGATCGGCGACCGGCCCCCTGCCGGCCGGAGCGAAGCC
>CBINGC010000115.1:0-1821 GCA_966250105.1 uncultured Sphingopyxis sp. | reverse complement strand
GAACCTGTGACCCCACCCGTGTGAAGGGTGTGCTCTACCGCTGAGCTACGCGCCCGTTCCGGTACGGGCGAAAACCCGGCGTCCGAAAGCCGGACGTCCATAGCCGCTGGCGCGGTGAATGCAACGCCCATTTGCCCGAAACTTCGCCTGCAAATGCAAATCGGGCCGCAGCTTGCGCCACGGCCCGAGATGTTTTTACCAAAAGGCGCGGGCCAACTTAGTTGACGGCGTCCTTGAGGGCCTTGCCGGCCTTGAACTTCGGCTGGTTCGACGCCGCGATGGTCATCGTTTCGCCGGTGCGCGGGTTGCGACCGGTCGATGCCTTGCGCTTGCTGACCGCGAAGGTGCCGAAGCCGACGAGACGGACTTCGCCGCCCTTCTTGAGCGAACCCGTGATCGCGTCGAAGACGGCTTCCACGGCCTTGCTGGCATCACCCTTGGTCAGGCCGCTCGAATCGGCGACGGCGGCGATCAGGTCTTGTTTGTTCATGCCTAAGGAACCCCTGCATTATGGTTGAATGATTCTCATGGCCCGAAGCCATGGCGCGTCACTAACGATGTTTGCCCCTGTCTTGTCAAAGCAAAAAAGGGCGAAAAACGTTCCAAAACGTCGATTTTGCGACGAATTTGGGGTGAAACGCCGTCAAGCAGCGACGCGTCAGTGCCGAATCGTCGTTTCGGGATCGCTTCCGGGCGGAACCGGCGGCGACGCGGCAAGCTCGTCGGCCTCGGTCCACTCGATCGGAACCACCGGCGACACCAGCGCCTCCGCCAGCACCTGATCGACGTGGCTGACCGGGATGATCTTGAGCCCGGTCGTGATATTCGCCGGGATTTCAACGAGGTCCTTTTCATTTTCCTCGGGGATCAGCACCGTCTTGATGCCGCCGCGCAGCGCCGCGAGCAGCTTTTCCTTGAGGCCGCCGATCGCAAGGACGCGGCCACGCAGCGTGACTTCGCCGGTCATCGCGACATCGCGGCGGACCGCGATCCCAGTCAGCGTCGAGATCATCGCGGTGACCATGCCGACGCCCGCCGAAGGACCGTCCTTCGGCACCGCGCCTTCGGGCAGATGGATGTGGATGTCCTTGCGCGCGAACAGGCTGGGCTTGATGCCATAGGCCGGCGCGCGCGCCTTCACGAACGACAGTGCCGCCTGCACCGATTCGGTCATCACTTCGCCGAGCTTGCCGGTGGTGCGCACCTGGCCCTTGCCCGACGCGGTCACCGCCTCGATCGTCAGCAATTCGCCGCCGACCTCGGTCCATGCCAACCCGGTGACGGCGCCGACCTGGTCTTCCAGGTCGCCCATCCCGTGGCGGAACTTCCGCACGCCGGCGAATTCCGAAAGGTTATCGGGCGTCACAGTGACGCTCGTCGCCTTGCCTTCGAGAATGCGGCGCAGCGCCTTGCGCGCCAAACGCGCGATCTCGCGCTCGAGCGTGCGGACGCCCGCTTCGCGAGTGTAATAGCGGATCAGGTCGCGCAGTCCCTCTTCGGTCAGCTCGAATTCGCCGGCTTTCAGGCCATGCGCCTCGACCTGCTTCGCGATCAGGTGCAGCTTGGCGATCTCGACCTTCTCATCCTCGGTATAGCCTTCGAGCCGGATGATCTCCATGCGGTCGAGCAGCGGCTGCGGCAGGTTCAGCGAGTTCGCGGTGGTGACGAACATCACGTCACTGAGATCGACGTCGATTTCCAGATAATGGTCCTGGAACTTCGCATTCTGTTCGGGGTCGAGCACTTCGAGCAGTGCCGACGCCGGATCGCCGCGGAAGTCCTGGCCGAGCTTGTCGATCTCGTCGAGCAGGAACAGCGGGT
>CBINGC010000114.1:0-1914 GCA_966250105.1 uncultured Sphingopyxis sp. | reverse complement strand
CGCCCGCAGCGAGCGTCATCGTCTTGTGTCGCGTGCGACCCTTGTCGCGATAGTCCTTCCAGCGGAAGGTCACGCCGCGCTCATCGAGCGCGATGAGCCGGCTGTTGGAGATGGCCACCCGGTGCGTGTAGCGAGACAGGTAGGCCAGCACCGCCTCGGGGCCGGCGAACGGACGCTTGGCGTAGACCACCCACTCGCATTGGTGCAGCGGCGCCAGCCACTGGGCGAACGCCTGGGTGTCGGCCAGTGGCGCGTGCTCACCGAAGAACTGCAGTCGGCCATCGCGATGCGCCTGCTGCAGCGCTTCGAGGAAGCGCCGCCGGAACAACCGGGAGAGCACGCGCACCGGCAGGAAGAACCCGCGACGGCAGGCGATCCAGTGCTCGCCGTCCCGCGCCACGCCACCACCAGGAACGATGCCGTGGACGTGTGGGTGATGTGTAAGTGCCGAGCCCCAGGTGTGCAGCACCAATGTCACGCCCAGTCGAGCGCCCAGGTGCTTCGGATCGGCGCCAATGGTCAGAAGGGTCTGTGCGGCGATATCGAACAGCAGGCCGTAGACCACCTCCTTGTTGAAGTACGCGATCTCGGCGATGGGCGCTGGCAGTGTGAAGACCACGTGGTAGTACTCCACTGGCAGCAGATCTACGGTGCGTGCCTGCAGCCAACGCCGCGCGGCGCTGGATTGGCACTTCGGGCAGTGGCGGTTGCGGCAGGAGTTGTAGGCGATCTGATCGGTGCCACACCCCTCGCAGCGCAAGACATGTCCTCCCAGTGCCGCGCTGCGGCACTGCTCGATGGCCGACATGACCTTGAGTTGGGCCAGGCTCAGGTGGCCGCGCTGAGCCAGACGCCAGGCAGGTCCATGGAGGCGGAAGATGTCGGCGACTTCCAGGGCTTGCTGCCCCATGGCCGCAGGCCTATGGCGAAGGCAGCATCTCCAGCGGGCTGATCACCGCGCGCAGCACTTCGGTGGCCACATGGGTGTACAGGGCGGTGGTCTCCAGCCGCTTGTGGCCCAGCAGCACCTGGATCACCCGGATATCGACCTTCTGCTCCAGCAGGTGGGTGGCAAAGCTGTGACGCAGCGTGTGCATCGACACGCGCTTGTCGATGCGGGCGGCGTCCGCGGCCAGGTGGATCGCACGGTTGAGTTGCCGGGTGGACAACGCGTCCATCGGATTGAGCCCGGGGAACAGCCAGCCGCCGGGCAGCATCTTGCCCTGCGCATGCCCAACCCGCCACCAGGCGCGCAGCCGCTCAAGCAGCACGGGCGAGAGCATGGCGTAGCGGTCCTTGCGGCCCTTGCCTTGCTCCACGCGCAGCGTCATGCGCTCACTGTCGATGTCGGTGACCTTGAGCGCACACACTTCGCTGGCGCGCAGGCCCGCGCCATAGGCCACAGACAGCGCCGCCTGGTACTTGGCGTTCGGTGCGGCGGCGATCAGGCGGGCAACTTCATCGCAGCTCAGCACCACGGGTATCGGACGTGGCTGGTGCACAGGCTGCACTTTGACCAGCAACTCGGCGTGGCCCAGGGTCACATCGAAGAAGAACTTCAGACCACTGAGCGTGGCATTGATGGTCGGCGGCGCCGTGCCGGTCTCGACCATGTGCAGCTGGAAGGACCGGAGATCCTCGGCAGTGGCCGTGTCCGGCGATCGCTTGAGATAGGCAGCGAGCCTGCGAACGGCGCGGATGTAGTGGATCTGGGTCTTGCCGTTGAACTTGCGCATGCGCATGTCGTCGATCATGCGTTGGCGCAGCGGTGAGACGGAGGGCGTCAGTGAGCTCATGGTTCAACTCCTGTCGAAGAGCGAGGCGGATTGCCTCGCCCGTCAACATGGCAGAACCAGCGGCGAAACGAATAGCCACAACGCTGACGGAGCGACTACCGCGCGAGCGGTTTAGTCC
>CBINGC010000113.1:0-1926 GCA_966250105.1 uncultured Sphingopyxis sp. | reverse complement strand
TGGGTCATGCGGGGTGCATAGCCGGGTGCGGGCGCGGGGCAAATGGATATTGGGCTGCCAATCAAGCCCCTCCCCTTCAAGGGAGGGGTTGGGGTGGGGCCATCGGCCTTGCGCTAGGCCGATGGCCCCCACCCGCTGCGACATAGGCAGCAAGCTGCCAAGTCTCGCTGCCCTCCCCTGAAGGGGAGGGCGTAAATCCCTTCAAATCCCGTCGCCGACCCTTTTCGACGCCACGTCGGCGAGGCTGCCGAGCTTGGGCCCTTCGATCTGCTTCGGCGCGATCGGGGTCAGTGCGGCGCCGGGGGCGACCGAGGTCAGTTCGCGGATGCGCGCGCGGAAGGCGGCGAGCGCCTTGCCCTCGAGCAGCGCGCGGGTCACGAAGGTCACCGAGGACGGGTTGACCGCGCGGCCGTTGCGATACAGCTCGTAATGAAGATGCGGCCCGGTCGAGAGGCCGGTCGAGCCGATATAGCCGATCACCTGCCCGCGCTTGACGCGCTGGCCCGACCGTACGGCGATGCGGCTCATATGGCCGTAGCCGGTGCCGAGCCCCTTGCCGTGATTGAGCTTCACATAATTGCCGAAACCGCCGTGGCGCCCGGCGATCGTCACCACGCCATCGGTCACCGCATAGATGGGCGCGCCATAGCCGCCGCCGAAATCCATGCCGCTGTGCATACGCTTGTAACCGAGGATCGGATGGCGCCGCACGCCGAAGTTCGACGTAACGCGCCCGCGCGTCGGCCGCGTCATGCCGCCGCGCTGTTCGCCGACGCCCGACGCCTCGAACCATTGGGCGCGGCCGCCGGCATTCCATTCGAGCATCGACAGCTTGGGTTTTCCGCCGCGGATCAGCCCGGCGTAGAGCAGCTTGCCCGTCTCGCTCTCGCCCGTTTCAGCGCGGCGATAGTCGACGATGATGTCGAACTCGTCGCTGCTGCGAATATCGCGGCTGACCGAAATCTGGCGGCCGATGACGCGCAGATAGGACTGGATCGCTTGCGGCGGCGCGCCCGCGGCGCGCGCCGAGCGATAGAGGCTGTCGCCGACTCGCCCACGAATGCGCAGCGGCGTCGCATCGACCGCGATCGGGATGCGCCGCATGACGAGCTGGCCGCCGATGCGCTCCATTTCGATGCGAAGGTCGAAACGCGCGCGCATCGCGAGCGCCTCGACCGGACGCGGCATGGTGCGCGCGGGCCGCCGGCCGAGGATCAGGTCGATGCGCGTGCCCGGCGCGATGTCGGCGAGCGGGACCGCGCCCGACACGCGGCTAGCCAGCGCCTGCGCCTCGCTGCTGCCGACGCCCGAGCGTTCG
This sequence comes from uncultured Sphingopyxis sp., assembly GCA_966250105.1. Lineage (GTDB taxonomy): Bacteria > Pseudomonadota > Alphaproteobacteria > Sphingomonadales > Sphingomonadaceae > Sphingopyxis. The sequence continues at coordinate 608 of CBINGC010000113.1, read as the reverse complement.
AGCAGGCGCGCGAAGCTGTCGCCGCGCCCCAGGGTAGCGGTGAGTTCGATCTGCGGCCGTTCGGGGGTCTGGGTGAGCGGGCGCACCGCGTCGGTCGCCGCCATGTGGCGACCGGTGTCGCCGCCGAAGGCCAGCGGCACGATCATCTGGCCGCGCGCTTCGTTGAAATCGGCGGCGTCGAGCGCGGGGGCGCCCACCGCGAGCGGCTGGACGCCCGGGAAGGTCGCGATCGCGGTGCCGCACAGCAGGGTTAATGTTGCGAGACCGCGCCACCATTCGGCCGAGCCGATATTGCTGCCAAGGTCGGGGACAAGGTCGAGCTGCGCCAGCCGGTCGCGCCAGCCGAGCTGCGGCTCGGCGCCGGAATCGCGCTGCCGCAGCGGGATCGCTTGCGACATCGTGAGGGCGGCCGCGTTGCCGGACATCCCCGCGATGGGTTCGTGACGCTGAAACAAATTTCGGACCCCCGCTCGGCGGACCTCCCCATAGCTGGCCGCCGAATGATGTTTTCGAGGCGTTGTGTGTAAAGAAAGACCGTTAAAGTCAATTTAATGGCGGATTCACGAGGCCGGGTTGCGGCGAGGCGTGGCGGGGTCGGGATATTTTGC
>CBINGC010000112.1:0-1978 GCA_966250105.1 uncultured Sphingopyxis sp. | reverse complement strand
AGCCGTAGGGGAACCTGCGGCTGGATCACCTCCTTTCTAAGGATCGTGACGAAAGCGCTGTCGCTTGACGACAGAAGAGCTTCGTCATTTCCAAAGAACATAGCCGCCGTCCTCATGTCCCTTCATCACTAGAGATTGTTACAGTCGCAAGGCTGTAGCGATAGCTGAGCAGGCTATAAGCGCCTCGCGCTGCTGAACAAGCGGCCTGCGAAGCGCTGGGCCGGTAGCTCAGGTGGTTAGAGCGCACGCCTGATAAGCGTGAGGTCGGAGGTTCAACTCCTCCCCGGCCCACCATATGTTTGGCTGGGGGCTTTAGCTCAGCTGGGAGAGCGGTTGCTTTGCAAGCATCAGGTCATCGGTTCGATCCCGATAAGCTCCACCAAACATCTGCAGCGCAGCGCCACTCTAGGGATGAAGATAGCGGTTTTGCTGGCTTGCCAGCAGATATGAGACGCGTTGCGTCTCTCTTTGACATTGTGAATGGGTTTTTTAATCGATGCCGTGGCGACATGGTTCGGTTTCACACGATCTTTAAGGTCGGATGGAAACGAGCGGTGTTGTACGCAAAATGATTATCTGGCTGAGTTAAATCACCACACCGAATACAAGCTGATGCAGTGCTACTCCAGTGCTGTCATTGGTGGTGTGGACTCTCAAGCGTGAGGTAAGGGCATCTGGTGAATGCCTTGGCATGTACAGGCGATGAAGGACGTGGCACGCTGCGATAAGCGTGGGGGAGCTGTGAGCAAGCTTTGATCCCGCGATTTCCGAATGGGACAACCCACCTTCACCATTTAAGGTCTTTCCAGCTTTCGGGCTGGGCGGGCGTTAAATGGGAGAGGTATCACTAAGCTGAATAAAATAGGCTTTGGTGAAGCGAACCCGGGGAACTGAAACATCTCAGTACCTGGAGGAAAAGACATCAACCGAGATTCCGTTAGTAGTGGCGAGCGAACGCGGACCAGGCCAGTGCCTGTTGTTTAGTTAGCAGAACAATCTGGAAAGTTTGACCATAGCGGGTGACAGTCCCGTATGCGAAAGCGAAACAACAGGACTTGAGTAGGGCGGGGCACGTGAAACCCTGTCTGAACATGGGGGGACCACCCTCCAAGCCTAAATACTCGTACATGACCGATAGCGAACCAGTACCGTGAGGGACAGGTGAAAAGCACCCCGAGGAGGGGAGTGAAACAGTACCTGAAACCGGATGCCTACAAGCAGTTGGAGGGCTCTTGAAGCCTGACAGCGTACCTCTTGCATAATGGGTCTGTGACTTAGTGTATCGAGCAAGCTTAAGCCGTTAGGTGTAGGCGCAGCGAAAGCGAGTCTGAATAGGGCGACTGAGTTCGATGCATTAGACCCGAAACCCGGCGATCTAGGCATGACCAGAGTGAAGGTGCGGTAACACGCACTGGAGGCTCGAACCGATTAACGTTGAAAAGTTACCGGATGAGTTGTGTTTAGGGGTGAAAGGCCAATCAAGCCGGGAAATAGCTGGTTCTCCGCGAAATCTATTGAGGTAGAGCGTCGAATGATTGCCGTTGGGGGTAGAGCACTGGATGGATGCGGGGGTCGCGAGATCTACCAACTCTAACCAAACTCCGAATACCAACGAGTCTAGTTCGGCAGACAGACGGCGGGTGCTAAGGTCCGTCGTCAAAAGGGAAACAGCCCTAACCTACAGCTAAGGTCCCCAAGTCACGTCTAAGTGGGAAAGCATGTGGGATTTCCAAAACAACCAGGAGGTTGGCTTAGAAGCAGCCATCCTTTAAAGAAAGCGTAACAGCTCACTGGTCTAAATAAGAGATCCTGCGGCGAAGATGTAACGGGGCTCAAGACGTGCACCGAAGCTTAGGGTTCAGAACTTTGTTCTGAGCGGTAGCGGAGCGTTCCGTAGGCCGTTGAAGCGGAAGGGTAACCGACCGTGGAGGTATCGGAAGTGCGAATGCAGACATGAGTAGCGATTAACAGTGTGAGA
>CBINGC010000111.1:0-2138 GCA_966250105.1 uncultured Sphingopyxis sp. | reverse complement strand
AGACGCTGGGACTGGAGCGCGTCGGCCTGGACGATAACTTCTTCCATCTGGGCGGGCACTCGTTGCTGGCGACTCGCCTGGCCAGCCGGATCCGGGCGGTGCTGGGCTTGGAGGTGTCGATCCGCAGCCTCTTCGAGGCGCCGACGGTGGCCGGGCTGATCGGGCGACTGGGTGAAGCGCAGACGGCGAGACCGGCTCTGCGGGCGATGGATCGGCCGGAGGACATCCCGCTGTCGTACGCGCAGAGGCGGCTGTGGTTTTTGAGCCAGTTGGAGGGAGTGACGGCGACGTACAACATGCCGATGGCGGTGCGCTTGAAGGGAGAGCTTAACCGGGAAGCCCTCGCCGGGGCGTTGAGCGATGTGGTGGGCCGGCACGAGAGCCTGCGGACGTTGATGGTGGAGAAGGACGGGGTGGCGTACCAGCGGGTGGTGGGCCGGGAGGAGGCGCTGGCCCAGCTGGTGTTGGTGGAGAAGGAGATCAAGCCAACGCAGCTTGACGAGGAGCTGGCCCGCGAGATCGGGTTCGGCTTCGACCTGGGTCGGGAGCTGCCGATCCGGGCGCGGTTGCTGGTTGTGGGACCGGCCGACCAGGTGCTGGTGCTGGTGATGCACCACATCGCTGGCGATGGCTGGTCGACGGGCCGGTTGCTCAAGGAGCTCAATCGCTTCTACGGACAACGCCTACGGGGCGAGGAGCCGCAGGTGGAGGCGCTGGCGGTGCAGTACGCCGACTACGCGCTGTGGCAGCAGCAGTTTTTGGGCAGCGAGAAGAACGAGGGCAGCGAGCTGTCGCGGCAGCTGCGCTACTGGAAGGAACAGCTCGCAAACCTGCCCGAGCAGCTGGCGTTGCCCGCCGACCGGCCGCGTCCGGCGGAGGCGAGCTACCGCGGGGAGCGGGTGGGCTTGTGGATCGGGCCCGAGCTGCACCGCGCCTTGGCGGAGCTGGCGCAGAGGACCCACACGACACTCTTCATGGTCTGCCAGGCGGCCTTGGCGGCGCTGCTCAAGCGGCTGGGCTGCGGTGAGGACATCCCGGTGGGCAGCCCGATCGCGGGCCGCACGGACGCGGCGTTGGAGGAGTCGATCGGCTTCTTCGTCAACACTCTGGTGCTGCGCACGGACGCCTCCGGGGACCCGAGCTTCCGGGAGCTGTTGGCGCGGGTGAGGGCAACCGACCTCAACGCGTACACTCACCAGGATCTGCCCTTCGAGCTGCTGGTGGAGGCGCTCAATCCGGCGCGCTCGCTCTCGCACCACCCGCTCTTCCAGGTGATGCTGGTCTTCCAGAACGCCGCGGTGGGATCGTGGGACCTTGCCGGGCTGCAGGCCGAGCGGGTGTTGATGAAGGGCACGGTGGCCAAGTTTGACCTCAGCGTGAGTATCGAGGAGAGGCGCTCGGCCGAAGGCCGGCCCGAGGGGATGGGTGGGTCGCTGGAGTACAGCACGGACCTCTTCGATCGGCAGACGATCGAGGCGGTGGCGCAGCGCTTCGTGCGTCTGTTGGAGGCGGTGGTGGCCAACCCGGAGCAGCGGATCGGATCCTTGGACATCCTGGGAGCGGAGGAGAGGAAGCAGATATTGGTGGAGTGGAACAAGACGGAGCAGGCGGTGCCGGAGGGCACGCTGCCGTCGTTGTTTGAAGCGCAGGTGGAGCGCAGCCCTGCGGCCACGGCGGTGGTGTACGAGGACAGCAGTCTGACGTACGCGGAGCTCAACCTCCGGGCCAACCAGGTGGCGCATCACCTGATAGCAGAGGGGATCGGGCCGGAGGACGTGGTGGCGTTGGCGCTGCCGCGCTCGCTGGAGATGATCGTGGCTTTGCTCGGTGTCTTGAAAGCCGGTGCGGCGTACCTGCCCCTGGATCCGGACTACCCGGCCGACCGGCTCGCCTTCATGCTGGAGGACGCCGCCCCGAAGCGGTTGATCAGCGTCGCGGAGCTGGCCGCCCAGCTGCCGGCTGCCGCCCAGCCACTGCTGCTCGATGATGCGTCGGCGCAGGAGATGCTCGAGAGGCAGCCCTCAACCAATCCGCACGACCGTGACCGCGTGCGCCCCCTGCGCCCGCTGCATCCGGCCTACGTCATCTACACCTCCGGGTCCACCGGACGGCCCAAGGGCGTCGTCGTTGCCCACGAG
>CBINGC010000110.1:0-2275 GCA_966250105.1 uncultured Sphingopyxis sp. | reverse complement strand
TGAATGATCACACTCTATCAGTTGCAAGTCCACTCCCCAGCATCCTGGCTATCCTACATGATATTACTCGATTTCGGTATTTTACTAAGCTCGACCTTCGTAATGGTTATCATCAGATGGTGGTAGACAAGGATTCTCAGGCATTGACAGCATTCATCGCTATGGATCGACAGTTCACCTTTACTAGGGTACCATTTGGTTTAAGGAATGCCCCTTATTATTTTCAGGAGGCAATGCTGGCTATCCTTGGTGATCTTGTCCCAGCAGTGGCTCGCATCTACATTGATGATATAGTCATCTTCGCAGACTCTATGGTGGACCTGTTGGCTCGATGTGACTTGGTGTTTGACCGTTTGGCGCGCCATAACGTACATTTGCGTGGTTCCAAGTGTATTGTTGGTACTCAGTCACTTGAATATTTGGGACATCATATTGCTAATGGTCGGTATTCGCCTTTACCAGCGTATGTAGACGGTATTCGACACCTTCCATTTCCATCATCACGTAAACAATTACGTAGTTTCGTAGGTAAAATCAATTACTTACATTCGCACATCCCCAAGTTGGCTCTTCTTCTAAAACCCTTTCATGTGTTGATGAATGGTGGTCGGTATGAGGCTACGGAAGAACATCTCTTGTTGTTCGAGCAAGTCAAGGAAGCAATTCGAAATTGTGTCCCGCTTGCTGCCTTGCATCCAACTCGTGCTCTCCATTTGGAGTGCGATGCATCGGAGATTGGTATCGGTGCTTGTTTGTTCCAGACGCAAGACGACGGTACGAGGTATCCAGTGGCGTTCATCTCCCACACCTTCTCCGGTGCTTCCAAATTTTGGAAAACTATTGAGAAAGAATGTTTTGCTATTTACTTTGCATTTTGTAAATGGGAGGCATTCCTTCTTGGTCGATTGGTCAACCTCTATACTGACCATAAGAATCTATTGTTTCTGCTCAAGAATCCGAGCAGTAAAATCGTACGATGGACTTTGTATCTCCAACAGTTCACCATTCGTCCTCACTATATCCCAGGGGTGGATAATGGTGTTGCTGATGCTCTATCCCGAGCTCCTTCTGCTCCAACGTTTGTCAATGGAGTTCTTTCCACCTCATCTGCGATGGATAATGAATTGTTAGTATGTGTAACAGTTCCTTCGTTTACTTTTGAACAGCTTCATCCAAATGAGAAGAAGCAGTTGATCTCGACTTATCACAACGCAGTGGTTGGTCATCTTAGAAAAGAGGATGTAGTCGCTGCATTGATTCGCAACAAGCTGACGTGGCCTGGATTTCGGCAGGACGTTGGGAAATTTATCAAGTATTGCGATACCTGTCAACGTGCAGCGCCAAATCCTCATCCTTGGACCATTGCTCGGCGAAACACATCTAAGTTGCGCCCGTTTGAGCGGTTCTTCATCGACACTATGGGCCCGTTTTCCACGGACCCAGATCCTGTCAATAATCGTTATATAATTGTTGCTATTGATGCCTTCACTAGATTTTGTGAATTGCGTGTAGCAAAGTCGACTTCCGGTATAGAAGCCGCAGAGTTTATCATTCAAAATCTGATTCCTCGGTATAATCTACCACTGGAAATTCAAACGGATTGTGGATCCCAATTCCGTAATGAACTTAATGCAGCGTTATCTGCTATGTTCGGAGTACGTCGCCGGTTTAGCGTTCCTTATCACCCGCAGTCCAATGGACTTGTAGAGAGATTGAATAAGGAAATCGCAAAGGCTATACGTATATTATTAATGGAACGACCTGAATTCGGCACGTCATGGTCAACGACTGTTCCCTTTGTACAACGTTTGTTGAATTTTTCAACACATTCGGCTACCGGACAATCTCCAATGAGACTCATGTTTGGTGATGCTATCCTTCAACTTTCTGATTCAATGTTAGAAGAGAACTTATCCGCGTGTTCGTTTGATAATTCAACACCCATTCCTCCCTCAGTTGACGCAGGAACTGCTGTTGCTCCATCGACGAATGCCCTGATGCCCGATCTCCCTGACATTGCTATTCTCGAAGAAGAAAAAGAAGAAGAAACAAGTGAAGAAAATGCAAGGTTACTGAGTCCTCAGTATACAGAATATATCGCAAATCTCACTAATGTTATTGAACAGCTCGTAGTTTCAGCACGCACTACATTATTAGGCGTGATAGATAAGCGTTTGAATGCGAATTCGCGACCAGTTCACGAATTCCAACTGCATGACTTGGTGTTAAGACGTCACCCCAACCCTCCATCAAAATTCCATCCTGTCTGGATAGG
>CBINGC010000109.1:0-2492 GCA_966250105.1 uncultured Sphingopyxis sp. | reverse complement strand
AAGCATGAAAAAAATTTATTTGTCGGCGTTATTAGCCTTTATTGGTTTTACGGACGTCCAGGCACAGCAAGACCCTCACTATACACAATACATGTATAATATGAGTGTTATGAATCCGGCGTATGCGGGATCGAAGGAGAGTTTATCGATGGGTCTTTTGTATCGCAAGCAATGGGTTGAGATTGAAGATGCTCCGACTACGGGGACATTTTTTGGTCATGCGCCTGTTGGTAAGAATGTAGGTTTGGGTTTGTCGTTTATCTCCGATAAGATTGGTCCTGTTGAGGAGAACAACGTCTACGCGGATTTCTCCTACACCCTGCAATTGGGCGGCGAGCACAAACTGGCCTTTGGGATGAAGGGAGGAGCGACGTTTCACAAGGTAGGTTTGTATGATGAAGTGTACAACAACGTACCGGATGCGAACGACCCTGCGTTTTCGGAGAACACCAGCAATACGTTTTTGAATATCGGAGCGGGTATGTTCTACTACACCAACAAATACTACGTTGGATTTTCGGTGCCGAATATGTTAAAATCGAAACACCTTGACATCAACGGGAGGCAATTCGGATCGGAAGTATCGCATTATTTCTTAACCGGGGGTTATGTTTTTGACATCAACGAGAACGTGAAGTTAAAACCGTTTGCGATGGTAAAATCGGCCTTCAATGCGCCAACCTCGGTAGACGCTTCGTTAAACACCTTGTTGTACAACCGTTTGGAATTAGGGGTAACGTACCGCTTGGAAGACTCCTTTGGGGCGATGGTAAACTTCGGGATCACGCCGAATTTGCGAATCGGATATGCGTACGACCATATCATTTCCGATTTGAACGCCCAGACCAAATCCTCACACGAGTTTATGTTGCTGTGGGATGTTAACTTTTACAAGAAGGTGTCTACTTCACCACGATTTTTCTAATCTAACGGCGATAATAACATGAAGAAAACCTATATTACTTTAAGTTTTGTATTCGCTGGTTTAGTAGCATCAGCACAAAACAAAGACACACAGGCAGCCGATAAGCTGTACAACCGCTACGAGTATATCGACGCCGCCGAAGCATATTTAAAACTGGTAAGCGCCAACAAAGCGGACAATTACGTTTACCGCCAGTTGGCCGACAGTTACTACAACGTATTCAACACCACCGAAGCAGCCAAATGGTACGCCAAGGCTACGGAAGAAAAGCAGGATGCGGAGGTGTATTACCGTTACGCCCAGATGCTGAAAGCGGAAGGGAAATACGACCAGGCGAACAAGCAGATGGAGAAATTCGCAGCGATGGCTCCGAATGATCAGCGAGCAATTGCTTTCAAACGCGAGCCGAACTACATTCCGAGGCTGAAAAACCAGATGAAACTGTTCGATTCCAAAACGATGGACGTCAACAGCGACAAATCGGATTTTGGTGCGGTACTGACCAACGACAATACCCTGTACTTTGCATCAGCTAGAAACGCCTCGAGAAAAACCTACGGGTACAACGACGAGCCGTACCTGGATTTGTACTACGCCACCAGAAATGCCGACGGTACGTTCAGCAAACCGATGGAAGCCGAAGGGGTAAACACGAAATTCCACGACGGGCCGGCTGCGCTGAGCGCGGACGGGAACACGATGTACTTCTCGAGCGAAACCTTCAAAGAAGGGCAGTTTGACAAGGACAAATCCAAAAAGCTGAAATACGGTAAAGTAGGGTTGTTCAAAGCCACCAAAGTGGACGGTAAATGGACCAACATCAAAGCCTTACCGTTTAACAACAAAGACTACAACGTAGGAAACCCAAGCTTGTCCAAAGACGGTAAAACTTTGTATTTCTCCTCGGACATGCCGGGCGGAATCGGAGGATCAGACATCTGGAAAGTGGCGGTAAACGGCGATAACGATTACGGCACACCGGAAAACCTTGGCAACAAGATCAACACGGAAGGAAGAGAGAACTTCCCGTTCATTACCGATGAGAACAAACTGTACTTCTCCTCAGAAGGAAGACAAGGCTTCGGAGGTCTGGATGTTTTCGTGGTGGATTTAAACACCGGATCGGAAGTGAAAAACGTGGGTATGCCGGTCAACTCGGAGAAAGACGACTTTGCGTTTTCGTACAATGCGGTAAACAAAGTGGGCTTCTTCTCGAGTAACCGTGGCGGGCAGGACGACATCTATATGGCGGTTCCGGTTTGTGGGTTGCAGATTAACGCTACGGCCAAGAATGCTAAAACAGGCGAACTGTTAAACGGCGCTTCGGTAGCCATCCTGGACGATAAAAACAACCTGATTGAAACCAAATACACCACGGCAGACGGCTTTGTAGGCTATGCGGTTGACTGTGACAAGCCTTACACGTTGCAGGTATCGAAAGACGGTTTTGTGAGCAAGACCATCCCGGTATCGAAAAAGGACGGCGGTGAGTTGCCAATCGTAGCCGAACTGGATCCGATCGATGTGATTGTAACGGAAACGGAAGTGATCTTAAACGACATCTTCT
>CBINGC010000108.1:0-2529 GCA_966250105.1 uncultured Sphingopyxis sp. | reverse complement strand
TGCACGAACCGCTCCGCGGAAGGGTGCGAGCCGTGATGTAAAGCGGCCCAGCGAGCGCCGCACCTGATTGAACGCGGGCTGCCGCAGGCAGACCCTTTCGGCTCCTTTACCTGAGGAGTCGAACGATGAACGAGCTTATCCAGATTGGCCCGATCAGCCCGCTGCGTCAGCGCCTGATCGACGACATGACCATGCGCCGCTTCTCCAAGGAGACGCAGCGTAACTATCTGCGCGACGTCGGACGGTTCGCGACCTGGCTCGGGCGCTCGCCGCATACCGCGAGCGCCGAGGATATCCGGCAGTTCCAGATCGAGCAGCAGCAGGCGGGCGTCCCCGCGCCGACGATGAACAGCATCGTCGGCGCGCTCAGGTTCTTCTTCACGCACACGCTCGACCGCCCCGACCTCGCGCGCAAGCTCGTCCGCACCAGGCAGGTGCGCAAGATCCCGGTTGTGCTGACCATGGCCGAGGTGAAGCGCCTGCTCGATGCGACGCGCTGCCTCAAGCACCAGGCCGCGCTGTCGGTCGCTTACGGCGCGGGCTTGCGCGTCGCCGAGGTGTCCGCGCTGAAGGTCACTGATATCGACAGCAAGCGGATGCTGCTCAGGATCGAGCGCGGCAAAGGCGGGCGGTACCGCAACGCCATGCTGCCCGAAGGGCTGCTCCTGCTCCTGCGCGACTGGTGGCGCGCCGGACGGCAGCAGGGCATCCTCCTTCCCGATGGCTGGCTCTTTCCCGGACAGAGCGCCGCGGTTCCGATCAGCACGCGCCAGCTCTACCGTGTCGTCGTCGAAGCCGCCGAGGCCGCGGACATCGACAAGCGCGTCGGACCGCACACCCTGCGCCACAGCTTCGCGACGCACCTGCTCGAGGATGGCGTCGATATCCGCGTCATCCAGGCGCTGCTCGGCCATGCCAAGCTAAACACCACCGCCTTCTACACGCAGGTCGCAACGAAGACCGTTCGCTCGATCGTCAGCCCGCTCGACAGGCTAGCGCTCGCATCGCCGAGCGAGGAGGCGCCTGACGGTTAGGGTTCGTGCGCGCCTCGCTCGAGGTTGCCGACATCTTCCGTGCTGCTGGCCCCGCCTATCGCACTACCCATGCCGGGCATCTGAGCCTGCACCAGCTCAAGATCATGTCGGCGATCGAGCATTGCCGCACCGCCGCGCTCGGCGGCCATGTCGAGGCCTGCACCGACTGCGGACACTGGCGGATCGCGTACAACAGCTGCCGCAACCGGCACTGCCCAAGGTGCCAGGGTGCCGCCGCGCGCAGCTGGCTCGAGGCGCGCGAGGCCGACCTGCTCCCGGTCGGCTACTTCCATGTCGTCTTCACCCTGCCTGCCGAGGTCGCCGCGATCGCCTTCCACAACAAGGCGCTCGTCTATGACCTGCTGTTCAAGGCCGCGACCGACACGATGCTGACCATCGCCGCCGACCCCAGGCACCTCGGCGCCCGGATCGGCATCACCGCCGTCCTCCATACCTGGGGCTCGGCGCTCACCCATCATCCCCACATCCACATGATCGTGCCGGGCGGCGGCATCTCGCGCGATGGAACACGCTGGATATCCGCACGCCCCGCCTTCCTGCTGCCGGTCCGCGTGCTCGGCGCCCTGTTCCGTCGGCTGTTCCTGACCCGCCTTCGCGCGCTGCACGATGCCGGCAAGCTCGCTTTCTTTGGCAGCATTACGCATCTCGCCGAACGACGCGCTTTCCTGCGGCACCTCTCGCCGGTCCGCAAAAAGCGCTGGGTCGTTTATGCCAAGGCCCCGTTCGCCGGGCCCGAGGCCGTGCTCGCTTACCTCGCGCGCTACACCCATCGGGTCGCCATATCGAACAGCCGGCTCCTCCGGTTCGACGATGCCGGGGTCACCTTCCGCTACAAGGACTACCGCAAGGCCGGCGCCGGACGGCAGCAGGTCATGACGATCGCCGCCGACGAGTTCATCCGCCGCTTCCTCCTCCACGCCCTGCCGCGCGGGTTCCACCGCATCCGTCACTATGGCCTGCTCGCCAGCGCACGCCGCAAGGATCATCTCGAACGCGCGCGCCGCCTCCTCGATGTCGCACCTCCACCGACCGATGAGCCCGCCGACGAGCCCGAGCCCCGGCCGACCTGCCCCTGCTGCGGCGGCACCATGATCATCATCGAGGTCTTCGAGCGCCGCTATCAGCCTCGCGCGCCGCCCCAGCCGGCGGTCTCATCCGGGACCCCTGCGCCGTGACCCGGCACGGCCTACGAACACCAACGTCCAGGGCAGACCTGCGCCTGGAAGCAGACCCGCTTGCGCCAGTGCTGCCCATAATCGGACATCACACGACCAAAGTCGGCATGTCTGCTTTTGGACGTCCGATATTGCGACCTATATCAAGACGGTCCGCTCTCAGATGCGTCCGCTTTTGGGCAGCATCCCTCAGCCCCAGGTCACGCTCAAAACCGCTTTCCCCATAGCTCAGTCTATGACCCCCGCGGTTCGGGCACCGCCGACTTTCCGACGCCTGCCGGCGTCCGAAACTCTAAACG
>CBINGC010000107.1:0-2546 GCA_966250105.1 uncultured Sphingopyxis sp. | reverse complement strand
GTAAGCATACGCCGAGTACCGCGGCGCAGTTTGGATCAGGCGGCGAGCGCGACTTGGGCGGCCTTCCAATTCCACGGGAGCAGTTCGTCGAGGCGGCTGACGGGATGGTCGGCGATGCGGGCGAGGACGTAGGCGAGCCATGCCTGCGGATCGACGTTGTTGAGTCGACAGGTCAGGATCAGCGAATAGGCGACCGCCGCCCGCTGGCCACCGCGATCCGAGCCGCAAAACAGCCACGACTTGCGCCCGAGAGGCACGCAGCGCAGTGAACGCTCGGCGGCGTTGTTTGAGAGACAGACCTTGCCATCGCTGAGGAAGCGGGTGAACGCGTCCCAGCGGCGCAGCATATAGTTGATGGCCTTGGCGAGGTCGTGGTTGCGCGAGATCCGGGCCAGCTGCGCGTTCAGCCATTTGTGGAGCTCGGCCATCAACGGCGCGCTGAGTTCCTGACGGACGGCGAGGCGCTCGGCCGGGCTCTTGCCATTGATGTCGCGCTCGATCGCGAACAGGGCGTCGAGCTTCTGCACGGCCTCGAGCGCGATCGGATAGACGATCGGCGCCTTCTTGCCGCGGCTCTTCTTGCGTGCCGCGCCCTCGACGTCGGCGAGCTCGAAAAACTTCCTCCGCGCGTGCGCGAAGCATCCCGCCTCGAGGATCGGCCCGGGCTGCCGGTTGGGCGCATAGAGCTCATTGTAGCCGCTATAGGCGTCGGCTTGCAGAATCCCTGACCAGGCCGTGAGGTGGCGCCGTGGATGGTCGCCGCATCGGTCGCGGGAATAGTAGAAGACGACCGAGGGCGGATCATTGCCCCCGAAGGGTCGATCGTCATGCACATAGTTCCATAATCGACCGGTGACGGTCTTGCCCTTGGCCATGACCGGCACGGTGGTATCGTCGCCGTGCAGGCGCTCGGCGGCGAAGGTGTGGCCCTCCATCAGGTGGAAGACTGGCATGAGCGCCTGACAGGCCGCACCGATCTGGTCAGCCAGTGTTGACACGCTGAGCGGCACGCCTTCGCTGGCGAAGCGCTCGGCCTGGCGGTGGAGCGGCTGATGCTGGCCGTACTTGTCGAACAGCAGCATGGCGAGGAAGCTGGGGCCAGCCCATCCGCGCGGGGTGACGTGGAAGGGTGCGGGCGGCTGCGTGATCTTCTCGCAATCCCGGCAGGCGAACTTCTCACGCACCGTCTGGATGACCTTCCACGAACGCGGGATCACCTCGAGCGTCTCGGTTATATCTTCGCCGAGCTTCGACAGGCGCCCGCCCCCACAAGCCGGGCACGAGCACGGCGCGGGCACGACGACGCGCTCGCGCGGCAGGTGGTCGGGAAATGGCTTCCTGACCGGCTTCCTGCGCTGGAAAGCGGAAACGGTTGCCGTCATTGCCGCGGCGGCTTCGGCGGCGAGTTCGTCCTCGGCCGCGTCGGCTTCGAGGTCTTCGAGCCGGAGCTCAAACTGCGCGAGCAGCCGCTCCGTGCGTTCGGCACTGGGGCCGAACTGCTCACGCCTCAGCTTGGCGTTCTGCAGCTTGAGGTGTGCGATCAGCGCTTCGGTGGCGCTCGCGAGGGCGCGGGCGTTGGCCAGCTCGGCCTCGACGCTTGCGGCGCGTTGCTCAGCCTCGTCAGCCCTCAGAAGCGCCGTTGCGAGGAGCGCCTTGAGCGCATCGGCGTCGTCCGGAAAGGGCGAAACGGCGGCTTCCATGAACGAAGTGAATCATCCCCAGGCCCCGAGGGCAAGCCGAAAATGCGCGGTCTTGTGAAGTTATCCGGCACTCTGCGGACGCCAGCTATACTGCGGGTTGCGCCAGTCGATCCCGTCGAGCAGGCAGGCCAATTGCGAACTCGTCAGCGACACCACGCCGTCCTTCGCGGAGGGCCAGATGAACTTACCCTTCTCGAGCCGCCGTGTGTACAGCGACATGGCAATCCCATCATGCCAGATAATCTTTATCAGCGATCCGGAGCGGCCCCGGAAGACCCAGAGATCGCCGGCGAACGGGTCCCTGGTGAAGTGCTGCTGGACCATCGCCGCCAGGCTCTGCATCCCGCGCCGCATATCGGTATGGCCCATCGCGATCCACACCCGCGCACCCGACGGGATCATCGCACCGCCCTCAGCGCAGCCGCTGCCAACGCCGGCGGCGTCGATGCCGAAATGCGCATCCGCCGACCATCGGTCAGCTCCAGCACGATCGCCGCTTCCGGCTCGGTCGGTGCGGTGGGGACCACGGCCGGCTCCGGCGTATTGTCGATCACCGCCGGGACGAACGCCTCTTGCACCCGGCGCAGAGCCGCACGACGCCACTGATAGATCAGGCTACGAGAGACGTCGTACCGCCGCGCAACGTGCTGGACCTTGGCACCAGGCGAAAACGCCTCACGAAGAATCTCGAGCCGTTCCTCATCCGACCAATCCCGGCGGCGAGCAGCCCCCGTCAACACCGTCACCTGCGTCATGGCTGTCCTTAAGCGCGTCCTTATGTGCGACCTTAAGGACGTCCTGCGCACTCCTCTGCGCTTCGGCAAGCGGGTCAGGCCGGACGGTTAC
>CBINGC010000106.1:0-2547 GCA_966250105.1 uncultured Sphingopyxis sp. | reverse complement strand
CCCGCTACCCGACCAGCACCTTGTACAACCCGAACGCACTCGTCGCGGTCAGCACGGCGCCGACCAGCACCAGCATGACTTTGGGCGAGAAACGCTTCGCCATCATCGCGCCGAGCGGCGCGGCGATGACGCCGCCGATGATCAGGCCCAGCGTCGGGCCGAGAATATCGTCGATACCGAGATGCCAGATAAAGGCGAGCGAGACCGCGACCGCGAGGAAGAATTCGACGCTGTTGACCGTGCCGACGACCTTGCGCGGTTCGCCGCCCTGGACGAGCAGGTTCGACGTCACGACCGGGCCCCAGCCGCCGCCGCCCGCCGCATCGAGGAAGCCGCCGACCACCGCCAGCGGTGCGACCACCTTGGGTTTGGAAAATTTGGGCGGATACAGCACGCCGCGGATCAGCAACCAGATACCGATCAGCACCAGATAGCCGAGCACGAAGGGCTTCACGATCTCGGCGTGCAGCGACGACAGCACATAGGCGCCGAGCACCCCGCCGATCACCCCGGGGATCAGCAGGCGAAAGAAGAGCGGCCAGTCGATATTGCGGTGGAACACATGGCTCAGCCCCGACACGCCGGTGGTGAAAATCTCGACGACGTGGATGCGGGCCGACGCGGTCGCGGGCGGGACGCCCAGAACCGCGACGAGCAGCGTGTTGCAGATCACGCCGAACGCCATGCCGAGCGCGCCGTCGACGAGCTGCGCTGCAAAGCCGATCAGGATGAACGGCAGCAGCGCGGTAAAGTCGATAGCCGCAAGATCAATCATATGTCATCCCAACTCTTTTAGTTGACAACTTGCTGCCGGGATTTGCGGCGATGCGCCAGCCCAAATTTTCTGCTGACGGCAAAGGGATTTGTTTCCGCGTCCGGTCGAAACCGCTTCATCCCGTCATGCGGTGATTTCGTCGGGCAGATATTCGCGCACATAATCGATGAACGCGCGCAGCTTGGGCATCACCTGCTTGCGGCCGGGATAATAGAGAAAGAGCCCCGAGGTCGCGGCGCAATAGTCGGTGAGTACCAGCTCGAGCTCGCCGGCCTCGACCATCGCCTTCGCCATCGGTTCGGCCATCATGCCCATCGCGACGCCGGTGCGGATCGCGACGAGCGCGGCGATCCAGTCGTTGACGATCACCGGCCCGGTGACGCTGACGTCATATTCGCGGTTTCCCTTCTCGAACGTCCACGGCATCAACGCCCCGGTCGCGAGGCGAAAGCGGACGCAGCGATGGTCGCGCAGCTCCTCGGGCGTTTCGGGACGGCCATGCTTGCCCAGATAGGCGGGCGCCGCCGCGACGACGAAGCGGAAGGGTCCGGTCAGGCGCACCGCGATCACATCGGCGTCGAGCGATTCGCCCATCCTGACCCCGGCATCGAAACCCCCGGCGCTGAGGTCGGCCAGCGCATCGTCGGCATAAATCTCAAGCTCGATATCGGGATAGGTTTCGCAAAAGCCCGCGATGATCGGCTCGAACAAAGGCTGGACCGCGCCGCGCATCAGATTGATGCGCAGCCGTCCCGCGGGCCGGTTGCCGAGATTGCGCGCCGCTTCATAGGCGTCGGCGAGCCCGGTGTAGGCGGGCGCCGCGCGCTCGAGGAACATTTCGCCCGCCTGCGTGAGCCCCACGCTGCGTGTCGTGCGCATGAACAAGGGCGCGCCGACGCGCGCTTCGAGCGCCTTGACCGTCTGGCTGATCGCGGAGGGAGAGACGCCGAGGTCGGCGGCGGCGGCGGAAAAGCTGCGCCTTTCCGCGACACGCAGGAAGGCTTCGATCCCGTCGAGCGCCCCTTGGGGGATTGTTAAATCCTGCTTCAAAGCACTTGCAGATTATAGAGGATTATCTATCTGCGCAACCGCGCCTAAAAAGGTTGCACAACGAAACGAAAGGAAACCTCTCCCATGTCCTATCAGCTCTCCTCTTTCCGCCGCTTTCCCACCGCCTTCGCCGTCGTCGCCGCTTCGGCGCTCGCCTTCACCGGCCTGATCGCATCGACGACCCCCGCTTATGCCCAGTCGGGCGGCGATTATCGCTGCGCCGGTCTCGCCGAGCAGGCGCATGTCGCCGCGAGCGGCGTCGAAGGCAGCAAGCAGTCGAGCGCCAAGCGCTTCGTTTCGACCGGCAAGAAGCTGTGCGAAGCGGGTAACGAACGCGCCGCCGCCAAGCAGTTCCGCGCCGCGCTCAAGATCGCCGGCGTCGCCGAAGTCGAAACCGACAGCCAGATGGCCTCCCGTTAATTTGGCGCGCTAAGACAACCGACACCAATCTCCGGAACCGTCCTCTCCCTCTCCCCGACGGATCCACAAAACTGGGGCGGCACTCGACACGAGGCCGCCCCATTTGTTTATGCGCGGCGCGTGCGTTAGGATGGTCGGCGCCATGTCCGCCAAGAAACCCCGCCGCGAAACGCCGCCCGCCAAGCTCCCGGTGCCGCTTTGCCGCCATGAAGAACTCGCGATGCGCGAAAACCGGCTGCGCCAGGCCAAGGCCGAAAAGTCAGAACCGCGCGACTAGATCCGGCGGTAGCGGAAGTACCAGA
>CBINGC010000105.1:0-2686 GCA_966250105.1 uncultured Sphingopyxis sp. | reverse complement strand
AAAATCGCCGTTCAGCGCGGACAAAAAAACGCTGTCCTACATTATCCCGCCAACATAACCTCCCGCCATCATGCGCGCGTCCATCCTTTTCCGAAAGGCAACCTCTCCTCACCGCAACCCCACCACGGGTATCATTATACCGGAGGGGAACGACAAGTTTGACAACTTCGAAATAAAATTGCGCAAGCGCGATCCTATTTCCCAACAGCTCGTTAACCACAGCGCAACCGCAGTCATCGTAATTTCACAAAGCCATCCGCTTTTCCCTTGCGGTGGGGCGGCGGCATCGCCACGTTGTCTTTCTAAGGGGGCCGCTCTCCCCGGCCTGGTCCCCGCAAGGAGATGAAGACCATGCCGTCCTTTTCGGAAAGCCTCGAAAAGACACTACATAACGCGCTGAAGGCCGCTTCGGAGCGCCACCATGAATATGCGACGCTCGAGCATCTGCTCTACGCGCTGATCGACGATGATCATGCCGCCGAAGTGATGCGCGCGTGCGGCGTCGCGACGGGCGACCTGCAATCGGCGGTCGTCCACTATCTCGACACCGAACTCGACAGTTTGAAGGTCGAGGGGCACAGCGACCCATCGCCCACGTCGGGCTTCCAGCGCGTCGTCCAGCGCGCGATCCTGCACGTCCAGTCGTCGGGCAAGGATGAGGTGACGGGCGCCAACGTCCTCGTCGCGCTCTTCTCCGAACGCGAAAGCTATGCCGTCTATTTCCTCCAGCAGCAGGATCTGACGCGCCTCGACGCGGTCTCCTATTTGAGCCACGGCGTCGGCAAGGGCGGCAAGCCCTCGCCGCAGGCCGAGCCCGAGGAAAAGGAAGAGACGAAGGACAAGAGCGAAGGCAAGTCCAAGAAGGAAACCGCGCTCGACCAGTTTACCGTCAACCTCAACGAAAAGGCCAAGATCGGCAAGGTCGACCCGCTGATCGGCCGCGGCGCCGAGGTCGATCGCACGATCCAGATCCTCTGCCGCCGCAGCAAGAACAACCCGCTCTATGTCGGCGATCCCGGCGTCGGCAAGACCGCGATCGCCGAGGGCCTCGCGCGCAAGATTATCGAAGGCGACGTGCCCGAGGTGCTGCTGCCCGCGGTCATCTATTCGCTCGACATGGGGGCGCTGCTCGCGGGCACGCGTTATCGCGGCGATTTCGAGGAACGGCTGAAACAGGTCGTGACCGAACTCGAAGGGCTGCCGCACGCGATCCTGTTCATCGATGAAATCCACACCGTCATCGGCGCGGGTGCGACGAGCGGCGGCGCGATGGACGCATCGAACCTCTTGAAGCCCGCACTGTCGGGCGGCGTGATCCGCTGCATCGGCTCGACGACCTACAAGGAGTTCCGCAACCATTTCGAAAAGGACCGCGCGCTGCTGCGCCGGTTCCAGAAGATCGACGTGATCGAGCCGAGCCTCGAGGACACCAAGAAGATCCTCGCGGGGCTGCGCAGCGCGTTCGAGGCGCATCATCAGGTGCGTTACACGCAGGATGCGATCAACGCCGCGGTCGACCTGTCGGCGCGCTACATCAACGACCGCAAGCTGCCCGACAAGGCGATCGACGTGATCGACGAAGTCGGCGCAATGCAGATGCTCGTCGCCCCGTCGAAGCGCAAGAAAACGATCACCGCCAAGGAGATCGAGGCCGTGATCGCGACGATGGCGCGCATTCCGCCCAAGTCGGTGTCGACCGATGACAAGGCGACCCTCGCCAGCCTCGAGACCGATCTCAAGCGTGTCGTCTTCGGCCAGAACACCGCGATCGAGGTGCTGTCATCGGCGATCAAGCTGAGCCGCGCAGGTCTGCGCGATCCCGAAAAGCCGATCGGCAACTATCTGTTCTCGGGCCCGACCGGCGTCGGCAAGACCGAGGTCGCCAAGCAGCTCGCGTCGATCATGGGCATCCCGCTCCAGCGCTTCGACATGTCCGAATATATGGAGCGACACAGCGTGTCGCGCCTGATCGGCGCGCCTCCGGGCTATGTGGGTTATGATCAGGGTGGTCTGCTCACCGATGCGATCGACCAGAATCCGCATTGCGTGCTGCTGCTCGACGAGATCGAAAAGGCGCATCCCGACCTGTTCAACATATTGTTGCAGGTGATGGACCATGGCCGCCTGACCGACCATCACGGCAAGACGGTCGATTTCCGCAACGTCATTCTGATCATGACGACGAATGCGGGCGCGAGCGACATGGCACGCGAGGGCATCGGCTTCGGCCAGTTCACGCGTGAGGATGTGCAGGAGGAAGCGGTGAAGAATCTCTTCACCCCCGAATTCCGCAACCGTCTCGATGCGATCGTACCCTTCGGCTATCTGCCGCCCGAGGTGGTCGCGCGGGTCGTCGACAAGTTCATCCTACAACTGGAACTGCAGCTTGCCGACCGCAACGTCCATATCCAGCTCGACGACGGCGCCCGCGAATGGCTCACGTCGAAGGGCTATGACAAGCTCTATGGCGCGCGCCCGATGGGCCGCCTGATCCAGGAAAAGATCAAGCAGCCGCTCGCCGAGGAACTACTCTTCGGCAAGCTGGTCCATGGCGGCGAGGTCAAGGTGAAGATGAAGACCGGCGACGACGCCAAGGTCGGCAACCCGCTCACCTTCGAGATCACCCCCGCCCCGCCCAAGGCGGGCAAGGGGAAGGCGAAGGGCAAGGCGGAGAAGGCGGCGGAGT
>CBINGC010000104.1:0-2756 GCA_966250105.1 uncultured Sphingopyxis sp. | reverse complement strand
TCGCTGCCTTGCCGCACCAGCGCGCTGTCGGCGCGCGCGCCGAGCGCGAGGCCGAGCGCGTCGAGCAGGATCGACTTGCCCGCGCCGGTTTCGCCCGTGAGCACACCGAGCCCGGCCTCGAAATCGAGGTCGAGCCGTTCGATCAGAACGATATTGGCGATGGACAAGGCGGTCAGCACGGGCCGTCCTTACCGCAGAACAAAGGCAGAATCTATTCCCGCCGCGATCACGCGCTCGGGGCGTGCCTCTGCATCAGCTTGTATGCGCGCTGGTACCATTCATTGCCGGGATAGTTGGCACCGAGCACCGCCGCCGATTTCTTCGCCTCGACCGGAATGCCGAGCGCGAGATAGCATTCGGTCAGGCGGTAGAGCGCCTCGGGCGCGTGGCTGGTCGTCTGATATTTGTCGACCACCTCGCGAAAGCGGATCGACGCCGCGAGCCAGTTCGAGCTGCGCTGATAGAAACGGCCGATTTCCATTTCCTTGCCCGCGAGATGATCCTGCACCAGGTCGACCTTGAGCCGCGCATCGGCGGCATAGCGGCTGTCGGGATAGCGGCGGATCACTTCGCCGAGCGCGGCGCGCGCCTGCTGGGTGATCTTCTGGTCGCGGGTGACGTCGCTGATCTGCTCATAATAGGACAGGCCGATCAGATAATAGGCGTAGGGCGCGTCCTTGTTGCCCGGGTGGATCGCGAGGAACCGCTGCGCGGCCTCGATCGCCGGCGTATATTCGCGGTCCATATAATAGCTGAACGCGCTCATCAGCTGCGCGCGGCGCGCCCAGGGCGAATAGGGGTGCTGACGCTCGACCTCGTCGAACAGCGCCGCCGCCAGCCCATATTGCTTGCGGTCGAGCCGGTCCTGCGCCGCGCGGTACAGCGTGTTGACGTCGCGCGCGACGTAACGCGTGTCCTTCTTGACCCCGCCGCCGCCGGCGCAGGCCGCCAGCATCGGAGTGATCACGAGGACGGCGGCGAGCAGGCGCGCCGGCGCACGAAAAGAGGGCGCGCGCGAGGAGGAAGGATGAGTCATGCGCGCGGTATAGCCACAGCGCGGATGAACGCAAAATAAATGATGGGGGCGTTTGTCGGTATCGGCACCGGCCCGCTCCCCCACCCGGCCTCCCCAACGATAGTAGCCTATGGGAGGCCGGATGGGGGAGCGGGCCGGTGCCGCCTCCACGTCAGTGGAGAAAATCAAGGCGTTTTGACGACGCAGCCCGCCGGAGTATCGGCCGGCGCCGGCACGCGGCGCGCGGTCTTGATCGTCACCTGCGGCTCGAGCATCTGCCCGATCATCACGCCCTCGCCCGCGGTGGGCGAGATCGGGGCGTTGAAAATGGCCTCGGCGACGTCGGCGCCGCCGACCAGTTCGCCGAATACCGCGAATCCCGCACCATCGCCTCCCGGCGCATCGGCATCGAAGCCCTTGATGTCGGACAGCAGCAGGAAGAAGTCGCTGGTGGCGTCGCCGGGGTTGAGCCGCGCCATCGACAGTGCCCCCTTGCAGTTGGTGAGGCCCGTCGCCGTCGTCGGCTCGTGCGCGATGGGCGGGAAATTCCTGCGCGCATCGCCGCGATTGCCCGCCTGGATCAGCTGGTTCGCCGGGCCCCAGCTCTTCGTCGAGCGATAGAATTTGAAGCCGTCGAGCCGTTTCGCATCGACGTAGCGGAGAAAGTTCGTCGCCGTGATCGGCGCGCGCTTGTCCTCGACCCGCACGGTGATCGTGCCGAGATCGGTGACGAGCGCGACATAGGGCCGCGTGTCGGCCTCGATCGCGGGAGTGACGGGCGCCGGAACCGGCGGCACCGGGGGCGGCAACTGGGTTGCCTGCGGGGGGATGGGAGTCGATTGAGCGGCGAGCGCGAGCGCGGCGAAAAGGGTCAGCATGGCGCCGATCATAAACGCAATCGCGCCGGCGATGCGAGCGCTTTCGCACGCCCGGCATTCGCGCCGGGTGTGGCCCGGCCGGTGTTGGAAAAGCGCCCAAGGCAGTCTAGGCAAGCTCCGCACGCCCGCGACCAACCAAGGCAGAAGAAGCGATGGACGAGATTCCGACCCGCGACACCGAACCCGCCGCGGCCCCGGCCTCCCCGGCGGCCGCCGACCTCGGATCGCGCTTCCTGCGCTACCTGCCGTTCATCACCGCCGCGCATTTCCTCATCGGCCTGCCCGCGCTGATCGCCTCGCTCGCGCTCGCCTGGTTCGCCTTCGTGCAAGCCGATGCGACGCAAAAGATGCAGACCGGCGGCGTCATGCCCTTCGTCACTTTCGGGACCAGCAATGTCGATGACGAGGGCAATGCGGATATTTCGCTGACCCTGACGAACAACGGCGTCGGCCCGGCGATCCTCGGCCCGATCGAGATCCGCTATCGGGGCAATCCGGTCGCGACGCCGGTGGACCTGCTCGAAGGCTGCTGCGGCGCGACCGACGCGCGCGGCCTGTCCTTCGCGACCTCGCCGTCGAGCCGCATCGCGATACGCCCCGGCGAGACCATTGAGATCATCAGCCTGCCGCGCACCCCCGCGTCGGAAAAGGTCTGGCGCGCCTTCAACGCCGAGCGGTGGAAACTCGCGGTGCGGTCCTGCTATTGCTCGATCTTCAACGATTGCTGGGTGATCGAAGGCATGCAGGGGCTGCCGAAACCGGTAAACAAATGCCCCGCCGACTGGTCGCTCTACGACGAGGATGCGGGGCGCCGGATCGCCGGGGGCGACGGCGAATAGGTCGAGCGGGCAGAGAGGGCGGCG
>CBINGC010000103.1:0-2972 GCA_966250105.1 uncultured Sphingopyxis sp. | reverse complement strand
AGCGGTTCCTCCCACGGCATGCCCGAGCCGGCGGCCTGCGCGGTGGCGGCGAGCGCAAGCCCGAGGCCGATGGCGGCTCCGGTGAGGAAGATGCTCCGACGATCAGGAATACGGGCAGGAATACGGGACAAGCGCATGGTCATTCTCCTTGGGGTTCGAGGGCGTGGTCGGGAGTAAGGTCGAGGACGGCGTAGCCGCCGTCGGGATCGAGGCCGGCGACGCGCGCGATCGTGTCGACGCGGCGCGCGAGGCCGCGCCCGGCGATGAACACGATCATGTCGATGGATTCGGCGATCAGCCGGCGCGGAACGGTGACGACGCTTTCCTGCACGAGCTGCTCGAGCCGGTAGAGGGCCGACACTGCCGAATTGGCGTGGACGGTTGCGATGCCGCCCGGATGCCCGGTGTTCCAGGCTTTGAGCATGTCGAGCGCTTCGCGCCCGCGCACCTCGCCAACGACGATGCGATCGGGGCGGAGCCGCAATGTCGAGCGGACAAGATCAGCCATCGTGACGCCGCCGGCTCCGGCAGTGCCGATCGTACGCGTGCGCAGCCCCACCACGTCGGGCGCGGCGCATTGCAACTCACGCGTGTCTTCAATGATGATGACGCGTTCATCGAGGTGCGCCATCTCGGCGAGCAGCGCGTTGGCAAGCGTCGTCTTGCCCGAACTGGTGCCGCCCGCGACCAGGATGTTCTTGCGCTCGACCACGGCCATCGACAGCAGTCGCGCCGTGTCGGCGAGCATGATGCCGTCCCGCACATAGTCGAGCAAAGTGTAGATGCGCGCCGCGGGCTTGCGGATCGAGAAGCATGGCGCGAGGCTGACCGGCGGCAGGATACCCTCGAACCGCTCGCCCGCGCCTTCGCCGTGCGGCGGCAGCTCGGCCGAAACGATCGGCGCATTGCCATGAACCTCGGTGCGCGCGTGGGATGCTACCAGACGAATGATCCGCTCGACTTGCGCGGGCTCATATTTGGTGCCGGTATCGATCCGGCCTTCGCCAAGTCGATCGAGGCGCAACACGCCGTCCGGGTTGACCATGATCTCGATGACCATCGGATCGGCCAGCGCCGCCGCGATAGTCGTCCCCATCGCGGTGCGCAGCATCGCGCGCCGACGCCCTGCGGAATTATCGGAGCCGAAAAGCGTGTCGCTCATCGCCCACCTCCATTGTCTTTCGCGGAGGCAGCAAGCGTGCGCTGGCCGCTGGCGAGCGCTTCGCCGACGCGGGCAATGAACGCCTCGAAGCGGTCTCGGCCGATCGCACGCGCCGCTTCGTCGGCTTCGGCCAAAGGGGCCTGCACCATCAGTTCATAGCGGATGAACAGCGCCAGGCTCTCGAGCAGCACATGCCCGTCACGCTCGACACGCCCCAGCGCGAGCGACATGCGATCGAGCCGCTGGCTGAACTTGTTCTCCAGCCCGCTCGCCGCCTGCCGGTTGAGCCAGGCGGTGAGCGCGTCGGTGAGGATCGCCGATTTGGACGCGCCGGGCTGGCTCGCCAGCGCCTCGAAGCGGTGGCTCAGATCTTCGGGCAGGAAGAGCTGGTAGCGGACGCGGTTGGGTTTGATCGCCGCCATCGTCAGAAGCTCGGCAGTGTGTCGCTGTCGCGACCCTGGTTGATGGTATGGGCGCGGATCAGCGTGCCGGTGGTGCCGGCGCGGTCCATCGCGTGCTTTTCGGCGACGGGATCGGTGTCGTCGCGGTCGAGGCCGAGAAGATCGAGCTGCCTGGGCGGTTCGGGCTTTTTGGTCTGTTCCTCGCCGAGTCCGGGATGGCGCTGCTGTTGCAAGCCGCCGTCCTCATCGGCTTTCGCGTCGTCGTCGGCCTTGCCAAGCCGGCTGTCAGGCGCGCGGACCAGCCCGCTCCAATCGTCGGGGCGGCCCTGCGGGCGATCGGGATAGTCTCCGGGCGCGAGCTGGGGCGGCGGCGCGATCCGCTCGCGGAAATTGCGATCCTCGTAATAGCGCAGCTTCTTCGCGCGGATCGGCGCCATGCCGGAAACGAGCACCAGTTCGTCCTTGGGCGGGAGCTGCATCACCTCGCCGGTGGTCAGGAGCGGCCGCGCCGTCTCCTGCCGGCTGACCATGACATGGGCCAACCACAGCGCGAGCCTGTGGCCGGCGTAGTTGCGCATCGCGCGCTGCTCGGTGGCGATGCCGAGCGCGTCCGAGATCCGCCGCGCCGTGCGTTCGTCATTGGTCGCGAAGGCAATACGGACATGGCAGTTATCGAGAATGGAGTTGTGCTCGCCATATGCCTTCTCGATTTGATTGAGCGACTGCGCGATCAGGAAGGCGCGAACCCCATAGCCTGCAAGAAACGCAAGGCTGGTCTCGAAGAAGTCGAGGCGCCCCAATGCCGGAAACTCGTCCAGCATCATCAGGAGCTTGTGCTTGCCCGCCTTGGCAGGATCGGCATCCAGCTTCTCGGTAAGGCGGCGACCAATCTGGTTGAGCACCAAGCGTACCAGCGGCTTGGTTCGGCTGATGTCCGATGGCGGAATGACGAGGTAGAGCGAGACGGGGTGGCCCGCCTCGACGAGATCCGCGATCCGCCAGTCGCAGCGCGACGTGACCTCGGCGACGGTCGGGTCGCGATAGAGGCCGAGAAATGACATGGCGGTGGAGAGGACGCCGCTGCGCTCGTTCTCGGACTTGTTGAGCACCTCGCGCGCCGCCGACGCCACGACCGGATGCACGATCGGCGCATCCTTCGTGCCGAGATGATTGGTGGTCATCATCCGCCGGAGCGTGGTGACGAACGGCTGCTGGGGGTCCGACAGGAATGTGGCTACCCGCGCGAGCGTCTTTTCCGGCTCGGCATAAAGAACGTGGAGGATCGCGCCGACCAGCAGGCTGTGGCTGGTTTTCTCCCAATGGTTGCGCCGTTCGAGCGCGCCTTCGGGATCGACCAGGATGTCGGCGATGTTCTGGACGTCGCGGACCTCATGCTCGCCGCGCCGGAC
>CBINGC010000102.1:0-3163 GCA_966250105.1 uncultured Sphingopyxis sp. | reverse complement strand
CGGCCAGACCTGGCGATTTCGGCGTCTGCGCCGTCATATCACCGTTTCTCCCCCTCGATCTCGCGCTTCAGGGGTATCGACTGGATCGTATTCGGATTTCTTTCATAGGCGCGAAGAGCCTCCTCAGTTCGTCGTTTCTTGTATGTCCCCATCATGTCGCGGCAAAGCCGTCGCGCTGTTGACATACGGGATGCGTCAGCGCCCTCTGCCGCGATGTCGGACCATTGCAATCCGTCGACGCCGCAAATCAGGTTGGGAAAGTCGCTTCCGTAAATATCATCAGAAAAATGAGTAAGCAGCCTTCCGCTTCGCGTCCCAAGGACCGATGCTGCTAGATCGTCGTCGACCAACGGAATCCGCTGATGTGACGAGATCCCCCGCGTCCATGATTTTCGCCGAAGCAGCGACGGGATCGAAAGGTGTATCTGGCACCTTTCCGCTGAACCTCCCGGATCAGCGCAACGCTCACTTTGCCATCCGAGGCCTTTCCTGCGACAAAATAGTCTGCCTTTGCTTTCTTCCATTCATCCAACATGGCCAATTGATCGGCCGGTGGCGGCTTACAATCGACGCCGGACATATACATGTCCGCCCATCCGCGTCCCGGCGCGATCGGCCCATCAGGAAGCTGATCCCATCGGATTTCCATGCGGCAGACGTCGATCTTGCCATTAAGTTGTCGATCCGGCCATTCTTATAGTCATCGAGCGACGCGTAGTGGCCATAGGGTATTGCGTAGAATACCCCTTTGCGCGGCGCGACTGCTCCAAAAACGACCCAAGGGCGCGCATCTCCAATAGGATAGACAGCGTAAGAGCCTACTTGTGGCTGATATTCGGCATCGCGGGTTTCTTCTGCTGCCCGTTTCTTAAGCAAGGCGACCGTATCACTATAAGATTGCTTCAGACTTTTGGCATCGATTCCGCTGGCGTATGGCAGCGTGATCACGTCACGCTCGACATAACCAGCTGGCTCCTTGGCCCCCACAGCCCGTGATCGATATCATGGCCATCGCCGAGAGTCACTGAGCATCGGCGGTCGACCGCAGAAGATACTCATAATCGTCGTCGCTCAATGACGAGCTTGCATTACCGCACGAAGAAGATGCAATGGAATTACCCCGAGAGCTGTTGTAATTTCCATTTAAATTAAATGTTACACCTTCAATCGGCATGGAAATTCCTACGCCGCCGCCTTCATCGGATGTGTTTCCTTGTTGATAGGAGTTACAGAAACCCTGAGCATAAGCCGATCGCAGGTTTCCCGATTTCACGTTCTGATAGGTGTTTCTGATTCCCTGTTCGAGAATGTCTCGGCAGGCGGCTTGCAGTGCGCTGGGAAACAAAGATGCCAGAGCTGCAATTGCTAGAGCTAGTTTCATGAATCTCATGTTCCGGCCTCCCTGCCAAATAAATGATCCATAAATTATTGTGACATTAATTGGCCGATAATTCAATTTTTTTGGCTGGCCGATGTCTGCGTCGAAGCGCCGAAAGCAGGGGCTTATTCGGGGAATCCGTAATTCTAACCAAATCAATAGTTTCGGCGTTGTCGTGCCGCTCGTTTTCGGGTCTTCCATGTGCGGGAACGGCGGGCTAGCGTCGCGCGACGGTTCGCTTTCATCATTTCAAATCGGACAGCGAAATGGCGATAAGTGGCTCGGGAAGATGAGTAACGGGGCAGCTCGATATTGCGACGACGCAATCTGTCGGTCAGCAGCCGCGCCATCCATGGGCGGCCAGCTGTGGCCACTACGCAAAATGTTGTAAACTTTGGCGACGGTGAGTCTCGTCCTGTTGCAACCGGGCCGAGACATGGCGAAGACTTGAGGTTTACGTCTGCTTCTTAAGACCGATGTCCGAATGCAGCTGTTCCGCTATCGGCCAAACTAAAGCAATCGACCGCACAACTTTAAGGTGACGATTACCTTGACGCGGAAGCCGCAACAATCACCGCGCTGATCTTCACGCTCGTCTGGAGCGCCAGTCCTCACGTAGTTGCGCGTATAGGTGCCTCGTCTCCGACGCGATCTCCTCTTCACCCTCCCACCAATGCTGTTCGCTACGGCCTTGTAGCGCACCGTTCAGGCGTGTCACGACGCGATGAACCTGCGTCATGCGGCTCTCTAAAGCCTGTCGGCGTAACTCGTCGAGATCGAAGACCGGCGTATTCACGGCGATCTTTACGACCGCTCCCGCTACCAGTGAATAAGCGTCGCTGTCGGCCATGCCATTAAGGGTGGAAATGCAGGACACCACGGCGTCACACGCCGCAAGCATCTCTGGGTACTCAAGGCTATCGAGCCCATCAGCCAGTGCGCCGAACCGCTCTGTCTTGAGCAGACGCTTCGCCGTTTCTCGAATGAACCGTGCCTCCCGGGCCTCGAAGCTGCCATCGTCACCCCAGATTTCGCTGGTCCCTGTATCGGCGAGTTTCATCGCGACGCTCGGCTTGCCTAACCGTCCGCGCTGGTCCACCGCCTCAGCTCGGTCATCATATACAATAAGGTTGCCGAGGTGCGGGTCGCCGTGAACGAGTTTAGACGCATATAGGTGGCGGAGCGCCCGTGCGTACATGCGCCAGATCTTGACCCGGCAATCAACGGATGGTTCTGAACGCATCCACTGCTTGCCTGACACGCCCGGAACAAGTTCCATTACTGCGTAGGGTAGGTCATCCACCGCTCCGAAGAGATAGGTGCTGACCACGAGCGGGTGGTTCACGCCAGCAATCTTCCTGATCTCGGCTTGGGCCCGCGGGCTACCCGCAGAGTTCCAAATCTTTAGCGCGACTCGGCGATCGAGGCGGATATCGTGGGCCTCGAAGACAGTCCCGTTCGCCCCAATCCCGATCTCACGAATGATTTCAAAGTTCGGAACGGACAGTTGCTGTATTCTCAGCGTTTCGACACATTTCGCGATCGAATTATCCTTCATATTTTTCTCTTTGCCGCTTGAGTCCGCCGGCTGCGACGCTCATTATCGGGAAAATTTCGAACCATCGCAATCGCTTGATACTTGCCTTCTGGTCAAGTTGCCCGAGTAATGTCCGCTTCTTGATATCTGCGCTCTCTAGTAGTCTGACAGCTAGCGGCCAGTCCCGGCGGTTACATTGCTCGGCGACGCTCAGGTTGCCGTCGCGGCCGGAATGGGGTGGGAAGCGG
>CBINGC010000101.1:0-3586 GCA_966250105.1 uncultured Sphingopyxis sp. | reverse complement strand
CCGCATTCTCCTTCGACAAGCGGGCATGCCGTGCCTAATACGGAACCTATGAGCGATTCCGCCGACGACGACACCCCGATGCTGGGAATGGACCTGCCCGAGACGGCGCCGCAGGCGTCTTCGGGGCCTTACCGTGTTCTTGCCCGCAAATATCGCCCGCAAACCTTTGCCGAACTGATCGGTCAGGATGCGATGGTGCGCACGCTCGGCAATGCGATCGCGCGCGACCGGCTGGCGCATGCCTTTCTGATGACCGGGGTGCGCGGGGTCGGCAAGACCTCGACCGCGCGCCTGATCGCCAAGGCATTGAACTGCATCGGTCCCGACGGGCAGGGTGGGCCGACGATCGATCCGTGCGGGGTGTGCGAACCGTGCCGCGCGATCACCGAGGGACGCCATATCGATGTGATCGAGATGGACGCCGCGTCGAACACCGGCGTCGACGATGTGCGCGAGATTATCGAGGCCGTCCGCTACGCCGCTGTCTCGGCGCGTTACAAAATCTACATCATCGACGAAGTGCACATGTTGTCGCGTAACGCCTTCAACGCGCTTCTGAAAACGCTGGAAGAGCCGCCGCCGCACGTCAAATTCCTGTTCGCGACCACCGAAGTGAACAAGGTTCCGGTGACGGTGCTGTCGCGCTGTCAGCGTTTCGACCTTCGCCGCATCACACCCGACATGCTGTTCGCGCATTTCAGCGCGATTTTGCAGAAAGAGGGCGTCGAGGCGGAGGCGCCGGCGATCTGGCTGATCGCCAACGCCGCCGAGGGTTCGGTGCGCGACGGTCTGTCGATCCTCGACCAGGCGATCGCGCACGCCGACCTTGATGGCGGCGGCAAGATCAGCGCCGATCAGGTGCGCGTCATGCTCGGCCTGTCCGACCGCACTGCGATCGCGCAACTGATGGCGACGATTCTCGACGGCGATGCGGGCGGCGCGATCGATCTTGCACGCGCGCAATATGCGCTCGGCATCGAACCCGTCGCGATGGTGCGCGGTCTGATGGACCTGACGCACGCGATCACCCTCGCCAAAGTGTCACGCCACGACGATCCCGCGCTCGCGGCGGCCGACCGCGAACGCATCGGCGACTGGGCGCAAAAGCTGGGTTTTGCGCCGCTCAATCGGCTGTGGCAGTTGCTGCTCAAGGGGCATGACGAGGTGCTCCGCGCGAACAATCCGCTCGAGCATATCGAAATGCTGCTGCTTCGCGTGATTTACGCCGCTTCGATGCCCGATCCCGGCGAACTTGCGAAATTGCTGGAAAAGGGCGGCGTTCCGGCGACGCCGATGGTCGCGCCGCCCGCGCCCGCGGCGCCAAGCGATACCGCCGTCGCTTCGCCCGTCGACGCGCCAGCGGCCGAGGCCCCGGCTTCGGCGCTGACGATCGCGCAAATCCACCAGCTTCTGGAAAGTTCCGGAAATCATCAACTTGCTCGGCAGGTCTATGACGATCTCAAACTTGTCGAATTAGAGCCGGGTTTGCTCGTCTATGCCCCGGTCCCGGCACTCGACGGCGATTTCGCGCGCCGCCTGGGCGAAGCGCTGTTGAACGAAACCGGTAGCCGCTGGCAGGTGCGTACCGGCGAGGGCGCGGCGCGGCCAAGCCTGGGGCAGGTGCGGCAGGCGAAACTCGATGACAATGGCGCGCGAATTCGCGAGTTGCCCGTTGTAAAGGCCGCTCTGGCGGCTTTTCCTGATGCAAGGCTTGTCGAGGACGACGACAATCGCCATAGGTCGAACCCATGAAATCAATCGAAGAAATGATGAAGGCGGCGCAGGAAGCCGCCGCCACCGTGCAGGCCCAGATGCAGGAGGCGCAGGCGAAGCTCGACAGCGTCGAGGTCGAAGGCGTTTCGGGCGGCGGGCTAGTGAAGATCACCGCGACCGCGAAGGGCCGGATCAAGGCGATCCACATCGACGACAGCCTGATCGTTCCGTCCGACAAGCAGATGCTCGAGGACTTGCTCGCCGCCGCGTTCAACGACGCGCGCGAAAAGGCCGATGCGGCGAGCAACGAGGAAATGGGCAAGATGACGAGCGGCCTGCCGCTTCCGCCGGGCTTCAAGCTGCCGTTTTGATTATCCGTCGCCACCGCGAAGGCGGGGGCCGCCGTCGTTTTACGCTGGGTGCAGTATTAGAGCTATAACGACCTCCGCCTCCGCGGGGGCGACGTTATTCCCTTCCCGTTCAGCACAGCGACATTGAATGCGTGCCAAGTTACGCCATATTAGCGACGAACCACCTATAAGAAGGGCGGTGCGCCCGGTCGCGGGGCCCGTCCAGGAGCCGTAATGACGCAATCCTATCCTCTTCTTCCGCTGCGTGACATCGTCGTTTTTCCGCACATGATCGTGCCCTTGTTCGTCGGCCGCGACCGCTCGGTCGCCGCACTCGAAGCCGCAATGGAAAGCGACAAGGAAATCTTCCTCGTCGCACAGCTCGATCCGGGCGAGGACGATCCGCAGCGCGACGATCTCTACGACGTCGGCGTGATCGCCACCGTGCTTCAGCTGCTGAAGCTGCCCGACGGCACCGTCCGCGTGCTCGTCGAAGGCAAGGAGCGTGCGAAGCTGCTGGCGCTCACGACCGAAGACAAGGCCGTAATGGCGAGCGTCAAGCCGATCGGCGATACCATCGACGACAGCGTCGATACCGCCGCGCTGATGCGTTCGGTTGTCGATCAGTTCGAAAATTACGCTAAGCTCAACAAGAAGATGCCCGCCGAAACGGCGGTGCAGCTGTCGCAGATCGAGGACGCCTCGCGCCTCGCCGATTCGGTTGCAGGAAACCTCAACATCAAAGTCTCGGACAAGCAGGCGCTGCTCGTCGAGGATGCGCCGTCGAAGCGGCTCGAAATGGTCTTCGCCTTCATGGAGGGCGAGCTCGGCGTGCTGCAGGTCGAAAAGAAGATTCGCGGCCGCGTGAAGCGCCAGATGGAAAAGAGCCAGCGCGAATATTATCTCAACGAGCAGTTGAAGGCGATCCAACGCGAACTCGGCAACGACAATGGCGAGGGCGGCGACGACCTCGCCGAGCTGCAGCTCAAGATCGACAGCCTCAAAATGTCGAAGGAAGCCAAGGCGAAGGCGCAGGCGGAGCTCAAGAAGCTGCGCGCGATGGCGCCGATGTCGGCCGAGGCGACCGTCGTGCGCAATTATCTCGACACGCTGATCGGCCTGCCGTGGGGCAAGAAGTCGAAGCTCAAGAAGGATATCGCTAAGGCGCAAGCCGTCCTTGATGACGATCATTACGCATTGGAGAAGGTCAAGGACCGGATCGTCGAATATCTGGCGGTGCAGGCGCGCACCAACAAGCTGAAGGGGCCGATCCTGTGCCTTGTCGGCCCCCCGGGCGTCGGCAAGACCTCGCTCGGCCGTTCGATCGCGAAAGCCACGGGCCGCGAATTCGTGCGCCAGTCGCTGGGCGGCGTGCGCGACGAGGCCGAAATCCGCGGCCACCGCCGTACGTACATCGGCTCGCTGCCGGGCAAGATCGTGACGAACCTGAAAAAGGCCGGCGCGATGAACCCGCTGTTCCTGCTCGACGAGATCGACAAGCTCGGCCAGGACTTCCGCGGCGA
>CBINGC010000100.1:0-3641 GCA_966250105.1 uncultured Sphingopyxis sp. | reverse complement strand
ATCCCGGCCTTCGCCGGGATGACGAAGAAAGAGGCGCTGCGCGGGATGACGCGCATTCCACTCGATGGGCGATCCAGCTCTACGCCCCTGTTGACACAATTGTAAATAACTGAAACCCTGCGGCGTCCGTTTCGGGAGTGTCGCATCCTGGCCAGTACCGTTCTGCCATCGGCCGCCCCGGCCGTCGAAGCCTCCGCCCTGCGGCCGCGCGCCGTCGCCGCCTATGCCGCCACCGCGGGGCCGACGGTCATGCTCGGCCTGCCGTTCAGCGTCTATCTGCCGCCCTATATCGCAGAGGGTGGGGCGATTTCGGTCGCGCTGGTCGGATTGCTCTTTTCGCTCACCACCATCTGGGACGGGGTCGTCGATCCGCTGATCGGGACGATGGTCGACCGCGTCCGCACCGGGCTCGGCGCGCACCGGCGCTGGATGCTGCTTGCGCTGCTTCCCCTGTCGCTGCTGCTGCTCGCGCTCGTCACCGTCGGCAATGGGTTGCCCTTTGCGGCGCTCTTCCTGATGATGATATTCTTCTACTCGAGCTACAGTCTCTATGAGGTTGCGCAGCTCTCGTGGGGATCGGCGCTCGTCCGCACGCCCGCCGACAGCGCGCTTCTTTACGGGATGCGCGACTGGTTCGCGAAGATCGCGCTCATCCTCGCTTTCGCGGCGCCCGCCGCGGCGCAGCTGCTGATCCCGGGGCTCAGCCTGCAGGGGCGGATCATGGCCTATGCCAGCCTCTTCCTCCTCCTGGTCCCGATCGCGCTCGTCGCGATCCGCCACGTGCCCTTGCGCACGGTGGCGGCGGAGTCCGGCTTCGGCTGGCGGCACGAAATCTCCGCCTCGCTGTCCTTCCGGCCACTGATGCTGCTGCTCGGCGTGCAATTCCTCAACAGCTTCGCCTTTGGTTCGCTGACGTCGCTCTTCGTCTTCTTCGCCGCCGCGGTGCTCGACCTCGACGGGCAGAGCGCGGTGCTGTTGTTCGCAAGCTTCATCGGCGGGGCGCTCGCGTCGCCGATCTGGACCTTCCTCGCGCGCCGCTTCGGAAAGCCGCCGATGATGATGGCGATGGGCTTGCTGATCGGCGGCCTGCTCGTCGCGACCCTGGCGCAGCAGCCGCGCGGGCTGGGGCAGGCGGTCGGCTTCTCGCTGATGCTCGGCACCGGCTTCGTCGGGCTGCTTTTCACCTACTCGATGCTCGCCGACCTGATTCCGCGCGACAGCGAGCGATGCGGGCGCAATCGGTCGGCCTTTCTCTTCGCGCTGCTCAACCTGATGGCGAAGTTCGGCGTCGCCGCCGCGATCGCGGTCAGCTATGCGGCGCTCGACCTCGTCGGCTTCGATCCGCAAAACGGCCGGGCGGCGGCGCGCGAGCTGCACCTGATCTTCGCGCTGCAACCGACGGCGGCGTGGATGGTCATGATCGGCCTGCTCGTCTGGATGCACCGCGAACTCGGCCGAATACCCGCCCGCCTTTGACTTGCAATCGCCGCACGGCCCAAGTAAAGGCCGCTTTCATTCGGACAGATGCGCCGTTTTCCTTCCGCCTTTCGCCGACATGCTCGGGGAGGGTGGGCGGACTGTTGCCCAAAGCGCGCTTGACGTGCGGGCGGCGGCAACCCATCTGGCCCGGATCATTGACGTTGCAAGGACAGGACGATCGACATGGCCAAGACCAGCCCGGCTGAGTTCATCAATCAGGTGCGCACCGAAGCGCGCAAGATCGTCTGGCCGACGAGCCGCGAGACGGTGCAGACGACGATCATGGTGCTCATCATGACGACGATCCTTTCGCTCTTCTTCCTTGGCGTCGACACGGTTTTCAACGCGATCGTCAGCTGGCTGACGTCGCTCGCGCGCTAACGCCCGCGTTTACAGGGACAGGATACGGATAGACATGGCGCGCTGGTACATCATTCACGCCTATTCGGGTTTCGAGAACAAGGTTCGCGATTCGGTGCTTTCCGAAGCCGAACGCATGGGCCTCACCGACTTCGTCGAAGCGGTCGAGGTGCCGGTCGAAACCGTTACCGAGGTGAAGCGCGGCAAGAAGGTTCAGGCCGAGCGCAAATTCTTCCCCGGCTATGTCCTCGCCAAGCTGACGATGACCGACGATGTCTATCACCTCGTCAAGAACACCCCGAAGGTCACGGGCTTCCTGGGGTCGTCGGGCAAGCCGCAGGCGATCAGCGAGGCCGAGGCCGCGCGCATCCTGAACAGCAAGGAAGAGGCCGCGGCGCGTCCGAAGACCGAAATCCGCGTCGACTATGAAATCGGCGATCAGGTCAAGGTGCTCGACGGTCCCTTCGCCAGCTTCAACGGGCTGGTCGAGGAACTCGATTTCGAAAAGGCGCGCGTCAAGGTGTCGGTGTCGATCTTCGGCCGCGCCACCCCGGTCGAACTCGACTTCGAACAGGTCGAACGCTTCAAGTAACGTCGCTGCGCCCACGCGGGCGCGGGCGGTCCCAGTCCGGGGGAATTGCGCATGAGCCTCACGCCCGAAGAGCTGCAGGCGCGTCTCGATCTCGCACGCGAAATCAACGCGAGCACGCCCGCCGACAAGGTCGTCGGCGCGGTCGCCCGCCTGTTCGACCTCGACGCGGTGCCCGGCGTCGACGACGAATTCACCTTTCCCGCGCGTCCGACCACCTCGCGCGACCGGATTTTCGGCGGACAGGTCATCGCGCAGGCGATGACCGCCGCCGCGCGCACGGTCGATCCCGACAAGCAGGTCCATTCGCTCCACGCCTATTTCCTGCGCGGTGGCGACGAGACCAAGCCGCTGCACTTTCGCCTCCACCGCGACTTCGACGGCCGCAGCTTTTCGAACCGCCGCGTCGTCGTGCGCCAGGACGGCAAGGTCATCTTCAACCTGACCGCCTCGTTCCAGCGGCCCGCCGAGGGGCTGTCGCATCAGGTCGCGATGCCCGACCTGCTGCCGCCCGAGGAATGCTGGGACTTCACCGATTTCATCGCCGCCGACCCGCATATTTCGGACCGTCAGCTCGCGCATATGGCGCGCAGCCGCCCGTTCGAGGTGCGCAGCTTTCGCCCGCCGGCCTCGGACCGGGCGACGCAGCATTATCAGTGGTTCCGCGTCGCCGCGCCGATCGGCGACGATCCCTTGCTCCACCGCGGCTTCCTCGCCTTCGCCTCCGACATGGGGCTGCTCTCGTCGGCGATGCTGCCGCACGGCGTCAGCTTCTGGACCCCGGGCATGGTGTCGACCAGCCTCGATCACGCGATGTGGTTTCACGGGGACGTGCGCGTCGACGACTGGTTCGTCTTCGTGATGGACAGCCCGTGGACGGGCGGCGACCGCGGCCTCTGCCGCGGATCGATCTATCGCCGCGACGGCACGCTGATGGCCACCGCCGCGCAGGAAGGGCTGATCCGCTACCGTCCCCAATAAGGCTTGTTTTCCGGCGCCTTTGGCTCTATGGGCGCCGCTTCGCATCAGACAAGGTTGCGATTCCGCGCGGGAGGAAGGGGTGATGCCCTTCTGCTTGACCGCTTATTTTGAGCCCCGGGTCCAGATCCGGGGCGACAGAAAGAAAGGAGGCCATCATGGCCAAGAAGATCAGCGGCTACATCAAGCTGCAGGTGCCCGCCGGCACCGCCAACCCGTCGCCGCCGCTCGGGCC
>CBINGC010000099.1:0-4111 GCA_966250105.1 uncultured Sphingopyxis sp. | reverse complement strand
GCATATTCGCCGAGCCAGAAGAGCGCGAAGCTCATCGACGAATATTCGGTCTGGTAACCCGCGACGAGTTCGCTCTCCGCTTCGGTCAAATCGAACGGCGCGCGCGCGGTTTCGGCGAGCGCCGAGATCAGGAACATCACCGCGAGCGGGAAGAGCAGCAGGTTGAAGCCGAAGGCGTTGACGATGCCGAGCCCGTGACCCTGCTGCGCTTTCACGATCTCGTTCATGTTGAAGCTGTCGGCGAAGAGCACGACGCCGATCAGGATGAAGCCGATCGAAACTTCATAGGAAATCATCTGCGCCGAGGCGCGCATCGCCGAAAAGAAGGGATATTTCGAGTTCGACGCCCAGCCCGAGAGGATCACCCCATAAACGCCGAGCGACGAAATCGCGAGGATGTAGAGCAATCCGACGTTGATGTCGGCGAGCACCGCGCCCGAATTGAACGGGATCACCGCCCAGGCGAGCAGCGCCACGGTGAAGGTGATGATCGGCGCGATCAGGAACAGGCCCCTGTTGGCGCCCGTCGGGATGATCGTTTCCTGCAGGAACACTTTCAGGCCGTCGGCGAAGCTTTGCAGCAGGCCGAAGGGGCCGACGACGTTCGGGCCGCGGCGCAGCGCGATCGCAGCCCAGATCTTGCGGTCGGCATAGATGATCATCGCGACCGCGAGCATCAGCGGCAGCGCGATGAGCAGGATGCCCGCGATCGTCGCGACGCCCCACGCCCAGTTCGGGTCCATGCCCCAGGAGATAAAGGTCTCGGTCATTTCCGCGCCCCATCCTGGTTTTTCCAACCATTATGCGGCCCGGGCTTTTCCGACTTGCGCGGATTGAACCCGCGCCAAACCGAATAGCCCATCCCCACCAGCAATATGCTGGCAATCGCATGCACCGGGGTCATTCCGCGGCCTCCGAAAAATCGACGCCATGGACCAGCTCTTCCGAGCAGCGCTGCATCGTCGGCGACGCGCGGCAGATGGCGTTGGTGAGGTAGAAATCCTTGATCGGCGACGGGATCGCACGCGCCTCGGGCTTCGCGGGAAGCTTCGGCACGCTCCAGCCATAGTCGGCAAGCCCTTCGATGCCGAGTGCGGGCACCGCGGCGATCATCGCCGCGCGGCACTGATCGAAGCTGTCGAAACCGAGCGATACGCCGAGCGCATCGGCGAGCGCACGGAAAATGCTCCAGTCCTCGCGCGCGTCGCCCGGTGCGAACACCGCCTTCTCGCTGCGCTGGACGCGGCCTTCGGTGTTGACCGTGGTGAAGTCTTTTTCTGTCCACGCCGCGGCGGGCAGGATGACGTCGGCGGCATGCGCGCCCTTGTCGCCATGATGGCCGATATAGACTTTGAACGTATCGGGCAGCGCCGCGAAATCGACCTCGTCGGCGCCGAGGAAGAAAGCGAGCTTCGGCTTCGCCGCGATCACATCCTTGATCCCGCCAGCGAGGCCATAGCCGAGCATCAGCGAACCCATGCGCGCGGCCGAGAAATGCACGACGTTGAAGCCGTTCCAGCCGTCCTTGACCGCGTTCACCGACTTGGCGAGCGCAAGGCCGGCGCCATGGACGCCCGGCACCGACAGCGCACCGCCGCCGAAGATCAGCATCGGCCGCTCCGCGCCCTTCAGCGCGTCGGTCACATGTGCCGGCAGCTTCGTCACGAGCGAGGCGTCGTCGCCCAGCCATTCGGTCTTGTAGGTGAGGTCGGTTTCGGGGCCGACGGCGAAGACCTTCGCGCCCTTCTTCCACACCGCCTTGCGGATGCGCGTATTGATCAGCGGCGCTTCCCAGCGAAGGTTCGTGCCGACGAGCAGGATCACGTCGGCATTTTCGGCCTCGGCGATCGTGGTGTTGAAATTGACCGCCGACAGACTGGTGACGTCATAGTCGAGCCCGGTCTGGCGTCCTTCGAGCAGGCTGCCGCCGAGCGCATTCACCAGCGCCTTGGCCGCGAACATCGTCTCGCAATCGGCCATATCGCCCGCGATCGCCGCGACCGACGAACCGGCGTTCACCGCCTTGATCGCGGCAAAGGCTCCGGCCCAGCTTGCGGGCTGAAGCGCGCCATTGACGCGGACATAGGGCTGGTCGAGGCGGCGGCGGACGAGGCCGTCGACATGGTGGCGCGTCTTGTCGCTCGCCCATTCCTCGTTCACATCGTCGTTGACGCGCGGCAGCACGCGCAGCACTTGGCGGCCGCGCGCATCGATGCGCACATTGGTGCCGACGGCGTCCATCATATCGATGCCGAGCGTCTTCGAAAGCTCCCACGGGCGCGCTTCGAAGGCATAGGGCTTGCTGGTCAGTGCGCCGACGGGGCACAGGTCGACGATATTGCCCGACAATTCGCTGCCGACCGCGCGTTCGAGGTAGGACGTGATCTGCATATTCTCGCCGCGATAGATCGCGCCGACATCTTCCACGCCAGCGACTTCCTCCGCAAAGCGGACGCAGCGCGTGCACTGGATACAGCGGGTCATCACCGTCTTGACGATGGGCCCCATATATTTCTCGGTGACCGCACGCTTGTTCTCGTCATAGCGCGTCGCGCCACGGCCATAGGCGACCGACTGGTCCTGCAAATCGCACTCGCCGCCCTGATCGCAGATCGGGCAGTCGAGCGGGTGGTTGATGAGCAGGAACTCCATCACCCCTTCGCGCGCCTTCTTGACCATCGGGCTGTCGGTCTTGATCACCTGCCCCTCGGCGGTCGGCAGCGCGCACGACGCCTGCGGCTTCGGCGGACCCGGCGCGACCTCGACGAGGCACATGCGGCAATTGCCGGCGATCGACAGGCGCTCATGGTAGCAGAAGCGCGGAATTTCCTTCCCCGCCAGCTCGCAAGCCTGCAATACGGTCGCGCCCTGCGGGACGTCGAGTTCTACGCCATCTACGGTAACTTTAGGCATTATTCGGCTGCCTCCAGCGCGCCGCCATTTTCGCGGATGCGGCGCTCGATTTCGGGGCGGAAGTGGCGGATCAGGCCCTGGATCGGCCACGCCGCGGCATCGCCGAGCGCGCAGATCGTGTGGCCTTCGACCTGCTTGGTCACGTCGAACAGCGTGTCGATCTCGCCGATGTCGGCGTCGCCGGTGCGTAGCCGCTCCATCACGCGCCACATCCAGCCGGTGCCCTCGCGGCACGGCGTGCACTGGCCGCAGCTTTCATGCTTGTAAAAATAGCTGATGCGGCTGATCGCCTGAACGACGTCGGTCGACTTGTCCATCACGATCGCGGCGGCGGTGCCGAGACCCGATCCGACGGCCTTCAGCCCGTCGAAGTCCATCGGCGCGTCCATGATCTCGGCCGCGGGGACGAGCGGGACCGAAGAACCGCCGGGGATCACCGCGAGCAAATTGTCCCAGCCGCCGCGGATACCGCCGCAATGCCTGTCGATCAACTCGCGGAAGGTGATGCCCATCTCTTCCTCAACGACGCACGGGCGCTCGACATGGCCCGAGATCTGGAAGAGCTTGGTGCCCTTGTTGTTCTCGCGCCCGAAGGAGGAAAACCACGGCGCGCCGCGGCGCAGGATCGTCGGCACGACCGCGATGCTCTCGACGTTATTGACCGTGGTCGGGCAGCCATAGAGGCCCGCACCAGCCGGGAACGGGGGCTTGAGGCGCGGCTGGCCCTTCTTGCCCTCGAGGCTTTCGATCATCGCGGTTTCTTCGCCGCAGATATAGGCGCCGGCGCCGCGGTGGACGAATACGTCGAAATCATAGCCCGACTTCGCCGCATTCTTGCCGAGCAGGCCAGCGTCATACGCCTCCTGCACCGCGGCAAAGAGCGTCTCGGCCTCGCGGATGAACTCGCCGCGGATATAGATATAGGCGGCGCGTGCGCGCATCGCGAAGCCCGCGATCAGCGCGCCTTCGATCAGCTTGTGCGGATCGTGGCGGATGATTTCGCGGTCCTTGCACGAACCCGGCTCGGATTCGTCGGCGTTGATGACGAGGAAGCTCGGGCGGTCGGCACGCGGCTCCTTCGGCATGAAGCTCCACTTGAGCCCGGTCGGAAAACCCGCGCCGCCGCGGCCGCGCAGCCCCGACGCCTTGATCTCCTCGATGATCGCGTCCTGGCCGCGCGTCATCAGATCCTTGGTGT
>CBINGC010000098.1:0-4182 GCA_966250105.1 uncultured Sphingopyxis sp. | reverse complement strand
CAGCCGCCGTTCGGTAAGCTGGCGGTTCATCGCCGCGATGCCGAACCAGCCGCGCGGCAGGGCGGCGGTTTCCTCTTCGGTACCCGACCAGCTCGCGAGCATCTTCGAAAATTCGCTCGGCTCGTCCTCGAAATATTTGGCGTGGAAATCGCCGTCGACCTTGGCGAGCTTCGCCGCGGCAGCGAGCGCGTCGGGCAGGCCGCCGAACTGGTCGACGAGGCCGAGCTGGCGCGCGGTGCCGCCGGCCCAGACGCGCCCTTCGGCGATCAGCAATATCTTGTCGAGCGGCTGCTTGCGGCTCTTCGCGACAAGGCCGGTGAAGCGCGCGTAGATATCCTCGACGCTTGCTTGCGCCAGCGCGTTGAACTCGTCGTTCACCCCGCCGAAGACGTCGGGCTGGCCCGACAGCGGCGTCGTCGCGATGCCGTCGGCGGTGACCCCGATCTTGGCGAGCGCCTGATCGAAGCTCGGCAGGATGCCGAACACGCCGATCGATCCGGTGATCGTCTCGGGCTCGGCAAAGATGCGGTCGGCGGGGGTCGAGACCCAATAGCCGCCCGACGCCGCGACATTCGCCATCGAGACGACGATCGGCAGCTTCTTCGCCTTGGCGGCGAGCAGCGCCTGACGGATTTCCTCCGATGCGAGCACCGACCCACCGGGCGAATCGACGCGGAGTACGATCGCCTTGATGCTGCTGTCGGCGGCGGCGTCGAGGATGTGCTGCGCGATGGTCTCGCCGCCCGCGACGCCGCTCGGCGCCTCGCCGTCGACGATCTCGCCGATGACGGGGACGACCGCGATCGCGCTGCCGCCCGTCGCGGGCGGGTTGGCGGCGACCCAGTTTTCGAGCGGGATCGCATTATATTCCCACGGCTTGCTGTCGTCGGGGGTGCCGCTGATCTCGGCCACGCGGCGATTGAACGCCATGCGGCTGCCGAGCTTGTCGATCAGGCCGGCGTCGAGCGAGGCTTTCGACAGATCGTTGCCCGCCGCCGCCACGGCGCCCGCCGTGTCGGCGATGAACCCGTCGATCTTGGGAGCGGGGCGCGCTTTCTTGACGTCGGTCAGCCAGTTTTCCCACAATACGCCGGCATAGGCGAGGTTGGCTTCCTTCGCTTCGGGTGACTGGTCGCTGCGCAGAAAGGGTTCGACCGCGCTCTTGAAGGTGCCGACGCGATAGATATGTGCGGTGACGCCGAGCCGGTCGATCAGCCCCTTGTAATAGAGATGCGATCCGCCTGGACCCGCGATCGCGACGCCGCCGATGCCGTCGGCCCAGATTTCGCTCGCGTGCGCCGCGACCTGATAGCTGTCGGTGGTGTAGGCGGTGGCGAAGGCGAGCACGGGCTTTTTCTTTGCGCGCACCTTGTCGATCGCGGCGCCGATTTCAGCGAGCGACACTTGTCCGCCGCCGAGAAAGCGGTCGAGGTCGAGCACGACCGAGGTAATGCGCTGGTCGTCGGCGGCGACTTCGAGCGCATGGACGACGTCGCGGACGCGGACTTCCTTGAGCCGCGCGCCGCCCGAGAGCGCCGCGAACGGGTCGACTTCGGCGGGCTGTTCGCTGACGACCCCGTCGAGCTCGATGACGAGCGCGCCCTTGCTGACCGGCAGGCCGGCGTTGGGGCGCCCGGCGAGCAGGCCGAACAGCGCGACGAAGAAGAGCAGCAGGAAGATCAGCGCGAGCGCGTCCTTGATCCCGACGAGCAGGTTCCAGACCTTGCGCGGAAAGCTGGTCGACGACTTGGGCTTGTCCTCGCCGGGCGAGGGGCGGCGGACGGGGATGGCCCAGGGGCCGGCGGGGTCGTTGGGCGTGTTCGCGGTGCTGTCGGTCATGCCCGCGAACCTAGGGATGCGCCTCGGCCTTGGCAATGCACGCTTCGACGGGCGAATGGTGCAGTCATACCGGCGACGTCACAGCCAGCCCTCGCGGCGATACCAGCGCACCGTTTCGGCGAGCGCCTCGTCGGTGTCCAGCTCGGGGCGCCACAGCTCGGCGGGCGGGCATTTGCCTTCGGTCGCGACCCAGTCGGGATGCGCGATATAGCGCGCGCGGTCGGGGGTCAGCTTGGCGCGGCCGCGGCGGACGAGCGTGTCGAGCCGCCCGCCGGCCCTCAGCAGCAACGCCGGCGTCGCGAGCGTCGACAGCCGTTGCCGCCCGACCGCGCGCGCGACGGCGCGGGCGAAGCCGCGGTGCGACCAGCCCGTCGGCTTGCCGTCGTCGGGCTCGTAGATCTGGCCGACGCTTGCGCCGCGGTCGGCGGCGAGGGTGACGAGCAGCCGCGCGAGTTCGTTCACGTAAATCGCCGACATGCGCCCGCTCGGCACCAGCGCGATGCCGCGCCGCGCCATGCGGAACAGGTCGAGCATTTCGGTGTCGCCGGGGCCGAATACCGCGGGCGGGCGAACGATCGTCCAGTCGAGCCCGCTTGCCATAACGACGGCCTCGGCGCGCTCCTTCGACCAGCCATAGTTGGAGAGGCCGGGTTCGCGCGCCGCGAGCGAGGAGACGTGAACGAAGCGGGTGACGCCGGCGCCGCGCGCGGCATCGACGACGTTCGCGGTCGCCGTCGCATTGCCCGCCTCGAATGCCGCGCGGGTGGGGACGTTGACGACGCCCGCGATGTGCATGAGAGCGTCGGCGCCGTTCGCCATCTCCGCCAGGCTGTCTTTTTTGTCGAGCGCGCCCGCGATCCACGTGACGCCGTCGCGCGCTGGCTGCGGTCGGCGGGTGAGCGCGCGGACGTGCCAGCCCGCCGCGACGGCATCGCGCATCGTCGCGCCGCCGACGAAGCCGGTTGCGCCGGTCATCGCGAGAATGGGCGAGGTCAGAGGAGCACCATATGGTCGCGGTGGACCATTGCGCTTCGCGGCGCATAGCCGAGCGCGGCTTCCTGCGCGTCGCGGCCGAGGCCAAGGATGGCAGCGGCGTCGGCGGCGGGATATTCAGAGAGGCCGCGCGCGATCACGCGACCGTCGGATCCGGCGATGTCGAGAATGTCGCCGCGCGCGAAGCAGCCGCTGACCGCCGTCACGCCGGCGGCGAGAAGGCTCGCGCCGCCGTGCAGCGCCTTGGCGGCGCCGGCGTCGATCTCGACCCGGCCCTTTGCGGTGAGCCCGCCCGCGAGCCACGCCTTGCGGGCGCTCGCGCCCTTGTCGGCGGCGAACAGCGTGTGCTTTGCTTCGGTCGAGAGCGGCCGGTCGATGCGGCCCGACGCGATCGCGAGATGGGCGCCCGCGGCATTGGCGATGCGCGCCGCGGCGATCTTCGACACCATGCCTCCCGACCCCATGCCCGAGGCGGAGCCGGTGTCGGCCATCGCTTCGATGGCGGCATCGATGCGTTCGACGCGCGCGATGTGGTTCGCGCCGGGAAGGGCGGGGTTCTTGTCGTAGAGGCCGTCGATATCCGACAGCAGGATCACGCCGCCCGCCGCCGCGGCCTGGGCAACACGCGCCGCGAGGCGGTCATTGTCGCCGAAGCGGATTTCCTCGGTCGCGACGCTGTCATTTTCGTTGATGATCGGCACGACGCCAAGGCTGAGCAAGCGGTCGAGCGTCGCCGCGGCATTGAGATAGCGGCGGCGATGCTCGAGATCGTCGAGCGTCACGAGCATCTGCGCCGCGGTCAGCCCTTCGGCACCGAGCACCTCGGCCCAGACTTGGCTCAGCGCGATCTGCCCCGTCGCGGCGGCCGCCTGCGCGTCCTCAAGCGTTCCACGCCCGCCTTTCGCGAGCCCCAATCGCCGCGCCCCGAGCGCGATCGCGCCCGAGGAGACGACCGCGACCTGCTGGCCCGCGCGCGTCCGCTCGCCGATGTCGGCCGCGATACCCGCGAGCCAGTCGCGCCGCACCGCGCCCGACGGATCGACGAGCAGCGCCGATCCGATCTTGACGATCAGCCGGGGGCAGGCGGCGGGCGGAAACAGGCTCATGGCGCCGCCGATAGCGCGATGCACGCGCGCCGCCAATGTGAATGTCCCGGGGAGCCGGTTTGGCGCAATTTTATTCCGAAGTTGTCAAACTTGTCATTCCCCTTCGGTATAATGATACCTGTGGGAGAGTGGGTGGCCGGAGGGATGTGCGGTGCGGCGGGGCGGCGAACGGGCATGACAGTGCCAAGGCTATGCGCGCGGGATAATGTAGGACAGCGATTTTTTGGCCTAGGTCGGGTGGCGG
>CBINGC010000097.1:0-4618 GCA_966250105.1 uncultured Sphingopyxis sp. | reverse complement strand
CGGCCAATAGCCGTCAATATCGAGCGTGCCATTCGGGAAATCGATAATTTTATCGGGTTGTTAGAGTCAAAAGCACCGTCAGGGGAGCCCGCACGCGATCTGGCATTTTTATGGAAATTGGGCTCAAAACACCGTCAAATTGCATCGCTATAAATCTGGCAATCGAACGACGGATATTAAATTCAACGAGTTCTGACTCGTTGATGATGCAGACAGATGGTGCGCAGTGCGCTACATAAAATTCTGTAAAGAAAAAATAATCTCCTGAGAACAGACTATTCCCTTATTCCCACTCGATCGTGCCCGGCGGTTTCGAGGTATAGTCGTAAACCACGCGGTTGATGCCCTGCACCTCGTTGATGATGCGCGTCGCGCAGCGGCTGAGGAAGCTCGCGTCGA
Source organism: uncultured Sphingopyxis sp. (assembly GCA_966250105.1). Lineage (GTDB taxonomy): Bacteria > Pseudomonadota > Alphaproteobacteria > Sphingomonadales > Sphingomonadaceae > Sphingopyxis. The sequence goes on along the minus strand of CBINGC010000097.1, from coordinate 4,219 downwards.
AGGGGTAGATGTCGGCGGTCATGCCGTCGGTCGAGGTGACGGCGCGGAGCGCGCAGACATGGTCGTAGGTGCGCCCGTCGCCCATCACGCCGACGGTCTTGACGGGGAGCAGCACCGCGAACGCCTGCCAGATCGCGTCGTAGAGACCTGCGCTCCGTATTTCCTCGAGATAGACCGCGTCGGCCTTGCGCAAGATGTCGCATCGGTCCTTGCTGACTTCGCCGGGGATGCGGATCGCGAGGCCGGGGCCGGGGAAGGGGTGGCGGCCGACGAAGATGTCGGGAAGGCCGAGTTCCTTGCCAAGCAGGCGCACCTCGTCCTTGAACAACTCGCGCAGCGGTTCGACGAGCTTCATGTTCATCCGCTCGGGCAGGCCGCCGACATTGTGGTGGCTCTTGATCGTGACGCTCGGGCCGCCGGTGAAGCTGACGCTCTCTATGACGTCGGGGTAGAGCGTGCCCTGCGCCAAGAAATCGGCGCCGCCGATCTTCTTCGCTTCTTCCTCGAAGATGTCGATGAAGGCCTTGCCGATAAACTTGCGCTTTGCCTCGGGGTCGGTGACGCCGGCAAGGCCCGCCATGAAGCGCTCTTCGGCATCCACGACGACCAACGGTATGTTGTAATGGTCGCGGAACAGCGTCTCGACCTGATGGCGCTCGTTGAGGCGGAGCAAGCCGTGGTCGACGAACACGCAGGTAAGTTGTTCGCCGATCGCCTCGTGGATCAGCACTGCGGCGACAGCGCTGTCGACTCCGCCCGAGAGTGCGCACAGGACGCGCTGGTCGCCGACCTGCGCGCGGATTCCGGCGATCTTGGTGGCGCGGAACTCGGCCATCGTCCAATCGCCCGAACAGCCGCAGACGTGACGGACGAAGTTCGCGATCAGCTTGGCGCCGTCGGGGGTGTGGACGACCTCGGGGTGAAACTGTGTGCCATAATAGCGGCGTTCGTCGTCGGCGATCAGTGCAAAGGGCGCGCCATCGCTGATTGCAACGATGCGGAAACCGGGGGCGAAGGCGGTGACGCGGTCGCCATGGCTCATCCACACCTGATGGCGCTCGCCGACCTCCCATAGGCCGTCGAACAGCACGCAGGGTTCGGTAACGGTCAGGAAGGCGCGGCCGAATTCGCCGTCGCGCTCGCCATCGGCGCCGCCGGGCTCGACCTGTCCGCCGAGTTGCTGCGTCATCACCTGCTGGCCATAGCAGATGCCGAGAATGGGAAGGCCGCTGTCGAATATCGATTGCGGGGCGCGCGGACTGCCGCTCGCCGGGACCGAGGCGGGCGAGCCCGAGAGGATCACGCCCTTCGGCTTCATCCGTTCGAGCGCGGCCTCGGCGGCGCTGAACGGGACGATCTCGCTATAGACGCCGGCTTCGCGGACGCGGCGGGCGATAAGCTGGGTGACCTGACTACCGAAATCGATGATCAGGATCGATTCGGGGAGGGCGGCGGAAGAGTCGGGAGTCGGCATGGCTGGCCGATAAGGGCAAGGGGCGATGCTGTCCAGCGGTCGATATGGGTCGCCCGTCGAACGGGCATGGCTCCGACACATTGTTGCGACAATTGCGCGACATAAGTGAACGCCGGACAAATTTCGGTGTCAGGAGGCGTTAAGCCCCGTCATGCCAAGAAAAAACCACGACAGAAAAGAACAAAGGCTCTCCCCCCATGAATAATATCCGCCTGCCTATTTCCGCGCGTGCTGCGCTTCTCGCGGCCGGGGCTTCGCTCGCGCTGCCGGCGATGGCAGCGGCGCCGATCGGGCCCGCCGCGGCATCGGCGGTGGCCGAGCAGCCCGCCGAGACAGCCCCTCCCGCGGCGGCCGACAATCAATCCGAAGAGGAGGAATATAGCGAGGACGAGATCATCGTCACCGCGCCGCGCCTCGCGGGCCAGCTCGCCACCGATATCCGGGCCGAGGCCGAACTCGATGAGGCGGCGATCGCCAGCTATGGCGCCTCGTCGATCGAGGAACTGCTCGACGCGCTCGAACCGCAGACGCGCTCGGGCCGCGGGCGCGGCGGGCGGCCGGTCATTCTCGTCAACGGGCGGCGCATTTCGGGCTTCGGCGCGGTGCGCAACATCCCGCCCGAAGCGATCGCGAAGGTCGAGATTTTCCCCGAGGAGGTCGCGCTCGAATATGGCTATGCCGCGACCGAACGCGTCGTCAATTTCGTGCTCAAGCCCGATTTCCGCCAGATTTCGGTCGAGGCGGAGGCGGGAATCCCGACGCAGGGCGGGCAGTTCAAGAATGAACTCGAACCCGCTTTCATCGCGATCGGCGACAATGGCCGGCTCAACCTCAACGCCAGCTGGGAGCATCAGACGATGCTGCTCGAAAGCGAGCGCGACCTCGTTTACGACGATCCCGTCCTCGCCGCCGGTGCGCCGGCGCGCAGCCTGGCGCCCGCGAGCGACGAATATGTCATCGACGGCACGCTGGTGCGCAACATCGACAAAGTGACGGAGGCGTCGATCAGCCTGCGTTTCGACCAGACCGACAGCCTGTCGCTGCTCGGCCCGCGGAACGGCAACCCCGACGATCCCCGCCGCCGCGACAGCCGCTCGCAGAACTGGACCAGTTCGGCGAGCGTCAACGGCATGCTCGGAGACTGGCGCTGGTCGCTGACGGGCAATTATGCCGACGCCGACCAACGGACCTTCACCGAACAGGACAGCGGCGCGCGCGACCGGTTCGACAGCAGCCAGCAGAGTTTCGGCACCAACGCCAATATTTCGGGCAGCGTCACCGAAGGCTGGGCGGGCCCGATCCGCGCCTCGATCACCGGCGGTTATAGCGGACAGCGCTTCGACAGCCGGACCGAGCGCGGCGTCGATATCGTCACGACCGAGCTCGCACGCGACACGCCGAGCGTCTTCGGCTCGCTCACCGTCCCGCTGCTCGATCCCGAATATGATATAGGTAATATCGGCCGCCTGTCGCTGACGCTCAACGCCCAGGCCGAGCGACCGAGCGACTTTTCGGCGCTGACGAGTTGGGGCGCGACGCTGAACTGGGGCGTCACCGACAATCTGTCGCTGCTCGCCAGCTACGCAAGCGACGAAGCGGCGCCGAGCATGACCCAGCTCGGCGCGGCGCCGCTCCGGACCGAGGGCGTGACCTATTATGATTTCCGGACCGGCCAGACGGTGCTGATCGACACGATCACCGGCGGCAATCCGTTTCTGCTTGCCGAACAGCGGCGCGACCTCAAGGTCGGGCTCAACTGGGAGTTGCCGATGGTCGAGGGGCTGCGCTTCTCGATCAACTACAACCGCAACCAGAGCAACGACACGGCGAATGGTTTCCCGCTCCTGACCCCGGAAATCGAGGCGGCCTTTCCCGACCGCGTGATCCGCGACGACGACGGGACCTTGCTCGCGATCGACCAGCGGCCGGTCAATTTCGAGCGTGCGAGCAATTCGCAGATTCGCTGGGGCTTCAATTTCGGCAAGAGCTTCGGCCAAAGCGAAGAGGGCTTGGGCGGCGGTCGCGGGCGCGGCGAAGGCGGCCGTTCGGGCGCCGGCGACCGTCCCCAGCGCGATGCGGACGCGCCGCCGCCGCGCGAAGGCGGCGAGGCTGCACCGCCAGCCGCCGAAGGACAGCGCCCCCCAGCCGAAGCGGGTGAGCGCCGCCGCGGCGGTGGCGGCGGTTACCGTGGCCGCGGCGGCGGGCGCGGCGGCATGTTCGGCGGACGGCAGCAGCAGGGCGGGCGCTGGCAGGTGTCGCTCTACCACACGATCAAGTTGACCGACAAAGTCCTGATCGGCCCGGGCGTTCCCGAGCTCGATCTGCTGAACGGGTCGGCGACAGGTAACGGCGGCGGCACCAACCGCCACCTCCTCGAACTCGACGGCGGCCTTTTCTACAAGGGCTTCGGCACGCGGGTCAGCGCCAAATACGACAGCGGCAGCAGCATTGTCGGCGGCGCCAACGGCGACCTGAAATTCCACGATCTCGCGACTTTCAACCTGCGCTTCTTCGCCGATTTCAACCAGATGCCTAAGCTGACCGACGACCTGCCCTTCCTGAAAGGATCGCGCCTCCGCCTGTCGGTCAACAATCTGTTCGACGCGCAGCGCAAGGTAACCGATGCGAGCGGCGTCGTGCCGCTGAACTATCAGCCGGGCTATACCGATCCGCTCGGCCGCTATGTCGAACTGGAGTGGCGCAAGGCGTTTTAGGCTGGGGTAGGGATGGCGGCTTTGGGGTGGG
>CBINGC010000096.1:0-4645 GCA_966250105.1 uncultured Sphingopyxis sp. | reverse complement strand
AACGCGACCCGGAACGAAAAGCTGTTCCCCCGCCGCGCATCGCCGGTGTCGGCATAGTCGCGGCGCCAGGTCAGCGCGATCGACAGGCAATCGTCGTCATAAGCGAGGCCGAGCCGGTGGCGAATCGGCTCGAACCCGTCGGCACCGCTCAGCGGGTCGTCGCTTTGCTGCGTCAGGTCGACGATCGCCGAACCGAACAGCGACCAATGTTTCGCGAAGGCGACGCGCCCGCCGGCCCGCACTTCCTCGCGGTCCTGCAAATCCTCGCCGAGCAGCAAGATGTCGCGGTTGAGCCGCGAATAGCCGACCACGGCATAGGTCGAGCGGCTGCCGACCGTCGCGTCGAATTCGTTGCGGCGGACCGCGAGATTGTCCTTGTCGAGCCGGTAGCGGTGGGTGAGGCGCAGGAAATCCCTGTACGCGATCGTCGTTCGCCCGACGATGTCCGACGAGCGGTCGGTCAGGCCGGTGCCGTCGGGGAACAGGCTGGGTTTGTCGGTCAGGCGATAGCTTTGCCCGACGATGCTGTTGATGTTGAACCCGGGGCGGCTGTAATTCCATTCGAGGCCATAGGTGATACGTGCTCCGTCCTCGAACCGGTCGTGACCGTTGAAGCGGTTGATCGCGAAAAGATTGCTGTCTTCTAGATCGAAGGCGCGCGAATCCTCGTTCGGAATGTCGAGATTCTTGATCGGCGGGGTCGCGACGACCTGGACGCGCGGGGTCAGCGTCTGGGTGCCACCGGCGAATTCGCCGATGAAGGGCCAGCGCATGTCGGCGGCGACCGCCGCGATCGCGCGCGCTTGCCAGCCCGACTTGCCGCGATAGCCGGGGATCGCGGTAAGCAGGTTTTCGTCGCTGTGATAGACGTCGCCGCGGACCAGCGCGGTCAGGGTGACTTCCTGCCCCAGCCCGGTCAGTCCGCGCAAATTCCATTGTGCCCCGGCAAAGGCGCGCTGCGTGTCCTGTCCCGCAGTGCGGCCGATTGCGAGTGTGTTCAGTTGCAGCTCGAACTGGCCGCCGAAGATCGGGTCGTCGAGCCGCTGGCGATAATCGATGATCGGCAGCGCAATCGGCTGCTGGCCCTGAATATCGTTGACGCGCAGCGTCTGCGTCGCCCAGCCGGCGATCGAGAGATAGGAGTTGCTGCCGATCCGTTCGAGCTCGAAGGTCGAACGCAGCCGGTCGTCGCGGCTGATATCATAGCGGCGCATGAAAGTGCGGTCGGTCGCGATGCGCCCCGAATAGGTCAGGCTCCAGCGCGGGTCGAACTGGAACTTGCCCGCGCTCTCCAGATAGCCGCGGAACCTCTTCTGGCTGTCGGGATCCTCGCCGACCAGCGGAACGAGCGAGCCATAGGTCGCATAACCGTTGATGCGAAACGACCCGATATCGGTCAGCGCGCGGAACTCGCCCTCGATCATCGGCGCCGCATCGGTGTAGAGATGCGGCGTGATCGTCATGTCGCGATCGGGAGCGATGCGCAGATAATAGGGCACCGCGATCTCGAAGCCGTTGCTGCGGTCGAGCCGGATCTCGGGCACCAATATGCCGCTGCTCGCCTCATTGTTGATCGAATGGCTGAGGCCGGGCAGCGGGATCAGCGGCAGGCCGAAAATCTCGACGCGCGCACCCTTGTAGCGGACCTTGTTCTTTGCCCGGTCGTACATCACCTTCACCGCGCGAATCTGCCAGCTCGGGTTCTTCGGACAGCCTTCGTCGTCCTCGACCGGGCAGGGGGTGTAGGCGGCATTTTCCAGTTCGATATTGCCGTTGTCGAAGCGCGTGCCGCGGACCGCGGCGAGGCGCGATCCATTGTCGAGCACAACGAGCAGATTCTCGACCACCCCGTCGCGCAAACTGTCGGTCAGTTCGATCTTGTCCCCATAGGCGATGTCGCCTTCGGGGTTCTTGATCATGACATTGCCCTCGGCGAACACTTGCCCCGTCTGCCGGTTCCACGTCACCTTGTCCGCGCGCATCTCGATCGCTTCGCGGTTCATCTGGACATTGCCCTCGGCCACCACGACCTCGGTGTCGCCGTCGTAATTGAGGTTGTCCGCGGCAAAGCCGATTTGCTGTTCGCTCGCGGTATCGGGCGCGTCGGATGTCGTCGGGACGACGTCGGGGGTCTGGAGGTCGGGTTCGCCCGTGACTTCTTCCGCGGGCTGGGCCGGATTCGCCTCGGTCTGGGCCAGCACCGGGCTCGCCGCCAGGGCAAGCCCGCTCGCCGTCGCCAGCCAGAACGGCCGCGCACCCGCCGCCCGATGGAACAAAGCCCAGCTCATCGAATCCCTTTGTCCCGAACCCTATATAGACGACTTCCGGCTTGGACCGGCTGCTTTGTTTTTGCAACTCGCAGGCGAAACCCCTATCGGTCCGCCACGTTCCAATCAATCATCGCATGAGAAAGTTAAGGCATGGACATTCAGTTTGTCGCGCAAATCGATGCGTCTGCCGACGTCGTCGCATTTCCGGTCCGCAAGGGCGAAGCCGGGGCGCTCGGGGCACTGCTCGGCGCGGCCGCGGCGCAGGCGCGCTTCGAAGGCGCGGCGGGCACGATCGCGGAGACAGCGGCGATCGACGGCGCGCAGGCGAAGCGTCTGCTACTCGTCGGCATCGGCGAGGGCGGCGAGCAGGACATCGAGCGCGGCGGTGCGGCGCTGACGGCGAAGCTCCAGACCAGCGGCGTGACTCATGTCCACGTCGATTTCGCGAGTGCGGGGCAGAGCGACGCCGACGATGTGCTCGCCTTCGCGATGGGCGCGCGCCTCCGCAACTGGCGCCTCGACACCTATCGCACCCGCCTTGCCGAAAAGGCGAAGCCCAGCCTTGCGACGGTGACGATCGCGTCGCCGCACGGCGACCTTTCGGCGCGCTGGGCCGCAAATGAAGCGATCGCCGAGGGCGTCGCGCTGACCCAGACGCTCGTCGCCGAGCCGCCGAATATCCTTTACCCCGAAAGCTTCGTCGAACGCTGCCAGCATCTCGCCGACCTCGGCGTCGAACTCGAAATCCTCGACGAGCGCCAGATGAAGGCGCTCGGCATGGGCGCGCTGCTCGGCGTCGCGCAGGGCTCGACCCGCCCGCCGCGACTGCTCGCGATGCGCTGGAACGGCGGCAATCCGGGCGACGCCCCCGTCGTCTTCATCGGCAAGGGCGTCACTTTCGACACCGGCGGCATCAGCCTCAAGCCCGGCGCGGGCATGGACATGATGAAGTGGGACATGGGCGGCGCGGGCGCGGTCGCGGGTGCGATCAAGGCGATCGCGGGGCGCAAGGCGAAGGCGAACGTCGTCGGCGTCGTCGGCCTCGTCGAAAATATGCCCGACGGCAACGCGATGCGCCCCGGCGACATCGTCACCACCATGTCGGGCCAGACGGTCGAGGTGCTCAACACCGACGCCGAGGGCCGCCTCGTCCTCTGCGACGCGATAAGCTGGGCGCAAAAGGCCTATGATCCCAAAGTGATCGTCGACCTTGCGACGCTGACCGGCGCGATGGTCATCTCGCTCGGCCACGAATATGCTGGCATGTTCGCGAACGACGAGACGCTCGCCGCCGACCTGCTCGCCGCGGGCGAGGCTTCGAACAACAAACTCTGGCGCTTCCCGCTCTCGCCCGCCTACGACAAGCTGATCGACAGCCCGATCGCCGACATGAAGAATATCGGACCGCGCGAAGGCGGCTCGATCACCGCGGCGCAATTCCTCAAGCGCTATGTCGACGACGGCATCGCCTGGGCGCATCTCGACATCGCGGGAATGGCATGGGGCGACAAGGATGGCCCGGTCTATGCCAAGGGCGCGACGGGCTACGGCGTCCGCCTGCTCGACCGCTATATCGCCGCGAACCACGAGGGCTGAGCAGCGTAAGGAGGGGCAGCGTGCCGCGCGTCGACTTCTACCGGCTGACCCGCGATCCCGTCGAACGCGTGCTCCCCGCGCTCGCGACGCGTATCCTGGCGAACGGCGACCGCCTGCTGGTGGTCGCCGCTTCGGCGATGCAGCGGCAGGCGATCGACGAGGCGCTGTGGACGCTGAACCGCGCGAGTTTCCTGCCGCACGGTCACGCGGGCTCGCCCGACGAGGAGATCGAGCCGATCCTGATCGCAGGCACGCTCGACCCGTCGCCGCCGAACCGCGCCGGGCTGCTCGCGCTCGCCGACGGCGAATGGCGCGACGAGGCGCTGGGGTTCGACCGCACCTTCCTCCTCTTCGACAATAGCCGCATCGACGACGCGCGCGCGCTCTGGCGCACGCTCGCCGCACGCGAGGATGTCGACAACCGCTTCTGGAAGCAGGACGAAAACGGCCGCTGGTCCGAAGGGCCTTGAGAAGCCCGCGCTCTCTCCTTGCGATACGGCGAAAGCGCGGCTAGAGGCGCGCGCATCATATAACACAGCACACAGGAGCTTTCCCATGGCGGTCACCCGCACCTTCTCGATCATCAAGCCCGACGCCACGCGTCGCAACCTCACCGGCGCCGTCACCAAGATGCTCGAAGACGCGGGCCTCCGCGTCGTCGCGTCGAAGCGCATCCACATGAGCCGCGAGCAGGCCGAAGGCTTCTACGCGGTTCACAAGGAGCGCCCCTTCTTCGGCGAACTCGTCGATTTCATGATCAGCGGCCCCGTCGTCGTGCA
>CBINGC010000095.1:0-4699 GCA_966250105.1 uncultured Sphingopyxis sp. | reverse complement strand
CTGTTCCACACCTTCACCAAGGAACGCGGCTGCCTGACCAAGGCGGTGAAGGAAGACATCATCGACACCTGCCAGAAAACGGTGCGGCTCGAGGATGCGTTCATCGACCTCGCGTTCGAACAGGGTCCCGTCCCCGGCATGACGCCGAAGGAGATCAAGCGCTACATCCGCTACATCGCCGACTGGCGCCTGGGGCAGCTTGGTTTCCAGCCGATCTACATGATCGACGAACACCCGCTCCCCTGGCTCGCCCCGCTGCTCAACGGCGTCGAGCACGCCAACTTCTTCGAAACCCGCGCGACCGAATATTCGAAGGGCGCGACGCGCGGCGACTGGAACACCGTGTGGACCAGCTTCGACAGCCGCAAGAAGGCCAAGACCAGCGAAGACGCCGCCCCCGCGGGCGACGCCGAAAACGACGGCGAGGACATGTTCGCGAAAGCCGGCATCGCCGCCGAGTAAGTTTCAACCCCTCCCGCCTGCGGGAGGGGCAGCAAGACTTGGGAGCTTGCTCCCAGGTCGCCGCGGGGAGGGCAAAGGCGCCACCCACGCGATAGAACAAGAAGTCAGAGACCACCCAAATGACCGACAAGCAAAAACAGAAACTCCTGATCCTCAGCCAACCGCAGCGCGCAACCCTCGAAGGCCTCTCGAACCGCCGCCCCCAACTCCCATCCGACCCGATCCGCGACGAACTCGTCACGCTGGGTCTGGCGGTGAAACAGGGCGCCAAATGGGCGCTGACCCCGACGGGCAAGAAGGTGCTGGCGGCGAGCTCGAACCGTAGAAATGCGGGAGGATTTTCTGTATAGGTAAGCAGAAAATGACAAACGGGGGGGTGAGTTTGATATGGGACTGCCGACAGCTTACTTAACCAGCAGCAAAAATTTGCCGGCAATTTTGGAAGCGATTCAACAGGCCAAAGCACCGGAAAGGTTCACAGTCCGATTTTTGCAATCTCTTGAGTTTAAGGCGTCATCTGACAGGCTGGTGATTGGCGTACTCAAGGCTATCGGATTCCTTGATGATCAAGGAAAACCTACGTCTCGATATTTCAGATATCTAGATAAAGACAACTCCCGAATTGTAATGGCTGAAGGCATTCGTGAAGCTTATAAAGAGCTATTTGACGTCAATATAAATGCCCAAAAACTGTCTAAAGTCGAAGTAGCAAACAAGCTAAAGACGCTGACGCAAGGACAGCACAGCGAAACGGTCATCGATAAGATGGCTACTACGTTTTCCAGCCTATGCAAACTTGCGGATTTTGATTCTCCATCTCAATCGATGTCGAATCCAGCAGTTGATGATGAAGATGATGATGAAATCGTCGACCAGCCCTCCGATATAATTGGAGATGAGCAACCGCCCGCGCCCGCCCTGCCCAGAGGGAATCGGCGATTTCCTAAATTGGCCGTAAGCGGGCTTCACTACAACATTCAGATTATCCTGCCAGAATCGCGCGACCCCGCAGTTTACGACGCCCTCTTTCGTAGCTTGCGGGAGCACCTAGGGTGACTATTTCCGATGAAGCATATGACTTTGTCTTTCGTGGACAGCTAACAGAATCCGCCCTTGATCGCGCTGGCCGTAAAAAGCGACACGATTTGAGCGTAGATGCTGAAGCGCTACGAAAAACTTTGGGAGTTGACGTTCTAGATAGTGAGTTTGTGCGCTCCGCTGAACGAATGTCTCTGGTGTACGTAACCGTTGCTGCGTTTGAGAATTCTGCACGGGATCTCGTTACAAAAGTTCTTCTGGATTCAGATGGTGAAGACTGGTGGCAAACCTGCGTATCAGAACGAATTAAAACGGATGCCCGCAGAAGAATGGAGGCCGAGCAACAAGTGAGATGGCACGTCCAACGTGGAGGACCGCCAATAAATTTTACAATGCTCCCAAACTTAGCAAATATAATTGCTAATAACATTACAAAATTTGAAGCGTACCTTCCAGATATTGAATGGGTAAAAAGCGTATTTGATGTAGTGGAGAGGTCTCGCAATGTTATTATGCATAGTGGCGTGTTATCTGACCGAGATATGGCACGACTCGGATCTTTAATAAGAGATTGGAATTCTCAGGTTTCTATCTGAATGAACTTCCGACAATGTTCGGCAGGACAGCGCAAAAGGACCTCCATTTCCAATCCTCGTCACCCCGGACTTGATCCGGGGTCCATCGCCGCCCTAGCCTCCACCCCATGTACGCCGACTTCCAGCCCTGCGCCTATATCATGGCCAGCGCGCGGCACGGCACGCTCTACACCGGCGTCACCTCGCACCTGATCCAGCGCATCTGCCAGCACCGCAACGGCAGTTTCGGCGGCTTCACAGACCGCTATGGCGTGAAGACGCTCGCCTGGTTCGAACTCGCCGGGACCAGTGCCGGCGTCATGGACCCCGGATCAAGGCGGACGAGGCGCGGGCCTCGTCCGCGGGTGACGAAAGAGGGAAAGCGACCGGGGCGCGTCGAGCACTCCCCGGAGCAATGCGCCGTTACTGGCTCTAACCTGCGCCACCAAGGAACCTTTGCCGCGATCAAGGGCTGTCCTTGCATAGTAGGAGAATGCCCATGTCCGAGCCGAAGGCTGGCGACCATGTCAGCTGGAAAAGCCACGGCGGCACCGCGAAAGGCAAGGTCGTCAAAAAGATCACCGCGCCGACGCAGATCAAGGGGCATCGCGTCGCCGCCTCGCCCGACAATCCCGAATATATAGTCGAGACCGATGGGGGCAAGCGCGCCGCGCACAAGGCGGGCGCGCTCAGGAAATCCTGACTTCCCCCGGGAAAAGGGTGACGGGTGCAACGATCCCAGATTGCGCCCGATCGCAAAGCCACGCCTCGGGCGTCCGCCCCTCAATGCACCGTAACCGGCCGCATCACGCCACCCACCCGCGCCACCGCGAACATCACCCCGTCGCGCACCACCTCGGGCGGGTCTTCGAGCATATAGAGCTTCACCAGTTCGCGCGTGACCTCGCTGTCGTCATCGACGACCAGCCGCAGCGATTCCAGTCCGATATTGCCGCGCACCACCACGACGCCGCGCACCAGCGCAAGCGGCCAGCGCGCGCTCGCCCCGCGATAGAGCGTCACTCCGTCGTGGCGCAGATAATCGCCGCGCCGCCGCCACATGCCGATGATGTAAGCCCACACGCTCAGCACCGCCCCGATGCCGAGCAGCAGCAAGGGCTGCCCGAAGATCATCGCCCGCAGCGCATCGAGCGGACCGCCGCCCCACTCCAGCCGCGCGACGAGCACGCCGAGCAGCACCGCGCAGGCGAATTGCCACCCCACCAAGGGCGCCGCGCGCAGCCGGGCCACCACCACCATCTTCCGGTCCGTATCGGTCATCGCCGCCCAGATAGGCATCGCGGCGGCGCGATGCCAGTCGCCATCCACGCGCTTGCGTGAAATTCAGGGCGTGTTCGATCCGCCCCTTCCCTGCGGCGCCGGACTCGCGACCTGCACGGCGGCCGGAGAAGGGGGCGCGGGCACCGGCACCACCGTCACCGGGCCATAGGCCGCGATCAGCCAGTCGCGCATCGCCGCGGTGTCGGCATATTCGACCAGCGATACCGGCTTCCCGTCGCCATCGAACTCCCAAAGACCGCAGATCCGCAGCATGTGCGGCACCCCGTTCGCCTCGGCATCGACATGCATCACCAGTGCGACGCGGCTTCCCTCGACGATCGGCTCGTCATAGCGGACCTCGCGGTACGTCATCAGTCCGATCAGCGGGCCGATCGCCGTCGCCGCGGGGCCGCCGGGCGGAAAGCCCGGCAGATTGGTCACGTCCGCCGCGATTTCATAGGTCGCATTCCGCGCGATCAATCCCGCCGCCGCCGCGCCATCGCCAGCCTTCCGCGCCTCGATCACATCCTTGATCCGCGCGACCATTTCGTCCCTGTCCAGCATCGCCTCTCTCCCGTCCGAAACCTGCCTCCTTCAACCGCGGCCCGCTTATACGCCAGATCGCCCTTGACCGGGAGTCCGCCCGCGTCTGGCCCGGCCTTTCGCGCGGCGTACAAAATAGGACCCGCGCCCACTTTCCTACATTATCGCCGCATGCCAGCATCCCGTCCGGCTCTTTGACCCTGTTCAGTGCACCGGCGATGCCCGGCACCCCGGTCGTCCCCGACCGGCGTCCGGCTTTGATCGGACCGATTTTTGGGCGACGGGTATTATTATACCGAAGGGGAATGACAAGTTTGACAACTTCCGCCTCGCGGCTCGCGACGCAGCCTTTGCGCGTCCCGTCCGTTGACCCCATATCGAGGGAACACAGGAGACCTATCATGGAATGGGGTTTCATGACGATTCTCGGCCCGATCCTGCTCGCCGCCGTGCTCGCTTGGGCGATGCTCAACAACCGCCGCAGCCGCGCCGAAAAGCAGCGCACCGAGGAAGCGACGCGCATCCGCCGCGAACAGGAAGACCGCGATCAGAAGGCGCGTGAGGCCAACGGCTCGGCCTGAACCGCGTACCGCCCGCCCGCCGGGGTTAACCGCCCGGCCGCGCGGCGAAATGTCCCCCGCCGCCCCGCCGCGATGCTATGGTGCGGCCCGAAAGGAGAAAGCCCATGCAGGCCGTGACCGAAGGCGACCGTCGCAAGGAGGTGCGCATCCTCCTCGACCGGATTCAGGCGCATCCCGAACGCGACTGGACCGAGGCGCGCCGCCGCATTGCGACGCTCA
>CBINGC010000094.1:0-4921 GCA_966250105.1 uncultured Sphingopyxis sp. | reverse complement strand
TTCGCGGGAATGACGAAATTTGTCGGGTAGCTGGAGAATCGAGCCATAAATTTGATCCGCATCCCCGAGCGAAGACGAGGGCTATGCCGAGCGAAGTCGAGGCAGCGACGTCGGAAGTTCTCGCTTCGCTCGAACGGGCCCCTCGTCTTCGCTCGGGGATACGGATTGATTTAGATTTTCTGCATTTTGCTCTAGGAAACGCCCTCCGCCAGAAGCGCCGCCGCTTCCTTGCCCTGCCAATCGATCGCGCCGATCACGCGCCAGATCTCGCGGCCCTCGGCGTCGTAGAAGATGCTTGTCGGCAGCGCGCTGTTCGCGGCGTCGAGCAGGCCATTCTCGGGATCGATATAGGGCTGGAGTGCCTTGAGTCCCGCCTTCTGGAACCAGGGGTCGACGACTTCGGCGCCCTTCAGGTCCTGCGCGACCGCGATCACCGTCATCCGCTCGCCGCTCTTCGCCGCGAGCGCGTCGAGCGTCGGCATTTCGGCGACGCACGGCGCGCACCAGGTCGCCCAGAGGTTGACGAGCAGCGGACGCCCGCGAAACGAAGCCAGGGTCACCGCGGCATCGTCGGGACCGCGAAACGCCGCGGTCGGTGCCGCCGTCCCCTTGTGGCTGCGGTCGATCACATATTCGAACGCGCCGACGCCCTTCGCTTGGCCCGCCGAAACATTTGCTTGGCCTTGCTCCGCTTGCCCGCCGCTTGGCTTTTCCCTATCGCAGCCGGCGATTGATCCGGCCAGCAGGACGGCGAGGATCGCAAGGGACGGATTTGGGACGCGGCGGATGGCGAATACTCCGGACAGCAACAGCATGTGGGGCGGCCGCTTCGGTGGCGGACCCGCGGCGATCATGCAAGAGATTAACGCATCGATCCCGGTCGACAAGCGCCTGTGGGAAGAAGATATCGCCGCCAGCCGCGCGCACGCCGCGATGCTCGGCGCCGCGGGGATCATCGACGCCGGCGACGCGGTCGTGATCGACCGCGGGCTCGCACAGATCGCCGACGAGTTCGCGCGCGATGGTGTCCCGGTCGACCTGTCGCTCGAAGATATCCATATGACGGTCGAATCGCGGCTGAAGGAACTCGTAGGCGAACCCGCCGGCCGCCTCCATACCGCGCGCTCGCGCAACGATCAGGTCGCGACCGATTTCCGCCTGTGGACGCGCACCGCGTGCGAGCGCATCGACGCGGGGCTGAAGGCGATTCAGGCGGCGCTGCTCGCGCGCGCCGACGAACATGCCGGCAGCATCATGCCAGGCTTCACGCATTTGCAGGTCGCGCAGCCGGTGACGCTCGGCCACCATCTGCTCGCCTATGTCGAAATGTTCGGCCGCGACCGCTCGCGCTTTGTCGACGCCCGCCGCCGCCTCAACGAATCACCGCTCGGCGCCGCGGCGCTCGCGGGCACCAGCTTCCCGCTCGATCGCGACGCGACGGCATCGGCGCTCGGCTTCGACCGCCCGATGGCGAACAGCATCGACGCGGTGTCTGACCGCGACTTTGCGCTCGAATTCTGCGCCTCGGCCTCGATCGCGGCAATCCACCTGTCGCGCCTCGCCGAAGAAATCGTGATCTGGGCCAGCCAGCCCTTCGGCTTCATCAGCCTGCCCGACGCCTGGTCGACCGGCAGTTCGATCATGCCGCAAAAGCGCAACCCCGACGCCGCCGAACTGGTGCGCGGGCGCGCGGGGATGCTGCTCGGCGCTTTCCAGCGGCTCGCCGTCATCGTTAAGGGGCTGCCGCTCACTTATTCGAAGGATCTGCAGGACGACAAGGAGACGGTGTTCGGCGCCTTCGACGCGCTCGCGCTGTCGCTCGCCGCGATGACGGGCATGATCGAAACGCTGGCCTTCCGCACCGACCGCATGCGCGCGCTCGCCGCGTCAGGCTATTCGACCGCGACCGATCTGGCCGACTGGCTGGTGCGCGAAAACGGCCTGCCGTTCCGCGAGGCGCATCATGTCGTCGGCGCCTGCGTCAAGCGCGCCGAGGAACTCGGCGTCGAACTGTCGGCGCTGCCTGCGGCCGACGCCGCGGCGATCCATGCGGCGGTCACGCCCGAGGTGCTCGCCGCGCTCACCGTCGAAGCATCGGTCGCCAGTCGCATGAGCTATGGCGGCACGGCGCCCGAACGGGTAAGGCAGGCCGTCGCCGCGGCCCGCGCGGCGCTCGAAGGGACGGATTGATGGCGACGAAGCGCCGCATCATCATCGGCATAGCCGCCACCGCGCTGCTCGGCGCGTGCGGCAGCAAGCAGGATTTGAAGCCGGTCGCGGGCCAGCCCGCCCCGGTCGTCCCCGTCGGCGCGACCCGCGCCCCGACTACGGAGGAGCTTACGACGCCTGACGCGCAGGCCCGGCCCGCGCGCAGCGACGAACTTCTCAAACGGTCCGAACAACGCGAAACCGACGATTTCGACTTGCCGCCTCCGGGCTGAGCAAGACCCAGTTTAATCCGCTCGTGTCGAGCGAAGTCGAGACACCCATCGGTGTGGCTCCGTCCTTCGGGGCATCTCGACTTCGCTCGATGCGAACGGAAAAATGATGATCAGGACTTCCTTCGATGGACCATTTTGAACTTCGTGACGGCGTGATGCACGCCGAAGATATCCCGCTGCCGCGGATCGCCGAGGAAATCGGCACCCCCGTCTATGTCTATTCGCGCGCGACGCTCGAACGCCACGCGCAGGTGTTCCGCGACGCGCTGAAGGATATTCCGCGCAAGCACATCGCCTTCGCGATCAAGTGCAACCCCAATCTCGGCGTGCTCCGCGTCCTTGCGCGGCAGGGCTATGGCGCCGACGTCGTCTCGGGCGGCGAGCTCGAACGCGCGCTCGCGGCCGGCATGGCGGCGGAAGACATCGTCTTTTCGGGCGTCGGCAAGACACGCGCCGAACTGGCGCAGGGACTCGATCGCGGCATCGGCCAGTTCAATATCGAGCATGAGCCCGAGGGCGTCGCGCTCGCCGAAATCGCGCTCGCCCGGGAGACGACCGCGCCCGCCGTGCTGCGCGTCAATCCCGACGTCGATGCGGGCACGCACGCAAAGATTTCGACCGGCAAGGCCGAGAACAAGTTCGGCGTCGGCATCGACGCCGCGCCGGAAATCTTCGCCCGCCTGTCGGCGCTGCCGGGACTGAACCTGCGCGGTATCGCGGTCCATATCGGCAGCCAGCTCACCAGCCTCGCCCCTTTCGAGGCGGCGTTCAAGCGCGTCGGCCAGCTCGTCGCAGACCTCCGCGCCGCGGGGCACAGCATCACCCATGTCGATCTCGGCGGCGGGCTCGGCGTGCCCTATCGCGCGGGCGACAATGTCACTCCGCCGTCGCCCGCCGATTATGGCGCGATGGTCGCGCGGGTCACCCGCGACTGGGACGTCACTTTGATGTTCGAGCCCGGCCGCGTCATCGCGGGCAATTCGGGGGTCCTGCTGACGGAAGTTTTGTGGGTCAAGCCCGGCGCGAGCCATCCGTTCGTGATCGTCGATGCGGCGATGAACGATCTTGCAAGGCCCGCACTCTATGACGCCTGGCACGATTTCGCCGCGGTGACGCCGTCGGGCGAGACGATGACCGCATCGATCGTCGGCCCGGTCTGCGAAACCGGCGACACTTTCGCGCGCGACCGGCTGATCGACACGGTCGAGTCGGGCGACCTCGCGATCTTCCGCAGTGCGGGGGCCTATGGCGCGACGATGGCGTCGACCTACAACAGCCGCAGCCTCGTTCCCGAGGTTCTCGTCGACGGCGACCGCTATGTCGTCGTCGCCGACCGCATCGCCGCCGGCACGATCATGGCCGCCGAACGCGTTCCCGACTGGATCGATTGATACATCTCGTCATTGCGAAGAGCGAAGCGACGCGGCAATCCAGCGCCTGCATCGAACGCTCTGGATTGCTTCGCTTCGCTCGCAATGACGATTTCGCCTATCATGATGTTGTTCTAGGATAGCATCCATGCACCAGCTTCCCATTTTCCTGAACCTCGCCGGCCGCACGGTCGTACTCGTCGGGCAAGGGGAAGCGGCCGACGCCAAGGCGCGGCTGATCGTCCGCGCGGGCGGACGGATCGTCCCGGCATGGGAGGAGGGGGCGACGATCGCCTTCGTCGCGCTGGGCGACGAGGTCGACGCGCGCGCCGCCGCCGACGGGCTGCGCGCGCACGGGCTGCTCGTCAACGTCGTCGACCGCCCGGGTCTCTGCGATTTCACCACCCCCGCCATCGTCGACCGCGCGCCGGTAACGATCGCCATCGGCACCGGCGGCGCGTCGGCGGGGCTCGCGAAAGCGATCCGGCAGCGTATCGAAGCTTTGCTGCCCGCGCGGCTGGGCGCGCTCGCATCGGCGCTCCACGTCGCACGCGGCGCGATGAAGACGCGCTGGCCCGATGCCGCCGATCGCCGCCGCGCGATCGATGCGGCGCTGGCGCGGGGCGGCGCGCTCGATCCGCTCGATGACGCTGCCGCCGACAAGGTCGGTGGCTGGCTTGCGGGCGAAGCCTGCGCTTTGCCCTCACGTCTCGAAACGATCCGTCTAACCGGCCCCGACCCCGACGACCTGACGCTGCGCGCCGCGCGCCTGCTCGGCGAGGCCGATCATGTCTTCCATCCCGCGACCGTCGCGCCGGCGATTCTCGACCGCGCCCGCGCCGACGCGGTGCGCCACGTCGCGGAATCCGCGCCCGCCGATCCGCCGCCAGGGCTGTCGCTCTGGCTGGATATGCCCAGGGTCCCGAACGGCGGGTAGCGGGCGGTAGCGGACATTCGGGGAAAAAGCCCCTCCCCTTCAGGGGAGGGGCAACGCAGACTTGGCAGCTTGCTGCCTAGTCGTAGTGGGGTGGGGGCCATCGGCCTTGCGCGAGGCCGATGGCCCCCACCCCAACCCCTCCCCTGAAGGGGAGGGGCTTAATGGAACCCAAC
>CBINGC010000093.1:0-5103 GCA_966250105.1 uncultured Sphingopyxis sp. | reverse complement strand
CGGTCGAAACCGGTCAGCGCGGACCCTGCATATTGCGGCTTTCGGGCGGAATGTGGACCGTCAGGCCGTCGAGTTCCTCAGTCAGCACGATCTGGCACGACAGGCGGCTCGTCCGGCGCACCCCGGCGGCAAGGTCGAGCATATCTTCTTCCATCTCGCTTGCGGGCGGCAGGCGGTCGAAATCCTCTTTCGCCACGATGACGTGGCAGGTCGAGCAGGCCATTTGGCCCTCGCACGTGCCTTCGAGCGGCATCAAATGCGCCTGCGCGACGTCGAGCAATATGTCGCCGGCCTGCGCCTCGGCCTCGGTGCGCGCCTTGCCGTCGGCGTGGATGAAAGTCACGCGCATCAGTTCACGTCCTGCAATCGCACGGCGTCCTTGATCGCATTCAGACCCTCGCGCAGTTCCTGTTCGCTCGTATAGCGCCCCCATCCGAGCCGGATTGAGGCGCGCGCGTCGGCCTCGCTGACCCCCATCGCGCGCAGCACATGGCTGACCTTGCCCGACCCGCTGCCGCACGCGCTGCCGAGCGAGAAAGCGACATTACGGGCATCGGACATCAGACGAAGACCGTTCACGCCCTCGCGCCGGACGTTGAGATTGCCGTGGTAGCGGCGCGTCGTATCGCCGTTGATCGTCCATTCGGGGAGCATGTCGAGCGCGAGCGACCAGAGGCGCTCGACATGTTCGGCATCCGCATCGAACCGCTCGGCCGCGAGCGCGGCGGCAGCGCCGAAACCGGCGCAAAGTGCGGGCGAGACGGTGCCCGAGCGCATCCCCTGTTCCTGCGCGCCTCCGAACATCAGCGGTGGCAGGTCGACGCCGTCCCTCACCCACAGTGCGCCGATGCCTTTCGGCCCGTGAATCTTGTGCGCCGAGATCGCGATAAGGTCGGCGCCCTCGGGAATGGCAACGCGGCCATAGCCCTGCACCGCGTCGCAGAGAAGAAGGCTGTTCTTCGCATGCGCCGCCGCGGCAAAATCGGCGACCGGCTGGATCGTTCCAACCTCGTTGTTCACGAGCATCGTCGCGACGATGCCGCCATCCGGGATCAGTGCGTCGTCGGGCGGCAAGGCCAGCCCCGCCTCATCGACCGGGAGGATCGCGGCATTCAGCCGTTCGAGGCATTGCAGCGACGCCGCATGCTCGATGCTGAGCCCGGCAACACCACCCGGCATCGCCTCGGCCCCGCGCAGCAGCGCCCAGTTGAGCGCCTCGGTCGCGCCCGAGGTGAAGAAGATACTGCCACCCTTGGGCAGCAGAGCCGCGACCTGGTCGCGCGCGACCTCGACCGCCGCTGCGGCGGCGCGCCCGGCCTTGTGCGTGCTTGAGGGATTCGCGAAGCTGTCCCCCTCGCCATCCAGCCAACGCAGCATCGCCTCGCGCGCCTCGGGAGCGAGCGGCGTAGTGGCTTGATAGTCGAGGTAGATCATCGTGCGAGCCTCTGCCTTCTAATCCCGTTCGTGTCGAGCGAAGTCGAGACACCTCGAAGACGTGCACAACCGATGGACATCTCGATTCGCTCGACACGAACGGCTGGAAAAAGGCATGCGCCGCACCTTGTTGCGAGCGATTCGCAAAAGTTGCAAGTTGCGACCTTTTTTCTATATAGGCGCCAATCT
Source organism: uncultured Sphingopyxis sp. (assembly GCA_966250105.1). Classification (GTDB taxonomy): domain Bacteria; phylum Pseudomonadota; class Alphaproteobacteria; order Sphingomonadales; family Sphingomonadaceae; genus Sphingopyxis. The sequence goes on along the minus strand of CBINGC010000093.1, from coordinate 3,480 downwards.
CGCTCCGCCACCCCGCCCTTCGGCGAATCGGTGGCAAGCCTCAAAACATAAAGGTGCGCCCATGCCCGACGTTATTTTCCCCGGTCCCGAGGGCCGCATCGAAGGCCGTTTCTCGCCCCCGCCGCGCCCGCGTGCGCCCGTCGCGCTGATCCTCCACCCGCATCCGCAGGGCGGCGGCACGATGAACGACCGCATCACGCAGGCGATGTACAAAAGCTTCGTCGCGCGCGGTTTCGCGGTGCTGCGCTTCAACTTTCGCGGCGTGGGCCGCAGCCAGGGCACGTTCGACAACGGCATCGGCGAACTCTCCGATGCGGCCTCGGCGCTCGACTGGGTCCAGTCGATCCATCCCGAGGCGCAGACGACGTGGATCGCGGGCTTCAGCTTCGGCGCGTGGATCGGCATGCAGCTTTTGATGCGCCGCCCTGAAATCCGCGGCTTCCTGTCGGTCGCGCCGCCGGCGAACATGTATGACTTCAGCTTCCTCGCGCCCTGCCCCTCGTCGGGCATCATCGTCGCGGGCGGTCAGGACGAGATCGTGCCGCCGAGCGCGGTGCAGAAGCTGGTCGACAAATTGCGCACGCAAAAGGGCATCACGATCCATCACGACGAGATTCCGCGCGCGAACCACTTCTTCGAGCATGAGCTCGACCAGTTGATGAAGTCGCTCGACAACTATCTGGATATGCGGCTCGCGCCCGATTCGCCGATTCGCTGAGTTTTCCTCGTCATTGCGAGGAGCCGAAGGCGACGCAGCAATCCAGGGGCGGCGTAAGACCGCTCTGGATTGGTTGGCCTACGGCCGCCTCCGGCCCGCTTCGCTCGCAATGACGATAAGGCTATTCCACAGGCACTAGCCAGATCGCGATATTCGCGAACATCACCAGCGCCGCGACGAACATCAGCAGCGCCCGTCTCCGGTCGCCCTTTCGAAAGACATAGGCTGCGCCGCCCGTGAGAAGCACGCCGGTCAGCATCAGGATGGACATGATCGTGTCGGACATGGGGCGGCTTTATCGGCGCCGTCACAAATTTGCCACCTCGCTTATGGCCAATCCGCGCCGCTTCGCCTAAAGGGCCGACATCGATTCCCTTATGCCCCGCGGGAGCCGCACCATGCGCATCGCCATCGCCTCCGACCACGCCGCTTACGAGTTGAAAGCCCTGCTTGCCGACTGGCTTCGCGAAGCCGGCCACGAAGTCGAGGACCTCGGCACCAACGGCCCCGAAAGCGTCGACTATCCCGACTATGGATACCGGCTCGGCGAAGCGATCGCCGACGGCCGCGCGGAACGCGGCGTGGCGCTTTGCGGATCGGGCATCGGCATCTCAATCTCGGTCAACCGCAACCCCGCCGCACGCTGCGCGCTGGTGTCCGAGCCGCTGTCGGCGAAACTGTCGCGCGAGCATAATGACGCGAACGTCATCGCGATGGGCGCGCGCCTGACCGGCATCGACATGGCGAAAGCCTGCCTCGATGCGTTCCTGACCACCGATTTCGCCGGCGACCGCCACGCGCGCCGCGTCGACAAGCTTTCCAATCCGCCTCAACTGGAGACCAGCCGATGACCACAGACACGCTCGACAAGCCCATCAAATCGGCCGGCTATTTCACCGATGGCGTCGGCGCGGTCGACCCCGCGGTCGCGGCGGCGATGAAGCATGAACTCGAACGCGAGCAATATCAGATCGAGCTGATCGCGTCGGAGAATATCGTCTCGAAGGCGGTGCTTGAAGCGCAGGGGTCGGTCTTCACGAACAAATATGCCGAAGGCTATCCGGGCAAGCGTTATTATCAGGGCTGCGCGCCGTCGGACGAGGTCGAGACCCTCGCGATCGACCGCGCCAAGCAGCTGTTCGACGCGGGTTTCGTCAACGTCCAGCCGCACTCGGGCGCGCAGGCGAACGGCGCGGTGATGCTCGCGCTGACCAAGCCCGGCGCGACGATCATGGGCATGAGCCTCGACGCTGGCGGCCACCTGACGCACGGCGCGCCGCCCGCCATGTCGGGCAAATGGTATAATGCCGTACAATATGGCGTGCGCCCCGACGACCACCTCGTCGATTTCGAGCAGGTCGAGGCGCTCGCCAAGGAGCATCGCCCGTCGCTGATCATCGCGGGCGGCTCGGCCTATCCGCGCACGCTCGACTTCGCGCGCTTCCGCGCGATCGCCGACGACGTCGGCGCGCTGCTGATGGTCGATATGGCGCATTTCGCCGGCCTCGTCGCCGGCGGCGCGCATCCCTCGCCGATGGAGCATGCGCATGTCGTCACCACGACGACGCACAAGACGCTGCGCGGTCCGCGCGGCGGCATGATCCTGACCAATGACGAAGCGATCGCGAAGCGCATCAACTCGGCGGTCTTCCCGGGGCTGCAGGGCGGCCCCCTGATGCACGTCATCGCCGCGAAAGCCGTGGCGTTCGGCGAGGCGCTGCGCCCCGACTTCAAACATTATGCCAAGGCAACGATCGCCAACGCGCAGGCGCTCGCGAACCGGCTGAAGGCGCGCGGCGCCGACGTCGTCGCGGGCGGCACCGACACGCATCTCGCGCTCATCGACCTGCGTCCGCTCGGCATCACCGGCCGCGACGCCGACGAGGCGCTCGAGCGCAGCGCGATCACCTGCAACAAAAATGGCGTCCCCTTCGACCCGCTGCCGCCGGTCAAGACCAGCGGCATCCGCGTTGGCTCGCCCGCGGGCACGACGCGCGGCTTCGGCATCGCCGAATTCGAGGAAATCGGCGATATGGTCGCCGACGTGCTCGAAGCATTGCGCGATAAAGGCGAACATGGCGACGCCGACGTCGAGGCGAATGTCCGGGGCCGCGTCCGCGCTTTGTGCGAACGCTTTCCCATCTATCAGGGATAAGGGCGATGGCGCGGCAGCACCCCGAGGAACCGACATTGGTCGAGCTCTCGATCGAAGAGGTCAAGGCGATGGGCAAGCAGGGAATGAACCACCCCTCGACCCGCCCCGTGCTGACCGGCGGCGCCGTCGGCGCGATCGTGGGCGCCGTGCTACCCGTGGTGACCTGGCCCGTCGGCCTCTTCGCTGGTGCTGCAATCGCGCTCTACAGCCGGGTGAAACGCTGACCCATGCGCTGCCCCTATTGCGGACATGAAGACAGCCAGGTGAAGGACAGCCGTCCGACCGAGGACGGCGCGGCGATCCGTCGCCGCCGCCAGTGCGAGGATTGCGGCGCGCGCTTCACGACCTTCGAACGCATTCAGCTCCGCGAGGTCGCGGTGCTCAAGACCGGCGGAACGCGCGAGCCCTTCGACCGCGAGAAACTGATGCGCAGCGTCCAGATCGCGTGCCGCAAGCGCCCGATCGACGGTGCGCGTATCGAACGGCTCGTCTCGGGAATCCAGCGCCAGCTCGAAACCTCGGGTGAGAACGAAGTCCAGGCGCAACAGATCGGCGCGATGGTGATGGAAGCGCTCAAGGGCTTCGACAATGTCGCCTATATCCGCTT
>CBINGC010000092.1:0-5131 GCA_966250105.1 uncultured Sphingopyxis sp. | reverse complement strand
CCTTAAGTCAGGGACGAGGAGAGAGTACGGAGTATAGCGAGAGGATGGAGGAGTAGGGACAGTGGATGGTGAAGGGTTGTATTACTTACACAGCCATCTCCCCTCGCAGCTTGGAGATCAGGAGGAATCCTGGTCCGTAAAGCGCAAGAAGTGAAATAACTAAGAAATAAAACAATACCCTACCCAAAAACAACTGTACCTATGTCGCCATCGTCGCCACCGTTGCTAACCTGGGCATCAGCTGTACCGCAGGAGTAAAGAGGAGAGGGATAAGAACACTCAGACTTGGATCCGATGAGAGGTAACTCCGCAACTGGGGGCAGTACCGTGCTGACTCCCATGGGAGACGTTCAACTCTGGTCGAGTGAAGACGGACGAAGTGAAAAAGGAGAGAACCCCTATCTCCAATGGTGCCCTCGTGACCCACAAAGGACTCGATGTTGGACATTCCCTCTGCCCGATGAGCGGCGATAAACGCATCATCTGCGGACAGGGCGTAGTAGGGTTTTAGTCTGTCAACAAACGTGTCTTGCGAGTGGGTACCGAAGAGGGAGAGGATAACATACCGTTGGTCGTCTCTGCGTATAACGCGATACGGACCTGACCACGGGGAGTGGAATTTAGAACTCGGAGTGGGTAACTTCCACAGGACCAGATCGCCTCGCTCGTAAATCTTTCCTGGTGCATCGCGGACGTGACGACGTGCGACGATCTCTGAGAGATGTAGTCGAGCGCTCCGTATGACCTTGTCCAGATCATTGTCCAAATCTTGGTTGAATACACGGAAATCTACATCAGACGGTTCCAAACCCGACGTAGTCGTTGCCTGAGCAAGGGTAACTGTCGTGTTGACCTGGGAGCCATAGATGATGGTGCTTGGGGGGACGCCGGTGGAAGTGTGCTCGGTATAGTTCAGGATTCTCTGGACAAACGGTAACACTGTGGACCACTGTGAAGTGGGCTCCACATCTTGAAGAATCTTCCGCATGACCTGTACAATCGTCTTATTGGAACGTTCTACAATACCGTTCGCTTGAGGATGGTAAGGTGCGGAGAGGAGTTGGCGTACCTGAAGAGTCTTGAGAAGCCGAGCGATGACTGCGTTGTTGAACTGGCGTCCTTGATCCGACTGTATTTCTAGCGGGTACGGGTACCGACTAAATATACATTGGATCAAGGCGTTAGCCGCCGATTCCGCAGTCGCATCTGCCGCAGCATACAGTTCTACATACCTTGAGAAACCGTCGATCATCACCACCACGTACTGCATCCCTTTCGAGTCAATGGGGAATGGACCCATGGTGTCTATGAAGACCTTCTCGAAAGGAGCATACGAGGACGTGTCACGCCGTGCCGCAGATGCGGGCAGGGAGTTGCTGTTGGCAACTTGACAGACATGGCAGGCCTTGACAAAGAGAATGGCCTCCTTGTGGCAGCCTCTCCACGTGAGGTGCGCGTCGCGTAACGCCCTCATGATCTCAGAGGCTCTCCTGTGAGTTGGCAGGTGGAAGTGCTGAAGGATAGCTCGACGTTCTGCCATAGTGAGACCGGCAAGAATTCCATCTTCCCCCACTTGGATAGGCTCAGCAGGTTGTAGGTCAGAAATGCAGGCAGGTAGGGTTTCTCCCTGGGGGGGTAATTCCCCAGAGTGGGAAGAGTCACCTGGCGAAAGAGTTTGAGTCCTGGGAAGATGGGAAGTATCCGAGGACGAAGAAGTTGTCGCCTCCGACGATTGAGCAGGCGAAGCTGAAGTGGAGATCGCAGGCAACTCAGAGGAGTTGGCGTCGGAATTTACACGATCATCGAGCGAGCGAGTGGAGTCAGGGGGCGTAACCCTAACCCTAGGTGGGGGTGGGCCGTCTGAGCGAGACCACTGAGGACGAGGAATGGGATTGCCGCGACCGATGACAGCGAAGCAGTACAAAGATTTCCCATCGATACCAGGGTGGAGTCGGGAAAGCGCATCCGCCACCACGTTGTCCTTGCCAGCAATGAAGTGAACCACAATATGGAACTGCTGAAGATATGCTCGCCATCGTGCCACCTTCGGCGATGGATGATGTAACAGGTACGTCAGATTCTTGTGATCCGTGTGCAGGTGTATCGTTCGACCTAACACTAACCACTCCATCTTCAACAGGGCGTAATAAGCTGCAAATGCCTCTTGCTCGATGGTGCTCCACCGTGTGGATGCCCCAGAGAAGGCATGACTGACAAAACCAATCGGTCTTTGCCGTTGCGTTGTAGGATCGATTTGATAGAAGTACCCACCGATGCCTACGTTTGATGCGTCACTCTCCAGATGAATCGGAATGTCATCCAAAACCTCATGAGCGAGAGGCAAATCGGCCAGAGCCTTCTTGAGTGACTCAAACGCGTTGGTATGTGACACGCCAACACGGTAATGTGCCGCACGTGCAAGCTGATGAAGAGGGGCACAGATCGTGGCCAAGTGTGGAATAAATCGCTGAAAGTAAATCACCTTCCCAAGGTAAGATCGTAAACCACGGGCGGCAGGCGGAAACGGGTGTTCCAGCAATGCACGGGTCATTGATAGCGAAGGGGAGTAAGTGCCGTGAGAGATGTGATGTCCAAGGTATTCCATGGACGTGACATCTATCACGCATTTCTCGCCTCGCAACGTGACATTTCCATCACGTAGCTTGTTGAAGACCTCGCGTAGATTGCTGAGCAATTCTGCTTCCGTGTGTGCATATACCACTATATCATCAATGTAAATGTCGCATACACGTCGAAGGACGTCGTTTCCAATGATGCTCTCCACGGCTCGCTGAAACATGATTGGTGCGTTGCGAAGACCGAAAGGTACGCGAGTAAATTCGTATACTTGGTTCTCCGCAAGAAACGCTGTCCATTTCCTCGAGGCTTCTTCCACTTCGAGCTGGTGGAAGCCGTTCTTGAGGTCCAGCTTTGCGAAGTACCTGAACTTCGCAATGCGTGTTAGGAGCGTGGGAATGTGGGGAAGGGGTGATGCAATCGGTTCCGTGTGCAGGTTCAGTCGACTATAGTCGACGCACATTCGGAACGACGTGCCTTTTGCAACTAACACGATGGGGGAGACTACAGGCGACTGACTGGGACGGATGACCCCTAATTCCAGCAACCGTTGACACTCAGTGGAAACGAATTCTAACCGCTCACCTGCGAGGTTTCGCCGCGCCCTAGCCAAATTCGGAAGGACCTCTTGTGATCCAGTAACTGAAATGGTGTAAGGTGGTGCCACTAGGGCTGAACCGTCGGACTTCTCGCGGAAGAGTTCTCGAAATTCCAGTACCAACTGGTGAAAGGATGGAGCTAAAGCGGCGGTAGAGTCCAAGGAAGGTAATGTCTCGAGGCCAACTTCCACCACTTTGAACGCAGAGGTAAATGCGTCAGATGATTCTAATTCCGTCTCCACATCGTGTTCTGCAGATTGATACGAGATGAATCGCTGGAGTTGGTGTGCACTTATTGTCCTGCGTCCAATGAGGCCTTGAACTGGAAGATTAGGCATCAAATGGAACAATAGGTCGCCAAGTGGAGCACTATTCTCTAGTCCCGCAGCAATAGTTACACCTCGAAGGCGTACTGTCTTATTGATAAAAATAGTGTGACCACCCGCTGTTTGAACAGAAAACTCCGGTGCATCCTTAATGTCTCCCGTGCCCACCCATCCTTTGGCAACTGAGTGGTGAATAAAATCCTCATTAATATAGTCAAAGCCGCTTCCGCTGTCCAAAATCAGAGATAATGGGAACGGGAAGGTATCGACAGTAACGGGAACGAATTCATCTACCCTGGTAGTTGCGACGCTTACTTGGATTGGTCTGTCAGCCACACGAAACACATAGTCAGTGGGTGTGTTGCGTGACGGCAAGTAAGCGGAAGGATGTGGGGCGCGTACCTTGTGATCGCGGGAAAGCCACCTCATGGCTGGTGACTGAGCACCTCCAAAAGAACGGTCTTTGGCGGTACATTGATCATACCTGGTCATGCCGTGATCTTCAGCACCACAATGATGACAAAAGAACTTGAGCGGAACTCCATCTTTATCAACCTTGCCAGACTTGAATAAAGATGAGTCACGCACCTCGAGACGCACCTTTAAGATGTCAGGATGACGCTGAAGACGTTCTCGTAGAGCTTTCTGGTAATTACTCAACTGGCGAGCGCGGTCTTCATCAGTTGAACTCTGTCCGGATCGGTCGTTGATTGTGACCACCCGAGAGTGACTTGCTGGTGTGATGGATTTACGAGCATCCCTCTCGCGGTTATCGTGAGTGGAAAATTTCGCACGTTGATCCATACGGCCCCCAGCGGTACCTTGAGATACTTTGCTGCGGAACAGTTCCTCCAGGTTCATGTAAGAGCCGAAACTCTGGCGGTATGTTACCATGATTCGCAGACCCATCTGAACTTGTTCCAGTTCAAAGATTTGACGGGCCTGTTCGAGGAGAATGTCGCACGGACCGTTCCAGCTTACAGGGGACCAGATGTTGAAGATTCTACGGAATTGGACTCCTACCAGTGCATAATTTTCTGCCGATAAAACTGATTGGCCGTGCATTACAACCAGCAGTTGCCATGCCGCGTTAAAGCGACTCAGTGATCGACGAAGGGCATCTTCAGAGGAGAATACTTCCTTCAAAGAAGAAGGGGGATTAATAAATTCCTTAAGGGAGAAGAACCAGTCTCCTGGGCCAGGAATTTGTTCCCCGATCATCCTCAGGCATTCCAGGTCACTCAGATGTTCCAATGGGGCATCGAGCAGACCTTGGTCGACCAGTGAGGCTAATGGTGGTCGGAGAGAGCGTGGCATGATGGCCTCCGCTTCTTTCGCAGCGTACACTACACGCATTAACCACAAGACTCGTGCAGAACTTCCACCAGAAAGTAATCGAGGAAACTTCTCGAAAGCTTGCTTCCAGGATGCATCAGGCCGTTCTTCCCTTTTCGCAGCAATGCAACCTTCCAAATCGTGACGGTAAACATCTAGTCGGCCTGGGAAGCTTCGCGGAGAGTGCGGATATGGGCGAACAGGGAGTCCATTAACCATGACAGCCATTTCGAAGTCCATATTCAGAGGGAGACCGTAGCCCAAGCCTTCAAAAATGTCGGGAACAGGGCGAGG
>CBINGC010000091.1:0-5133 GCA_966250105.1 uncultured Sphingopyxis sp. | reverse complement strand
GGTGACGGTGCGGTCGAGGAAGTCGCGGTCGTGGCTGACGAGCAGCACCGTGCCGGCATAGTCGGCGATAACTTCCTGCAAGAGGTCGAGCGTTTCGAGGTCGAGGTCGTTCGTCGGCTCGTCGAGCACGAGCAGGTTCGATTCGCGGGCGAATTCGCGCGCGAGAAGGAGGCGCGAGCGTTCGCCGCCCGACAGTGCGCCGACGCTGGCCTCCATGACGCCGGGATCGAACAGGAACTCCTTGAGGTAACCCTGTATGTGTTTTTTGACGCCGCGCACTTCGATCCAGTCGCCGCCGTCGGAGAGGATGTCGCGGACGGTTTTTTCGGGCGAGAGCAGGCTGCGCTGCTGGTCGATGATAATGCCGTCGAGTGTCGGGGCGAGGGTAATGCTGCCGCTGTCGGGCTGAATCTCGCCCGTGAGCAGCTTGAGCAAAGTCGACTTGCCAGCGCCATTGGCGCCGACGATGCCGATGCGGTCGCCGCGCTGGACGCGGAAATCGAGGTTTTTGATGATCGTGCGGTCGCCGAAGCTTTTCGACACGCCCTCGGCGACGATCACCGATTTCGAGCGAACGTCGTCGTTGGCGAGGCCGAGCTTGGCGACGCCGGGGCCGCCGATCATCGCAGCGCGGGTGGCGCGCATTTCCTTGAGCTTCTCGAGCCGGCCCTGATTGCGCTTGCGGCGCGCGGTGACGCCGCGTTCGAGCCAGTGCGCCTCGAGCCGCAGTTTGGAATCGAGGCGCTGCGCGGCGCGGGCTTCTTCGGCAGCGACGGCGTCGCTCCATTCCTCGAAGCCGCCGAAGCCGATTTCCTTGCGGCGGATGCTGCCGCGGTCGAGCCACAAGGTCTGGCGCGTGAGGCGGGTGAGGAAGGTGCGGTCGTGGCTGATCGCGACGAAGGCGCCGGTGTAGCGCGCGAGCCAGCTTTCGAGCCAGTCGATTGCGGCGAGATCGAGATGGTTGGTCGGCTCGTCGAGCAGCAGCACGTCGGGGTTTTGCGCAAGAGCGCGGGCGAGCGCGGCGCGGCGGCGTTCGCCGCCCGAGGCGCTGGCGGCGGTGCGGCTCATGTCGATGCCGAGCTGGTCGGCGATCGCGGCGACCTCATGGGCTTCGGGCGCGTTGGGCGCGGCGACCGCGAAATCCATCAGCGTCGCGAAGGGGCGGAAGTCGGGTTCCTGTTCGAGCATCACGACATGCGTGCCGGGCACGATCGTGCGCTTGCCCTTGTCGGCATCGATCTGGCCCGCGAGCAGCTTGAGCAAGGTCGTCTTGCCCGCGCCGTTGCGGCCGATCAGCGCGAGCCGGTCGCGCGTCCCGACATATATGTCGAGGTCCTGGAACAGCCAGCCGCTGCCCTGCACAAGGCCGAGGCCTTCATAAGATAAGATCGGTGCTGCCATGATGAACGGCTCGCTACTGGCGCGTTCAGCCTGATGCAAGCGCCGTCCGCGCAAAGGGCGGAACGCGTCCGTTCCGTCTGCGTTACGGGGCGGAGATCATAAAGGGCCCGAAGCCCGGTTCGCAGGAGAATGAAATGACGAAGCAAATGCTCGCCGCTATGGCATCCGGACTGGCCCTGATGGCGGCGGTGCCCGCCGCCGCGCAGCAAGGAGGTTCGACGGTGACCGCAGCAACGACCCAAGGCCCGATCCTGAGCTTCAGCGTCAGCGAGGAAGTGCGCTCGCGCCCCGACCAGGCGACCGTCGGTGCCGGCGTCACGACGACCGCGCCGACCGCGGTCGAGGCGATGCGCGCCAACGCCGCGGCGATGGACAAGCTGATCGCCGCCGCGAAGGCGCGCGGGACCAAGGCCGAGGATATTCAGACGAGCGGCATCAACCTGTCGCCGCAATATGACTATAATAACCGCACCGACGGCCAGCCGCCGCGCTTTCTGGGCTATCAGGTCAGCAACACGGTGCGCGCGACGACGGGCAAGATCGACGACATCGGCCCGCTGCTCGACGCACTGGTCGCGGCCGGCGGCACCAATATCGACGGACCGTGGTTCGGCATGAAGGATGCCGACGCGCAGCTCGTCGGCGCGCGCGGCGCGGCGATCAAGGCGGCCGAGGCGAAAGCGCAGGATTATGCGAAGCTCGCGGGTTTTCGCGGGGTCGAGCTGGTGTCGATCGGCGAGGGCAGTTTTAGCGGCCCGCAGCCGCCGATGCCCTATGCGCGCGGGATGATGGCGGCCGAGGCGAAGGCGACGCCGGTTGAGCCGGGGCAGGTCGCGAACACGCTGACGCTGAATTTTCAGTATCGGCTGGTGCGGTAAGAGTTCCTCCCCCTTGATGGGGGAGGCCGCGAGACTTGGCCATTTATGGCCTGGTCGCAGCGGTGGGGTGCGCTCTCGGCCTGACGCGGACGTGCGAGGACGCACCCTCACCCCCATCCAACTCCGCCTAGCCGCTTCGCGGCAAGGCTGCGTATCCTTCCCCCATCAAGGGGGAAGGTGCCGGTAGATTTACCTCAACTCCCCCTCCGCCCACGGCCACGGCCGTTCGCGGAACCATTTGGTGATGATATATTTGCGGCCCTTACGCACCTTCATCCCATGGTGGAGCGTGTCGGGGTTCGCCTTGCCGTCGAGCCTTATATTGTTCCAGGCGAGCAGCTTGCCGACCTCGGGCTGGTGCATTTTGCCGGTGGCGAGGAAACGCGTCGCGCCGCCCGCTGCCGGCTGGTTCAGATAGATCATCAAAGTCCAGCTGCGCTGGCCCGGCACCGCGCAATAGGTTTCCCAATCGGCGCCGTGCGGATCGAAATAGTCGGTGTGCGCCTTGAATTCCTGCCCGACGTCATAGCGCTGGCCTTGCATCGGCTCGCCATATTCGAGCGGGATGCCGGTGAGGGCGTGGAGCCGGTCGTTGACCGCGATCACCAGCGGGTCGCGGTGGTCGAGATCGCAGGTCGTGCTGGTACGAAACGCCTCGTCGCCATTGGGGTCGGCGATCGTCGAAGGGCGGACGTCGCGGTCGATTTGCGCGATCAGCGCGGCGCAGGTGTCGGGGTCGAGAAAGCCGGACAGCATGAACTGTTCAAGCTTCGGCGTCGGCGCGCGGCGGATGCCGGGAACGGCGGCAAGCCGCCCGGCGGTGCGGTCGGCGCCCGAGGTCGCCATATCGACATGTTCATTGCCAGCCATGGCGCGCTTTTAGTGGGGTCTGTCCAAGCGAACAATGCTTGACGAAGGGGGAGGTCGCGCCTATCGCCGCGCGCTGTCGCAGGCGGTTTCGCCCGGCGTGTGGCGACCATAGCTCAGTTGGTTAGAGCGCCGGTTTGTGGTACCGGAGGTCGCGGGTTCGAGCCCCGTTGGTCGCCCCATTTTCTCTATCTTTGCGCATATGCGGGATTTGGGGTGACTCTCAATCTCTATTGGATTATTGCGTCTTGACGTAATTTTCTAATGCGAGGAGCCGCGCATGTCTGCTGTCTGGGATTTCGCCGATTTCGACGATCATGAACATGTTCACATGTTCCGCGATCGCGCCAGCGGACTTACGGCGGTCATCGCCGTGCATTCGACGCACCTCGGCCCCGGCGCGGGCGGGGTGCGCTATTGGCATTATCCGCAGCGCGCGGCGGCGATCACCGACGCGCTGCGCCTGTCGCGCGGCATGAGCTATAAAAATGCGATGGCCGGCCTGCCGATGGGCGGCGGCAAGGGCGTGATCCTCGCCGACGAGGGCGCAGCAAAGACCCCCGAACTGCTCGCGGCGTTCGGCCGCGCGGTCGATTCGCTCGGCGGCGCCTATGTGACCGCCGAAGATGTCGGGATCACCGACGCGGACATGGTCGAGATCGCCAAGCAGACGAAGCATGTCAGCGGGCTACCGGTGGCGAGCGGCGCCGACGCCGGCGGCGATCCGGGACCGTTCACCGCGCTCGGCGTCTATCTGGGCATCAAGGCGGCGATTCGCGAAGGGCTGAACACCGACAGCGCGAAGGATGTGCGCATCGCGATCCAGGGTGTCGGCAGCGTCGGCGGCGGCGTCGCGCGGCGGCTCGCGGCCGAAGGGGCGAAGCTGACCCTCGCCGACGTCAATCTGGCGCGCGCGAAGGCGCTGGCCGAGGAACTCGGCGCCGAACTCGCCGATTCGGCGGCGATCATGGAGGTCGAAGCCGACGTGCTGAGCCCCAATGCGCTGGGCGCGATCCTGACCGAACAAAGCATCGAAAAGCTGCGTGTGCCGATCGTCGCGGGCGGCGCGAACAACCAGCTCGCGACCGCGCTCGACGGTCAGCGCGTGCATGATCGCGGCATCGTTTACGCCCCCGACTATGTGATCAACGCCGGCGGCATCATCAACGTCGCGCTCGAATATCTGGGGCAGGGGAGCCGTGAAGAGGTCGAGAGCCGCATCCACCAGATTCCCGGGCGCCTCGCCGAAATTTGGGCGGAGAGCAAGGCGAGCGGCACGCCGGCATCGGTCGTCGCCGATCGGATGGCGCAGAAGCTGATCGGGCGGGGTTGACGCCGCCAGGGCGAAGGGTGGGCGAGCGCCCGAGCCCTCCCCGCTGCGGCTAGCGAACAAGTTCGCAAGCCTCGCTGCCCCTCCCGCAAGCGGGAGGGGTTTTGTTGTTTGCGATTTCAGCTAAGCCCTTTCCCAATGAAACGGCATTTCTATCTGGTCGCGGGCTGGGCGTCGTTGGGCCTTGGCGCGATCGGCGCTTTCCTGCCGCTGCTGCCGACCGTGCCGTTCGTGATTCTCGCGGCTTTCTGCTTCGCGCGCTCGTCGCCGCGGCTCGAGAAGTGGCTGCTCACCCATCCGCATTTCGGACATCATATCGTCGCGTGGCGCGAGAAGGGCGCGATCAGCCGCAAGGGCAAGGTCGCGGCGACGGCGGCATTCGCGCTGAGTATCGTGCTCGCGGCGGTGTTTTCGCCGTGGCCGTGGGTGATGTTGCCGGTGATTGCCGCGGGAGTGACCGGGAGCTGGATCTGGACGCGGCCCGAGGGGTGAGTTTGTCGGCTTTGGGGTGGGGAGTGGACCTAAGTCCCATAAGGGAATTCAAATAGGCCGCATCCCCGAGCGAAGACGAGGGGCCATGCCGAGCGAAGTCGAGGCGGCGCGGTTACGCGGTTCTCGCTCCGCTCGAACGAGCCCCTCGTCTTCGCTCGGGGATGC
>CBINGC010000090.1:0-5142 GCA_966250105.1 uncultured Sphingopyxis sp. | reverse complement strand
CATCGCTTGACCCTTGCACCACAGCTTCTGCCGCCCCAGATGGACCGGACAGCAGGAGAGCGGCGCATGCAAGCGATCGAAGCCTTTATCGAAAGCCAGGGCGGTCCCGAGGTCATCGACTGGCGCACCGTAACGCTCGCCGATCCCCGCCCCGGCGAAGTGCTCGTGCGCCAGACCGCGGTCGGGCTCAACTATATCGACACCTATCACCGCGACGGCACCTATCCGGTCGAACTGCCCGGCGGGCTCGGCGTCGAGGCGGCGGGCGAGGTGATCGCGATCGGCGCCGACGTTCACGGCCTCCGGCCCGGCGACCGGGTCGCGACCTTCGGGCCGCAGCGCAATGCCTATGCATCCGCGCGGCTCGTCCCCGCATCGTCGCTGTTCAAGCTGCCGCCCGGCATCGACGATGAAACCGCCGCCGCGGCGCTGCTCAAGGCTTGCACGGTCGAAGCGCTCGTCGACCGCTGCGCCAAGGTCGAAGCGGGCACGACCGTGCTCGTCCACGCCGCCGCGGGCGGGGTCGGGCTGATCCTTGTCCAGTGGCTGAAGGCGATCGGCGCGACGGTGATCGGCACCGTCAGCACCGAGGCGAAGGAGCATGCCGCGCGCGAAGCCGGCGCCGATCATGTCATCCGCTACAAGCAGGACGATGTCGCTGCGCACGTCCGCGAAATCACCGACGGCCAGGGCGTCCCCTTCACCTTCGACGGCATCGGCATGGCGACGTGGGACGTCTCGCTCAAAGCAACGGCGCGGCGCGGACTCATCGTCAGTTACGGCAATGCCGGTGGCCCGGTGACCGGCGTGAACCTCGGCATCCTGGCGCAACATGGATCGCAGTTCGTCACCCGCCCGACCCTGTTCGACTATTACCACCTCCCCGGCGAGCGCGCCGCGGGCGCCGCACGCGTGTTCGAGATGATCGAGGGCGGAGCCGTGCGGATCACCGTCGGTCAGCGTTATTCGCTGGAGGATGCGGCAAGGGCGCATGCCGATCTGGAGGCGGGGCGCACGACTGGGTCGACGCTGCTGATTCCGGAGCATGGCTAATTCCCCTCCCGCTTGCGGGAGGGGCAGCAAGACTTGCGAGCTTGCTCGCTAGTCACAGCGGCGAGGGTTCGGCGACGTCACATGCCCTCCCCCAACCCCTCCCTGAAGGGAGGGGAGCTTCACGCCTTCAACCGCTCCGCATGCCACGCGACATGCTCGGCCATGAAAGTCGAGATGAAATAATAGCTGTGGTCATAGCCCGGCTGCATCCGGATTTCGGCCTTCTGCCCCGCGCGTTCGCATGCCTCGACCAGCAATTCGGTCTTGAGCTGTTCGGTCAGGAAATTGTCGGCCTCGCCCTGATCGACGAGCAGGTCGGGCACGCGCAGCCCCTGATCGAGCAGCGCGCACGCGTCATAGGCGTGCCAATCCTCACGGTCGTCGCCAAGATAGCCCGTCAGCGCCTTTTCGCCCCACGGGCATTGCGATGGCGCGACGATCGGCGAAAAAGCCGATACCGACCGAAAGCGGTCCTGACCCCGCAGCCCGATCGTCAGCGCGCCATGTCCGCCCATCGAATGGCCGGTGATGCCCTGCCGCGTCAGGTCGGCGCTCGCAAAATTGCGCAGCACGAGCGAAGGCAGCTCGTCCTCGATATAGGAGCGCATCCGGTAATGTTTCGCCCAAGGTTCCGCGGTCGCATCGACATAAAAGCCCGCGCCGAGTCCGAAATCATAGGCCGCATCGGGGTCATCCGGAACATCCTCCCCGCGCGGACTGGTATCGGGCGCGATGAAGATCACACCATGCTCGGCGCAAGCGGCGCGATATTCGCCCTTCTCCATCACATTCGCATGAGTGCAGGTCAGCCCCGACAGATACCAAAGTACGGGCAGCTTCGCGCCGCCGTCATGATCGGGGACGAAGACCGCAAAGGTCATGTCGGTGCCGGTGGTCGTGCTCGCATGCTTGTAGACGCCTTGCGTGCCGCCATGGCTGCGAACGGTGGAAAGGGTTTCGATGGTCATGCGGGGTCCTGAACGGGGATGGCCGCGACAAGCGGCTGATGTCCCCAATGACGCAAGAGGTCGAGGATCGTTGCGCCGGCGAGTCCGAGCGTGCCGGTGTTGCGGAGCGGGTGGACGTTCACCGTCTCCGCAGACGCCAGCCCCGCGTCGAGCACCACCGCGATGCTTCCCGGCGGCGCATTGATCGCGGCGAGCGGCGTCACCGATCCCGGCGCGATGCCGAGCAACCGCTCCATATCCTCCGCCTTGCCGAAGCTGACGCGCTTGCTGCCGATCGCGGCGGGCAGCGCCTTCAGGTCGACGCGCGCCGCGCCGGGCACGGTGACGAGCCAGAACGCGCCGCCATTGTCCTTGAGGAACAGATTCTTGGTATGCGCGCCCGGAATGGCGGCGTTCACCGCATCGCTCTCGGCAACGGTGAACACCGCTTCATGCTCATAGGCGGCGAAGGGGATGGCGAGCGCGCCAAGGTCCGCCAGCAATCCCGCTTCGCCGCGCATAGCTTTGCCTCAGACGACGCGGTGCAGCGCGCAGAGCTTGTTGCCCGACGGGTCGCGCAGATAGGCGAGATAAAGCTGGCCGAAACCGCCCTCGCGCACGCCCGGCGGATCTTCGATCGAGGTGCCGCCGTTCGCGACGCCCGCGTCATGCCACGCCTTCGCCTGTTCGGGATTTTCCATCGCGAAGCCGATCGTGCAGCCGTTGCCGATCGACGCGGGTTCGCCATCGATCGGCGTGCCAACGAGGAACAGCCCGCCGTTGTGCATATAGATCAGACGTCCCTTGTCGTCGGTGATCGCGGGCTTGCCGCCGATCGCCTGAAAGGTCGCGTCGTAGAATTTCTTCGACGCCTCGATGTCGTTCGACCCGACCATATTGTGACTGTACATGGCTTTCCGCTCCTCCTGATTATGGTTGCGAATCGCTACCTACCCTGCCCCGACGGTCAGGGCCAGCCGCGATCATGGTCGCGATTCCGCGAAAATGACGAATGCGAAGGGACTAACGGAAAACCACCGTCTTGCGCCCGTCGATCAGCACCCGCTGTTCGGCGACCCAGCGCACCGCGCGCGCCAGAACCTGCGCCTCGGTATCGCGGCCGATGCGGATCAGTTCGTCGACGCCGTCGCGGTGATCGACGCGCTCGACCGCCTGTTCGATGATCGGCCCCTCGTCGAGGTCGCTCGTCACGAAATGCGCGGTCGCGCCGATCAGCTTGACCCCGCGCTCGTGCGCGCGGTGATAGGGCTTGGCGCCCTTGAAGCCCGGCAGGAAGCTGTGGTGGATATTGATGCAGCGGCCCGCGAGCTGATCCGACAGATCGGTCGACAGCACCTGCATATAGCGCGCGAGCACCAGATATTCGGCTCCGCCGCGCGCCATCACGTCGAGGATCGCCGCTTCCTGCTCCGCGCGGTTCGCGTCGCTCACCGGCAGATAATGGAACGGCACGCCGTGCCATTCGGAAAGCCGCCGCTGCGCCTCGTGATTCGACACGACGCCGACCACGTCGATTGCGAGATTGCCCGTCGACCAGCGGTGGAGCAGGTCGTTGAGGCAATGGCTGCCCTGCGACACCGCGATCACGAAGCGCGGCTTCGCGGTCCGGTCGCTGATCCGCGCGTCCATCCGGAACCGCTCGACGATCGGCGCGAACGCCGCCTGCACGCCCGCCAGTCCATCGGGAAAGCGCGGCCCTTCGCCGCGAAATTCGACACGCATGAAAAAGCGCCCCGAATCGAGGTCGGCATATTGCTGGCTGTCGAGGATGAAGCCGTCGCGCTCCGCGAGCAGCCCGGTCACCGCCGCGACGATGCCGACCGCATCGACGCAGCTGAAGGTCAGCACATAGGCAGGCGCGTTCCCCCCCGTCATGTCAGCCCGAAATCTTGTGCGTGGCGCACAGCTTGTTGCCGGCGGGATCGCGCAGATAGGCGAGATAGACGGTGCGCCCCTCGGTGGCATGGCGGATCCCCGGCGGGTCTTCCGCCGTCGTGCCGCCGTTCGCGATCCCCGCCGCATGCCAGGCGTCGACCGCGTCGGTCGACGGGGCGAGAAACCCCAAGGTGTGTCCATTGCCGCACGCGGCGGCTTCGCCATTGACCGGATGGGTGACGATCAGGCGGCCGCCGGCGTGCATGTAGATGAGCCGCCCGCGCTCGTCGATCACGCCCTCGGACGCGCCGAGCGCGCCCAGCACCGCGTCGTAAAAATGCTTGCTCGCCGCGATGTCGTTCGACCCCAGCGCCACATGACTGAACATGCTGCGTCTTCCTTCAGTAGACGACGACCGAGCGAATACTCTCGCCCGCGTGCATCAGGTCGAAGCCCTTGTTGATCTCCTCTAGCCCCATGACATGGGTGATCATCGGGTCGATCTCGATCTTGCCGGTCATATACATGTCGACGATCTTAGGCACGTCGGTGCGGCCCTTGGCGCCGCCGAACGCGGTGCCGCGCCAGTTGCGCCCGGTGACGAGCTGGAACGGCCGCGTCGCAATCTCCTTGCCCGCCTCGGCGACGCCGATGATGATCGAGGTGCCCCAGCCGCGGTGGCAAGCTTCGAGCGCGATCCGCATCACCTCGGTATTGCCCGTCGCGTCAAAGGTATAATCGGCGCCGCCGTCGGTCATCGCGACGATCACCGCGACGACATCCTCGCGGCTCATGCCCTTCGAATTGAGGAATTCGGTCATGCCGAACTTGCGGCCCCACTCTTCGCGATCAGGGTTGATGTCGACGCCGATGATCTTGTCGGCACCCGCAAGCCGAGCGCCCTGGATCACGTTCAAACCGATGCCGCCGAGACCGAAGACGACGACATTGTCGCCGACCTGCACCTTGGCGGTGTTGATCACCGCGCCAACGCCGGTGGTCACGCCGCAACCGATGTAGCAGGCGGGCTGGAACGGCGCGTCCTCGCGGATCTTCGCGACCGCGATCTCGGGCAGCACGGTGAAGTTCGAGAAGGTCGAGCAGCCCATATAGTGGAAGATCGGCTGGCCTTTGTAGCTGAACCGCGTCGTGCCGTCGGGCATCAGGCCCTTGCCCTGCGTCGCGCGGATTGCGGTGCAGAGGTTGGTCTTGCCCGAAAGGCAGCTTTTGCACTGGCGGCATTCGG
>CBINGC010000089.1:0-5224 GCA_966250105.1 uncultured Sphingopyxis sp. | reverse complement strand
TCCGGATGCAACCGCTCGCGCGCCGGAAGGTTCAGTCCGCCCATCGCCTCACGGAGTTCCTGCCGTGCGACGACGTGACCGATTCCCATGCCGCCCAGATGCGCCTTGTCGAGCAGGGTGAGGCCGGCGGGGAAAAGTTCGCGATAGATGACGCGCTCGCCGAGTCCCGGGATGACGCGAAAGCCGACGCGGCGCGACAACTGGGTCAATGCCTCGCCGACGCGGCGCATATTGTGCGCGTCGACGTGCTGGAGGCGGTTGCGCAGGATGATCCAGTCGATCGTCCGCCCGTCGCTCTTGGCGCGCGCCTTGCGCGTGTCCCAGATCAGTTCGGAATAGAAGCTTGGCCGCGTCACCTGAAAGGTTTCGGGATCGACCTGCCCTATCAGGTCGAAATCGATGAAGCTGTCGTTGATCGGGGTGACCAGCGTATCGGCGCTCGTCGCCAGATGCCGTGCGAAGACGTCGTCGCGGCCCGGCGTGTCGGCGATCAGATAGTCGGCGTCCACGCTCAGCCGCGCGACCTGTTCGTCGAGTTCCTCGATCGTCGACCCCGTGAACACCTCAAAGCGCGGGGTCGGCAGTGCGATCTCGCGGCGCTTCGCGGTATTCTCGCGATTCTCGAGATAACGATGAAAGGTGCGTTGACGCGGGTCGAGGTCGATACCCGCGACGCGCCAACCCTGACTCGCCAGCGCGACCGCGAAATGCACGGCGCAGGTCGATTTGCCGGTCCCGCCCTTTTCATTGGCAAAGATGATGCGGTGCGGTGCGGGCGTCGTCGCGAAGCTAGTCATGGGGCGTTGCGATTTTCCTGTTTGCGCGGCATGGGCGGCCGACGCGCGAAGTGATATAGTCGCGCCAATATCGGAGGGCGACGAGCCGTGCAAATCATCCGTGACATCGCGATGCTGCACCGTGCCGTTACGGCACTGAAGCAGGGGGGAAAGAGCGTCGCGCTGGTGCCGACGATGGGCTCGCTGCACGACGGCCATCTCTCGCTCGTCCGCATGGCGAAACGCGTCGCCGACCATGCGGTCGTGTCGATCTTCGTCAACCCGACGCAATTCGGCCCCAATGAGGATTTCGACGCCTATCCACGCGACGAGGCGCGCGACGCCGCGCTGCTGGTCGAAGAGGGCACGAGCCTGCTGTGGGCGCCCGACGTCGCTACGATGTATCCCGGCGGGCACAGCACGCATATCGAGGTCGCCGAGCTTGGCGCCGATTATTGCGGCGCCGCGCGTCCCGGCCATTTCGACGGCGTCGCGACCGTCGTCGCCAAATTGTTCAATCAGGTGCAGCCCGACCTCGCGATCTTCGGCGAAAAGGACTGGCAACAGCTCGCGATCATCCGCCGCATGGCGCGCGATCTCGATTTCGGGGTCGATATTTTGGGCGCGCCGATCGCGCGCGATGCCGACGGTCTCGCGCTGTCATCGCGCAATGCCTATCTTTCGGACACGCAGCGCGCGGCGGCGACCGCCTTTCCTGCTGCCCTGAACGCCGCGGCGCAGGCGATCGCGGGCGGCGCCGATGTCGGCGAAGCGCTCGCCAAAGCCGAGGCAGCGATCGTCGCTGGCGGGTTCGACAGCGTCGATTATGTCGCGCTCACCGATGCTGACAGCCTCGAACGGCTGCGCGCCTTCCGCGCGCCGGCGCGGCTGCTCGCGGCGGCGCGGATCGGCAAGACGCGGCTGATCGACAATCAGCCGGTGGGTTGACCAACGCGGAAAGCCACAGATTTTTGCGGTATTCTCACGCTATCCACAAAAAATGCGATCGTCGTTAACGCTTTGTTGACCATAAACCGCAACTTTGATCCCGAGATCTCCATGTGGGGTGGAGGCAAAGGGGGTTATCATGGCGAACAGTCTGAAGTCTGCCCAATATCTGATCGAGAGCCGCTTGCTCGACGCAGCGCGCGGTGATGCGGGCGCCTATTTCGATCTCGGTATCGCTTTTTCGACCGGCTCGGGCGGGGTCGATGTCGACCTGATCCAGGCGCATAAATGGTTCAACCTTGCCGCGCTCGGCGGCAATGTCGAAGGCCAGCAATGCCGCGCCGACGTGTCGAGCGAAATGTCGCAGGGTGAAATCGCCGAGGCGCAGCGCCAAGCGCGCGCCTGGCTCGACGAAACCGCAAGGCGGCCCGCAGCGCGCCGCTTCGCGGCCTAATCCTTCCGCTTGAAAGGCATTTGCCCTTCCAGCCATTCCATCTCGACCGCTTCGGCCTGCCGTTCCTGCTCGAGGTAATCGGCGACAGCGCGGCGAAACCCCGGATCGGCGATGAAATGTGCCGACCAGGTCGCAACGGGGCCATAGCCGCGCGCGAGTTTATGTCCGCCCTGCGCGCCCGCCTCGACCCGTGCGAGCCCGCGTTCGATCGCGATGTCGATCGCGCGGTAATAACATAGCTCGAAATGCAGATAGGGAATCTCGGCGAGACACCCCCAATAGCGGCCATAGAGCGTATCGGCGCCGAGGAAGTGCAGCGCGCCGGCAACCGGCCGCTCATCGGCGTCATAGGCGATGAGCAGGATGATCTGCTCCGCCATATGCTCGCCCATCAGGTCGAAGGCGGTGCGCGTCAGATAGGGATGGCCCCATTTGCGTGCGCCGGTGTCCTGATAGAAGAGCCACATCGCGTCCCAATGCTCGGGGCGGATCGCATCGCCGGTCAGTTGCTCGATCCGCAGTCCTTCGACCGCGCGAAGCCTTTCCTTGCGCAGCTGTTTGCGTTTCTGCGAGTTCAGCGTCGCGAGGAAATCGTCGAAGCTGGCGTAGCCTTTATTGGCGAAGTGGAACTGGACGTCGCGGCGGACGAGCCAGCCCGCCTCCTCGAACAGCGACATCTGTTCGGGGGCGACGAAGGTCGCATGCGCCGACGACAGACCGTTCTGCCGCACCACCGCCTCGGCGGCGCGGAGCAGCAGCAGCGCGTCGCCCCTGTCCTTCGCCAGCAGGCGGGGGCCCGGCACAGGGGTGAAGGGCGCCGCGATCTGCAGCTTGGGATAATAATCGCCGCCGGCGCGGGTCCAGGCGTCGGCCCACGCATGGTCGAAGACATATTCGCCCTGGCTGTGCGATTTGAGATAGGCGGGCGCCGCGGCGACGAGCGCGCCGGCGGCGTCCTCGACCAGCAGCGGGGCTGCCTGCCAGCCGGTGCCCAGGCCGACGCTGCCCGATTGTTCGAGCAGCGACAGGAAGGCGTGGCCGGCAAAGGGGTTGCCGCCGCCCGCTAGCGCATCCCACGCCGCCGCATCGATCGCGGCAACGCCGGTTCCGAGCGAAATCGTCCGGGCGGGCGGGTCGGCTTCGGCCATTTGCGCCTTAGGCGGGCTTCACCGCGACGATCGCGTCGGCTTCGACCGCGGCGCCGAGCGGCAGCACCGCGACGCCGACCGCAGCGCGCGCGTGGCGGCCCGCTTCGCCGAACAGCGTTTCGAACAGCTCCGATGCGCCATTGGCGACCTTCGCCTGATCGGTGAAGCTCGGCGCGCTGTTGACGAACACGCCGAGCTTGACGACGCGCTCGACGCGCGACCAGTCGCCGCCGAGTGCCTGCCCGATCTGCGCAACGAGCATCAGCGCAACGCGCTGCGCGGCGTCCTGCCCGCCCGCAACGTCCACATCTTCGCCAAGGCGGCCGGTGACGACCTGGCCGTCGCGGAAGGGCAGCTGGCCGCTGACATAGAGGATCCCGCCATGTTCGACGACGGGCACATAGGCGGCGACCGGCGCCGCGGGCTTGGGGAGTTCGAGGCCGAGTTCGGCGATTTTGGCGGCGATATCCATGGGGGGTGGTTCCTTCTTAGGCCGGCGCGTGCGCGGGGGCGGGGATGTTTTCGGCGAGGCGCGCCAATATCCAGTGCTGCGCCGCTTTCCAATCGTCGATTCGCGCATGGGCATAAGGCGAGGGCGCGATCTTGTCGGCGATCGCGGGCTCGCCGACGAGGTGGAGGCGCCACACATCGGGAGCGGCCTCAGCGACCGATTGGTGGTGCCCGGCAAGGTCGTCGATGAACACCGCGACCGAAGGTTGATATTGCTCGATCAGGCGGCGCACCGGCTCGCCCTTGCCGCCGCGGCTGCCGATCACGGGCGCGTGGAAATCATGGAGCGCGAGCTGCTCGATCCGCGCCTGCTGATGCTCGGGGCCGACGTTGGTCAGGACGACGATATCGGCCTCGGCGCCGATCGCCGCCATCGCCGCAAGCGCACCGGGAATCGGATATTGCCGCACCATCTCCTTGCGAAAAAAGCCGTCGAGCAAGGGCCACACCTCGGCGGCTTCGAGCGGCGTGCCGCATTCCTTGCGCTTCAGCGCATTGGCGAAGCTCGCGTCCTCGATGCGAAAAATCACCCCATGTTCGGCGTCGACCCATTCGGCGAAGGGCACGACCATGTGCATCAGCACCTCGTCGCAATCGGTGATGACGAGCGGGCGATTCATGCGGTGGTTCCTTCAAGTCTCTGGGCTGCGGCGGCGAGCGTGGCCGGCGGCACCTGCAATGCATCGGCGCACGCGACGAGATCATTCTCATGCGCTGTCAGAAAGGCGAGGATCGCCGCGAGCGTCGCCTGCTCTTCCAGCGAGGCGCGCAGCTCGTCCGGCGCGAGGCCGGTCAGACCGAGCAGCCGCTCCGCACGCGGTTCGTCGCTCAAGATCCAGCCGAGCGCCTGGAGCGCCAGCGCGGCATCGCCATCCTGCAAGTCGTTTGTCCCTAATTGTGTCGTGCCGCCGATTCGCCTAAACGGGCGGCGGATGCAAGGTGGGGAACATAAGTAACATGGGCAAGACCATCCTGGTCGTCGAGGATAATGAACTCAACCTGCGCCTGTTCTGCGACCTGCTCAACGCCCATGGCTATAGCGCGCATCCGGTGCGCGACGGGCGCGACGCGCTGGCAAAGGCGCGCGAAGTCTCGCCCGACCTCATCATCATGGATATCCAGCTCCCGCACGTCAGTGGGCTGGAACTGATCGGCCAGATGAAGGCCGACCTGACGCTGCGCGCGGTCCCGATCATGGCGGTCACCGCCTATGCGGGGAAGGGCGACGAGGAACAGATCAAGGCCGCGGGCGCCGAAGCCTATGTCTCGAAACCGATTTCAGTGATCAAATTCATCGAAAGCGTCGGGGCATTCGCCTAGGCCGGTTCCGGCCGGAAGCGGACCCATCAATCCTCGTCATCCCGGACTTGATCCGGGGTCCCGCTTAC
>CBINGC010000088.1:0-5714 GCA_966250105.1 uncultured Sphingopyxis sp. | reverse complement strand
TCAGCCGCTACGCGGCTGCCACCTCCCCACAAGTGGGGAGGATCTAACGTCCGCTCTCCACCCAAAGCCGACCTACTGAAGAATGGCGCATTTCCGGCGTTGCTTGTCTTTTTAACCATTTTGTGAGTTACTGGGCGCCGGGTCGCTTTTCCGTTTTTCCTTTGTGGTGGGGAGGAAGCATATGGCGAGCGATGAGAAAAAAAGGGCGCGTTCGGAGCGGCGGTCGGGCGACCGCCGCGCGGGCGACGACCCGAATTACAACGGGCCGGATCGTCGCAAGAGCGACCGGCGCACAGGCAAGGATCGACGGTCGGCCGACTGAGCGCGGCGCGGCACGCCGATAGGAGACAGGCTTTGAGCGAATCGCGCGTGCCGCGCCTGAGCGTCGACATCGTGTCCGACGTGATGTGCCCCTGGTGCATCATCGGCTGGCTGAAATTCCGCAAGGTCATCGACCATTTCGCGGGCCGGCTGGATTTCCGCGTCCAGTGGCATCCGTTCGAGCTCAATCCCGACATGCCCGCCGAAGGCGAGGATGCCGCCGAACATGTGATGCGCAAATATGGCATCAGCGCCGAGCAGAGCCGAGCCAATAGTGGGCGGCTGGCGAGCATCGCGGGCGAGTTGGGTTTCGCGTTCAATCGTGGCCCGGATTTCCGGATGCGCAACAGTTTCGACGCGCATCGTCTGCTGACCTGGGCGGGGGCGCTCGAAGAGCCCGAACAGGACGGCCCGACGGGTGTGCAGACCGACCTGAAACTGGCTCTGTTCAAGGCGCATTTCACCGACAATCGCGATGTCGGCGACGCGCAAGTGCTTGCGGACGTCGCTGCTTCGGTCGGGCTCGACCGCGACCGGGCGGCGGCGATCCTGGGCTCGGGCGAGTTCGGTGAGATGGTGCGCACCGAGGAAGCCTATTGGGCGGACCGGAATATCACCGGCGTGCCCGCCTTCATTCTGGGCGGACGGATGCTGATTCCGGGCGCGCAGGATCCCGACGTGTTCATCCGCGTGATCGAGAATAAGATACTGGCGGCCGCAGCCTGAGGAACGGCGGTCGGGCTCCGCGCGTTTTCCGGCTACCCTGAAAGGAGCCGGCCATGATCGACGATCGCAAACCCGAAGCAGATGCCCCCGAGGCTCGCAACCGCGAGCAGGACGATGAAGCGGCGCAGGCGCAGAGCGTCGCCGAAGCGGCGCGCCGCGAGGCGCGGCTGGAGGACAGCGACAAACCGACGAACGGCGACGCGAGCGACGATGTGCAGGATCTGGTCGACCATATGCGCCAGATGGAGCGATCGGGCCGGATCGACATGGACGCCTATCGCGGCGAACGCAGCGACGACGACGAGGAGGACGAGCTTGGACCCGGCGGAGTCGAGGACGACGAACCGCGCGGCGCGCCATAGAATGCCTCCAAAGCTACGCCGTAACGGGTGCAGTTCGGCCGATTGCCACGCATAGCGGAGCGGCCTCGTTGGGATTTCGCTAAACCTTCGCCGGTAGACTCGCCGGCATGTCGGGACCCGATTTCCATTATCCGCGCCGAACCGTTCGCCGCCGCAGACCGGTGCGCGGGCGGCGGCGCGCTATCGGATCCAATCTGTGGCTGACGCCTTTGATGGCGGTGGCCTTTGTCGCGGCGCTGGCCACTTTCCAGCGCCTTCCGGAGGGTTCGCAAGCCGTGCCCCTTCCGCTCGCCGCGCTTTTCGCGGGGGAAGGAGCAGCGACGCGCGACGCGCTGTCGGCACGCTTCGGCTTTTGCCACAGCGGCGGTGGGCGCGATTGCGTCGTTGACGGCGACACTTTCTGGTTCGCGGGCGAAAAATATCGCATTGCCGATATCGACACCCCCGAAACGCATCCGGCGCGCTGCGCCGAAGAGGCGGCGCTCGGCGAAGCGGCGACCGGGCGGCTCCGCGACTGGCTGAATGCCGGCGCCTTCACTCTCGAAAGCGCGGGGCGGGATACCGATCGTTATGGACGCAAGCTGCGTATCGTCACCCGCGACGGGGCGAGCGTCGGATCGGCGCTCGTCGCCGAGGGGCTGGCGCGGCCGTGGGAGGGGAGGCGGCGGCCCTGGTGCGATCGTTTTTCTTAGCCGAGCGGCTCGTCGTCTTCGGGGGCCATTTCATCGGGCGGCGGGGGAAGCTCGCCGCGCAGCGGGGCGTTCGGGCCATCCATCTGACGGGCGATGTCCGCCGCGATCAATTGCGCGACGGGATCGTCCTTGATCGCCGCGAGTTCGTCGCGGCGCGCGGCCAGCGCGGCGGTGCGGTCCGCCTCGGGCAGCTTTGCGACCTCGACATAGAGGCGCACCGCTTGCAGCCAAGGCGCGTCGTCGGTCAGCACATCCTCGGCCCAGCGGCTGAACGGGCCGCCCGCCCCGCGCCACGCGCCGTCCTCGCGGTCGAGGAAGAAAATCACGCGCGATCCGCGCAGGAAGATGAAGCGGACGCAGGCGCCAGCGAGGCTCTGTGGGTGCGCATGCTCGAGTTCATAGGGATTGCTGAGCCGGGCCGCAGCGTCGGTCGTGATCATCGCCGGGATCGCGATGGGGGCGGGCGGCATCGCGCCTTTGAGCGCCGCGACGGGCTCGACCGCGATCATTGGCCGCTCGGTGCCGTCGGGTTCGAAATCTCCATCGGTTATGGTGCCGAGCAGGATGAGGTCGGCCTCTTCCACCAGCTCCATATTGGTCGGCACGCGGTAGCCCGGCGCGACCGAGCAGGCGAGGGCAGGAAGCGGCGCGGCGACGAGCGCGAGGCCGGCGAGCGGGAGAAGCGAGCGCATCGGTCAAGGCTAGCGTGGCGGATGCCGATTGGGAAGCCGGCGCGGCTTTGGGGCGTCCCGTCCTGGCCTCTGGAGCCGACTCGCTTTCCATGCGTATGATCGCCAGGCTCCCTCCCCCGGAGCAGCTAGGAGAATGACCATGGCAGAGCATGACCATAGCGCGATCAAGGAAGATATGACCGTCGTCGGCGCCGACGGCGTCCATGTCGGCACCGTCGACCATCTCGAAGGCGAACGCATCAAATTGACCAAGGCCGACAGCGGCGACGGCAAGCATCATTACCTGCCCGCCGGATTGGTCGCCGCAGTCGAAGGCGACACGGTGCGCCTGTCGGCGAACGCCGCCAACGCGGTCGACCTGTTCGAAGAGGCCGAATAGACGTTCTCGGACAACAGAGGGCCGGGCGCGCAATCGGGCGCGTCGGCACCGAACTGGCCCGCCCTTTTCCCCTGGGGCGGGCCATTTTCATATGGGAATTTTCAACGACTTGGCTTTAGGGTCTTTCCCATGGAACGGGGGGGACAAGAGAGGGGGCCGCACGGCAAGCTGTGGCGGCTGATTGCCGCGCTGCTGTTGTTCGCCGCCGGATATGCCGTCGCCAACCGGTTTCAGCTGACGCAAGGCATCGCCTATCGCCTGGCCGCAGGCGATCCGCAAAGCGCGCTCATCGCCTTTCTGTTCCTGGCGTTTCAGGCAGCGATCATGTTGGCGGCGCTGTTCCTGTTCCCGCGCCGCTGGGCGGTGGCGCTGTTGACGCTGGCGGGCGTCTCGATCCTGATCAACATCGGATATAGCCAGATCGTCGGTGCGTTGCTCGACCCCGGATCGCTCGCGTGGATGCTTGCCGAGACGGGGCAGGCGGGCAATGCCGCGGGCGAGTTCCGCGGCGAATTCCTGTGGGTCGTGGTGCAGGTCGCGGCGGCGCTGGCGCTGTTCGTCGCGGCGCGCATGGTGGCGCGCGGTGCGGCGCGGATGCCGTGGGGGCGCGGGATCGCCGCGACGCTTCTGGTCTTCCTTGTCCTGCCGGGCCTGATCTATCGCCACGCGGCGGTGTGGCCCGAGGCGGCCGAGCGCAATCTCTACGGGCTGGGCTGGGACCTCGCGACCGCAGCGCCGCCGCCGACGCGCGCGCCGGTGACGCTGACACCCGACGCGCGCGTGGGCACGCCGCGGCATATCGTGTGGGTGATCGACGAGAGCGTTGCCGAAGCGCCGTTCCGCCGGCTGATCGCGCCGACGCTGGCGGGCGTGGCGCATAACGACTTCGGGATCGCGGCGGCGATGGGGCATTGCAGCGCGCCGGCGCAGGTCGCGCTGCGGTCGGGGGTCGATGTGCGGAACGTGTCGGCGGCGAGCGATCTTCGCACGACGCCGTCGATCTGGGCCTATGCGAAGGCGGCCGGTTATCGCACGATGCTGATCGACGGGCAGACGTCGGGGGCGCCGCAGAATCTGATGCTGCCGCCCGAGCGCGCGCTGATCGACGAATATCGCCCGCTGGTCGGCGGGATCGATGCCGACCTGAAGATCGCCGATACGCTGAACGCGGCGATGAAGGGCGGCGGGCGCAGCTTCACCTACGCGGTGCTGCGCGGGGTGCATTTCCAGTATCGCGATCATTATCCGGCGGGTGCCATCCCCGCCGACAGCCCGGTGCGCGTGCAATATGACACCGCGCTCGGCTGGTCGAAGCGGCACTTTTTCGAGCGGCTGCTCGCAGGGGTCGATCGCGAGACGGTGGCGATCGTCTATACGTCGGACCATGGGCAGAATCTGACCCCCGGCGCGCTGCCGCATTGCAGCCGCGAGGCGGCGGCCGACGAATTTCGCGTGCCGCTGCTTGCCTTCCTGCCCGTCGCGGAGGCGGCGCGCTATGCCGCGGCGCCGCGCGCGGGGCATTCGGCGAGCCAGATCTTTCCCGCGACGCTGATCTGGATGGGCTATGACCCCGCAGTGGTGGCGGCGCGATACGACAACGACCTGACGCGGCCGACCGCGCGCTTCGTCTGGTTCGGCCGCACGGTCATTCCGACGGGCGGCGAGAGCAGGATTGATGTGACCGCGGGAGCGGCATTTCCGGGCTCTTGAACGGCGAAAGGGAGCCGGCATTCCGGCTCCCTCCCCGATCGCGGACGCGATGCGGTCTCCTAAACTGGGGCGGCTTGTCGGATCAGCGCGATTCGACCTCGGCGGTCGTGCGCGCCTGAATCTCGGCGCTCGACAGCTTGGTCACGAGCCCGTGGGTGGCGCCCACCGCGCCATGATAGATTTCGGCGAGCGGCACATTGTAAAGCTTGCCGCCGCGGACGACGACCGCGGTGTCGCCCTCGACGCTCTGCACCGTGCCGACGCTCTGGCCGTCGGTGCCGTAAAGCTCGGCGCCGGCGCGCACCTGTTCGCGCGTCGCGAGAGTGAGGTTCGCGGCATCGACGCTTTTCTGCACCGCCGCATCGGCTTGATCGACGGTGCCGCCGACGGGATCGGTCGCGTCCTGGATGGCGGCACTGCCACCCAAGCCGACCTGTCCGACGAGATTGACGTTCGCGACGCCGTCGGCGCCGATGGCGGGCGTGGGCGCGGCATCGGTCTGACCAAGCGCGGGGGTTGCGGCGAGAAGGGCAGGGGCCAGAAGGGCCAGCGAGCCAAGAGCGGGGGGCTTGCGCATCTCTCTACTCCTATCGGGTCGGCATCGGCGGCGCCCCCGGGGGGGGGTAAGGGGCGCCGCCGATGCCTTCACCGGAGAGAACCGGCGCGATGTCCGCTCGTTGCATGACGCGGCGCGCGAATGCGACGGGCCGTCGCTCACGGGCGACGAGTGGCGGAGCTAGTGCGCGCGCGGGGGCGGCGGGGCGGCGATCAGCTTGTTGAGCGTCGCAATGCGGCGGCGCGCCTCGGTCCAGTCGCGTTCGGGATGCGCCTG
>CBINGC010000087.1:0-5766 GCA_966250105.1 uncultured Sphingopyxis sp. | reverse complement strand
CGACAGGAGAAGGTCCGCTTTGTGATTCAGAATGTGAATAGCAGCCCTTCCAACCGACAATCTGCGCGCTCCCGCCGATAGAGGGCCAATCGACGCTTATTCCTCTGAAGCCCGTCGCAGATCCTTCGCGTGCACTTTCAATATCATCGAGGCGCGCATTCCCGGACGCGCTTCCTTATCGTTGACGACGCGATATCGAACATCCGCTTTGTTGGTACGAGCCAATGCATCGATCAGTTTTGTGCCGAGACCTGTCCCTTGGACTGTGCCGTTTGCTGGCATGCCGGGGCCGTCGTCCTCGACGCTCAGTTCAATTTCCTTGTCCCCCGTTTGGCGGAGACATAGCCGAATCTCCCCATCCTCGCCGTCTCCATAGGCATATTTGCAAGCGTTGCTGACCCATTCGTTGGCGATCATGCCGAGCGCCACTGCCTTGTCGGTCGATAACCGGATCGGATCGACCGCCGCGACGACCGTGCGCCGCGCGCTCCCGGTGGACCAGGTCGAGCCGATATCGTCAGCAAGCCCCGCTAGATAATCGTCCATTGCGACGAACTCGACGTCGTCGGTAGTGTAGAGACGCCGGTTCACCTGCGCGATCGTAGCAATGCGCTGCTGCGTCTTCTGGAGCGCTTCGCGCGCACCCGCGTCCGCCAGGCCCTTCGACTGGAGCGCAATAAAGGACATGACCATCTGAAGATTGTTGGCGACGCGGTGGTTGACTTCCTTAAGCATGGCTTCGAGCCGCGCGTTGCTCGCGCGAAGTTCGGTCTCGGCGAGCTCGCGTGCGCGGCGGAGCTGGGCGCGCTCGAGAACCTGCGCGAAGGTACTGGCGAGCAAATCGAAGAAGTCCTCGCCGACCGATTTCACGACATAATCGTCGGCACCAGCTTTAAGGGCCGCAACCGCAATGCGGCTTTCCTCGGAGCCTGTGACATAGACAATGGGCGGGCAATCGCGTAGCGCGCGCAACACCTCGATGGTCGCGAGCCCGTCCTGTCCCGGCATATAATGATCGACGGCGATGAGATCGAATTGCGTCGTCTGCGCCATTGCGACACCCTCGCCGCCGCTGGCGGCGAGGCTGACCTCAAAGCCTTTTCGCTTGAGCGCACGCGAAGCGAGGAGCCTGATGCCCTCGTCGTCATCGATGTAGAGAATATGTGGTGGCACGCGTCTCAGGCGGGATCGGGGTCGGGGACTTGGATCACCGACAGGAAAAGGCCAAGCTGACGGATCGCATCGGCAAAGCTCTCATAATTCACCGGCTTGGTGATGTAGACGTTACAGCCCAGATCGTAGCAACGTTGAATCTCGACCTTGTCGTCGGTCGTCGTAAGCACCACGACCGGCGTGCGGCGAAGCGGGCTGTCGTCGGCTTTCAACTTTGCGAGAATATCGGTGCCGCTCATGTCGGGCAGGTTCAGGTCGAGCAGGACGAGCGCCGGCCCGTTACGTACAGGACCATCCTTGCCGTCATAAAGGAAGTCGAGCGCCGAGGTGCCGTCGAGAAAATGATGGATAGTGTTCGAGATGCCGGCACGGCGGATATTCTTCTCGATCAGCCGGGCATGGCCTTCATCATCCTCGATCATCACGATATTGACTGGCTGTTGGTCAGGCATCTTCATTCCCGCTTGTCCATTCGGTCGGCAGAATCAAACGAAAGGTCGATCCTTCGTTCAACGCCGACTGCAATTCTATAAATCCGCCGAGGCGATATGCGAGCGCACGGGCATGCGCAAGCCCGATGCCCTCGCCCGGCTGGTCCTGAACCCCGGACCGGCGGAACAGATCGAACACCCGATCATGGTCGCGCGGATCGATGCCTCGGCCATTGTCGGTAACCGTCACAACTGCGCGACCGTGATCAATGCCCCCGCTTACGCTGATCAGGCCCGGTCTTCCGGGCAGGAGGTATTTTAGGGCGTTCTCGACAAGGTTGGAGAGGATCTGCTCGACCGCTAGGCGGTCGTTCACAACCGTGGGCAGTGGAGCGACGTCGACCTTTGTTCCAGTCTCGTCGATCCGGTGCTGCAGGCTGTCGACAATGCCTTTGACAACGGATGTCAGATCAAGCGCCTCGGGCGTTAGCGTCCGCCGGCCCTGCCGCGACAGGTTGAGAATAGCATTGATCAGCCGGTCCATCTTCTGCGTCGAACTGCGGATAAAGCCGATCGCTTCGGGCAGATCCTCTTCGATCGCGAGGCGGGTCTCCTTGTCGAGCGGTTGCCAGCCATCAGCATCGCTCTTTGCCAGATAGCCCGTGATTGTCTTGCGCGCCGTCTCGAGCTCGGCCGTAAAACCCATGACGTTTACGAGCGGCGAACGCAGGTCGTGCGAGACGATATAGGCAAAGCGCTGGATTTCGTTATTGGCGCGCTGGAGCTCGGACGTGCGCGCGTCGACGAGATATTCCAGCCCGAGGTTCAGGCTGTGAAGCTCTTCCCGCGACTCCCTGAGTTCGACCAAGTTGCGGCGGACGAGCCAGAGCGTGACCACTGCGACAATAAAGATCAGCAGTCCGGTGGCGATCAGGATCGCGCTGAATAGACCCTGCGTGCGCTTCTGATTCGCCTCGCGCGCCCGCAACAGCGCCAGCTCGTCGTTCACCATTTCGCTCACGACATCCCGCGCCGCCCGCACATTTGCGACGGCAGCGTCGTTGGTGAAATCGGCCAGCATGCGCTCGCGCGCCGCTCCGCTGAGCCCGACAGACCGGCGATAATTACCGCTATAGGCGTCGAGCAACGCGCGAAGGCGATTGACGCGCGTCTTCTGCTCGGGATTGTCGGCGACCAGCTTGTCAAGTTCTCCAAGCTGGCTGCGCGCGGCGCGCTCGGACCGAGAGACCAGATCGGTGAACAAAGGATTGCCGGTTAGAAGCAGACCCCGTCGTGCGGTTTCCATCCGCTCGTTCGCACTCGCAAAAGATCCGAGGCTGGCCTCGACCGCGAGCGTGTGCGCAACCATGCGCGCGTCTTCCTCATTCTGTCGTTGCACCCAGAAAGCGGCCGCCGCTGCTGCGAGCAAGGCAAGAAAGCCGACCGAGAGCAACAGGATGATGAGCCGGTTGGCGCGGGCATCGCGCCCGAGCGACGCCATCTTTACTGAATTCATGAAATTTCCGCGTCCTCGTTCGATCTGCGATGACCTATGGAAGGCTTCATGCCTGTCCCCGGCGAAGCCTGCAAGCAGAGCGAAGGCACCCGGTCGTGACCGCAATATGGGCGCCTTCGGCGCTGAAAGGCTTTCGAGATCGAGCCTCGATGACGGAGGCCGATCCGACATTCCGTACGGCCAAGCTCTCGACTACGAGACGCAGGTCGCTTGCCTTGCGTAAAGAAAGTTCTCCGCATTTGGCTGTTTGCGGCCGGGCAGCTCAAGTGCAGATATCAACAAGCAGACGGTGGCCTTGGGCCACGAATCCTTACAAAGGCCCATATGGATGCTGCGGTCCTGTTACTGTAACTGACCGGATCCTCTGAGCGAATACAAGCCATGACAATTTTTGACCTTTCGGGGTGCCGCGTGTCCAAAGGCTGTTTTGGATCGTCCACGGCGGAAGGCTATGCTGGCTGGATCGAGGACATCTCATGATTTGCTGTGCGGCCGTTCGCCTGACAAATTGGATATTTTGCGTGACGGCAGCTGTTATCTCATTTGCCAATGCCACACCGGCGGCGTGGGCCGCTCCGCAGGCGTCTTCTCATACGATTACGACCTATCACAAGGTGCAAATCGGCGGCGTCGGGGTTTTCTATCGCGAAGCCGGACCGAAAGATGCGCCGACAATCGTCTTGCTGCATGGTTTTCCGACGTCCTCTCGCCAGTATGACGCGCTCATCCCGCTGCTGGCCACTCGATACCATATCATCGCGCCGGATTACCCGGGCTTCGGACAAAGCGACGCACCCGATCCATCCGCCTTCCCCTATACGTTCGATCATCTCGCGAAGGTGATGGATGAGCTGCTGGTACGCCTAAAGGTCGAGCGTTACAGCCTGTACATTCACGATTACGGCGCTCCGGTAGGTTTCCGGATGATGCTGGCGCATCCAGAGCGATTGGAAGCGCTCATAACACAGAACGGCAATGCCTATCGGGAAGGTCTGGGCAATAAATGGCCCGGAATTGCCGAATTTTGGGCCGATCCGAAAGGCCATCCGGAGGTTCTTGAGGCCTTCTTGTCTTTCGAAACCACGATGCAGCGTCACACCGCCGGCACATCGCATCCAGAGCGATATAATCCGGAGAGTTGGTTAAACGAGTTTGCCCATCTTGCGAAACCAGGCCAACGCGCGATCCAGTCGGCGTTGCTCTATGACTATCGCACCAACGTGGCGGCCTATCCGAAGTGGCAGGCTTGGCTTCGCGAACGTCAGCCGCCGACCCTGGTTGTATGGGGAGCCAACGACCCGTCCTTCATCGCTGCGGGGGGCGCCGCGTTCAAGAAGGACGTGCCTGATGCGGAAATTCACTTGCTCGATGCGGGCCACTTCGCTCTCGACGAGAAGAATGAAGAGATAGCGCGCCTGATCCTCGACTTTATGGCAAGACATTCGGAATGAGTTTCTCCGGAAAAATTTCGTTTCCGGCCGCTGGCGCGACTGCGGGACTATCTGCGGCTGAACAGCTTCCCCTTCATGGCCACCGATCCGGCGTCCACTCAAAATTGCCGATTGCTCTTGCGGCTGCCGCTTGATGACCGATTGCAGTCAGTCAGCTTTTAGGTGAAAAATCGAAGGTAGCTGACCTAAAGGTGCTGGCCCGGATTAGCGTTTTTGCCGACGCCGCTGTCGTGCAGCAAATGAAGGGGACGGCGAAGAAGAGCAGCGGTGCGCGCTTCACCATACCGGAACGCTTCAGTGCCGTGAACGATCATCATGGCAAGCCGGCAGCTGCAGCACATGTGGCGGCGATCTACCTTCTCGCGACTTGGCGAAATCATTTTGTCCATGGCGACCGGCGGTTTCCCCTCGCCAAGGCGTCGCGCACGACTCTCCTGTCCGCAGATAGCTACTTTAGGTCACAGCAAGGAGGAGCAGATATTTCGGCGATACTGGCGGAATTCGACAACCGATCCGGTCCAAGACCGGAAGACATCATTACCCTGATATCCGCTGCACAGCTCGGCGTCGCTGCCCTTGACCAACATCTTCTGTTTAGCGTTGCTTCCAAAGACTACGCCTTTTCGCTGATGGCGTTCATGCTCTCGGAGAACGAAGATCCGCCCGCACTCCTCGAGCGTGTCTTCCGCTATGGCGGAAAAAACAGCTCGGGTGCAGCCTTCGCCCTGATGATGAAGCATAGATATGCGCGCGCTAAGGGCGCCTTCTCTCCAGTCGCGCAAATGCCCCGACAGGATTTCGATGCGGTCCTAGCCATGGGACGCAACCGCGCCTCAGAGCTGTTCGGTATTGCAAGGCCCTAGTTCTTGGAACGCTCTTCAAAAACTGTCGCTGACGCGACGCCGATGCGCTGATAGGCCGCGCTCATGAAACTGGATAACATCGTCGAAGATTGGGGAGGATTCGAACGGCTCGTGGCGAAGCTCCACGAGACGGGCGATGTTGCTGTAGAACGCAACGTGATTTTAAAGGGAAGGTCGGGCGCGCCGCGTCAGATCGACGTCCTAATCCGCCATCGGCAGGGTCTTTACGAGCATCTGGTCGTCGTCGAATGCAAATATTGGCGCCAGTCTGTGAAGCGCCTCCACGTGGATGCGTTGGCAACTACGGTTCGCGAGGTCGGCGCGGCAAAGGG
>CBINGC010000086.1:0-5838 GCA_966250105.1 uncultured Sphingopyxis sp. | reverse complement strand
CCTTCAGCTACAACGACTTCATCTCGAACGGCGGCATCCTGATCGCGGGTGTCCTTGTCTGGTGGCTCGGCACGAATTGGCCAGACCTTCTTGTTGGATTTGCGACCGCGCTGATCGCGATCAAGGGCGGGATCGAAATTCTTCGCGATGCTTGCGCCGAGACTAAAAAGTCGCCCGTCTAATCGGGTTTTCCCGATGTGATTTGACAGAATGAAACACATCGGATAATTCCGATGCATGAACGTTGACACCGCGCTTCCCGCTCTCGCCGCCCTCGCTCATCCGACGCGTCTCGAGGCCTTCCGTTTGCTCGTCCGGCATGAGCCGGAAGGCCTGTCGACCGGGGAGCTTGTTGACGCATCGGGTCTCACGCAGAGCACCTTCTCGACGCATCTCGCCGTGCTCGCCAAAGCCGGTCTCGTAAAGTCCGAGAAGCTTGGGCGGCAGCAAATACAGCGAGCCGACATCGACACGTTGCGCGGTCTGATGCTCTTCCTTGCGAAGGACTGTTGCCAGGGCCGCGCCGAACTTTGCGAACCACTTCTCGCCGAACTTTCCTGCTGCTGATCGACGCGACCCGCGGCGACGGAGATTTTCATGACTGACAAGATTTATGACGTGCTGTTCCTGTGCACCGGCAACAGCGCGCGCTCGATCCTCGCCGAGGCGTTGCTGAACCGCGATGGCGCGGGACGCTTTCGCGCCTTTAGCGCCGGCAGCGTCCCCAAGGGTGAGGTCCATCCGCAGGTGCGCGCGCTTCTCGGCGAACTCGGCTTCGAGACCGAGGGCCTTCGCTCGAAGAGCTGGGACGAGTTTTCCGCCCCCGGTGCCCCGGTCTTCGATTTCATCTTCACCGTCTGCGACAATGCCGCCGGCGAGACCTGCCCGATCTGGCCGGGCAAGCCGATGAATGCGCATTGGGGGATCGAGGATCCCGCCGCGGTGGAAGGCTCCGGCCAGCGTGAAGCGTTCGAACAAGCGCTCCATTATCTATCGAACCGCATTTCGCTCTTCCTCGCGCTGCCGCACGAGAGCATCGACGAGATGGCGATGGTGCGGAAACTGAAAGAAATCGGCCGCACCGAAGGCGCCACCGGCGGGCAGGAGGCGGACGCATGACCGCCGACATCGTCATCTACCATAACCCCGAATGCGGCACCTCGCACAACACGCTCGCGCTCATCCGCAATGCGGGGATCGAGCCGCATGTCGTCGAATATCTGAAGACGCCGCCGTCGCGCGCGCTACTCGAGCAGCTGATCGAACGCGCCGGCATCAGCCCGCGCGACCTGCTTCGCGAGAAGGGAACGCCCTACGCCGAATTGGGGCTCGGCGACGAAAGCCTTGGCGACGCCGCGCTCGTCGATGCGATGGTGGCGCATCCGATCCTCATCAACCGCCCGCTCGTTGTATCACCGCTCGGCGTGAAACTCTGCCGCCCCTCCGAGGTAGTGCTCGACATCCTTCCGGCCCGCCAGCTCGGTGCCTTCGCCAAGGAAGACGGCGAGCAGGTCGTCGATGCCGCCGGCAATCATATCCAAGCCTAGGAGATCGACGTGACTGCCGCAGCAAAGCGCGAACGCCTGTCGTTCCTCGACCGCTATCTGACGCTCTGGATATTCCTCGCCATGGGGCTCGGCGTGTTGCTGGGGTCGGTCTTCAAGGGGCTGCCTGCTGCGATCGACGCCTTGTCGGTTGGCACGACGAACGTCCCAATTGCGATCGGCCTCATTTTGATGATGTATCCGCCGCTCGCACGCGTGCGCTATGATGAGCTGCCGCGGGTATTCGAGGACAAGCGCGTTCTCGCGATTTCGCTGATCCAGAACTGGATCATCGGTCCCGTGTTGATGTTCGCACTCGCGGTCACCTTCCTGTCGGACAAGCCCGAATATATGACCGGCCTGATCCTGATCGGCCTCGCGCGCTGCATCGCGATGGTGATCGTCTGGAACCAGCTCGCAAAGGGCGACAATCAATATGTCGCGGCGCTCGTCGCCTTCAATTCGATCTTCCAGATCCTATTCTTCAGCCTCTACGCCTGGTTCTTTCTCACCGTGCTGCCGCCGCTGTTCGGCCTCGAAGGCAGCGTGATTGACGTCAGCTTCTGGACGATCGCCGAGGCCGTACTCATCTATCTCGGGATCCCGTTCCTGGCCGGATATCTCACTCGGCGATTTCTCGCACGCGCCAAGGGAGACGAGTGGTATGAAACGCGCTTCCTGCCGAAGATCGCGCCGATCACGCTCGTCGCGCTGCTCTTCACGATCGTCGCGATGTTCAGCCTCAAGGGTGGCGAGATCATCACCATTCCCGGCGATGTCATCCGGATTGCGATCCCGCTCACCATCTATTTCGTCGTGCAGTTCCTCATCAGCTTCTGGATGGGCAAGCTCATCGAGGCGGACTATCCGCGCACGACCGCGGTCGCCTTCACCGCGGCGGGCAATAATTTCGAACTCGCGATCGCTGTCGCCATCGCCGCCTTCGGCCTCGCTTCGCCGGTAGCCTTCGCAGCAGTCATCGGCCCGCTCGTCGAAGTGCCCGTCCTCATTCTCCTCGTCGGCGTTGCTTTCCGCCTCGGCCGCCGCTGGTTCCCCGCGACCGTTCCTTCATAAGTCTGAGTATCATGACAGAACAGACCCATAACCGCCTGCGCACGCTTACTGATCCCGACCATCTGCCGGCCCTCAGCGCCGAATATCTCCGCGCACAACCCGCGATCGGCCTCGGGCCGCTCGATCCCGCTCCGCGCATCCTGCTTCTCTACGGGAGCTTGCGCGAGCGCTCATATTCGCGGCTGGTCGTCGAGGAGACCGCGCGCCTGCTCCAGCTCTTCGGCTGCGAGACGCGCATCTTCGACCCGTCCGATCTGCCGCTGCCCGATCAGATTGCAGACGACGATCACCCGGCGGTCGAAGAGCTGCGCCAGCATTCCATCTGGTCCGAGGGTCAGGTCTGGTGCAGCCCCGAACGCCATGGCCAGATTACCGGCATCATGAAGGCGCAAGTCGACCATCTTCCACTCGCCTATAAGGGAATGCGTCCAACGCAGGGCCGCACGCTCGCCGTGATGCAGGTGTCGGCGGGATCGCAATCGTTCAACAGCGTCAACACGCTTCGCATTCTCGGTCGGTGGATGCGGATGATCACCATTCCCAACCAGTCGAGCGTCGCCAAAGCCTATCAGGAATTCGACGAATCAGGGCGCATGATCCCGTCGAGCTATTATGACCGCATCGTCGATGTCGCCGAGGAACTGGTGCGCTTCACCGTGCTCACGCGCGTCCATGCCGACCAGCTCGTCGATCGCTATTCGGAACGGAAGGATCGGAAAGAGCCGGTCATCACGCCCGCCGAGCTCGCCAAACTACCCGGAGCCTAGCCGCCTCGTTGCAAACCTTCCGCTATCCGGCGTCGCGCAATTTTTATTTCCGAACGCTTGGAAAAGACCGAGCCCAACCTGTATAGACGGGTTATGGATTTTCCCTCTCGCACCTCGGGCAACGGGTCCCGGCCTTCAAACCAGTCCACACCGGCGCGGCGCCCCAGCCCCGACGAGAAGGAGAACCAGCCTCCCCGCCGCTATGCCGCAATCAAGCAGAGCATCTGCGATGCCGTGCGCGACGGTCAACTGAAACCGGGCGATCGCGTGCCATCCGAGGCCGAACTCGTCGAGCAATTCGATGTCTCGCGGATGACCGCGAACCGGGCGCTTCGCGAGCTTCAGGCCGCGGGTGTCCTCGTCCGCCGGGCTGGCAGCGGTTCGTTCGTCGCGGAACCGAAGCCGATCGGCCAGATGATCGAAATCCGGAATATCGCCGAGGAAATCCGCGATCGTGGCCATGTCTATCGCGCACGCGTTGTCCAGAATGACGAGATACGGGCGAATGCGGAAACGGCCGCCCTTCTTCAGGTTCCGGTCGGCACGAAATTGTTCCACTCGATCATCGTTCATCACGAAGCCGAGTTCCCGATTCAGCTCGAGGAGCGTTTCGTGCTGGCGTCGGCCGCGCCCGACTACGGCGAGATCGACTTCACGCAAATGACGCCGAACGAATATCTGACGCGCACGGCACCGCTGGAGCGGGTCGAGCATCGCGTCCGCGCCGAAGTGCCCGACGCGCAGACTCACAGCATGCTGGGCCTGTCGGATGGCGAACCGGTGCTGCGGATGACCCGCCGGACCTGGAGCCACTCGCGGCTCGTCAGCCACGCATGGCTGACGCATCCGGGCTCGCGCTTCGAACTGTCGGCCGCCTTCTCGATCGGCGACTGACCGCGGGCACGTCAGGCCGTGCGGCGGGTCACGACGGGTTTGCGGCGGCGCCGCAGCCAGCGAAAATCGGCTTTGCTGAAGCTTTTGAAGAGCAGGTAGAAGCCGGTCCCTGACAGCCACAGCGCGCCGAAGGCGACGAAGATGATCAGCGGGTGATTGAAGCTCTTCCGGTTCACATAGTCCATATTGTGAAGCATCCAGAAGAAGTCCCAGGTCCGCCACGTGTCGCCGCGCATGACAATAAAACGCGCGGTGTCGAGCGAAACATAGGCGCTGCTGTTCTCCGCGTCCGCGAAATCGACGCGCCACATGGCACCCTCATGATCGCGCGATTCGAGGTTCGGCTTGGCGATCACGCTCACCTCCCGGATCGGCGCCTCGTTCATCATCGACGCGACTTCGCGCGCCATGGCTTCATCGACGCGAATAGTCTCGCCGCTCGTCGCATCGACGAGGCGGACGCCCTTCGCGGAGCGCACCTCATAGACCGGCCGGGTTCCGAGATCGCGGAGGATCACGCCGGTGACGGGCTCGCCGCGCGGCAAGGCCGCAACGTCGAAATATTCCCCCGCCGGCAGCGGATGCGCGTGCGACATGCCGCCGCCGTGGCCGCCGACCTTGTCCTTGTCGAGAAGGGCCATCACCGAGCCGCTGAGCGCCCAGAGCAGGAACTGGAGCCCGAGGATCAGGCCGACCCATTTGTGGATGCGCCGGAAGAAAAGCGGCGTCAGGCGGATCTTCTTCATGCCTTTTTCCTCTTGCGGCGCTGGAAGGACCAGATGAGCAGCCATGCGCCGGAGACGGCCATCGCAAAGGCGCTCCAGGTCGCGACGCGAAGCAGCGGATTGTTGACGTCCGTGCGCTCGTCATAGTCCATGATGTGAAGCATCCAGGCGAAGTCGAAGACACGCCACAGCGCGTGGCGCCGCGAGATCAGCTCGCCCGTCTGCGGCGACA
This sequence comes from uncultured Sphingopyxis sp., assembly GCA_966250105.1. Taxonomy (GTDB): domain Bacteria; phylum Pseudomonadota; class Alphaproteobacteria; order Sphingomonadales; family Sphingomonadaceae; genus Sphingopyxis. Next base: position 602 of record CBINGC010000086.1, on the reverse strand, counting down.
GGTAGAGCGTCGGACGATTCCAGCCTTCGAACTCGACCTGCCAATAGGGCGGTTTGCGCGACTGCATTTCCTGTGGCGCTCCGGTCAACAGCCGCACCGACACGATCTTGCCGTCGCCCGTGTAGATGCGCCGCGCCTGCTCGCGAACCTGGGCCTCGGTAAGCATAGGCAGCGGCGCACCCGAGCGGGCATCGAACAGCCGCGCCCCTTCGGGAGTTTCAGCGCGCCAGACGGGTTGGTCGAAGAAACGCTGCAAGCGAACCTCGGACGCGCCGGGCGCGGCCGCAACGATCCGCGACGGCGGTGCTAGCGCCGACAGGTCGAAGGGCTGAGTCACCGGCGCGCGCACAAGATGGTCGCCATGGATGGTGTCGATGTGCACGACAACCATGTAGAAGCCCGTCAGCGTCCAGAGCAGCGCCTGGACGCCAACCACCAGGGCCAGCCATTTATGCGTTCGCCGGACGAGCAGCGGCCAACGGATCGCCATATCGATTACCCTCAGAACGCGGTGCGGAAGCCGACGTAGAAACGCCGTCCGAGCAGATCATAGGTCATCGTGTCGGTGTTCGCATCGGTGAAGCTCTGGATATAGGGCGCCT
>CBINGC010000085.1:0-6175 GCA_966250105.1 uncultured Sphingopyxis sp. | reverse complement strand
CACATCGCCCTCCGACCTTGCCTTGCCGCCCCCAATCACTAAGCAGGGTCCGATGTCCGCCACCGCCCGAACCGCCGCCAATATGAACACCGCCGCGCCCGCCGCGACGCCGATGATGGCGCAATATTGGTCGCTGAAGGACAAGGCGGGCGACTGTCTGCTTTTCTATCGCATGGGCGATTTTTTCGAGCTGTTTTTCGACGACGCCAAGGCCGCGGCTTCGACGCTCGACATCGCGCTGACCTCGCGCGGCGAGCATGACGGGCAGCCGGTGGCAATGTGCGGCGTGCCCGTCCATGCCGCCGAATCCTATCTTGCGCGGTTGATTCGTGCCGGCCACCGCGTCGCGATCGCCGAGCAGATCGAGACTCCGGCGGAGGCGAAGGCGCGCGGCGGGTCGAAGGCGCTCGTCGCGCGCGACATCGTGCGCTTCGTTACCGCGGGCACGCTCACCGAGGAAAGCCTGCTCGAAGGGCGCAGCGCGAACCGCCTCGCCGCGCTCGCGCAGGTCGGCAGCGAGGGCGAGGTCGCGATCGCCGCCGCCGATATTTCGACGGGGCGTTTCGAGGTCGTCGCGGTGCCGGCCCTATCGGTCGACGCCGAACTCGCGCGGCTCGCGCCTTCGGAATTGCTGCTCAGCGAGAGCGCGGAGGAGCTGCCGATCGGCTCGGCGCGGCAGCTCGTACGCCGGCCTGCGTCGGACTTTTCCAGCACGGGCGCGCAAAAGCGTCTCGAAACCTTCTTCGGCGTCCAGACCCTCGACGGCTTCGGCCAGTTCGGGCGCGGCGAAATCGCCGCGATGGGCGCGCTCGTCGCCTATCTCGACCATGTCGGCACCGGCGGGCCGACCTTCCTTCAGCCGCCCATACGTCACCTCGCATCGGGCCGGATGGCGATCGACGCCGCGACGCGCGAAAGCCTCGAACTCGTCCGCACCATGACAGGGGCGGGGGCAGGCGCACGCGAGGGCAGCCTGCTCGGGACGATCGATCGTACGGTCACGGCGGCGGGCGCGCGCCTGCTCGCCGACGATCTCGCGAGCCCGCTGACTGACAGACACGCGATTCTGGACCGGCTCGACCTCGTCGATGCGCTCGCGCGCGACGCCTTGTGGCGCGGCGAACTGCGCGCGGCGCTGCGCGCTTTGCCCGACGCCGGCCGCGCGCTCGGCCGCCTCGTCGCGGGGCGCGGCGGGCCGCGCGATCTGGCGCAGCTCCGCGATGCGCTCGGCGGCGCGCGGCACTTACGCGAACATCTCGCGCGCCGGGCCGACCTGCCGCCGTTGCTCGCGCGATTGCTGCCGGGGCTCGATGGCCATGGCGCGCTCGTCGACGAGTTGACGCGCGCGCTCATCGAAACCCCGCCGGTCGACGCCGCGCAGGGCGGCTATGTCGCCGAGGGCTATGACCATGCGCTCGACGCACTGCGCGAGACCGCGCGCGATGGGCGCAAGGCGATCGCCTCGCTCGAAGCGCAATATCGCGACCGCACCGGCATCGCGTCGCTCAAGATCCGCCATAATGGCGTGCTCGGCTATCATGTCGAGGTGCCCGCAAAGCATGCCGATGCGCTGATGGCGCCCGAATCGGGCTTCACCCATCGCCAGACGCTCGCGGGCGTCGTGCGCTTCAACTCGTCCGATCTTCACGAGGCCGCAAGCCGCGTCACCCAGGCCGGCGTCCACGCGATCGCCGCCGAGGCTGCGCATCTGGAAGCGCTCACCGAAGCCGCGATCGGCCGCCGCGAAGCGATTGCCGCGTCGTGCGACGTGCTTGCGCGCATCGATGTCGCCGCGGCGCTCGCCGACCATGCGATGAGCCACAATTGGTGCCGCCCCGACCTCGCCGACGAACCGTGCCTCGACGTCACCGGCGGCCGCCATCCGGTGGTCGAGGCGGCGCTTGCGAAATCGGGCGACCGTTTCGTTCCCAACGATGTGTCGCTATCGGAAGCCGACCGGCTCTGGCTCGTCACCGGCCCCAACATGGGCGGTAAATCGACCTTCCTGCGTCAAAACGCGCTGATCGTCGTGCTCGCGCAGGCGGGCGGCTTCGTGCCGGCCGCATCGGCGAAGCTCGGGCTCGTCGACCGGCTGTTCAGCCGCGTCGGCGCGAGCGACAATCTCGCGCGCGGACGCTCGACCTTCATGGTCGAGATGGTCGAAACCGCCGCGATCCTCGCGCAGGCGACCCCGCAAAGCTTCGTCATCCTCGACGAGGTCGGTCGCGGTACCTCAACCTATGACGGGCTCGCGCTCGCCTGGTCGGTGGTCGAGGCGGTGCACGAGGTCAACAGATGCCGCTGCCTGTTCGCGACCCATTACCACGAGCTGACGCGGCTCGCCGAAACGCTGAACGCGCTGTCGCTCCACCATGTTCGCGCGCGCGAGTGGCAGGGCGATCTGGTGCTGCTCCACGAGGTCGCCGAAGGCCCCGCTGACCGCAGCTACGGCCTCGCGGTCGCGCGCCTCGCGGGGGTTCCCGCGCCCGTCGTCAAACGCGCAGAGGCGGTGCTCGCCAAGCTCGAGGCCGGGCGCGAGAAAACCGGCGGGCTCGCCGCGGGGCTCGACGACCTGCCGCTCTTCGCGGCGACGCTCGCCGCCGCGCCCGAAGCGGCGAAGGACGCGCTGCGCGAAGCTCTCGGCGCGATCGATCCCGACGCGCTCGCGCCGCGCGAGGCGCTCGACGCGCTCTATTCCCTCAAACAATTGCTGGCGGACGAAGCGTGAGCGGTCTGTTCGACAATCTCGACCAGCGCCGCGCGATCATCGACCGCCGCGACCTCGCGGCGCAGCTCGATGCGATCGCCGCCGCAAGCAGCGATTCGGGCGCGCGCCGCCGCGCGATGGTCGCACTCCTCAAAGCGGCGCTCGACGCCGGACGCGCCGAGATCGAGCGCCGCCTGCTCGAACGGCCCTCCGCAGGGCGCGTCGCGGCGAACGCGACCGCTTTCCTCATCGATCAGCTCATCCGCCTCAGCCACGACTTCACCACCGGCCATCTCTATCCCTCGGCGAACCGGTCGGCGGGCGAGCGCATCACGCTGATCGCGGTCGGCGGCTACGGCCGCGGCGAAATGGCGCCGCACAGCGACATCGACATCGGCTTTTTGACCCCGTTCAAGCAGACGAGCTGGACCGAACAGGTGATCGAGGCGCAGCTTTATACGCTGTGGGACCTCGGGCTGAAGGTCGGCCATTCGTCGCGCTCATTGGACGAGATGGTGCGCGCGGCGAAGGAGGATCTGACCGTCCGCACCGCGCTGCTCGAAGGGCGCTTCATCTGGGGCGACCGCGACCTTTACGACCAGGCCTCGGCGCGCTTCGATGCCGAGGTGGTCGCGGGCAACGCGCGTTCGTTCGTGGCCGACAAGCTCGCCGAGCGCGACGAGCGCCACAAACGCATGGGCGATTCGCGCTATGTCGTCGAACCCAATGTGAAGGAAGGGAAGGGCGGGCTGCGCGACCTCCACACGCTCTTCTGGATCGGCAAGTTCATCCACCGCGTGCGCACCGTGCCCGAACTCGTCGACGCGGGGCTGATGTCGGCGCGCGAGCTTCGCCAGTTCGAACGCGCCGAAAATTTCCTGCTCGCGGTCCGCTGCCACCTCCACACGCTCGCGGGGCGCGCCGAGGACCGGCTGACCTTTGATTTCCAGCGCGAGATCGCGAGCCGCATGAAATTCGCCGACCGCCCGGGCAAAAGCGCGGTCGAACGCTTCATGCAGCTCTATTTCCTCCATGCCAAAAGCGTCGGCGACGTCACCGGCACCTTCCTCGCGCACCTCGACGACCAGATGGCGGCGCGCGGGCGGCGTTTCCTGCCGACGATCCGGCGCCGCCCGGGCAAGCTGCACGGCTTCGTGCTCGACCGCGGCCGGCTCGCGCTGCCGGCGGCGGATTTCTTTGCGAAGGACCCGGTGCGGCTGGTCGAGATTTTCGCGCTCGCCGACAAACATGGTCTCGAAATCCATCCGCAGGCGATGCGCCAGGCGCGCCACGATGCGAAGCTGATCGAGACGCAGGGTGTGCGGCGCAACGCGCGCGCGAACGAGCTGTTCCTCGACGTGCTGACCTCCCCGCGCGATCCCGAAACGGTGCTGCGCTGGATGAACGAGGCGGGGGTGTTCGGCCGCTTCGTGCCCGATTTCGGCCGCGTCGTCGCACAGATGCAGTTCGACATGTATCATCATTATACCGTCGACGAGCATACGATCCGTGCGATCGGGCTGCTCGCCGACATCGAGCAGAACCGGCTCAAGGACGATCATCCGCTGTCGACCGCGATCATGGACCAGATCCACTCGCGGCGCGTCATCTATGTCGCGGTGCTGCTCCACGACATCGCCAAGGGGCGCGGCGGCGACCATAGCGTGCTCGGCGCCGAACTGGCTTTACGAGTATGCCCGCGCCTCGGTCTCAGCGACGCAGAGACCGAAACCGTGTCGTGGCTCGTGCGCTATCACCTCCTGATGTCGGCCACCGCGTTCAAGCGCGACCTCGCCGACTTCAAGACGATCCTCGACTTCGCACAGATCGTGCAGAGCGCCGAACGCCTCCGTCTGCTCCTCGTGCTCACCGTCGTCGATATCCGCGCGGTCGGGCCGGGCGTGTGGAACGGCTGGAAGCGCCAGTTGCTCACCGAACTCTTCGACGCCGCCGAGGAAGTGCTGCGCCTCGGTCACAAGCAGAAAGGGCGCGAGGCGCGAATCGAAAGCAAGAAGGAGGCCGTGGCCGCCCAGTTCGGCTTCGATGCCGGGACGTTTGAAAAGCTCGCGCGGCGGCTCCCCGAAAGCTACTGGATTGCCGAGCCGGTCGAAGTGATCGCGGCGAATATGGTCCATATCCGCCAGGCGGGGGACGCGCCGCTCCATATCGCCGCGGTGCCCGACGACGATCGCGGTGCGACGCTGGTGATGGTGCTCGCTGCCGACCATCCCGGCCTCTTCTATCGCATCGCCGGCGGCATCCACCTTGCCGGCGGCAATATCATCGACGCGCGCATCCACACGACGCGCGACGGGCTCGCGCTCGACAATTTCCTCGTCCAGGACCCGCTCGGCCGGCCGTTCGACGAGGCGGGCCAGATCGGCCGGCTGACCCGCGCGATCGAGGATGCGCTCGCCAATCGACAGAAATTGCTCCCCAAACTCGAAGCGCGCGCGCTGCCGCGCACCCGCGCCGAGGCCTTCCGCATCGCCCCCAGCGTCTTCGTCGACAACAAGGCGTCGAACCGCTTCACGGTGATCGAGGTCAATGCGCAGGATCGCCCCGCGCTGCTCAATCAGCTCGCCCATGCGCTCTTCCAGTCGAAGGTCACGGTGCACAGCGCCCATGTCGCGACCTATGGCGAGCGCGCGGTCGATACATTCTACGTCACCGACCTGATCGGCGACAAGATCGACAGCGCGGCGCGCGTGAAGAGCCTCGAAAAGCGCCTGCTCGAAGCCGCCGGCAGCCGCAGCGAGGAAGCGGTCGCGGCCTAGAATTCGAATCCCTGCTGGACCGGGGGAAGCGGCACGCCTTCGAGTTCGAGCATGTGCGCCTTCGATTGCGAGCCGCCCGGCGCGGAGAACCCGCCGATCGCCCCGCCCGCGGCCATGACGCGGTGGCAGGGAATGATCAGCGGCACCGGATTCGTCGCCATCGCCTGCCCCACCGCGCGGGCCTGTTCGGGACCGGCGCCCAGCGCACGCGTGACCGCGCCATAGGTGGTCGTCTCGCCCCAGCCGAGCGTGCGCACATGGGCATAGACTTGCGCGAAGAAGGACGGCTGCTCGCCAAGCGCGACCGGCGCCTCGAAAAACTCGACCCGCTCGCCTTCGAAATAGCGGATCGCGGCGTCGGCGACCGCCGCGATCCCGGCCGGCGGCTCCGTCCGCGTCGCACCGGGCATGTGGCGCAAGACGGCGCGTTCGGTTTCGGGCGCGGCGGGCGCGGGCAGGCGAAAGCTTGCTATGCCGGCATTCGTCCAGCCGATCCCGGCGACCCCGGCCGCGGTTTCGAAAAGCTGATAATGGCTGGCCATGCCCGATTCTCCGTCGCTCCCAGAGATATAGGATCATATGACGCGGGCGCCATAGAGCGGGATCGACAAACGGTGGTCGACAGCTCGGGGTGGAGAGCGGACGTTCAGATCCTCCCCTTTGCGCAGCAATGGGGAGGTGGCAGCCCGCA
>CBINGC010000084.1:0-6294 GCA_966250105.1 uncultured Sphingopyxis sp. | reverse complement strand
CGCGACTGCCGCGCGCGCCAGAGCGAGCCTGCGATCGCCGCGCCGCAGCCGATGAAACCGCTCGCGCCGGCGAGCGCGCCGGCCTTGTCGAAAACATGCGGCGCATAGGCATCGTAGTGATACCACCAGGGGAAGAGCGCCCAGGGACGATAGACCGGCGTGCTTCCAGCCATGAACCAGGCCGGACCAAGTTCGGGCTGGTAGGCGAGCATCGCCGCCGCCCATTGGGTCGCCGCCCAGAGGCCCGCGATCACGATTGCGAACACGACAAGGATCTGGCCGATGAGCAATTTGGTCGGGGTCACGTTGAAGCTCCCGCCCATACCGCCGGATGCGGTCGGGGCGCGGCTTCAAGACTCGGCTATGGGCCGCCCGAAATGAACGGAGCCGCTGGGGGCTGGTGGGTGACCGAAGGAGATCACTCGTCGGCGACTGACTCAATATTCCAGCTCTGTTCTTTTGATCGAGCTATGACCCGAGTTGATGATTCTGCCCTGCCGTTGTCCCTCGAGGTGGCACTGACCACCACACCGCACCGCCGATGACCCGCTACACCCTGCAAAAATCCGAGCTGCAAATTCGGGCTTGCGTGTCGGATTATCAGACATTATATCGCATTTAATGTAGTGAAATCGTGCGAGGCATGCATGGCGACAATCGCTCCTCCGAAGCCCGCGGCAACCGCGTTTCCCAAAGCCGACGCCATTAGGGCGTTGGTCGACGAACTGCTGCAAGTGGCCAGGGCTGAGGCACAGGTGCGCGGAATTGCCCTACCTCCGGAAAACCCGAAGATCATCCAGGCGCCCGTGCCACTCGACTCCTTGTCCGTGGTCGACACGCTTTGCGCGGTGGAGCAGGTCCTCGACATCGAGCTTCGCGACAGCATCGTCCGCACCGGCGGCTACAATTCGATCGAGAAGGCGATTGACGACCTCCTCCCTAAGATCGAACGCGTCTGGGTTAAGAAGAAAGGGTCGAAGCCATGACCAATCTCGCACTCCGCCAGGAAGGCGACGAGCAGGAGCGGCGGCGCTTGGGCGACCGTCTGCGCGAAGCACGGAAATATCTCGGCCTCAAGCAGGAAGAAGTTGCTGCCTATCTCAAGATTCCCCGGACCGCGCTTACCGATATCGAGAATGGCCAGCGCCGCGTTGAAGCGATCGAACTGACGCGGCTTGCCCGTCTTTACCGCCAGTCGGTGGCCTATTTTACCGGCGAAGACGAGGCCTCCGCGAGCCTTCCCGCCGATGTCGCCCATCTGGCGCGACGCGTTGCGGCCTTGTCGACTGAGGACCGGGCCGAGCTGAGCCGGTTTGCCGAATATCTCCGCTCGCGGTCTGGCGGCGAACGGAGCTGATCGATGGCGTCGGATTATGCGAGCGCGGTTCGCGCTGGTACGATGGCAGCGGGCCGCCTGCATCGCGAACTCGATACGCGCGCACTGATCGAGACCCAAGGCGGCAGCGTCGATGTCTTCGGCGCGATCCATGCCGTGGGTCTACCCTTGCTGCTTCGTCCCCTGAAAGGCCTGCTCGGCGCCTATCTCAGCGCACCTGCTCCTGGCGTTCTCGTCACGACGGAACGACCGATGAGCATCCAGCGCTTCACGGCCGCGCACGAACTCGGGCATTTTTCGATGCGACACGAGCCGAGCCTCGACGATGAGAGCATCCTGCGCCGGATGCCGATGTCGCCCGAACCGGGAAACAACTTCGAGGAAACCGAAGCCGACGCCTTTGCGATCGCCTTCATGATGCCGAAATGGCTGATGCTCGCGCACAGCGCGCGACAAGGATGGCAGATCGATCATTTCCGGCGCCCCAATGTCGTCTATCAGCTCTCGCTGCGGATCGGCGCCAGCTATGAGGCGACGTGCCGCACCCTGGTTCGCTACAATCTGATTTCGCCATCGGTGATGACCGACCTGCTCCGGACGCAGCCGCGCAGCCTGAAGGTCGATCTCCTCAAGGACTATCGGCCCGACAACTATCGCGGCGACGTCTGGCTGCTGACCGAGCGCGATGCCGGCTCGCGGATCGATGGCAGTCGCAATGATCTTTTCGTGCTGCGGCTCGAAGAACATAGCGGCGGTGGGTATCTCTGGGATCTCGACCAACTGATCGCCAGCGGCTTCGCCGTCGTTCGCGACGAGCGTGAGGCAATCGACGGCGATGGCATCGGTGGTCCCGTTGTCCGCCGTGTCACCGCGGCGCCCGATGCGCCGCGGCGCGGCCGCATGTCGCTCGACGAGCGGCGGCCGTGGCAGCCTGCGCCGGCCCTCACCAGCCTGACGCTCGATTTCGACCTCACCGGCCCGGAACAGACGGGCCTGTCGCGCGCCGAACGGCGGCACCTGCTCGAGGCCGCCTGACGCCCCATGATCGATATCGTCCGTGACCTTCGGCCGCTGTTCGGACCTGCGCGCGATCAAGGCGCGCGGCCGACATGCCTCGCATTCGCCGCGAGCGACACCCACGCCGGGCTTCGCGACGGCTGGGCACCGCTGTCGTGTGAATTCGCCTTTCATGCCGCGCAGAAACGGGCGGGCAGACCGCCGACGAGCGGCGCACTGCTATCCACAATGCTGGACGCGCTACGGCTCGATGGCCAACCCGACGAGAAAGGCTGGCCGTATCTGGCTGCGGTTCCAGCCGATCATCGACTGTGGACGCCGCCGGCGACCGTTGGCCCGCTCTATGGCCGCAACGGACAGAGGGATGGAACCGACCTGTCATCCATCCTTGCCGCGCTGGACCGTGACACGCCGGTGCTCATGCTGACGATGCTGTCACGGTCTTTCTTCCAGCCGCGCGGTGATGGCGTCGTCGATCCGGCGAACGACGAACTCCCCGAGCCAGCGCAACGGCACGCGGTCGTCGCGGTCGGGCATGGAACCGTGGACGGCATCCCGGCCATTCTCATCCGCAACAGCTGGGGACCAGGTTGGGGCTTGGAAGGCCACGCCTGGCTTACTGAGCGCTTTCTAGCGCCGCGCCTTTTCGCCACGGCAAATTTGACGGAGGAAGTCGATGTATCTTCCCATACCGCCGCAGCCTGACTGCGTTGCTGGCTGGCGCGAGGCGGTCCGGCTCGTCGACCTCGCCACCGGACACCAGGCGCAGAATGTCGTCATCTCCGTGGCCGAGCCGACTGCGCGCGCAACACTCGCCGATCCCGTCGTGGCGGAAGTCGATGCCTTCCTTTCGGGCCATGGCAAGAAGCCCATCGAGACGGTCGCCAACACGATTTTTCCGGCAGCGCTGTACAGGCGCTACGGCGCGCCGCAATTCTTCGACCGGTTTCGCGACAACGTGCTGCCGAAGGTCCGGAGGTCGGGCGCTTGGTCGGGCTATTATTTCGAACGGATGATGGAATTGCCCCGCGCCGACGGCCAGCCAATCAATCAAATCTGGGGCATCGTCGAGCGCCTGCGCAACCCGAACGTCCGAGCGCTCAACAAATTCGAACTGCTGATCTTCGACCCCGCCCGCGACGTGAATGACTCGCCCTACGGCGGTCAGTGCCTGAGCTTTGCCAGTCTCAAGCTGATCGGCAAGGGCGACGATCGTCGCCTCGGCATGACCGCGCTCTACCGCAATCACTACTATATCGAAAAACTGCTCGGCAATCTGATCGGCCTCGGCCGTCTGCTCGAATTCATCGCCAAGGAAGGCGGGGTCGCGCTGGGTCCGCTCACGATCGTCTCGACCAACGCCACGGTCGACACCGCCAACTGGAACCGCGGCGATCTTAAGCAACTCTTTGAGCGCTGCGATCAGGCGAGCGCACATCTCCTTGCTGCGGCGTGAGGCGCGCCCAACGGCAGTTCTAGCGGCTCATCGTTGTCATCCGCGACACCGTACAGGCTGAACATGCCCTCGATGAACTCGCGCTGCCCGCCGTAGCTCGGATGGCGGACCGCGGTGGTCGGAATGTCGAGACCGTCCAGCGCCAGGTGAGCATCGCGCCCGATCGCGACGATCTGGCGGGGCCGGATCATTGACACGAGGGCTTGCAATATCGGCCAGGTCGCCTCGCGCTCGCTTCGCGTGTGGCATCGGTTCGACATCGGATCATCCGCTTCATGGGGATGGAACGGGAAAACGTTCCAGAGCATGACAGGCTGACCGATCCGCTCTAGCACACGCCAGACGATCGCCGCGGTGCGCTCCGCCACGGCGGGTCCCTGCGTCGCACGTTCGAATGCGATGCCGCCCATCAGCGTACCGGCATGTCCGAGGTGAATTTCGTCGGTCAGCGGTACGCCCGTACGCCGCCCCCCGCGATAGCCGAGATCACGCGCGATCCAGATCGTTTCGACGCGATGATCAAGCGCCGCGGTGAGCAGCATTTCGAGATTGTCGCGGCGCCGGGCGGCGGCGTCGCTGCGGTCATGGACCGTGCAGCGATCGCGCCAGGGATTGAACACTGAGGGAAGTTCGGTCGCCGCCAGGGTGGACACAAAGGATTTCGGGGTCATGACGGCAATTCCTTGATACGCAGGCGGCGATTGGCGAAGTCGATCAGGACGCGGCCGCGCCGATGCTCCTGAAGGAAGCGGAAAGCCGTATAGCCCTGGAGGATCGCTTCCTCCCAAAGCCACAGCGGACAGCGTTCTGATTCGTAGCCGGCGACGAACTGGCGGACATGCTTCAGCATGTCCAGCGGAAGGCCACCGCGCTTCACGTTTTCAAAGTACCGGAGTTGCTGCGCTTGTCCGAAAATCCAGGAAGTTATGCCCTCTTCGATGAGAATCGCCCGAGCACCGTCTTCGGCGTCGTCGAGTTTCGGATCGCTCTTGCGCTTGAGACGGAGCAGCGCACGCAGCACTGGCGACCAGCCAAGCACCGCGACATAAGCGTAGTGAAAGACATCGTGGAAGCGATAGTCGTCGGGTTCGAGCGCGTTGTCGGTGAGCCGGTCGCCGACATACACACCGCTTGAGCGTTGATACACGAATGTCTGCCCGCGAACGGTGCGTTCATAGACGTCGATCGCCATCCGCCGCGGCAATTGCTCTTCTGGGTCGAGCGCCGCATCGGTCGGCGCCGGATAGATGCGCTCGCGCGGCCAGCGATCGAAGATCTTGTGAAGATTCTTCACGGCGGCAGCCTCGATGGTAACACCGGATTCGTTTGCCGCCTGGATCAACCGGCGCATGACCGCGACCAGCCGGCCCGCGAGTGCTTCGCGGTCCTTCGCAAGACCGCCCGCCTGGAAATCGTTGATGAGCAGCCCAACGTCGCCTGCCAGCGCGAGCAGGCTATGCTCGAACTGCGGCATCGGTGCCTTGGCAAGCGGAATGTGCTGCGGCTGCAGCGCATGGAAACTGAGCGTTTCGTTGCCGCCCGTCTGCCATTGTCCGCCGTTTGTCGCCGCGGCGGCAGCGATGTCGCTGAGCGCCATGCGGCTGCGCCGTGCGATCGCCGCCAGATACCAAAGGACGTCACCAAGCTCTTCCGCGACGGCGTGAGCGTAACCCAGGTAGGAGGCATCGTCGCGCTGCTTTTTCTTGGCCTCACTGAGCAAGCTGCCGACTTCGCCGAAAAGGCCAAGCATCGAGAAGCCCAGTGCGCGGCCACCGCTGCGTTGATCAGTCCGCGCGGCCTGCTTCGCATAATCCGCAACAGTGAGAGCTTCGAAATCCTCGCTCATCGCCTGCCCTTCCGGCGATCCGATATCGCGTCTGCGGGGACGCTCACGCCATAGGCTTCAAGTGCCCGCAGTACGATCATCCGGATCGGCTCGCGGGAATCGAGCGACCGTTGACCGAGATCGCGTTTCGTAACGGCAGGAATCTGCACCTGAAGATGCTCGTCGCCGACATCGGTTTGCGCTGCGATATTTTTCATGAATCCATGAAAACATAATTTCATGAAAATAGGAAGCCCGAATCCTCCGGATCAGGAGACGCTCGGCCCGCTGCGCTGCCGCCCGAGTGTCCAGTTGATCCCGCCGTCGCGCATGATGCCCGAGACCGATTTGCCGACATGGCGATCGAGAACAGAGCGCCACGGCACCAGCGTGAAATCGCGCGACCGTTCGATGAGCGCATGGCGACCACTCGTCATCTCGACTGCGCGCACGAGCCTGCCTTGAACAGCCTCCCCCTCTCTGGCCTCGGCGAACGGAACGCCTAACTTGTCGGAGAGCTGGCGGGCGACACGCAGCAATTCTCGCCGCTGGAGCGCGGCGAGCATCCCTCGCCGATAGACCGTCTGCCCATCCTGTTCGTCTGCAAGCTGTTCGGTGATCAGCCATTGCCGTCGCATCGCCTGCGCTGAACGAACCTCG
>CBINGC010000083.1:0-6363 GCA_966250105.1 uncultured Sphingopyxis sp. | reverse complement strand
AGGATCGTCCGGTCGTCCGCGATGGGGAGATCGTGATCCGCCCGATGATGTATCTCGCGATGAGCTATGACCACCGCCTGATCGACGGCCGCGAGGCGGTGACCTTCCTCAAGACGATCAAGGAAGCGATCGAGGACCCGACGCGCATCCTGATCGATCTCTAAGTATATTTCTCCCCGTCCCCCCGTGGGGTGAAAGGAATTATAAATGGCTGATTACGACTACGACGTCCTTGTCATCGGTGCCGGTCCCGGCGGTTATGTCGCGGCGATCCGCGCGGCGCAGCTGGGCCTCAGGACCGCGTGCGCCGAAGGGCGCGAGACGCTGGGCGGCACCTGCCTCAACGTCGGCTGCATCCCGTCGAAGGCGATGCTCCACGCGTCGGAATATTTCGAGGCGGCGGCTGGCGGCGCGATGGCGGCGATGGGCATCAAGGTGAAGCCCGAGCTCGACCTCGGCACCATGCACGGCCAGCGCAAGGATGCGGTGAAGGGTCTGACCGGCGGTATCGAGTTCCTGTTCAAGAAGAACAAGGTCGACTGGCTGAAGGGCTATGCGCAGTTCACCTCGAAGGACAGCGTCGAGGTTGCGGGCAAGACCTATCGCGCGAAGAATATCATCATCGCCACCGGCTCGTCGGTGACCCCGCTCCCCGGCGTCGAGGTCGATAACGACAAGCAGATCATCGTCGATTCGACCGGTGCGCTCGAACTCGCCAAGGTGCCGGGCCACATGGTCGTCATCGGCGGCGGCGTGATCGGGCTCGAACTCGGCAGCGTGTGGCGCCGCCTCGGCGCCAAGGTCACCGTCGTCGAATATCTCGACCAGATCCTGCCCGGCATGGACGCCGACGTCCGCAAGGAAGCGAACAAGATCCTCAAGAAGCAGGGCATGGAATTCAAGCTCAAGACCAAGGTCACGTCGGCTGCGGTCAAGGGCAAGAAGGCCGTGCTGACGCTCGAACCCGCCGCGGGCGGTGATGCCGAAACGCTCGAAGCCGACGTCGTGCTCGTGTCGATCGGCCGCCGTCCGAACACCGACGGCCTCGGCCTCGACAAGGCGGGCCTCGCGGTCAACCAGCGCGGCCAGATCGAAACCGACCATGATTTCTCGACGCAGGTTCCCGGCATCTGGGCGATCGGCGACGTCATCCCCGGTCCGATGCTCGCGCACAAGGCCGAGGACGAAGGCATCGCCTGCGCCGAGAATATCGCCGGGCTGACCGGCATCGTGAACCACGACGTCATCCCGTCGGTCGTCTACACCTGGCCCGAAATTGCCGGCGTCGGCCTGACCGAAGAGCAGGCGAAGGAAAAGGGCGAGGTCAAGGTCGGCAAATTCCCGATGATGGCGAACAGCCGCGCCAAGACCAACCACGAACCGGACGGTTTCGTGAAGGTGATCGCCGACGCCAAGAGCGACCGCGTGCTTGGCGTCTGGTGCATCGCCAGCGTCGCGGGCACGATGATCGCGCAGGCGGCGCAGGCGATGGAATTCGGTGCGACGTCCGAAGACATCGCCTACACCTGCCACGCGCACCCCACGCACAGCGAGGCGATCAAGGAAGCCGCGATGGCGGTAACGGGCAAGCCGATCCACATCTGACACGGATAAATGGGGGGAGAGTATGGTGGCGAAGCATTGGCTCTGGGCAGCGGCTTCGCTGGCTCTCTCCCTCACCGCGACGGGCGCGCGGGCGGCGCCCGATCTCGATGCCGCGAACGCGCGGCTGACCGCGCTGCTCGATAAAAATTATCCAGCGCTCGAAGCGCTCTACAAGGACCTCCACCAGCACCCCGAACTCGGAATGCAGGAGGTTCGCACTGCGGGCATTCTTGCGCAGCATCTGCGCAGCGCGGGCTTTACCGTGACCGAAAAGGTCGGCGGCACCGGCGTCGTCGGCCTGCTCAAGAATGGCGAGGGCCCGACGATCCTCGTGCGCGCCGACATGGACGCGCTGCCGATGGAGGAAAAGACCGGGCTCGCCTGGGCGAGCAAGGCGCGCGCGACCTATGAGGGCAAGGATGTGCCCGTCATGCACGCGTGCGGCCACGACACGCATGTCGCCTATCTGGTCGGTGTCGCACAGGCCTTGAGCGCGATGCGCGACAGCTGGTCGGGCACCGTCATGCTGATCGGTCAGCCCGCCGAAGAGCCGCTCAGCGGCGCGCGCGCGATGCTCGACGACGGGCTCTTCAAGCGGTTCCCGAAGCCCGATTTCGGTTTTGCCGCGCATGTCACCAATCTTCCGGCGGGCGTCGTCGCGATCAAGGCAGGGCCGTCTTCATCGGCTTCGGACAGCTACGCGATCACCTTTCACGGACGCGGTGGACACGGCTCGATGCCCGCGGCGACGATCGACCCGATCCCGATCGCCGCGCGCTTCGTCACCGATACGCAGGTGGTGATCAGCCGCGAAAAGGACCCGGCGGCGTTCGGCGTGCTGACCATCGGGGCGATCAACGCGGGTAGCGCGCCCAACATCATCCCCGACAGCGCCGAGGTGAAGGTCAATTTGCGCTCGCAGTCGCCCGAGGTGCGCAAGCTGCTTCAGGACGGCACCGCGCGCGTCGCGAAGTCGGCGGCCGCGATGGGCGGCGCGCCCGAGCCGACGATCCGCTACCTCGGCGGCACCAGCATCATGATGAATGATCCGGCGATGGCGAAGGCTGCGGTCGCAGCGCTGACGCCCGCCTTCGGCAAAGGGCTGGTCTTCGCGTCCGAAAGCGCGACGCCGATGTCGGGGAGCGAGGATTTTTCGGAGTTCGTTGATGCGGGCGTGCCATCACTCTTCTTCGGAATCGGCGGTTACGATCCCGCCGTGCTCGCCGATCTCAAGGAAAAGGGCGAGCCCGCGCCGACCAACCATTCGCCCTTCTTCGCGCCCAAGGACGAACCGGCAATCCGCAACGCTGTAACCGCGATCATCCTCTCGATCGTCGGGGGCGTGCGGCCGGTGGCGAAATAGGTTCCGGCCTTGTTCGACATCGACAATGCGCTGATCGTCCGGCTGCTCGACCTGGTTGGCATCGGCGTCTTCGCGCTGTCGGGCGCGCTGATGGCGGTGCGGCTCCGCCAGACGCTGGTGACCGCCGCCTTCTTCGCACTCGTGACCGGCGTCGGCGGCGGCAGCGTGCGCGATCTCCTGATCGGGGCGCCGGTCTTCTGGGTGCAGGACGGCGCGATCGCGGCGGTGTGCATCGCGATCGCGCTCGTCGTCTGGCTCACCCCCGAACGCTGGTGGCAGGGGCAATTGCTCGAATGGGCCGACGCGGTGGGGCTCGCCGCCTATGCCGTATTCGGCACGGCGAAGGCGCTGGCGTGGGGCGTCCCACCGGCGCCCGCATTGCTGATGGGGGTCATTACCGGCTGCGTCGGCGGCACGATCCGCGATATCCTTGCCGGGGTGCCGTCGATCATCGTCCGACCCGAAATCTATGTCACCGCCGCTGCGCTCGCGTCGGGGCTGTTCCTGATCCTGCTCTGGCTTGGCACCGGGACGCCGATCGCGGCGGTCACCGGAGCGATTGCCGGTTTCATCCTGCGCGGCGCCGCGATCCGCTGGTCGCTCGCGCTTCCCGCCTATCGCGATCCGAAGGCCTGAGAGGCTGGCTTTCGGGCGGGTCGGCGAACCCATCCGACAGAGCTCAAAACGATGTTCGATCGAACACAGGGCCTGCTGCAAGAATTGCATGCGTGTCTCCGTCAGCCCGCGCGGCTGCTCCCGCCCAAAGCTTCGGATCGGCGATCTGCGCCTTCTTCGGCAACCGTATCTCGCGGTTGCGGCGCTGGCGAGCGGAGCTGCCAACTTCATCACCTATGGCCTCAGCAATTTCGCGGCCCGCATGTTCCGGGCCGCATGCCGCCGTTGGCCATTGCTCCACCGGGCGGACGCCGCTCGCTCGATATGGACGTCGGGATGGAACGGAGCGCTGGGAAAGCTCCATCCTGTCCGATGTGCTGCCCTTCATTCGCCGGTCGGCTCATGTCGAGGCGGCACGCGAGCAGACCTTCCTTGGCGGCCTGTCGATAGCGGGTTCGCGAGTGCGCTCGACGATCGCCTCGCGCGGCGCCAGATCGCAGCTCCAGCCTCGGCTCACCTCGGGTTTTTACGGTGTTGGTGGAGAGCCGAGCTTAAGGCATGGCTGGCAGTTCCGAGTGCCAGGAGGTCGGAGCGATGGTTCGATTTCCGGCTTGGTTGGGTATAGGGGGGTGACCGCGAGTGGCAAGCATCAACAATGTGGTCGAGATCGCTCCGCAAGGTCAGAAGACGTTCCCGGCATTGGAAATGAAAAGGCGCGCACTTCTGGGCGAGTTGGTCATCGTGACCGGCGCTGGCGACCTTCCTATCGATGTTTTGGCCGGCGTCCTGCTGTCAGCCGCCGAGACAAATTGCTCTCAAACGGTGGGTTCCTGGGCGCGGCGCGGCGCGGCTTTTTTTCGCGACGGGCATCATGCGACTGACAGAAGCTGACCGCTTCGCAGCGTGCATTGCGACCGCTTTTTGCCCTTGGGTGCGCCTCGCTCGCTCGCCCTTTCTGGCTGCCGGATCGGCCAAGGACCGCTTTCGTCTGTCATGTCGTACGTCCGGAAAATTTTCGCTGCATCCAGCGAAATTCCTTGAGTGCATGGAGCAGGGATTTTGAAAAGCGAAACGCCGATGCAAACCGCAATCGAAAAGCAGGAAGCAGATCGCCGGCGAGCCGCGCGCACGTCGGTCTTTCTGCCCGCGACCATCTTCCTTGTCGATCGCGTTGTCGAGATTCGTATTCATAACGCTTCGTCAACCGGACTGATGGGCGAGGCCGATGCAGAACTCAGCATCGGCCAGCAAGTTCATCTGTCGTTGGGATCGACATCCTATTTCGAGGGCGTGATCAAATGGACTACCGGGCGCAAATTTGGCCTCGCGCTCGCCAACGCGCTGACACTCATCACCGGTCAGAAAACAGGTTGGCAGGAAAGCGACGGGGTTCACGAGGGGCGCGCCGTTCGCGTTCCCTTGGACGTGCCCGCACAATTGTGTCTCAGCCGACCGCCCCGGCCCGCGACGGTACGCAACATATCGGAAACCGGGATGCTCCTGGACAGTGGGCCGGACCTGCGTCCGGGGCAACAATTGATCGTCGCTATCAGGGGAAGGGGATGCGTCCACGGCCGGGTGCAATGGACCGTGGGCGGCAAAGCCGGTTTCAGATCGGAAGGGTCGCTTGCGGATAAACTTCCGCAAACTATCCGGCCCAATGCTCGGGACCCTCACGCGCCCGCACGCTGACCGGCCGAGCTCTTCGCCGAACCAGGCGCACGCAGGTTTTTGTCGACGGTAACGGCCGCGACATGGCTGGGTGATGCCCCTTCCGCTATTTCATTAATCTTCGATTCGCGGTTGCCGCGAGGGCGATGACTTCCGCTATGCTGCGGACGCCAAGCTTGGCCAATGCGTTTTTCCGGTGCATTTCGACGGTTCGAATGCTGAGGGCAAGCCTGTGAGCGACCAGTTTGTTTGAAGCGCCCTCGACCAGAATAGCCATGACTTCGAGTTCGCGCGGCGAGAGTTCGCCAAGCTGCTGTTCCGCGGCGCGACGCCGTTCGGCGGTGGCTTCGATTTCGTCCAATGCTCCGAAAGCCGACACCAACGCCGCATCCAGCAGTTCGACCGCGAACGGCTTCTCTAAAAATTCGAGCGCGCCGAGTTTCACCGCCCTGACCGCGGTTGCTATATCGCCATGGGCCGTGATCATGATGACCGGCCAGGATTTTGCTTCCAGACGTAGTTTTTCAAGTGCTTGCAGGCCGTCGATTTTCGCCATTCTGACATCCAGGAGGATTGGCGCGGGTTTCAGCGAGCCCAGGTTGTCGAAGAAATCTTCCGCCGAAGCGAACGACCATGCCTTGATCCCAAATGTATTCAGAAGAAAGTGGAGCGATTGCCGCACATCGCGATCGTCATCGATCACATAGACATCCCTGCCCGGAAAACACCGCGCATCGACCGCTTCGACTTCGCTCGAAGCCTGAATAATGGCATTCATTGCCAACCTCTCCCATCGCATATCCAGACAGGAAACGATCGCGTGGTCCGAGACGTCCAATTTTCTGCCACCGGCCGTTTTACCGAGATATCACCCCCGCTCAAGATCAGTCGCAGCGAGATGATCGCCCAAGCTCTTAGTGCGCGAGTTAACGGAAGGTTGCGCCCGACCCCTTAGAATTGCGATCTACCGCCGGACTTGAGCGTTCTTATAAAAGATCGCCAAGTCTGAAAGGTGCGGTGTGAGTGAGCAAACCCAGGATTTGGCAGGATGTCTTGCGGGGCGCCAAGGGGGGCAAGCCGCCGTCCTGCTGATCGATGTCGATCATTTC
>CBINGC010000082.1:0-6388 GCA_966250105.1 uncultured Sphingopyxis sp. | reverse complement strand
CCCCCAAAAAAGAACCCGGCCAAAAGGCCGGGTCCAGGAGGAGTTCCCAGTGGTATCTTTGGGAATGTCTATTCGGCGGGCACCGGGCTGCGGCCGGTGATGAAGCCTTCGCGCTTGGTGCCGTCGGCCTGCACCGGATCGTGCGCGACGTCGCTGTCGTCGAACACCTTTGTCCATGCCGCGAATTCAAGGCAGACGCCGTCGGGGTCGAAGAAATAGACCGAGCGGACGAAGACGCCGGGGTGCATTTCGGCCGATGATTGCGTCGGGCTGTCGTCGTGGTTCAGCACCGGGGTCACCTCGATGCCCTTCTCGATCAGGCGGTTGTAATAATCGTCGAATTTGTCGGCGCGGACGTTGATCGCGATATGGTTCATCGACCCATGCGCCGACACGAAGCTGCCCTTGGTCGGCAGCGCGGCGGGGGCCGAGATGCCGGGAACGGCTTCGGGCGCGTTCGGGAACCAGAAGAAGGCAAGGCTGTCGCCATTGCCGATGTCGAAGAAGAAATGCTGGCCGCGTCCGCCGGGCAGGTCGATCGTCTTGGTCAGCGGCATGCCGAGCTTGTCGCGATAGAATTCGACCGTTTTCGCCATATCCTTGCACACGAGCGCGAGGTGGTTGACCCCGCAAAACTCGAATTCGCTATTTTCTGCAGCCATCATCCGTCTCCTTAGTTTGCGGCGGCGCTGGGGCGGCTCTTCGTCCGCTCGTACCAGCTGAGGATATTCATATTGGCGGGGTCGATCGGCTGACCGACCGATGCGCCGAAATCGAGGAATGCGAACAGCATGATGTCGGCGAGAGTGAAGGCGTCGCCCGCGACGAACTCGCGCCCGGCGATCTGGGCATCGAGCCATGCGATCCCGTCCTGCGCCGTCGCTTTCAGCCCTTCGGCCGCCTCGGGCAGGCAGCGCAGCCGCGCCTCGAACAGCGGCAGCCCTTCGGCGAAGCGGAACCCGTTGGTGAGCGGCTCGCAAATCTTGAGGTCGACGCGGCGCGTCCACATGCGGGTGCGCGCGCGCTCCTCCGGCGTCGACCCGATCAGCGTCGGTTCGGGAAATCGCTCGTCGAGATATTCGCAGATCGCGGTGATCTCGCAAAGGAAGCTGCCGTCGTCGAGTTCGAGCGCGGGCGTCTGTCCCGCCGGATTCACATCGAGATTATAGGGCGCACGCCGGTTCTCGCCGCCGCGCAGGTCGATGGTGACCTCGGGGATCTCGATACCCTTCTCAGCCATGAACAGCTTCACGACGCGTGGGTTGGGGCCGACGCTATTGTAGAATTTCATCTTATCCTCACACCCGAGTCTTTTATCATTTTTGCGCTAAATCGTCAATTAAGTTGACGATTGTGAAGTTGCAGCCCCGAACGCGGCCAGCGGACGCGGTAAAGCGTACCCGTGGTCGACGCGGTGATCCAGGCGTCACGCCGGTCGGCGCCGCCGAAGGCGATGTTGGTGATGCCGACGTCGGGGAGCGGCAGAAAATCGGAGCCGCCGCCGTTGGGGTCGAAAATCGTGATCCCGCCCTCGACCATCGTGCCGACGCAGATGCGCCCGCTTTCCTCGATCGCCATGCTGTCGAGCAGGCGAAAAGCGGGCGGGGTGCCGACGAAGCGGCCGGGCGCCCAGGGCGGCGGCGGCGCGAGGGTGCCGGGCGAGACGATCTCCATCGCCCAGACGCGCGCGGTCATCGTTTCGCTGACATAGAGCGTCTTGCCATCGGGCGAGAGGCCGATGCCGTTGGGTCCCATCATGTCGGCACGCTGGCGCGTGATCTTCGATCCGTCGGCGGCGGCATAATAGATCGCGCCATGATCGCGGCCGGTATCGCGCACCTGCCCATGGTCGGTGAACCAAAAGCCGCCCTGTTCGTCGAAGACGATGTCGTTCGGGCCTTTCAGCCGCTTGCCCTCGACGCTGTCGTAGAGGGTCGTCACCGCGCCGGTGGTCAGGTCGACGCGCTGGATCGATCCGCAGGCGTCGGCGCTCGCGGCATGGCCGGGAAACAGCAGGCTGCCCGCCTCAATCCATTCGAACCCGCCATTGTTGCAGACATAGGCCGCGCCATCGGGCCCGATTGCGAGCCCGTTCGGGCCGCCGCCCAGTTCGGCGACGACCGACAGGCTGCCGTCGGGCAGGACGCGGGTGAGTGTCCCGCGCGCGATCTCGACGAGCAGCACCGATCCGTCGGGCATCGGCACCGGCCCTTCGGGAAAGCGAAGGCCCGTTGCGATGACCTCTGGCGGCCCGAAACCGTTCATCCGCCCCTCACTTATCCTTGGGCCGGACGCGGCGCGCTGAGGAAGTCGGCGGCGCTGAAGCCCTCGGGCGCTGCGACCTCGACGATCGGATCCTCACGCGCGTCATATTCCATGCGCAGCGCGCGGGTGATCACGGCGTGCATGTCATAGAGGCAGGTGATGTAGGTGAATTCGAAAATCTGCTCGTCGTTCCAGAAACTCTTGAGCTTGTCGAAGACCTCGAGCGGGACGCGCCCGCCTGCCTGCGCGAGGCAATCGGCATAGGCGAGGACGGTGCGTTCCTGCTCGTCATAGCAATCGGCGACCTGCCAATGCGCAATGGCGGCGATCTTTTCCTCGCTGACGCCCAGGCCGCGGAGCGACTTGCAATGCTGCGAAAAGACGAACTGGCTGCCCTTGACCCAGCCCGCGCGCGTCTGGCCGAGCTCGCGCAGCACCGGATCGATCGTGCGCGCCGGGTTGCGATAGACGGCGAAGCCTTTGACCGCATGTTCGAAGATGTCGGGCGACAGCGCGAAGACCGTCCACCAGTCGCCCGGCGTGCCGGTCGCGGTGCCGGGTTCGGCCACGGGATCTCGATCGCCGAACAGGCGGTTATAGTATGCAAGGACGGTCTCGTCGGTGACTTCCGAGCGGGGAACCTGGCGCAGGACGGGCATGGGTGACTCCTCAGAGGTTCGCAAATTTGCGGAATTCGGCAAC
Source organism: uncultured Sphingopyxis sp. (assembly GCA_966250105.1). GTDB lineage: Bacteria > Pseudomonadota > Alphaproteobacteria > Sphingomonadales > Sphingomonadaceae > Sphingopyxis. The sequence continues at coordinate 3,421 of CBINGC010000082.1, read as the reverse complement.
ATGCGCGCTGTCGAAATATTCGTCGAGCCGCGTGATCTTGCCGTCTTCGACCTTGCAGATGATCGCGCAGGGCAGGCGGACTTCGCCCTCGTCGTGGACGCGGCGACCCTTCAGAACATGTTGTTGCACGAAGCCGCCGGGAAAGGTGGTGAGCCTGCGCTCGGCATATTCGCGGTCCTTGATCCGCGCGACCATGCCGGTCAGCGTTTGCGCGGTCTGCGCGGGGGTGACGATCAACTCGTCGGTATTGTGCCAGATTTCGGCATCGGGGGTGAAGCTGCCCTGCATCGTTTCGATGTCGCCCGCCTCGATCGCGTCGAAGAAACGCTGCGCCATCGCGCGGATGTCGTCCTGCTCTGCCATGATGCTCTCCTTAAACCTTGACGCCGAACATGCGGCCGCCATTGGCCGCGATCAGCCCGTCGATATCGTCGCCCTTATAGTCGGGATCGGCCGAGGGACCGAAGGACGACAGCATGTCCTGCGTCACCAGTTCGGCCATCGCCTTCCATTCGGGGTGGGTGAAGATCCAGTATTCGCCGGCTTCGATCGCCTCGACGACGCGCGCGCCGACCTTCGCCGGATCCATGCCGCCGGCGAGCACGCCCTGCATCGCCTGGCTCGTCGCCGCCGCCTTTCCGACCTCGACCTCTACGGGACGCAGGTCACGCGTGGTCTCGACGATCCGCGTCGCCGACATGCCGGGCATCAGCACCGAAATGTCGACGCAGGTTTCGGCCAGCTCGTTGCGCAGCGCCATCGCAATGCCGAGCGTCGCATATTTGGAGCTGATGTATGCGACCGAGATCGGCGGCGGCACGATCGCGACCATCGACGATGTGATGACGAGATGGCTGGGCTCGCCGCTCGCTTTCATGTCGCCGAGGAAGGTGCGGCAGGCATAGAGATGCGCGTGCGCGTTGACCGCATAGTTCCAGCGCCAGACGTCGGTGTCATATTGCTCGAACGGGCCCGATCCGCCACCCACCCCGGCATTGCTGAACAGGATGCGGACGGGGGCGAAGTCGCGTGCCTTCGCGCCGGCGGCGGCCCAGCTGTCCTCGCTCGTCACGTCGAGATGGAGGCCGAGCGCGTCGGCTCCCCCGCTGCGCAGCTCCGCGGCCGCATTTTCGGCCCGCGCCGGGTCGATATCGGCGAGGATCACCGCTGCCCCTTTTGCGGCGAGCGCCTTGGCGGTGGCGAGCCCGAGCCCGCTGGCACCGCCGGTGATGAAGGCGGTCTTGCCCGCGACGTCGGTCATTCGGCGAAGTCCCTTTCGAGGTGGCGCGTCATCCGGAATTGCGCGATCCCGGCCGCAGCGGCGAAGGGCATCAGCGCCATCAATGCCCAGCGCAGGCTGTCGACGCCGTGCGCGTCCTTGAGCGCGTCGCTGACGATCCCGGCGAACAACGGACCGAGGCCGAGGCCGACGATGTTGAACATCAGCATCAGCACGGCGGCGGCGGTCGCGCGGCTGCGCGGCGGCGTCAAATTCTGCACCAGCGCGAGCGCCGGGGCGACATAGGCGGTGCACGCCGCCATCGGGATCAGCATCAGCGCGAGCGAGAGCTGCCAAGTGTCGACGAGGAGTGCCGCGATGAAGGTCGGGATCAGCACCAAAGTCGCAAGCGCCGGAATGGTGCCATAGGCGCGCGCCGACGTCTTGGCGCGGTGGCTGACGAGCCAGCCGCCGCCGAGGATGCCGACACCGAAAGTGATGCCCGCGGCGGGGCCGAACCAGGTTGCCATCGCTTCGAGCGGCATATTCTGCGTGCGCATCAGGAAAGCGGGTATCCAGTTGAGCATGCCATAGCTCACGAAGGCGGCGAGCCCGCTGCCGATCATCACCATGCGGAGCGACGGGCGCCGCCAGAACATCGCGAGGCTCTGTGCAAAGGGCAGGGCTTCGTCGACGGGTTTATGGACATCCATCTGACCGCGTGCCGGCTCGCGAACCAACCAGATCAGGATCGGTGCGATCAGGATGCCGACGATCCCGATCACGATAAAGGCGTTGCGCCAGCCGATGTTCGCTGCCGCCCAGGCGCCGAAGGTCGCGCCGACGAAGACGCCGAACGGGCCGTTGAGGGTGAACAGCCCGATCGCCAGCGGACGCTGCGCGGGCGGATAATAGTCCGCGATTACGGAGAGCGACGGCGCGGTGCCGCCCGCTTCGCCCGCACCGACGCCAAAGCGCATGAGGGCGAGCTGCCAGAAGTTCGACGCCATGCCGCACGCAGCGGTGAAGCCGCTCCACACGACGCAGGCGATACCGATCAGCTTCACGCGGTTCCAGCGGTCGGCGATCATCGCGACGGGGACGCCCATCGCGGCATAGAAGAGCGCGAAGGCGAGGCCGGTGAGCAGCCCGAACTGCGTGTCGCTGAAATCCATCTCGGCGCGGATCGGCTCGACGAGCACCGACAGAAGCTGGCGGTCGACGAAGTTGATCGTGCCAACGATGAACAGCATCGCCAGCGCGACGTTGCGGCGCAGCGCAAGGCCGCTGTCGGGCGCTGCGGTGCCGGCACTAAGGGCGGTGGCCTCGGTCATAACTCTCCCCAAAATGCACGAGTCTTCTCGCTCGAAAAATACTTAGGTATTTAAGTTTATCTGTCAATGTGCTTTACGGTAACGGCAAAATGGACGGGAGAGAAGAGATGGATATCAGGGGCAAAAGCGCCATTGTGACGGGTTCGGCGGGCGGCATCGGCCGCGCGACCGCGGTGATGCTGGCGGCGCGCGGCGCGGCCGGGATCGCGCTCGTCGACCGCAACGCGGCGGGGCTTGCCGAGACCGCGCGGCTGGTCGAGGGCGCGGGCGCGCGGGCGAGCATCCACACGCTCGACCTCTCCGACATTCCCGCGACCGAAGCATGGTTCCGCGCGCACGGCGACGTCGATATCCTCCACAATAATGCCGGCGTCGTATCGGGCTTGCCGCAATTTCCCGATGTCGATGCGGCGCGCATCCGCTGGATCATCGACGTCAACATCACCTCGCTCGTCGCGGCCACGCAGATCGCGGTGCAGGCGATGAAGAAGCGCGGCGGCGGCGTGATCGTCAACACCGTGTCGACGGTCGCGCTCGGCACCGGTTTCTACGACGCGATATATGCGACGACCAAGGCGGCGGTGATGATGTTCACGCGCTGCTGCGCGCCGCTCAAGGACGAATGCAATGTCCGCGTCGCAGGGATGCTGCCGGGGCTGGTCGACACGCCGATTCTCGACACGACGGGCGCGGGCGGCAAGTCCGAATGGATGAAGGCGGTGCTGGCGAACAATGAGGCTTGCGTGCCCGAGGATATCGCGGGCGGCGTCATCAAATTGATCGAGGACGACAGCCTCGCCGGCGGCGATTGGGTCGCGGTGCGGCGGCTGAACGGCCAAGTCGAATATCAGTGGGGGCACGCGGATAC
>CBINGC010000081.1:0-6649 GCA_966250105.1 uncultured Sphingopyxis sp. | reverse complement strand
GGGATGCGGTCTATTTCAGCTTCCCTTTGGCGGGGCAATGTCCGCTCACCACCCCTTTTGAGATGTTTGCCCTGAAGCTGCCGGCTCACGGCGGTCGCGTGCAAAGCTTGCATCGCCTTGCGGCCGCGCGCGTGGCGGAACGGGCGACTTTCGTCACCCGCATAGCTTGCTGTTCCTGCCGGTAAATTGGTCGGGACGAGAGGATTCGAACCTCCGACCCCCACACCCCCAGTGTGATGCGCTACCAGGCTGCGCTACGTCCCGACCGGCCCGATTGGGCAGGCGAGGCCCCTAGCGCGCCTTGGCGGGGGATGCAAGCAGCGATGGCGGCTTTTCGGCTTGATCGATGCCGCGGGCTTGATCTTGCCGCCATGGACCCCATTTCGGGCGCGCTTGCCACGGGGGAGGGGCGCGCACGACCGGTTGCGCGCACGGCCCCTGCATGATAGGCGCCGCGCCATATTCGCGCGCTCGCTCCGGAGGGGAACGGGCGCTGCCTGTAACGAAAGTTCATCATCCATGTCGACGCAATTGCTTCTGACCCAGGCGGCCGGATCGGGCGGCGGGGCTGCCGGTTTCCTGATGCTGGTCCCCTATCTGCTGATCTTCGCGGTATTCTGGTTCTTCCTGATCCGCCCGCAGCAGGTGCGCGCGAAGGAACATCGCGCCAAGGTCGCGGCGGTCAAGCCGCGCGATCAGGTGGTGACGGGCGGCGGCATCGTCGGCAAGATCACGCGCGTCGACGACGATTTCGTCGATGTCGAAATCGCACAGGGCGTCAAGATCAAGGTCGTCAAATCGACTCTCGCCGACGTCCTCCAGCCCGGTGGCAAGCCCGCCAACGACTGACGCGGCGGGCTCCGCGTTCCTCGCTGGCCCGCTCTTGCTATCGGATTTCTAGACCATGCTCGATTTCCCGCGCTGGAAGACCATCGGCATCAGCATCATCCTGCTGCTCGGTATCCTCTTTTCCATTCCCAGCTTCTTGCCCGAAAAAACGCGGGACAGCTTGCCATCCATCTTGCAGGCGAAGGTCAATCTGGGTCTCGACCTGGCCGGTGGCAGTCACTTGCTGCTCGAGGCCGACATCGCCGACCTCAGGAAGACGCAGCTCACCAATATGGAAAAGACGGTGCGCACCGCGATGCGCGGCGACAGCGGCCCCGACGACGACATCGCGATCGGCGAGCTGTCGAATGCGGGCGGCAAGATCAGCTTTCTCGTCCGCGACCAGGCGCAGCTCGACGAAGCGCGCGAGCGACTGTTCAGCGAGACGCAGGGCGCCGGGCTGACCGGGCAGCGCGACTGGAGCATCGATGTCGTCGATACGACGCGCATCGTGCTGACGCCGACCAACGCGGGGCAGGCGCAGGCGGTGGCGAATGCGATGGATACCGCGCGCGACATCATCGACAAGCGCGTCAACGAACTCGGCACGCGCGAACCGACGATCATCCGCGAAGGCAATGACCGCGTCGTCGTGCAGGTCCCGGGCCTTGAGAATCCGGCGGAACTGAAGGCGCTGATCGGCAAGACCGCGCGCCTCGAATTCCGGATGGTCGACACCAATGCCGACCCGGCCGAAGCCGCGGCCGGCCGCGCGCCGGTGGGCAGCGAAATCGTTCCCTATGCCGAGGGCGAAGGCAATGGGGCCGCGTTCGAAGTGCTGCGCCGGCAGGTGATGATCAGCGGCGAACAGCTGATCAACGCGCAGCAAAGCTATGACCCGCAGTCGGGCCAGCCGGTCGTTTCGATCCGGTTCGATTCGGGCGGGTCGAGTACTTTCGCCAAGGTGACTGCGCAGAATGTCGGCAAACGTTTCGCGATGGTGCTCGACGGCAGGGTGCTGTCGGCGCCGTCGATCAACGAACCGATCCTGGGCGGCAGCGCGCAGATTTCGGGCAGCTTCAGCGTCGCGAGCGCCAACGCGCTGGCGATCTCGCTGCGCTCGGGCGCATTGCCGGTGAAGATGACCGTCGTCGAGGAACGGACCGTGACTCCCGAACTCGGCGCCGATTCGATCCGCAAGGGTGCGATCGCGGGCATCGTCGCCACCGTTTCGGTGCTCGTGCTGATGCTCGTCGTTTATGGCCGCTTTGGCGTCTATGCCTGTATCGGTCTCGTCTTCAACGTCTTCCTGATCATCGCGATCATGGCCGCGTTCAACGCGACGCTGACCCTGCCGGGTATCGCGGGTTTCGTACTGACGATCGGCGCGGCGGTCGATGCGAACGTTCTGATCAACGAGCGAATACGCGAAGAGCTTCAGCGCGGGCGCAAGGTGTTCCAGGCGATCGAACTCGGTTATTCCGAGGCGAGCCGCGCGATTTTCGACGCGAACGTGACCAACGTCATCGCGGCGTCGCTGATGTTCTGGTTCGGCTCGGGCCCGATCAAGGGCTTTGCCGTGGTGCTGACGATCGGCATCGTGACCAGCGTCTTCACCGCCGTGACCGTCACGCGCATGTTCGTCGCCCATTGGCTGCGGACCAAGCGTCCGACGACCATCAACATTTAAGGAGGGAGCGAAACCATGCGCTTGCTGAAACTCGTCCCCGACAACACCAATATCGACTTTCTGCGCTGGCGAAAGCTCGCCTCGTTCATGAGCTTTTTCCTCGTGGCGGTGTCGATCGCGCTCGTCGCGGTGAAGGGATTGAACCTCGGCGTCGATTTCGTCGGCGGCCAATCGGTCCGCGTCGAATTTACGCAGGCCATGCCGCCGATCGACGAGATTCGCGAAAAGGTCGGCGATATCGGTCTGGGCGAAGCGACGATCCAGCAGTTCGGATCGGACAAGGCGGTCTCGATCCGCACCGCGCTGCCCGATGGCGACAAGGCGGCGGCCGAACGCGCCGGGCAGCAGCTCGTGGCGGGGATCAAGGCGGCGTTTCCGACCGCAAAGACGGGCTCGGTCGAAACCGTGTCGGGCAAGGTGTCCGAGGAGCTGATCCGCACCGGCGCCATCAGCCTGGGTCTCGCGATCCTCGGCATTTCCATCTATATCTGGATACGCTTCGAATGGCAGTTCGGCGTCGGCGCGCTCGGCCGCCTGTTCCATGAGGTTTCGCTGACATTCGGCCTGTTCGCCGTGACGCAGATGCAGTTCGACCTCAACAGCGTCGCGGCGCTGCTGACGATCGTCGGCTATTCGCTCAACGATACGATCGTCGTGTACGACCGTATTCGCGAGAATCTGAAAAAATATCGCAAGATGGACATCATTCCGCTGCTCAATCTCAGCATCAACGAGACGCTCTCGCGCACGGTGATGACGACCGTGGCGATGGTGCTGGCGCTCGGCATGCTGCTGATCTTCGGTCCCGACGTGATTTTCGGTTTCACCGCGGCGATGTTGTTCGGCGTGTTCATCGGCGGCTATTCGTCTGTGCTGATGTCGACGCCGGTTCTGGTATGGCTGAAGGTCGGCCCGGACAGTTTCGTGCCGCGCACGACGTCGGGCATGGAAGGCGGCGAACGCGTCGAACGCAAGGACGACGGCGCGGTCGTCTGAGGGCCATCGATTAGTGAACTTGGGCGCCGGTCCGCTTCTTGGGCGGGCCGGCGCTGGTGTATCTAGCGCCCGGCGCAGCGGCGGAGATGATCGGCGAGTTCACGGCCGTTGCGATCCCAGTCGAAGCGGCCGCCGAGGCTGGTGGCGACGTCGGCGGGAGCGGGCGGGGAGGCGAGGATCGCCTGCACCGCCTCGGCGATCGCCGGGGGCGTGCGCTCCACGATACGCCCAGCGAGCGGCGACGTCACGAGCTCGGCGGCGCCGCCGGCATCGCTGATCACGATCGGGGTGCCGCAGGCAAGCGCCTCGACCCACGCATTGGCGAGGCCTTCGCTGGCCGACGGCATGACGACGGCGTCGGCGGCGCGATACAATTGCGGCAGGTCGGCATTGGCGACGGGCCCCAGGAAATGGACGCGGCTTTCGACGCCGCGTTCGCGGGCGAGCGCGCGGTAGCGGACCTCCTCCTTGCCGGCGCCGGCGAGCCAGTAATGGACGCCCGGCAGCGCCGGCAGCGCCTCGATCACGAGTCCCTGTCCCTTTCGCGGGATGAGCGCCCCGACGGTGAGGATCGCGGGGGCATCATCCATGCCGAGCGCCGCGCGCGCGGCGGCGCGGTCGCCGGGGTGAAAGCGCGCGGTGTCGATGCCGGTGTAGTGGATGGCGATCTTGGCGGGGTCGATGCCGATGGCCGCCATGTCGCCGCGCATCGCTTCGGAGACGGCAAGCAAGCCGGCGGCCTTCGCGGCCGCCTCGACCACTTGCGATCTGGTCGCGGGATCATGGCCGAAATGGCTGATGTCGGCGCCGCGCGCCTTGGCCGAGAAGGGGAGGCCGAGCGCATCGGCGACGCGCATCGCGGCGGGGCCGTCGGGGTAGAAGAATTGCGCGTCGACCACGTCGAACCGGCGCCCCCGCGACGCGGCGAGGACCGCGCGTGCAACCTGTGCGGGGTTGAAGCGCGCGCCGTAGCGCGGGATCAAGGTAAAGCGCGGGCGCAGGACGGTGAGGCCGTTCCATTGCTCGGTCCGGGGCAGGTCGCGAAGCGCGCGGTAGCGTCGGTGCAGCGAGAGCGGAAAGGGCGGCAGGCCGAGCGGCGCGACGATCGTGAGCTCGATTCCCGGCTGCGCGGCAAGCGCGCGCAGGCTCTTCTCGACGAACAGGCCGAAGTTCGGCCGCGCGCTGTCGGGGAAGAGAGTGGCAATCGACAGGACGCGCAGGGGGGGCGTCATGCGCAATCTCTCATCCGTTCGTGCTGAGTCTGTCGAAGCACCGCTCTTCCTTGCGCGCGTAGAGAAAAAGGACGGCCCCCTTCGACTGCCTGCCAAACGCAGGCGCTCAGGACAAGCTTCGACAAGCTCAGGGCGAACGGAGATTATAGCGACCGGAGCAACCGCACCGCGACCGCGGCCCATGGCGGATTGTTCACGACCTGTTGGCGCTGGCCGGTGCCGAGCGGGAGGAGGTGGAGCTTTTCGCCATCGACGTTGAGCAGCCGCGCGAAGAAGAAGCGGCCGGCTGGGCGCGGCACGAGAAGGTCGCGGTTGAGCGCGCTGGCCCAGTCGCCCTCGATCCGGCGGCACCAGATTTCATCGCCGGCGCGATAGTCGCCGATCGACGAGGTGACGCGCACCGCGACCATATCCTCGCCCGGGCGCGCGGTCAGCGCCTGCTCGACGCGCGTCGGTGCCGTCGCGCCATCGGCGGAGAGAAGGGCGGTAATGGTAAGCTGCGTGTCCTGCGGCAGCTGGACGAGTTCGGCGGCGTCGACACCGAGCGCGGCGGCGATGCGGTTCATCCAGCCGAGCGACAGCGTGCGAGTGCCCGTCTCGAGCCTTCCGATCGTCTGCGCCGTCGTCGGCGGGACGCAGCGCTGGCCCACTTCCTCAAGCGTCAGGCCCTTGGCGCGGCGGACGGAGCGGATACTGTTGATCATGGTGGCGGCCTTTTGATAACCAAATCGGTTTCCTCTTTCCTACAAAATAATCCAGTGTCAAGCCCGGCGTGCAGCAAAGGAGAATCGCATGACCGCACGCCGCCTCGAAACGCGCATCCACCCCGACGACCGGACCGATCCGGGCAAGGCCGGGCCGCAGGTGATGCGCCATGTGACGGTCAATGTCGCCGAAAGCCCGATCGGCTGGCTGGCGTCGCGGGGGATGCTGACGCCAGCGCAGCTCGGGGCCGGCGAGCGGCTGCGCCGCGATTATGAGCGCGCGGGGCTGGCGGCGCGGGTGACGATGCGCTGGGATGCTGCGCCGCCGGGAAAGAGCCGCGGCGGCGCGCGCGCGTCCGACGCGTCGCTGGCGCGGATCGACGCGCACCGGCGCTTTCACGCCGCGCTCGATGCGGCGGGGCCGGGGCTGGCCGATATTTGCTGGCGGGTGATCTGCGCCGGGGAGGGGATAGGCGGGGCGGAAAAGGCGCTGGGATGGCCGGCGCGGTCGGGCAAGCTGGTGCTTGGGATGGCGCTCGACCGATTGGCGCGGTTTTACGGGACGGGGTGAAGGGGGCTTACGGCCGGAAGCGACTGGAAGCGGACCCATCAATCCTCGTCACCCCGGACTTGATCCGGGGTCCCGCTCACGGTCGAAGTCAATGAGTGTGTCAAAAAGCGGGATCCCGGATCAAGTCCGGGATGACGAAAGGGGGGAACGGCGGCCAACTACCCCAAAGCCGACATGCTGCCGTGGACCGACGGACGATTATCTCAGGGCCTCGACCTCTTCGGCCAGCGCCAGCCAGCGGTCTTCCGCCGCGGCCTTTTCTTCGCGCAGCTTGTCGAGTTTCTCCGTCAGCGCATTGAAGCGCGCATTGTCGCGCGTGAACAGGCTGCCGTCGGACAGCTCGGTCTCGATCCCCGCCATTTCCTTTTCGATCTCTTCGATCCGGCCCGGCAGCATGTCATAGTCGCGCTGGTCCTTGTAGCTCAATTTCTTGCGCGCCGTCGGCGGGGGCGGGGGAGCGGCGGCCGCCGTCTTGGCCCTCGCCGCGTTCGGCTTGACCCGTTTCGCTTCCCAGTCGGCGTAGCCGCCCGCGACGATGTCGACCTTGCCCGATCCGTCGAGGCCCAGCGTCACGGTGACGGTGCGGTCGAGGAAGTCGCGGTCGTGGCTGACGAGCAGCACCGTGCCG
>CBINGC010000080.1:0-7561 GCA_966250105.1 uncultured Sphingopyxis sp. | reverse complement strand
CAATGCCATCTTCTTCGCGATCGGCGACCGGCCCCCTGCCGGCCGGAGCGAAGCCGGCGCGGCCACGCTGTTCGTCGTGCTACGCGCAGGGCCGCCCGAGACGGCTGCGCCAGGCCGTCCGTAGTGAGCACCGATCCGGGCTTCATGCGGATTCGTGTTTCTGCTATGTTCCGAGGCTATGGAGTTGGTCGTCATGCTGCTCGGTCTGATCCTTTCCGCCACCGGCATCGTCCTCTTCGCCTGGGCGATGTTCCGGCTCGCCGTCTTCGCGCTCCCGGTCGGGCTGGGTGCGGCCACCTTTCTGTGGGCGGCGGGTGGCGAGCTGGGGCTGTTGCTCGGCCTGCTTCTCGGCCTCGTCGTCGGCGTCGCGGCCTTGCTGATCGGACGCATGCTCATCGCGTCACGGTTGCCGGTTCCAGTTCGCGGGGCGGTCGCTTTTCTCTTCGCTGTGCCCGCCGGGATCGCCGGCGGCAGTGTCGTCTCCAGCCTGATGCAGCTCGGCGGTGCGGGGCCGACCGCGACCGGCATCGCCGCGGCGGTCGGCGCGATCATCATCGCCGGTGCCGCCATGATGAGCCTGTTGCCCGCGATGACCGCTTGCACCGGTTCGAACGGATCCCCGCTGCACGGTTGATCTGTTGGGGCCAGTGGGCCGAGTGCTCGCTCCTCGTGTCACCGCGCGCATGGCGACCACGACGAGAGTGCTTCAAGACGGCAGGGTCTGACCTGACGCATCCGGGTTTTCAGGCGCCTCGCGCCTGCGGCGCGACCGCCGCTCTATTCCGCTAGGCTCACATCCGTTCGCCAAGCTCCACCGGGCCACGCTTCGCGCGTCCCGGCCAAAGGTGACGATCGGACTGGCGGGATGCCGGAGCCTTGCTCCGGCCTGTCGTCGCCGCGCCTGACCGGCGCGGCGGCATTTTTCGTTGGGCCTTCCCCTCGTCGCGCGGGTGGGCGGCGCTCCCTTCTGGGCCCGGCCCGGCGTCCCGCAAGCCGGCCTTCGACTGCGCTCGGGTCCGGCTCCTCCATTGCATTTCGGCCCTGCGGGTGCGGACCGCCTCCTGGCCGCGCCCGGCAGGTCGCAATTCGCCGCCCACCCCCGCTCCGGGGGAGGCCCTGGGGTTTTTGGGGCGGCATTGGAGGATAGCCATGCACCAGACCGGCAGCCAACGCGCGCGCGCAGAGGGCAGCAAACGCCAGCCCCCGGCGGAGCGCGCCAATCTTTACGACGAGGTGACGGGCCGCATTGTTTCCGAACTTGAGGCGGGCCGCTTCCCTTGGGTCCAGCCTTGGGGCCGCCCCAATGGTCAAGGCTTCTCCGCCGCCCCCGGCCTCCCGCGCAACGGGCTCACCAGCCGCAATTACAGCGGCGTCAATGTCCTGATCCTGTGGGGAGCAGTGATCGAGAACGGCTATCCGTCGCAATCGTGGCTGACCTTCCGCCAAGCCTTGGAGGCGGGCGGCAATGTCAGGAAAGGCGAGCGCGGGACAAGGGTTGTCTATGCCGACCGCTTCACCCCCGAAGCCGAGAAGGAACGCGCGCGCCAGACCGGCGGCGAAGCCCGCGCGGTGCCGTTCCTCAAACGCTTCACCGTGTTCAACGTCGCACAGTGCGAAGGCTTGCGCCCCGGCCTTGCCACCGACCCCGCACCGCTTCCCGAACGCCAAGTCGTGCCGATCGCCGAAGCGGTCATTGCGGCATCGGGCGTCGATTTCCGCATCGGTGGGGACAAGGCCTACTATGTCCCGAGCGCCGACTATGTGCAGGTGCCCCCGCAACCGGCCTTCCACGAACAGATCAATTTCTACCGGACGGCGCTGCACGAACTCTGTCATGCCAGCGGCCACCCGTCGCGCCTCAATCGCAATCTGCGCAATGCGTTCGGCAGCAAGGACTATGCGCGCGAAGAATTGATCGCCGAGATGGGATCGGCCTTCCTTTGCGCCGCGCTCGGCATCGTGCCGACCGTTCGTCACGCCGATTATCTGGCATCATGGCTCGACGTGCTGCGCGAGGACAATCGCGCGATCTTTCGCGCGGCCAGTCAGGCGAGCAAGGCCGCCGATTGGCTGCTTGCCCGCTACGCCGAGACGCAGGACGAAGGGAGGGAAGCGGCATGATTACGCTCCCCCATGCGATCCTTTCGGCGCTGCGCGCGAATGCGCGCGCCAGCCGCCTCCACGAGCAGCGCGACGAACGGTTCGACCCGTTCCCGGTGGTCAAATTCTTCAATCCGGTCGGCGCGGCGACGTGGATCGCCACCGAGCTTTACGACGATGGAGACACGCTGTTCGGCCTCGCCGACTTGGGGTTCGGATGCCCGGAAATGGGCGTGTTCTCGCTTACCGAGATTGCGGGCGTCCGCTTGCCCTTCGGCCTGTTCATCGAGCGCGACGAGCATTTCGAGCCGCTGGCCCCGCTTTCGCTATGGTCCGATACCGCGCGGCGCATGGGTGCAATCGTTCTGGCCGAAGCCGAACTTCGCCGCATCACCGATAGCCGGAACGGCAACGAGCTTCCGCCGCCTCTTGATGATCGAGGGGCCGGATGACGCGCGGCGCGTTTCGCCGCATTGAGTGCCGGTCCCGCCCATCCAGCAAGACAAACGGGACCGGCGCTCCAGAAGGAGCAGACCAATGAAACTCGACTTTATCGACCATAGCAAGCTGGTTCCGTCCAAGGTGAACATGCGGCACGGACCCAAGCCCCCGGACGTGGGCGACATTCTGCCCTCGATCCGCAAGCGCGGTGTCATCGTGCCGCTGATCGTGCGCCCGCAGGCGGGCAACGATAATGGCGTCCACGAAATCGTCGCCGGGCGGCGGCGCTGGACGGCGAACGCCATCGCGCTTGTCGAGGGCATCGACCACGGCCCGCTTCCCGTCGCCATCCTCGACGCCGGGGACGACGCCGACGCCATCGAGGCATCGCTTCTCGAGAACACCCGGCTCGATCCCGACGAGGTGACGCGATGGGAAACCTTCGCACGGCTGGTCAAGGAGGGCCGCGACATTGCGGATATCTCCGCGACGTTCGGCATTCCCGAGCTTGGCGTGAAGCGTATCCTAGCGCTCGGCAACCTGCTTCCGCGCATCCGCGATCTTTACCGCAAGGAGAAGATCAACGCGGCGACCGTCCGGCATCTGACGCTGGCGAGCAAGCAGCAGCAGAAGGCATGGCTGGCGCTCTACGACGATGACGACGCCTATTGCCCGACCGGCCAGCAATTGAAGGCATGGCTGTTCGGCGGGCAGTCGATCAAGGTCGAACATGCCCTGTTCGACGTCGATGCGAGCGGCCTTGCGATCGTCGCCGATCTGTTCGGCGAAGACCGCTATTTTGCAGATGCCGACGCGTTCTGGACCGCGCAGAACGCCGTAATCGACGCGCGCAAGGAGGACTATCTGGATGCCGGATGGTTCGACGTGGTGATCGTCCCGCCCGGCGAATATTTCTACCGCTATGAGTTCGCCAAGGCACCCAAGCGCAAGGGCGGGCGCGTGTATATAGATGTGCGCGAAAGCGGCGAGGTCGAGGTCCACGAAGGCTATGTGACGAGCAAGGAGGCCAAGCGGCTCGAACGCGGCGAGGCAATCGAAACCGGCCCCAAAGTGCCGCGCCCCGAAGTGACGAGCACGATGCAGACCTATATCAACCTGCACCGTCATGCCGCTGTCCGCGCCTCGCTGACCCGTCATCCCAAGGTCGCGCTGCGCTTGATGGTCGCCCATGTCATCGTCGGGTCGCCACTGTGGACGGTCAAGCCCGAGCCGCAGACCGCGCGCAACGACGATGTGCGCGAAAGCGTCGAAACTTGCCGCGCGGAAACCGACTTCGACGCGAAGCGCCGCGCCGTATTGGACCTTCTCGGCTTCTCGCCCGAGGAACCGACCGTCACAGGCGGCAACGGCGACGACTTCGGACTGGTCGGCGTGTTCCTGCGCTTGCTCGACGTGCCCGACCGCGCCGTAATGGACGTGATCGTCATCGTCATGGGCGAAACGCTCGCCAGCGGCAGCGCCGCCATCGAGGCGGTCGGCGGCGAGATCGGCGTCGATATGGCCCGCTACTGGCAGGCCGACGACGCCTTTTTCGAGTGTGTCCGCGACAAGGAGGTGCTGACCCGCATCGTCGCCGAGGTGGCGGGCGAACCTGTCGCCGCCGCCAATGCGAAGGAACCGGGCAAGGTCTTGAAGCGCATCGTCCGCGACCATCTGGAGGGTGCGAACGGGCGGCCCAAGGTCGAGGGTTGGGTGCCGAAATGGATGGCGTTCCCGCCCGCTACCTATACGGCGCGCGGCGGCGTCGGCACCGTCGCGGCTCATGCCAAGGTGCTCGCGGCGCGCCCCGACCGCGAGCCGGAACCGACCGGCCCCGGCGCGGTGATTGCGCTTCCGGCCCCTGCCAAGGCCGAGCCGCAGGAACAGCCCGAGCGCGAAGCCGCATGAAACTGGACGGGCGGCGGCGCACCCGCCGCCCGTTCCGTCCCCCATAAAATCGCCGCGCCGCTCGGCCGCAAGCGGCCCTCGCGGCGCGGATTTCAGACAGGAGACTTGTCATGGCCGACCGTGTTTCGGCATCCATCACCATCGGCGGGACGCTCCCCGCCAGCCAGCTTCCCGCCTTCGCCGAGGCCATCGCGAACGAAGGGCTGTCCACCGAATGGGACGGCGAACCCTTCGCGCTCGGCGATCTGCCCGAGGGCGAGCCCTTGGCGCTCATGGCGCACGAGGTCGCCTGGGGGCGGTTCGAGGGACTCGAAGCCTTCTGCATCGCGCATGGGCTTTTCTTCGCGCGCTGGTCGGGCGCCTATGCCTGCCAGTGGGGTGCGGAACGCACCGTGTTCACCGGCAGCGGCGAACCGCAAAGCTACGCTGCCGACGAGGACGACTATATCCTCATGGGGCGCTGCACCGCCGAGCGATTGGGCAGCTATGCGGCGATCATCGCGCATTTCGATGCGGCCGACTTCGCGGTGCCCCCGCTTGTCATCACGCCCGAACGGGAGGAGGCGAGCAATGGCTGACATCTGGATTCAGGGCAGCTTCGCCTTTCGCTGCACCGCCGCCGAGTGCGCGCTGATCGAGGAAGTCGCAAACGCTGGCTACGCGCTAGCGAATGACGACGCGCCCGATCCGCCGAGCGCGGCGCTGCTCGCAGCCTTTCCGCCGGACGATGCGAACGCGCGGTGGAGCGGGTTTCGCGAGGCGTTCAACGATCCCGAATTTCCCACCATCGGAGCCGATTTCATCGCTGAAACCTGCCCCGACGATCCATCCGCGCGGATCGTGTGTTTCGCCAGCATGGACGATTTCGATGCCGCTGCCATCGCGGTGGTGATCCAGCGATGTTGCCCCGAAACGCTCGCCAAGGGGCCGATCGGCTTTGAATGGGCCATGACCTGTTCCAAGCCCCGCATCGGGGAGTTCGGTGGCGGCTGGTGCGCGATTTTCGCAGACCGCATCGAGATCGACGCGACCAACGAGGCGCTGTCGCGCGCGCTCGCGGGCGACGGCAACTAGCCCAAATCGCGCCGCACTGCGCGCTCGCGTGCCGAAAACCCCTGCCGCCTGACCTACCGGGCGGTGCGGCGGATCACCGTCCGGGCGCTTCCGCATAACGTGCATTCGTCCTTCTGCCGCTCGAATCCGCGCGTGCCGCCGAGCGCGCAGGTGACGACATTGGCCTGTGCGGTAACCGACAGGTTGAGCCGGTCAGTCACGCAGGCATCGCACACCGCCGCGCCGTCCAGCCGCACGATCAGCCGTTCGATCTGCCCCGCAATCGTCGTTCCTTCGTTCATCGCCGTGAGGCTATAGCCGCGGCCTCGTGGCCGCGAAAGCAATCATGGCTTCCCGGAAAGACGCCGGACTGGGCTTCCTGTCCGCGCGCGCATCTCGTCCTTTCGTGTCTCACCAACCCGTCGCCGGCTCCTTGGGCGCATGACCTGGGACGGCCGCGCGCCTCGCGAAACCATCGCGCGGAACTGATTTCCCCGCGCCGCTTTGGCGGCGCTCCTCGCGGCCGCTTCGCTCCAAATCAGCCCCGCGCTTCCGGTCCTCCGCTTCGCTTCGGCCTGCGGTTCGCAGCGCGCTCAAGGGCCGTCCCTTCGGTCCGCCCATCGCCCGGCATCGGGTCGGGCGAATGTGCAAGGAGACGAGAAATGCCCTCAATCGGTCATGTCCAGCGCCAGAACGACGGTTCGTTCCGGGGCGCCTTGAAGACGCTTTCGGTCAATGCCGAGATCGCCATCATCCCCAACCGCAGTAAGACCGGGGACCAGCCCGACTACCGCGTGCTGTCGAACGGCGTCGAACTGGGCGGCGGCTGGATCCGCACCGGCGAGGTGAGCCAGCGCGAATATGTCCGCCTCGCCATGTCGGCCCCCGAACTTGGCGGCCGCACCCTCTACGCCAATCTCGGCCGCGCCGCCGGGCAGGACGACGACGACGCGTTCGCCGTTATCTGGAACCCCGGCGACTGAGCCGGATCGGCCCCGCGCCGGTCACCCGGCGCGGGGCTTTCCTCATGCCTTGAGGGCTTGGCGTGGGCCTTTTCCTGCACCGGAACGCGCTTGCGGGCCTGCAGAGAGGAAGAAATCCGCTCAGCAAGCACCGAGTATCCGGCGGCGAACGGACCGCCTCAACCATCGACGGTTCCCCCAATTTTCACGCCACCTGCGTTCCGCTTCGCTCCACTCCGGCGACGAGAAAATCGGCTCCCCCGTCGCCCGCTTCGCGGCCGCTGCGCGGTGGTTGACCCCGCCCGCTCCCCGCCGGGCGATGGCTCATCTTTCGCTTGTATCAGGAGGATGAGATGTCGGTTGAACAACAGATCGAGGAGCTTCGCGCGGAGCTTTCATGGTGCGATGACGCGGGAGAACGGCGGCAGATCGAAGCCGAATTAAGGGCCGCTGAGAAGAGGCTGAAGCGGTGCAATCGGGCGCTGCGTCAGGCCGAACAGGCAGGCTGGCAATAAGGCGATGCGCTGTTGAAGGGGCAGGTTCGCGGGAGTGGTGCCGCATGGCGCCGCTCCCCTTTTTTGATCGGGAAGGCGGGAAGGCAAAGCGGGCGTCTGGGGCGGCAGGTGGCAGTCGGGCTCGATGGCAAGATAGAGGCAAAATCTCGCGATTTTGTAAGTGTTTGTCTGCACATCGTTTTTTGAAGGCTTTTGCGAGACTCGCCCTTTGAGTGCGAGACAGGGTTGCCAGGAATGGCGGTTTTCTGGGCTTTTCCGATCCCAATCGCGAGACTCCTTGCGCTCTGGCGAGGACGCGCCATTCTTATCGGCGGGGAGCGTCATTCCGGTATGGAAGGACGCCGCTATGCGCGATGATGAGTTCGAACCGCACCTGGGCCGGATGCGCTGCCGGGGCAAGGAGCAGCGCTACCTGAGCCGCGTCGTGAAAGCGGCAAAGCGCGCAGGGCTAAAAACCGGCAGGCGTGGCCGCTTCGACGGCAGCCGGATCGGACGTGGCGCGAGCGTTGCACGGGTGCTCAGATCGCGCGACCGATTGGGCGCGTTCCGGTCGCGCCGCGTGATCGTCAAGATACGGCCTGT
>CBINGC010000079.1:0-7963 GCA_966250105.1 uncultured Sphingopyxis sp. | reverse complement strand
CTAGCCGCCCGGCACGCTCGCTTCGCATTCCTCGCAGCGGACGACCTCGACGATCAGGTCGCCTTGCTGGAGGCTCTGCGCCTCGTCTTCCCAGAAGCCATAGGGCTTGCCGCCGCGATAGACGCGCAGGCCGCGCCCGTCGCTGGCGAGCGCGTCGAGGCTGCGCCCGACCTCTTCGGCGACGACGGGCCGCTCGCGGAGCTGGACGCGGCCGCCGACGCTGGCGAGGTCGGCCATATAGTCGGCGACATGGGCGCCCTGCGCCGACCCCGCAAGCAGCAGCCCGGTGAAGCTGACGGGGTTGATGACATTGTTCGCGCCCGCCTGCCGCGCGAGCAGCTCATTGTCCTGCGTGCGGATGACGACGCTGATCGGCACGCGCGGCGCAAGGTGGCGAACGGTGAGCACGATCAGGATCGACGTGTCGTCGCGGCCCGCCGACACGAGCACCGATTGCGCTTCGCTGATCCGGACGTCGACCAGCGTCTCGTCGCTCGACGCGTCGCCTTCGAGCACGTTGCAGCCGACCGCCTCGGCGGCGTTGATGCGGCCGCGGTTGCTGTCGATCACAACGATGCACGCGGGATCAGTGCCGCGCGCGATCAGTTCGCGCACCGCTTCCGCCCCGCTGACGCCGAAGCCCAGCACGACGATATGGTTGGAGAGCTTTGCCTGGATGCGGGCCATACGCCATTTTTCCCATATTTGCTTGATCGCGAATTGATAGGCGGTGCCGATGAAGATGAAGAGCACCATGATGCGGATCGGGGTGACGATCACCGCCTCGATCAGTCGCGAGCGGTCGGACACCGGGGTGATGTCGCCGAAGCCGGTCGTCGTCACCGATATCATCGTGAAATAGACGACATCGAGAAAGCTGATCTGGCCGTCGTGGCTGTCCTTCAGCCCCGCGCGGTCGATCCAGTGAACGAGCACGACGATGGCGATGAGAAGGAAGGCGACGCCGAGACGCGTGATGACGTCGGCCCAGATCGGCCATTTGCTCATGCGGCGCAGCGGCTGGAAGCGGTGCTGGAGCTTCAGTCTGGACGCCGGGCGTTTGCTCATCACGGTCCTTTTGCCAAAGCGAGGGGGCGAAGGCTAGCGGTTGATTTCAACCAATCCTCCCTGCCGCGGAGCGGTGGGGGACCATGCGAGCATGGTGGAGGGGTGGCGACGTCGCGCTATTGGCCCCTCAGCGCTTCGCGCTACCACTCCCCATGGCTTCGCACAGGGAGGATTTGATTAGCCGCCATAAGCCCCGCGCAACGCGGCGAGCGAGGCGTCGTGGGTCAGGTCGAGCTGGAGCGGGGTGACCGAAATATAATGGTCGTCGATCGCCTCCAGATCGCTGTCATGGCCAAGGCTGTGCTCGATGCCGTGCAGGCCGAACCAGTAATAGCGATAGCCGCGCGGGTCGGTGCCCTCGACGATCGAACCGCGGCCATAGTCGTGGAAACCCTGGCGGGTGACGCGGATGCCCTTGACCTCGGCGGCGGGCAGCGCGGGGAAGTTGATGTTGATCAGCGTACGTGGCGCCATGTCCATGTCGAGCAGCGGGCGAAGCACTTTCGCGCCCCAGGCTTCGGCGGCTTCGAAGGGCACGCTGTCGCCCATGCCTTCCTTGGCATAAACCTGGCTGAGCGCGATCGCCGGGATGCCCGCGAGCGCGCCCTCGATCGCCGCCGACACGGTGCCCGAGTAAGTGACGTCGTCGCCAAGATTGGCCCCGCGGTTGACCCCCGACAGGATCAGGTCGGGCTTTTCGGGCATCAGCTTGCCGATCGCCATCATCACCGAATCGGTCGGGGTGCCGCTACACGACCAGCGCCGCTCGCCATGCTCGCGGATACGCACCGGGCGCGAGAGGGTGAGCGAATGGCCCGCGCCCGATTGCTCCTCGGCGGGGGCGCAGACCCAGATATCGTCCGAAAGCTGGCGTGCGATCGCCTCCAGCACCGCCATGCCGGGGGCGTGATAGCCGTCGTCGTTGGTGAGGAGGATGCGCACCTTGATTTCTTTCTTTTTCGTCACCCCGGAGTCCGGGGTGACGAGGATTAGTTAGCTGGGTTCAGGCGAGTAATCCCGCCCATGTACGGAAGCAGCGCCGTCGGAATATCGACGCTGCCGTCGGCCTGCTGGTAATTTTCGAGGATCGCGACCAGCGTGCGGCCCACGGCAAGGCCCGAGCCGTTCAGCGTATGCACGAACTCATTGCCCTTTACGTCCTCGCGCCGGAAGCGCGTGTTCATGCGGCGCGCCTGGAAGTCGCCGCAGTTCGAACAGCTCGAAATCTCGCGATAGCTGTCCTGCCCCGGCAGCCAGACTTCGAGGTCATAGGTCTTGCGCGCCGCGAAGCCCATGTCGCCGCTGCACAGCAGCATTTTTCGGTACGGCAGTTCGAGCGCTTCGAGGATCGCCTCGGCCGCGCGCGTCTTGCGTTCGAGTTCGGCGTCGCTGTCCTCGGGCCGGACGATCGAGACGAGCTCGACCTTCCAGAACTGGTGCTGGCGGATATAGCCGCGTGTGTCGCGCCCCGCCGAACCGGCTTCGGACCGGAAGCAGGGGGTGAGCGCGGTCATGCGGATCGGCAGATCGGCCTCGGGCAGGATTTCCTCGCGCACCGCATTGGTCAGGCTCATCTCGGAGGTCGAAATGAGCCAGCGGCCGTCGGTGGTCTGGAACAGATCTTCGCGAAACTTGGGAAGCTGGGTCGTGCCGAACGCCGCCTCGTCGCGCACCATCAGCGGCGTCGCGCATTCGGTATAGCCTGCCTCATTGGTCTGCCGGTCGATCATGAACTGGCCGAGCGCGCGTTCGAGCCGCGCCATCTGACCCTTCAGGAAGGCGAAGCGCGCGCCCGACATCTTCGCCGCAGTCTCGAAATCGAGGCCGAGCGCGGGGGCGAAATCGGCATGCTCCTGCGGCGCGAAATCGAAGCTGCGCGGCGTGCCCCAGCGCGAAATCTCGACATTGGCTTCCTCGTCCGCGCCGTCGGGCACGTCGTCGGCGGGAAGGTTTGGCAGCGCGGCGAGCTTGTCCTGAAGCGCGGCGAGCTGTTCGCGCTCGGCCTCTTCCTTCGCGGGAAGCGCGGTCTTCAATTCGGCGACTTCGGCCTTCAGCGCTTCGGCCTTGTCCTTGTCGCCCTGTGCCATCGCCTGGCCGATCAGCTTCGACGCCTCGTTGCGGCGCGCGAGCGATCCTTGAATCTCGGTCTGGAGCGCGCGGAGCGAGGCGTCGGCGGCGAGAATTTCGGCGGACAGGGGTTCGAGGCCGCGGCGCGCGAGGCCGGCGTCGAACGCTTGCGGGTCGTCCCGGATCAGGCGGATATCGTGCATGGCGGCGCTATGGCGTTGCGGGGTGCAAGGCGCAAGTCTGACTTCACCTGATCCTCCCTGTCGCGAAGCGATGGGGAGGTGGCAGCGCGAAGCGCTGACGGAGGGGCAATGACGCGACGTCGCTGCCCTCCACCACGCGCTTTCAGCGAGCGGTCCCCCTCCCCATGGCTTCGCCACAGGGAGGATTATTTCTCCAGCATCGCCGCGAGCTGGCCGATCGTCGTGCCCCAGCCCTCTTGGAAGCCCATCTCGTCATGCTTCGCGCTGTCCTCCGGGGTCTTGTGGAGTACCCGCGCCGAATAGAGCGTGCCACCCTCCTTCGCCTCGAAGGTCAGGATCGCGGTCAGTGCGAGCCAGGGGTCGGCGGGCTGCCATCCTTCGGTGAGCACCGTCGTGAAGACGAGCCGTTCGTCCGGAATGGCTTCGAGGAAGCAGCCATCGACGTGCGGCTGGAAATCGGCGGCGCCTTCCTCGCGCATTCGCGTCACGAAGCCGCCGCCGGGGCGGAGGTCGAGCTGGTCGACGCGGCATTCGATCGGCGCGGGAATCCACCACCGCGCGAGCTTCGCCGGATCGCTCCATGCATCCCACACCGCGGCGGGCGGTGCGGCGATAAAGCGGGAGATGGTGAGTTCGCTCGGGGTCATGATCTTTCCTTCGGGAGATGTTGCGATTCGACGAAGACGGCGAGGCGGTCGGTGCGGCCCTGCCAGATGGCGCGCTGCTCCGAGAGCCAGCCTTCGGCCGCCGCAAGCCGTGCGGCATCGACGCGGCAGGTGCGGACACGACCGTGCTTTTCGGTGTGGATCAGTCCCGACGCCTCAAGAACCGACAGATGTTTCATGAACGCGGGGAGGCCCATCCCGAACGGTTCGGACAGACGCTTAACCGGCGCGGCGCCCTTGAGCAGCCGGTTGATGACGGCGCGTCGTGTCGGGTCGGCGAGCGCATGAAAAACGCTATCGAGGGCTGTTTGTTGGTTCGCCATATGGTGAACTATATGCAATAGTTCTCTATTTGGCAAACTGATTTGCGTGGATCCAAAAAAGGGCCGCCCGAAGGGGCAGCCCTTAGTTCGGTGGTCCGGGTTAGCCCCCCTGACCGCCAGTGGATTTCTTAAGCCGCGTCGGCGTCGTCGTCGTTGCGATTCGCCGCGCGGCGGCGCGCGACGAGAGCCACGGCCGCTGCACCGAACAATAGCATCATCGGCGGCGCAGGAACAGGGGTCGGATCGCCCGACGAGCTGCTGGTGCCGCCCGAGCTCGAAGAGGAGGAACTCGACGACGAACTGCTCGACGAGGAGGACGAACTGCTGCTGCCGGTCGAGCCGAAGCTGCTGCTACCGCCGGTCGCACCCGACGATGTGGCGCCGCTCGACGTGCTGCTGCTCGACGAAGAGGAGGAAGAGGACGACGAGGAACTGCTGGAACTGCCGCCGCGCGACGAGCTGCCCCAGCCCGAACTGCCTTTCGAGCTGCCGCCGGACGAGGAGGAACTCGAGGAGGAGGATGAGGACGACGAACTCGACGAAGAACTGCTGCTCGATGAAGAAGTGCTGACGCTGCCGGTCGAGGTCGACACATTGCCCGACGAGGTCGAGGTGCTGACGCTACCCGTCGAGGTCGAGACATTGCCCGAGGAGGTGCTGACGCTGCCGGTCGACGTCGACACGCCGCCCGTCGAAGTCGAAACGCTGCCCGTGGAGGTGGACACGCCCCCGGTCGAGGTCGAAACGCCTGACGAGGTGCTGGTCGAGGTCGAGACGCCGCCCGTCGTCGTCGAGGTGACGACGATGCTGCCGCTGCTGCCGCCGCCCGAGCTGCCGCCGAAGAAACCGCCGAAGAAGCCACCGCCGAAACCGCCGCCAAAGCCGCCGCCGACGACGGTCACGCCGCCGCCGCTACCGCCGCCGCCTTCCCAGCCCGATTGCGGGAAGGGTGCGTAGGGGATCGGGGGCAGGGGGATCGTCTGCGTCACCACCTGCGTCTGCGGAGTTACGGTGCGGATCACCTTCTTCGTCGTGACGACGCGGCGAACGCGCTTCACCGGCTTGCGCGCCGCGTGGCGTTTGCGCACGACCTTTTTCTTGGCGACGCAGGGCGAACAGGACTGGACTTGCGCCCGCGCCTTCGGAACGTCGGTGATCTGCATCGCGCCGCTACCGATGATCGCCCCGCCGCAGGTGCAGGCGCAAAGCTTGGCCAGGGCCATTCGGACAGACATAGGCTTCTCTTTCTTTCCCGTTGCAGGTGCGAAGCGCCATCGACCGACACCCCCCGTTCACCTTCGCTATAACTCAAAAGGCCAAAGCTTTGTGAACGCGGCAATTCTGTTAACCGCGTTTGCCTGTCCGAGAGCGGGAAAAGGAGCGCGAAATCAACAAAAAACGCGTTATTTGTCCCAAAACAGAACGGATTATGCGGTAATTCTATGCGATTGGTTAATCTTCGGACCTAAATCGCCGGCTCCTTGCGGAGGGGTGATGGGACCGGCACGGCATCGGAATTGCCCCCCAAGACGCGGGCGGTTCATCGCCGCTTCACGCCGCGCCGCTATCGGCAGCTTCGACGCTTGTATCGTGGCCAGTGGCTGGTTATAGGCGCGCCACTCCCGAAAGCCGCTTGCGGCCTGCCGGGTGACAGGAAAGGACGCGAGAGCCCCTCATGCCGACCAAGATTGCCGATGTTGGCGCAGACGCGCTTCGCGAAGCCAAATCCAATCTCGATTCGGATTATGTCCCCAGCGACGACGAAGAGTTTATGAACGAGCGGCAGCAGGATTATTTCCGCGGCCTGTTGCTCGCCTGGAAAAAATCGATCCTGTCCGAATCGGAGTCGACGCTGGCGCATCTTCAGGACGGCCCGCTGCGCGAACCCGACCTCGCCGACCGCGCGTCGAGCGAGACCGACTGGGCGATCGAACTGCGCACCCGCGACCGTCAACGCAAGTTGATCGCCAAGATCGATTCGGCGATCCGCCGTATCGAAGAGGGCGAATATGGCTATTGCGCGGTGACCGGCGAGCCGATTTCGCTCGCACGGCTGCAGGCAAGGCCGATCGCGACGATGACGCTGGAGGCGCAGGAGCGTCACGAGCGTAACGAGCGGATTTCACGCGAAGATTGATCGCGGACGCCCCCGCGCCCATTTACGATTCGGCAACCGCTGGGCCCTAGATTCCGCGTCTCGATACGAAAGAGACGGGGCGCAAATGGATTCGCAAAGACCGACATCGGTGGACGAGGAGGTCGCGGCGCTGTCGCGCGGCGCCGACCGCGACAGCCTGTTCATGCAGGCACAGCTGACGCTGCCCGGCGGGAGCGGACCCGTCACCGTGCGCGTGCGCAACCTGTCGCCGGGCGGGATGCTCGCCGAAGCGAAGGTGACGGTCGCGCAAGGGGCGGCGGTCGAGGTCGACCTGCGCAATATCGGCCCGGTCGCCGGGCGCATCATCTGGGCCGGCGAAGGCAAGTTCGGCATCGCCTTCGACCGCGCGATCGATCCGCAGGCTGTCCGTCGTCAGGTGGTTTCGCAGTCCGATTTGCCGCCGTATCTGCGGCGCACGGGCCTCGAGACGGGGCCCCTCTACCGCCGGCGCTGATGGCCCTGAAACGGGCTGCATCAGCGGGGCGATAGCGCTGGCGATCAGCCGATCGCGAGCATTTCTTCCTTGAGTTTCAGTTTCCGCTTCTTGAGCTGCGCGAGTGCCCCGGTATCGGGGGCGGGCCGACGCTCTTCATTCGCAATTTTCACATCGAGGTCCGCGTGACGGGACTTCAGGGTGGAAAGGTGCGACGTGCTCATTGGCATTCTCCTTTTCGACTCGATGGGCAGCCGAAGTAAAACATGAAACCGCCCCGATGTCGTGACGATTCGGTGGGGCGGTCCCCGTTGCGGACCAGTGGTGAACGTGGCAGGGAGGCCGGGTGAGCCCCGAGGAAATTACCCAGCGCCTGGAACTGCTTCGCATCGAGCATCGCGACCTCGACGCCGCGATCATCGCGCTCGGCGGAGGCGCGGCCGTCGATCAGCTGCAACTGGCGCGGCTGAAGAAGCGCAAGCTCCGGCTGCGCGACGAGATCGCCTGGTGCGAGGACCAGTTGCTCCCCGACATCATCGCCTGAACCAGCCGCCTGAATCAAAACGGGACAGCCGATGCAAATGATGGTTACCGCGATTGCGGACCCGCCGCGGAGCGTGGCATCGCTACGGCCATGATCGGCGCGGACACGAACAGGATAGCGACGGGCGCGCCGGTACAGCGCGCGCAGGTCGAAAATCTTTATGTCGAGGCGATGCTGCTCGCGGACGAGGCGCACGCGGCCTTTGCCGCGGAGCGCGACCTCGGCAGCGTTCGCGGCAACGCGGCGGCGCAGATCGGCCTAGCCTGCGAATCGCTGAAGACGACGACGCGGCTGATGCACGTCATCGCCTGGCTGCTCCACCGCCGCGCGATGTTCGCGGGCGACCCCGGCGCCGGGCCGAACGACAGCGCGGCGCGCATCGGCGCGCCGGTCGCCGCCGACTGGGATGTTTGCGCCGGGTTCGACGCGTCGCTCCGCCGGATCGTTGCCGCGAGCGAGCGCCTGTTCGAGCGCGTGGCGGTGCTGGAGGCAGGATGGCAAG
>CBINGC010000078.1:0-8409 GCA_966250105.1 uncultured Sphingopyxis sp. | reverse complement strand
CGCACGCTCTGGGTTCCCGCTTTCGCGGGAATGACGATATAGGAGGAGCGCGAGGACTACCGGTCGATAGCGGCCTTAGAGCTCTCCGCCGAGCGCGCCGTATTTCGCTTCGAATCCCGCCTTGTCGCCGCGCGCGAGAAAGGCCGCCTGGTCGACGATATTGTCGCGCGCGATGCGGCCCTGGAAGGCGCCGAGCTGCGCGTCGATCCGCGCGATGTCGGCGTCGGTCCAGTCGGCGATCTGCTGGAAGCTGGTGACGCCGAGGCCGTTCAGCAGAACGACGAGCTTGGGGCCTACACCCTTCAGCAATTGCAGATTGTCGGTCTTCGCCGCCGACGGCGCGGGGACGAGTGTGGCCGCGGGCGGCGGAGGAACGGTCGGTTCGTCCGGAATCGCGGCCGCGTCGGTTGACGCCGGTTTGGCCGCCGCTTTTTTTGCCGCTGGCTTGGCGGCCGCCTTCGTCGCCGGCTTTGCGGCGGGTTTCGCCGCCGGTTCCTTGGTCGCGGCTTTCTTCACAGCGGCTTTGGGCTTCGCTGCGGCCTTGGGCGCCGGCGGTGCGGTTTCAGCGACCGGCTCGACGACGGGCACCGGTTTCGGCGCCGGCGCTTCGGCGGCCGGAGCAGGCGCAGGCGGGGGGGGCGCGGGCGGGGCGGGCTGGGCCTTGGGCTCGACCGGTTTGAAGCGCGCGGGCTCGGCGGCGATGATTTCGGGCTTTGCCGGTTCGAGCGGTTTGGCGGGCTTCGTCGGCTCGACGGTCGGCGGCGCGATCTCCGCGGGCTTGGCGCGGCCGAACAGCCACCACAACAGAATGACGGCGACAACGAGGCCGACGACCGCGATAATCCAGTTTTCCTGAAGCCAGATCATGATCTTCTCCGCTTGTGAATTTGGGGCAGCCTATGCGGCGCCGTCGGTTGCGTCCAGCCCGGCGCGTCTGGTCTTCCGGGATGACGGGAGGATTATTGAGCCTCGCGCGCGACTTCCCTCCAACCAATGTCGCGGCGGCAGAAGCCGCTCGGGAAATCGAGCCTGCCGACCGCCGCATAGGCGCGCGCCTGTGCTTCGGTCACGCTCTTGCCCGTCGCGGTGACGTTGAGCACGCGCCCGCCCGCGGCGACGATCACGCGGTCCTCGCGTGCTGTGCCGGCGTGGAAGACGCGCACGCCGCCGGCCTCGGCGTCGGCGATGCCATGGATCGCGCCGCCCTTTTCGGGGGTGCCGGGATAACCCTTCGCCGCCATCACCACGGTGAGCGCATAATCGCGCGAGAAGGCTGGAGCTTCGGCGCCGGCGATCGTTCCGGTCGCGGCGGCGTGGAGCAGCGCGGCGAAATCGCCTTTGAAGCGCATCATCAGCACCTGGCATTCGGGGTCGCCGAAGCGGCAATTATATTCGATCAGCTTCGGGCCTTCGGCGGTAAGCATCAGCCCCGCGAAGAGCACGCCGACATAGGGCGTGCCTTCCGCAGCAAGCGTCGCGACCGTCGGGCGGATGATGCGGTCCATCACCTGGGCTTCGAGATCGGCTGTGAGCACGGGGGCGGGGCTGTAGGCGCCCATGCCGCCGGTGTTGGGGCCGACGTCGCCGTCGCCGACGCGCTTGTGATCCTGCGCGCTGCCGAAAGCGATCACGTCCTTGCCGTCGGAGAGCGCGAAGAAGCTCGCTTCCTCGCCGGTCATGAACTCCTCGATCACCACTTCGGCGCCCGCGCTGCCGAAGGCACCGTCGAACATATCCTCGATCGCGGCCTCGGCATCTTCGCGCGTTTCGGCGATGATCACGCCCTTGCCGGCGGCGAGCCCGTCGGCTTTGATGACGACGGGAATGGCAAAGCCTTCGAGGACGGCGAGCGCTTCCTCGGCGCTCGTGCAGCGGACATAGGCGGCGGTCGGGATCGACGCGCGCGCGCAAAGATCCTTGGTGAAGCCCTTCGAGCCTTCGAGCCGCGCCGCGGCGGCCGACGGGCCGAAGGCGGGGATGTTGATCTCCCGCAAGCGATCGGCGAGCCCCGCGACGAGCGGCGCCTCGGGGCCGACGACGACGAAATCGATCGCGTGCGCCTTTACGAACGCGATCAGGCCGTCGATATCGTCGGCGGCAACCGCGATACATTCGGCGTGCGCTTCGATCCCCGGGTTGCCCGGTGCGGCATAGAGCTTGGCGCAGCTTGGCGATTGTGCCAACTGCCAGCTGAGCGCATGTTCGCGGCCCCCCGATCCGACCAGCAGGATATTCATGTCAGTCCCTTTTCCCGATACGGCGTCCGACGATGGCACCGAAGCGCGGCTGTTAGCCGAGGCTTCGCCCGGGGACAATGTTCCGCCGCTGTCGGTCAGCCAATTGTCGGCGGCGATCAAGCGGACGGTCGAGGACGGCTTCGCGCGCGTGCGCGTGCGGGGTGAGTTGTCAGGGGCGAAACGTGCGGCGTCGGGGCATTTCTATGCGTGCCTCAAGGACGACAATGCGCTGATCGACATGGTGATGTGGAAGGGGCAGGCGGGGCGGCTCGCGTTTCGGCCCGAGGACGGGATCGAGGTGATCGCGACGGGCAAGCTCACGACTTACCCGGGGCGCTCGAAATATCAGCTCGTCGTCGATACACTCGAAGTCGCGGGCGAGGGCGCGCTGATGCTTTTGTTCGAAAAGCTCAAGGCGCGGCTTGGCGCCGAGGGGCTGTTCGACCGCGAGCGCAAGTACGACCGGCTGCCCTATCTGCCGCGCACCATCGGCGTCGTGACCTCGCCGACCGGAGCGGTGATCCGCGATATCCTCCACCGGCTTGCCGACCGCTGCCCGACGCATGTGATCGTGTGGCCGGTGCTGGTGCAGGGTGACGGCGCGGCGGCGCAGGTCGCGGGTGCGGTGCGCGGCTTCGACGCCATCGCGCCGGGCGGGTCCGTGCCGCGGCCGGATCTCGTCATCGTCGCGCGCGGCGGCGGGTCGATCGAGGATTTGTGGGCGTTCAACGAGGAGATCGTCGTGCGCGCGATCGCCGATTGCCGCATCCCGACGATCAGCGCGGTCGGGCACGAGACCGATGTCACGCTCGCCGACTATGCCGCCGACGTGCGCGCGCCGACGCCGACCGCGGCGGCCGAGATGGCGGTGCCGGTGCGCGCCGAATTGCAGGCGCAGCTCGCGACGTGGAACGGGCGGATCATCGGGGCGGCGAGCCGGCAACAGGCCTTGTGCGGCGAGCGGCTGATGGCGCTGTCACGCCACCTGCCCAAACGCGAGGCGCTCTATGCGCCGCAACGCCAGCGGCTCGACGACGCGGGCGATCGGCTCGACCGCAGCCAGCGTCACCGGCTGACGGTGATTGCGGAGCGGCTCGCGACGCGTGGCGCGGCACTGCGGCCCGCGCTGCTCGCGCGGCGCTGGGACCGCGACCGGGCGTTGATCGAGGGGCTCGGGCGGCTGCTGACGTCGCTCGACCCGCGCGCGCTCTTGTCGCGCGGCTATGCGATGGTGCGCGATGGCGGCGGCGCGATCGTCGCGACGGCGGGCAAGGCGCGGGACGCCGGGCATCTGCGGCTGCAATTCGCCGACGGCGACGTTCCGGTGCAGGTCAGCGGGAGCGATGCGCCGCCGCCCGCCGTACCCAGGCCGCCGCGCAAGTCCCCGCCCGCAGAGCCCAAGCGGGGGCAGGGCGAGCTTTTCTGAAGCCGGCGCCAAGGACCGGGGGTGGCCGCGCGCGACGATGCTGTTATAACCGGGCCAATGACTTGCCGCCTTATGGATAGAGAATCATGTTGATCGCCAGCCGCAACCGCCTTGCCCGCCTGCAATATGGGCCGAACGGCTTTCGCGTCCTCGCGCCCGGCGACCATGTGCTGTGCGCGGTGACGGGGGCGCCGATCGGGCTCGACGAGCTGCGCTATTGGTCGGTCGCGCGGCAGGAAGCCTATGCCAGCGCCGCGCTGTCGGTGCAGGCCGCACTGGACGATGCGCGCGGGGCATGAGTTCGAAGAGGGCTGACCGACTTCGTCTGGGCGCCGTGCTCGCGCTGGCCGCCCCGCTCGCCGGCTGCGTGCCGTCGGTCGATGCCGGGCGCCCGCCCGCGCCGCAGCCGCCGGTTCAGTCCGCTCCCGCGCAGCCGCCTGCTGCGCCGCGCGCGCCGGTGCGGACCGATTTCGCGCTGCAAGGTGTCGCCGAGCAGGGCGCGGTGATGGTCGGGCGGGTGCCCGAGGGCACCCACACGCTGACGTTTGATGGCAGGGCGATTCCGATCGCCGCCGACGGGCGCTTCCTGATTGCCTTCGATCGCGACGCCGGGGCCGAGGCGCGGCTCGTCGCGACGCTCGCCGACGGGCGCGAGGTCGTGCGTCCGATCGCGGTCGCGCCGGGTAGCTGGCGGCTCGAGCATATCAACGCACCTTATCGCGGCAGCGCGCGGAGTGACGCCGATTTCGAGCGCCGCCGCCCTGCCGAACTCGCCGAAATCGCGGCAGCGCGGAACAGCCAGGTCGAATCCGAGGGCTGGCGGCAGGCGTTCCGCTGGCCGGTGACCGGGCGGCTCTCGGGCTTCTTCGGCTCGCAGCGCGTCTATCAGGGCAAGCCCGGCAGCTATCATAGCGGCACCGACGTCGCGGTCCCCGCGGGAACCCCCTTCGTGGCGCCCGCCGACGGCGTCGTCGTGCTCGCGGCGACGGCACCCTTCACGCTCGAGGGCAATTTGCTGATCGTCGATCACGGCATGGGTTTGTCGAGCGCCTTCCTCCACTGCCAGCGCCTCGACGTGAAGCTCGGCGACCGCGTCGTGCAGGGCCAGCAGCTCGGCACCGTGGGCCGGACCGGGCGCGCGACGGGACCGCATATGCACTGGGGTCTCAAGTGGCGCGACGCGCGGCTCGACCCCGGCAAGCTGGCGGGGCCAATCGGCGGCTGACCGTCGCGGCCCACGCCGCATTTCGTAACCGTTGAAACAAAATGTCGCGAATGACGCGATGCAGCATATTGTATTTCGCCGCTTCTCGAGTTTGTTGCAAATACGTCACAATGCGCCGCGAAACGCCCCTTTGCGGCGGGATTTAGCTTTACTCGACATGAACGAAGTTTCATCCCGCACGCTATCGGGGCATCTGCGCGTCGGCTTTGCGCCGCCGTGCTGGGGGTCCGGGTAATTTCAATCCACCAGTAGCAAGGGACTGCACTGTGAAGAAAACCCACTATTCCAAGCTGAAGCTAGGCGCTGCGCCGCTCGTGATGAGCGTCGCCCTGGTTTCGGCTCCTGCCTATGCGCAGGACGCAGCCGTAGAGGGCGCGGCGCCGGGCGAGGAAATCGTCGTCACCGGCACGCTGATCCGCAACCCCAACCTCGAACAGTCGACGCCGGTCAACGTCACGACCGCCGACACGATCGAGCTGAAGCAGTCGAACGTCGCCGAAGAAGTTCTGCGCGAACTGCCCGGCGTGGTCGCCAACATCGGTTCGGCGGTCAACAATGGCAACGGCGGCGCTTCGTACGTCGATCTTCGCGGCCTCGGCTCGACCCGCAACATCGTCCTCCTGAACGGCAACCGCGTCGCTCCGTCGGACGTCAACGGCCGCGTCGACCTTAACAACATCCCGCTCGCGCTGATCGAGCGCGTCGACGCGCTGACCGGCGCGGCGGTGACCACCTATGGCGCTGACGCCATCACCGGCGTCGTCAACTTCATCACCAAGCGCGATTTCGCGGGTCTTGAAGTCACCGCTTCGGAACAGCTGACCGAACAGGGCGACGGCAACATCTTCCGCGTCGACGCCACGATCGGCGCCAACTTCGACGACGGCCGCGGCAACGCGGTGCTGAGCGTCGGTTACCAGCAGGCTGACGCCGTCTATCAGGGCGCGCGTCCCTTCTCGATCGATCAGGTTGACAGCTACACCGGCGGCACCGGCGGTTCGGGCACGGCGGTTCCGTCGCGCTTTTCGGGCACGCGTCCGATTGATCCGCTGACCGGTCTGCCGAGCACTGATCCGACGGTTGCGAACAATGGCGTGTTCCAGGTCGATCCGGCCACGGGCGCAGCGATTCCGACCTTCTCGACCTTTAACTTCAACCCGTTCAACATCTTCCAGACGCCGTTCGAACGCTTCAACATCTACGGCCAGGCCAATTACGAGGTCTCGGACGCGCTTGAAGTTTATACGCGCGGGATGTTCTCGAAGCAGACCGTGTCGACGATCATCGCCCCGTCGGGTTCGTTTGGCGGCTCGGTGCCGATCAATTTGAACAACCCGTTCCTCCCGACCGCGCTGCGCAACCAGTTCTGCGGCTTCGACGTCAATCCGAGCGAAACGGTCTACACCGCGCGCTTCACGCAGGCAGAATGCGACGCAGCGGCAGCCGCAACCGGCCGCAGCGATCCGAACTATCGCGAAATCGGGTTCAACAACACGTTTGTGCCCTTTGACGTCGATGGCAACGGCACGATCGGCGATGGCGAAGGTTACTTCAATAATCCGGCGACGGCGCTGAGCCGCCGCACGCCCGAAGTCGGCCCGCGTATCAGCGACTATCAGACGACCTTCTTCGACTATCGCGTCGGCGCTCGCGGCGGCATCACCGACACGATCGACTGGAGCGTCGAAGGCGCTTACGGCGAATCGGAAAATATCCAGACCATCCAGGGCTACACGCTGCAGTCGCGCTTCCGTGAAGCTTCGCTGTCGGATGACGGCGTGACCTGCCAGAGCGGCAACGCTGCTTGCGTTCCCGTCGACCTGTTCGGCCCCGAAGGCTCGATCACGCCGGCAATGGCTGGTTATCTTCAGGAAAACAGCACCTCGGTCAACCGCACCTCGCTGGCGCAGGTTCGCGGCATCATCTCAGGCGATCTCGGCTTCGCGTCGCCGCTGGCGGTGCAGCCGATCGGCTTCGCGCTCGGCGGCGAATATCGCAGCTACAAGGCGCAGCAGCAGTCGGATCTCCTCGCCAAGACGGCAGGCGAACTCGGCGGCGCCGGCGGTGCGGCTCCCGACATCGACGGTGCCTATGACGTGTATGAGGCTTATGCCGAAGTCGTCGCGCCACTGATCGAGGACAAGCCCTTCTTCGAAAGCCTGACTCTCGAAGCCGGCATCCGCTATTCGGACTACAGCATTCGCGGTGCCGGCGGCTATGACACCTGGACCTGGAAGGCCGGCGGTAGCTGGGAACCGGGTGCGGGCGTCAAGTTCCGTGGTAACTACAGCCGCGCGGTCCGTGCGCCGAACATCGGCGAACTGTTCACCCCGGCCTCGACGGTCTTGACCAACCTCGGTATTGATCCGTGCGCGGGCTCGGCCCCGACCACCAACGCCAACCTCCGCGCGATCTGTATCGCGCAGGGTGCTCCGGCCGGAACGATCGGAACGATCACCAATCCGACCGCGGCGCAGGCGAACATCACCGCCGGTGGTAACCTGAACCTGCAGCCCGAAAAGGCCGATACCTGGACGCTCGGTGTGGTGTTCCAGCCGGACTTCCTGCCGCGTTTCAACGTGTCGCTTGATTATTACAACATCAAGATCAACGACGTGTTGGGCACGCCGCTTCCGGGCGACATCATCGCGGCTTGCTTCGACAACATCACGGCGGCGAGCGCGAGCGACCCGGCCTGTACGTCGATCCGCCGCAACCCGCTCACCGGCGGTCTCGATGGCGATCCGGCGACCACCCCGGGCCTGTTCGGTCTGACCAACAACCTCGGCCGCCTGTACACGGATGGTTTCGACCTTCTGATGAACTACAGCACCGATGTGGGCTTCGCGAGCCTCGACTGGTCGTTCGTCGGCAATTGGACCCGCCACTCGAAGTTCAACGCCAACGTCGCCAGCCCGGATTCGCTCAACCGCGAATGCGTCGGCTACTACAGCGTGAACTGCTCGTTCACGGGTTCGATCCAGCCGGAATTCCAGTTCTCGAACCGCTTCACGCTCGGTTTCGACACCGTCGACATCTCGCTGCTGTGGCGCTGGATCGACGGCGTTCAGTTCGAACCCCAGCAGTTGCAGGATGACCTCGACTTCGCGCTGGCCAATCCCGGCGATTGCGCGGATCCGACGGGCGCCGACCCGGATGGTTGCGTCGTCGACCCGGCGTTCCGCAAGGTCAAGGCGCAGAGCTATTTCGACCTGACGGCGCGTTTCAACGTCAGCGAGAATCTGGTGTTCACGGCGACCGTGCAGAACCTGCTCGACAACAAGCCGCCGATCCTGGGTAACACGATCGGTTCGACCACCTACAACAGCGGCAACACCTTCCCGTCGACCTACGACGCGCTGGGCCGCCGTTACGCGGTGTCGGCGAAGCTGAAGTTCTAGTCGCTTCACGCTTCGACCAAGAATTGGGGGCGGGCAGCGATGTCCGCCCCTTTTTCTATGCGCTTTGGGGTGGCGAGCGGCGGTTGGGTTCCGTTAAACCCCTCCCCTTCAGGGGAGGGG
>CBINGC010000077.1:0-8653 GCA_966250105.1 uncultured Sphingopyxis sp. | reverse complement strand
TTGATCGACGCGCTGAGCGAGAAGGTGCGGCCCAGCTTGTAGCGGTTGAAATAGATTTTGTTGTCGCCCGAGGTCTGAAGCTCTTCATATTTGCGCCCCGTGAGGTTGCGCGCCTCGAACTTCAGCTCGATTTCCTTGCCCAGCAGTTCGATCCCCTGCCGCGCGACGAAGTCGAGCTGGATGCCGGGCTTTTCCTTGAGGTCGGGCTGGCCCGACGGACCGCGGCTGGTCACGCGCGGGCTGGCATAGGTGAGAAGCAGCGTCTGCTGCGACAGCCGGTCCTGATCCTCGAGCCCGATCTGGAAATTGACCAGATGGTCCGACTGGCCGGTCAGCGGCGAGCCGTCGAAGAAGAAGATGTCGGCCGGACGCTCGACGCCGTTAATGAAAGTGACGTCGTCCTCGCCGACCTGAATGTCCGACTGGGTATAGGTGTAGTTGCCGATCAGGACGAGCCGGCGGCTTTGCCAGAAGGGCGCGTCGGACAGCGTATCGAGCGGGAAATATTTCTGCACCTCGAACTCGGCGCCATAAAGCGTGGCCTTGGGCGCATTGGCATAGCTGGTGCTGACCTGATTGTCCGACGCCGACGTATAGGCCTCGATCGGCTTGTCGATCGATTTGTAGAAGCCCGCGACGGTGAACCGCTGATCGCGGTCGAAATACCATTCGTAGCGCAGCTCGGCGTTCCACAGCTCGCTGTCGGTCAGCGAGGGGTTGCCGCGATAGAGGCGGTTCGATTCGGGATCGAGATAGACCTGCGCGACCAGCTCGCGGAACTGCGGCCGGGCGATCGTCTTTGACCCGTTGAGGCGGAGCTGCATGTCGGGCGCCATTTCCCAGGTCAGCGTCACCGCCGGCAGCCAATAGGCGTTGTCGAGGTTCGTCTGCACGAAGACCGACGAGCCGGAGTTGAACAGGTCGACCGGCACCACCGTCTGCTTGGCATCCTCATAACGGACGCCGGCGTTGATGTTGACGCCCGGCACGACTTCGGCCTGCAACTGCGCATAGCCGGCGTGGGTGGTCAGATTGGCGTCGAACGCCGCCGCGCCGTCCTGCGCCGAGGTTTCGAGCAGACGGATGTCGTAGAGCTGGATCGACGCGTCGGAGAGCAGATAGTCGGGGCGCAATTGCTGAACCTCGATCGGCAGATTCTGGGCGCGGAACAGGAAGTCGCGGCGCACCGATGTGCGATGCGTGTCGCTATAGGCGTAACCGACCGTCGCGGTGATGCGCGGCGCCAGTTCATAAGAGAGGTCGACGCCGCCCGACCAGAGATCCTCGTTGAGGTCCGAGAAGGAAATGCTCGCCGAACCGCGGCCGCCGGTCAGGTCGTTGACGAACTTGTCGCCGACGGGGTCGACCTCGGTGGGCAGGTTGGTGCGGACATAAGTGAAGCTGCGCTCATAGGGCGCCTCGCGCTGCGAATTGGCATAGCCGCCGCGCAGGTCGAGCTGAATCCGGTCGAAATCGAATTCGGCGACGAGCTGGCTGTTGATCAGCTGGCGTTCGTACCACGCCGTGTCCTGCTGCATGATGTCGCGGTCGGACTGGTTGCGGTTGGTGCCGAGGCCGAGGCGCGCCTGTTTCAGCGTGTCGCGGATATAGAGGTTGGTCCAGCGGAACTTGTGATCGCCAAGCTCGAGCCCGAAACCGAGCAGGCCGTTGACGACGATGCGGTTGTCGGTGACGACGCGGTTGAAATTGGTCTGCGGCTCACCCGACAGGTCGGTTTCGAGCGACGTCTGCTGGAGCGTGTCGCGCGTGCGCCACTTGTTGCTGATCCCCGCGGTGGCGATGATGCCGAGCTCGCCGTCGGGGAGCTGGATCGTCGTGCCGCCGGTGATCCCCGCCGACCAGTTGACCGGGATGTGGTTGTTCTGCTGGAGCAGGCTCGTCTCCGAATTGACGAGCTCCATCTGGATCGCCTTCAGGTCAGCGAGGCTGAAATCCGCGCCCTCGAGGATCGGCTTGCCGCTGGCGAAGGCGGCCGCGAGCAACGGCGGGACGTCGCGCGTGCCGTCGTCGAAGCCGGTCCAGTCACTGTCGCTGCCGTAATAGGTATAGCCGAGCTCGTTCGTCGTCTCGCTGTCCCAACCGATGCCGCCCGAGAAGGTGAGGAAGGTCTCGCGCGGGGTCGACTTGGTCGTGAGGTTGATCACGCCGCCGCCGAATTCGCCGGGGAAATTGGCCGAATAGCTTTTCTGGACCAGCGTCGAATCGATGACGTTGGTCGGGAAGATGTCGAGCGGGACGACGCGCTTCAGCGGTTCGGGGCTGGGCAGCGGCGAGCCGTTGAGGAGCGCGAGCGAATAGCGGTCACCGAGGCCGCGGACATAGACGAAGCCGCCGCCGACGACCGACAGGCCCGTCACGCGCTGGAGCGAGCCCGAGATGTCGCCTTCGCCGGTGCGCGCGATGTCGGCCGACGAGAGGACCGACACCACCTCGGGCGTCGCGCG
Organism: uncultured Sphingopyxis sp.; assembly: GCA_966250105.1. Taxonomy (GTDB): domain Bacteria; phylum Pseudomonadota; class Alphaproteobacteria; order Sphingomonadales; family Sphingomonadaceae; genus Sphingopyxis. Next base: position 6,188 of record CBINGC010000077.1, on the reverse strand, counting down.
GACGACATTGGGGGTATAGCGGCCGGTGACGACGATCTCGGCGTCGGCGCCGCCGGGGATCGACACATCGACCTCTTCGTCCGCCGGGTCGGCGGGCGGCGTTTCGGCGGGCGCGGGATCGGGCTCGGCCGTCTGGGCGAGCGCCGCGGGCGACACCAGCGCCGACGAAAGGAGCAGGAAGCTGGCGAATAGCGACCGCTTGGTCATGTTGGATAACCCCTGATGGAGATGGGCCCTAATGGCAGATGGAAATGGGGGCGGGGCGCGCCAGTGGTGCGCCCCGCCCCGGTATCGGACGTCGGCGCGTCAGCTTACGGGGATGTCGGTGCAGTTGCCGCTGGTGTCGCCGAACGACGCCGTGGCGGAATTGCAGGTCCAGCCCGCATACCAGCTGTCGTTGGCGTCAGCGACCGCGCCGACATAGGCCGTGGCATCGAAGAAATCGTCGAGCGCCGTGGCGTCGAACGGCTCCAGCGCGGTTTCGGTCGCGCCGTTGACGAAGACGTCGGTCAGGCTCGGCGTGTAGGCCGCGCTGTTGTTCGTGCCGAGTTCGAAGATCGCCCGGACAGCGGCATCGTCGGGGCCGTTCGAGCCGCGGAACGGACGATCGTTGCACTGCATCGACACCGATTCGAACACCGGCGGGCCGTTTTCGTCGAGCGCCGGGTCGGCGGGCTGGACCGTGGTGGCGCTGTCGACGCGGATGCACGATGCGCCGGTGGTGATCAGGCCGTTGGCGAAGGTGTAGTCGGCGCCGCCGCGGATGCGGATCGCGGCGCCGTTGCCCGCCGCGGCGTTGCGGTGGATGAAGGTGAAATTCGAGATATTCACTTCCTGACGCGGCACCGCGTTTTCATCGCCGTCCGAGTCGATTTCCATGATCGAGTCGCCCACCGCGCCGCCGGCGCGCTGGACCGCGATCGCATATTGGATATTGCCCTTGTAGCCGACGTCGGTGTCGAAGCTGTCGTCCTCGGCGCCGGTGACGATCATATGTTTGAAGTTCGGACGGCCGCCGAACACTTCCATGCCATCGTCCGAGCTGTTGTGGATCTGGATATGATCGAACTGGGTCGCCGAGCCGACGCCCGACGGGGTCAGCCCCTGCAGCTCGCTGTCGGGCGACAGGTTGAAGCCCGAATAGCGGATCTGGACATAGCTCAGACGGCCCGAATTGTCGTCGGTGACCTCGCCGCCATAGAGCGCGTTCGACGTGCCTTCGGTGTCGCGTTCGCAGTCGTTGGTGCCGGGGACCGCGCCCGCCGCGTCGCAATCGGTGATCGGCGCACGGCCGAGCAGGACGACGCCGCCCCACAGCTGCGAGGTCTGGTCGGTGGCGCTGCCGACGACGTTGCCGCGGCCGGTGAAGACGATTGGCTGCGTCGGGGTGCCGACGGCGTCGATCTTGTTACCGCGGTTCACCGCGAGGAAGGCGGTGCCCGTCGAGGCAAAGATGGTGACGCCGGGATCGATCGTCAGCGTGACTTCGGGTGCCGCCGAGGTCGGGGCATCGGGGTCCGGTCCCTTGTCGGTGCCGACATCGACGCGGCCGGGCAGCGAATAGATGACACCGTCGACGTTGGGGATCGCGGTGGTCGAATTGAACTTCGCGGGGAAGCCGCAATTACGCCAGGTGCCCTGCGGGCCCGAGATGGTGCCGAGGTCGGCTAGCTGGTCGGCGCCGTTGATGTTCGGGCAGGCGGCGGCGGGCGTCACGCCGGTCGGCGTGGGGGTCGGCGTCGGGGTCGGAGTGGGGGTCGGGGTCGGCGCGGGAATGACGATCACGCCTTCGCCCGGCGAGGCGACGCCATCGGCGCCGCACGCCGCAAGGATGGAACAGGCCACGCCGCTGAGCATGACCAAACGAATGCGTGCGAAAGCCGCCATGAAAATCTCCGTCCCGGTGTGCGCCTGCGCGCCCCTGATGAAAAACACGCCGCGGGCGAGAAGAAGAATTGCTGACTCGCCCCCGGTGACGCCGCCACTAGGGTGATTCGATGACGGTCTGACGCCAGAGCCGTGACAGTTGCATGACTCTTTGGAGTCGGTTCGATGACATGGAGGCCCGCCAGGGACCGCGCGCGTTCGCACCCGCGAAAATAAAAGCGGCGAAGCTCGCTTGCATCGCTCGACAAGCTTTGCTAGGCGCCCGCTCCTACCTGGTGCCGGACCCGATCCGGACCATCATGATGTGCGGTCGTGGCGGAACTGGTAGACGCGCAACGTTGAGGTCGTTGTGGCCGAAAGGCCGTGGAAGTTCGAGTCTTCTCGACCGCACCAGTCAGTCCAAGCATTGGATATAGTTCAGTTTTAGGATTTGGCTGCGCCGAAAGGCGCGCCTTTTCGGGCCATTTTCGAGGCATGAGGCTTATCGCTAAGGCGTGAGACTGAGGTTTTGCGCTCGCAATCTCGCGAACCTCGCCCAAAGTCTCCAGTGCGAAAATTACCGCCTCGATGGAATTACATGCGTTCGAGCCGTGATGCATTGAAAGGCCTGTGCTGAGACATCGATCGACGCTGTCACGGCCTGCACCTCGACACGAAGAGGATAGCCTGGGTCACGCTGAAAGGCGATCGACACCTCCGTCCGCAACGGTCGCCGCCAATCAACGTGGCGTGCCCCCACAAAATAGCGCTTTCCGTTTGGCCCGGACGACGACTACGACTTCTACTCCGAGCCGCTGGCAGCGCGAACGCGCTGCGAATCGACGGTTCGAAATTGACGGCGGGCCGTGTGGGGACGACCCGCCGCCTGGAAGGGACCAACCTTCTGATAGTGGTTTGACCCAGTAGCTTTAAATGACGGTGAGCATGCGAACCGTAGAATTACCGTGATCCTTATGTCGACGATGGAGGTCATCGCCAGGGATCGGTGATAAGCTGTCCGGCGTTGTCGGTTGTTGCGGATGGCAAGAGGATGTATTCCTCTATGCGGTCGAGGAGAAGCAACTTGAGCATTCGTCGCGACTCCAAAGAGCGCCCACATGAGAGCGCATTGTTTGTGGCCGCGGCGGAAACTTCGCGCGTTCCCCTCATCTTCGCAAAAGACAGCGTGCATGGCAGCAATGCCATATTTGCCAATCAAAGCTTTCTGACGCTTGCCGGGTTGACGCACGCCGATGTGTTGGGCCGTCCCATTATCGACATATTGGCAGACCTGACGGACCCGGTGACATTGACGACAATCGATGCCCTCCTGCGGGCCGGCCGGCCGGCGATCTGGGAGATGCAGTGCCACCGCCGAAACGGATCGGCCTTTTTCGTCAGTGTGATGGCAACATCCGTGTGCGACGAAAATAATGTGCATGTTCAGACATGCATGTCCTTCTATGTCCTCGACGAGGGCTTTGAGCGCCTGCTCAACATTCCGGACGAGGTTCGGACCATCTACGAGAAGACCCCGGGATTTATCGCGGCCGGAGAAGGCCGCGAGCACCGTTTCACCTTCGCCAACGAGGCCTATAAGAAATTCGTCGGCCGTGACGAGCTGGAAGGATTGACCGTCGCCGAGGCGATGCCCGAAATCGCGGCGCAGGGATTCGTCGCCATATTGGACCGCGTTTTTCAGACCGGCGAGCCCTATCGCGGCGAGAATGTTCCGTTCGACCTGTTGGACCGGGACAGCGGCGAAAAAGTCCGGCGCTATGCAGACTTTATCTATCAACCGATCAGGGACGAGAAGCGAGAAATCATTGGCATATTTTGCGAAGGTTATGACGTGACCGAACGGCAAATCGCGGCACTGGAAGTAAAGGCGTTACAAGCCGAACTGTTCCATTCATCGCGCGTGAACGCGATGGGAACGATGGCGACGACGCTTGCTCACGAACTCAATCAACCACTAAGCGCGATCGCAAATTACGCCGCCGCCTGTCTGCGCCTGATCGATCCGAATGACCAAGCTGCAGCTCCCCTGCTGGAAGCCGTGCGAGCGATCGAGGACACGTCCCAACGCGCCGGTAATATCATCAGGGGCCTGCGCAACCTTACCAGTCGGCGGGAGCCCAATCGCACGCTCTTCGACCTGAAACCGGCTCTGCAGGAATCGCTCGATCTCGTGCGTAGCGCGATGTCGCCCGAAATAAGGGCGACCATCGATATTCCCGACGGCCTGAGAGTTGAGGCCGATCAGGTGCAAATCCAGCAGGTCGTCGTCAATCTGCTTTGCAACGCCTGCGACGCGGTGCGGGAGGCCGACGTGAAGGAAATCATGTTGGGTGCAATGGTTACCGACCGCGAGGTCGAAATTGTCGTGCGCGATACCGGAAAGGGGGTTTCGAGCGTAGCGGCCAGAAATATTTTTACATGGTCAGAATCTACGAAGGAGGGCGGCATGGGGCTCGGCCTGTCGATCTGCCGCACCATCGTCGAAACCCATCGCGGGCGGATCTGGCTCGAAGAAACAAGCCCGGGCGGTTCGACCTTTCGCTTTTCGCTGCCAAAACCCGGTTCGTTCGAATCGGAGGATGCGCCCGCAATAAAGTGAGCACAGACCCGGCGTGGTGATCACCCCGCCCGGTTCTGGTCGGTGAATTCCCGCAATAGTCTGTTCAGCCAGCGAGCGTCGGCGCGACGGTCCGGTGCGGCGTGGACGTCCCGCAATCGCGCCAGATGCCGCCCCACGAACAGGGATGGTCCGGAGTAAGCCAAGCTCCAGTTGCCGAAATGCCTTCGAGAAACCTGCCTTTTCTCGATAATTTCGATCTCACCGTGTCGCGGGTCGACAAGGATCGACGCCATCACCGAAGCAAGGTCTGCAGCGTCACCTTCCAGAATCTGGGCGAAATATTCTCCGGTGAAAATCAGAGCGCCGGTAATGTGTTGACGCCGGTTTCGTTCGATGGAGGTCGCAACGATCTCATCGACCGCGAATTTCGCGTCGCGCGCATCGATCCTGCTTTTGCTGACGTAGGAGGTGGTCATGAGCATGGCGATTGCGATAGGGCCTTGTCCTCCCCCTCAAGCGCAGATCGCCAAACGGGGCAGGTTCGTTGATCAGCGCGGGAACGTCGTGCGCCGGGACGGGAACGCCATAAAGATACCCCTGGCCGAAATTGCAACCATGTCGAGACACGAATTGGGACTGGGCGACGGTCTCCACCCCTTCCGCGACGGTTTTGATGCCCAGGCTTTTCCCTAGGCCAATGAGAGCGCGTACGATGTTGGTATCGTCCGGGTTGTTTCCGATCCCGCTTATAAATGAACGGTCGATCTTGATGATATCGACGGGAAATTGCTTCAGATGTGTGAGCGACGCGAACCCGGTGCCGAAATCATCCAGCGCAATTTTGATACCGTTCTGGCTCAGCAAGGCCAATGCCCGCGCGACATGATGCGCTTCGCGGCCGAGAAATACGCCTTCGGTCACTTCCAGTTCGATCATGCCCGGATCGAGCTGGCGTTCGACAAGGGCCTGGAGGAGCCGCTCGCCATAATCGTCGGCGCGAAAATCGGCGGCGCAGCTGTTGATCGCGACATGGCCGAATTCGATATTCCGGTCGGTCCAGTCTCGCATGTCGGCAAGGACATGGTCGAGCATCTGCGCCCCGATCGCGACGGCCAGCTTCTGATCGGAGAAGGCGTGAGAGAATATTTCCGGCAACAGGGGCGCCTCATTCGGTCGATGGCATCGGACCAAGGCCTCGAAGCCGATCAATGCGCCGGTCTGCAAATCTATCTTCGGCTGATAATATGGCATCATCCGGCGCTCCGCGACCCCCGCCCGTGCCACGTTCAGCATCCGCGTTTCAGCTTCGAACGCTTCCGCCATGCTCGCATCGAAGAACTCCGCCCCGCCGCGAGCCGACTTTGCGTTGGCCAGCGCGAGGTCGCTGCATTTGATGAGCGCATCGACCGTCACCGCATCGTCAGGATAAATTGCGACGCCCACGCTGGCCTGACACTCGATCATCCGGTCGCGATAGCGGAATGGCCTATGCAGACGGGCTTGCAACGAATTGACCATCGTCTCCAAATTTTCGCGACCGGTCACATCGGTGAGGATGACGCCGAATTCGTCCCCCCCGAGCCTTGCTATAAGGTCGCCTTTGCGCGTCACGGCGCGCAGGCGCTTCGCAAAGGCCATGAGCAGGGCATCGCCGACATCATGTCCCAGCGTATCATTGACCATCTTGAAATGATCGACATCGATCAGCAGGACGGCGGCTTGCCCCCCTTGGCGCCCCGCA
>CBINGC010000076.1:0-8859 GCA_966250105.1 uncultured Sphingopyxis sp. | reverse complement strand
GGTTCTCGCTCCGCTCGAACGAGCCCCTCGTCTTCGCTCGGGGATGCGGATTCTAGGTTGGCTTACCGTTCGTGGCGACGTCCCTGCCGGCCGTTCCCCGCCATTCGCAGCGCCGCACAGGGCAAATCGCTGGACCCTCCTGTCCGGCTCGCCTAAGGACGCGAGACCGATGCACGCCTATGCCAATCCGACCCGTTTTCTGGCGATCGCCAAGCCGCTGACGCCGTGGTTGCTCGGTGTCGGGCTGCTCTTCGTGCTCGGCGGCGCCTGGGCCGGGCTGGCGATGGTGCCGGGCGATTACAAGCAGGGCGAAACCGCGCGCATTCTGTACGTCCATGTCCCGTCGGCGTGGCTCGGCATGGGCGGCTGGACGTCGCTCGCGATCGCGGGGCTGGTGCAGCTCGTGTGGCGGCACCCGCTGTCGGGGATCGCGGCGCGCGCGATCGCGGTGCCGGGGATGCTGTTTACGGCGCTCTGCCTTGCGACCGGTTCGATCTGGGGCAAGCCGACCTGGGGCACCTGGTGGGAGTGGGACGGGCGGATGACGTCGATGCTCGTGCTGCTGTTCCTCTATGCGGGCTTCATCGCGCTGACGAGCGGCGATGACGGGCAAAGGCAGGGCGGCTCGCTGTCGCGCGGCGCGGCGATCTATGCGCTCGTCGGCGCGATCAATATTCCGATCATCAACCGCAGCGTCGTCTGGTGGAACAGCTTGCATCAAGGACCGAGCATCACGCTGTCGGGATCGAGCATCGACAATGCGCTGCTGTGGCCGCTGGGCTTGACCGTGCTCGGCTTTTCGCTGCTATTCGGGGCGATCGTACTGATGCGGATGCGACGGATCATTGCCGACAACCGCGTCGCGGCGCGATTGCGGCGATTGGCCGACGAGGAGGACTGACGGGTGACGGGGGTGATCAGCGGGGGCGATCAATGGGCGTATGTCGCCGCGGCCTATGGACTGACGGCGCTGCTGACCGGCGCGGTGTTATGGGCAAGCTGGCGCGCGATGAAGAAGGCCGAGAAGCGTAGCGACGCGCTGCGCAGGGATCGTCGATGAAACCGAAGCATCAAAGATTGATTTTGGCTGCCGTGGCGCTCGCGGGCATCGGCGGTGCAGGCGTACTCGCGGCGAGCGCGCTCAGCGACGAGGCGGCCTATTTCCGCACGCCGGTCGAGATTCAGGACGGCAAGGCGGCGGTCGGCGAGGCGATGCGGCTGGGCGGCATGGTCGCCAAGGGCAGCATCGCGCGGCAGGCCGACGGGCTGACGATCCGTTTCGTCGCGACCGACGGCAAGGCGTCGGTGCCGGTCGAATATAAGGGCATCGTCCCCGACCTGTTCGGCGAGGAGAGCGGCATGGTCGCCGACGGCCGGATGCGCGCCGACGGGACGTTTGTGGCGGATCGCATCCTGGCGAAGCATGATGAGCGTTATATGCCGCCGCAGATGGGCGAGATGCCCGAGGAAATGAAGGCGGCGGCGGGGGTATGATCAGCGTGCTCAGGGCTCGAGATTTTTCGGGCATCGATCTTAGAGGTTTCGTCACCCCGGACTTGATCCGGGGTCCCGCTTTTCCAACGTCGCTGAGCGGGACCCCGGATCAAGTCCGGGGTGACGAAGTGGGGGCAGGATGCAACGGCAAAGGTGAGTTCGGATGATCGCCGAACTCGGTCTCGCGTTGCTGTGGGTCGCGGCCGCGCTTGCGTGCCTGTCGCTGGTCGCGGGAACGCTGTTCCTTCGCGGTGGTTCGAAGGATCTGGCGGCGCTCGTGCGTCCCGCGAGCGTTGCGCAGGGGGTGCTGACGGCGGCCGCCTTCGGGCTGCTGATCGCGCTGTTCGTGCGATCGGACATGTCGGTCGAACTCGTCGCGCGCAACAGCAACAGCCTGAAGCCGATGATCTTCAAGATCGCGGGGACGTGGGGCAATCACGAAGGGTCGATGCTGCTGTGGCTGATGATCCTGTCGCTGTCGGGCGGGTTGATCGCGATTTTCGAAAAGCGGCTGCGCGAGGATACGCTGGTTGCGACCCTCGCGGCGCAGGCGGCGCTCAGCCTCGGTTTCTTCGCTTTCCTGCTTTTCTCGTCGAATCCGTTCAAGCGGCTGCCGGTCGCGCCGCCCGACGGGCAGGGGCTCAATCCGCTGCTCCAGGACATCGGCTTGGCCTTCCACCCGCCAACGCTCTACGTCGGCTATGTCGGTCTGTCGGTCGCGTTCAGCTTTGCCGTCGGCGCGCTGATCACGCGCGAGATCGGTCCGGCGTTCGCGCGCGCGATGCGGCCGTGGGTGCTCGGGAGCTGGATTTTCCTGACATTGGGCATCACCGCGGGCAGTTACTGGGCCTATTATGAGCTCGGCTGGGGCGGCTGGTGGTTCTGGGATCCGGTCGAGAATGTCTCGCTGGTCCCGTGGCTCGCGGGCGCGGCGCTGCTCCATTCGGTTGCGGTAACGGCCACCCGCAACGCCTTGCGCGCATGGACGGTGATGCTCGCGGTGATCGGCTTTTCGATGTCGATGGTCGGCACCTTCATCGTCCGGTCGGGGTTGTTGACGAGCGTCCATAGTTTCGCGGTCGATCCCGAGCGCGGCACCTTTCTGCTCGTCTTGATGGCGATCTATATCGGCGGCGCGCTGACCTTGTTCGCGCTGCGCGCCGGGGCGGTCGCCGAGGGCAAGAAATTCGCGCTGCTGAGCCGTGAGGGCTCGCTGGTGATCAACAATCTGTTGCTGACGACGATCCTCGCGCTCGTGCTCTTGGGGACGCTCTATCCGATCGTCGCCGAGGCGATGGGCGAGAAGATTTCGGTCGGGCCGCCCTATTATAACCGCGTCGCGGGGCCGCTGGCGCTGATCCTCTGTTTGGTCATGGTCGCGGGGCCGCTCTTAAGCTGGCGCAAGGATGACGGGAGGCGGTTGTGGTCGCGGCTGCCGCTGGCGCTGTTCGCGGGGGCGGCGGTGCTGTTCGCGCTGATCCTTTTCGGCGGCAAGGTCGGCATATTGCCGCTGCTCGGCATGACCGTCGCAGGCATCGTCGCGGTCGCGAGCCTTGCGCCGCTGTGGGGGCGGAACCTCCGCCGCACGCCGCTGCCGACCTGGGGCATGGTCGTCGCGCACTTCGGCGTCGCGGTGTGTCTTGCCGGCATGGGCGCCGAAAGCGCCTTCATCAAGGAGCGGCTGGTCGCGGCGGCGCCGGGCGATGATATCAGGATCGGCGATTTTTCGGTGAAGTTCGTCGGGGTGAAGCCCGTCGCGGGGCCGAACTATACCGCGATCGAGGGAACGCTGGTTGCCACGACGTCGTCGGGCGGCAGTTTCACGATGAAGCCCGAGGCGCGGACTTTTCCGGGGCTGATGGGAACCGCGCCGACCGAGACGAATGAGGCGGCGCTGCTGACGCGGCCGGGCGGGCAGCTTTACGCGGTGCTCGGCCAGCCGGTGACGGGCGACGACGGACGCGCCGACCGTTACCAGATCCGCCTGTGGTGGAAGCCGCTGGTGTGGTGGATCTGGCTCGGCGGCGGCTTGATCGCCGTCGGCGCGGCGCTGTCGATGCTCGGCCGCGCGCAGCTTTTGGCAATCTGGCGCGCGCGGCGTGCCCGCAAATCACAGGAACGTTTCGCGCCATGAAGAACCGCTGGGTCCTTTTCGTGCCTTTGGCGATCATGGGGCTGCTGTTTGGCGCCTTCATCTATCGGCTGACGACGCCCGCGGAAACGCTGATCCAGTCGCAATGGATCGACAAGCCGATGCCCCTGTTCGACCTGCCGCCCGCGACCGCGGGGATCGAGGGGTTGAAGAGCAGCCAGCTTGCCGACGGCAAGCCCCGCCTCGTCAATGTGTTCGCCAGCTGGTGCATCCCGTGCCGCGCCGAGGCGCCGCAGCTCGAGGCGCTGAAGGCCGCGGGGGTGCCGATCGACGGCATCGCGATCCGCGACCGGCCCGAGGATGTCGCGATGTTCCTGCGCGAATATGGCAATCCGTTCGACCGCATCGGCGCCGACATGCAAAGCAGCGTCCAGATCGCGCTGGGATCGTCGGGCGTGCCCGAAACCTTTCTGATCGACGGCAAGGGGATTATCCGAGAGCAGATTCAGGGCGTGATCCTGGCCGATCAGGTGCCCGAGATCGTCGCGAAGCTTGAGGCGATGAAGTGAATATCGCGGCCCAAAACCGCCGTGCCCCTGCGAAGGCAGGGGCCCATCTTCGGAGGGAGCATCATCAAGCCGATGGCGGTTTCGAGACCCGATGGCAGGTGATGGGCCCCTGCCTGCGCAGGGGCACGTGGGTTTTTTTGCTCTCGGTTTTGTTTCTCGGCCTGGCGGTGCCTTCCATCGCGCAGGACCGACTGCCGCCGGCGCCCTATGCCTATCAGCAGTTGAAGGACCCGGCGCAGGAGGCGCGCGCCAAGGCGTTGATGGAGGAGTTGCGCTGCCTCGTCTGTCAGGGACAGTCGATTGCCGACAGCGATGCGCCGCTCGCAGGCGACATGCGGCACGAGGTGCGGAGCAAGATCGCGGCGGGGGAGAGCCCGGACGAGATCAAGAGCTGGCTCGTCGCGCGCTATGGCAATTGGGTCAGCTATGACCCGCCATTCGACGGCGCAACGGCATTTCTGTGGCTGGGACCGCTGCTGTTCCTCGCAATCGGGGGATGGCTGGCGTTCGGGCGTTTCCGGCGCGGCAAGGATGATGCGGAGGATGGCGCATGATCTGGCTGTGGGTTCTGCTCGCCGCGGCGCTGACGATCGGCGGCATATTCTGGCTGGGCAGGTTGCCCGCAGCGGCGCGGCCGCTCGCCGGGGCGGCAGTGATGCTGGGGCTCGCGGGCTATGCGCTGCAGGGGGAACCCGCGCTGCCGGGCAAGCCCGTGGTGGCGGTGGAGGAGCCGGAAGGCTTTGGCGAGGCGATCGTCGACCAACGGCAAGGCATGGCCGAACGCTTCGGGCCCGCAGCGCAGTGGCTCGGCATGTCCGACGGCTTCGCGCGGACGGGGAAGACCGAACTCGCGGCGAAGACGCTCGAAAAGGGGCTCGAGAAATATCCCGACAATGTCGACCTGTGGGTCGGGCTCGGCAATGCGCTGGCGGCGCATGGCGGCGGCATGATGTCGCCCGCGGCGGCGCTCGCGTTCGACGAGGCGGCGAAGCGCGACCCGTCGCACCCGGCGCCGCCCTTCTTTGCCGGGCTCGCGCTCGCGCAGGGCGGCGACCTTAAAGGCGCCGAGGCGGTGTGGAGCGGGCTGCTCGCGCGCAGCCCCGCCGATGCGCCGTGGCGCGAAGATCTGGAAGTGCGGCTGGCGCAGCTGCGGCAGGCGCTCGGGCCGCGGCTTCCCCCTGAAAGCTCGGGCGAAACCCCGATCGATGTGCCGGCCGGGGGCGCGGCGAATTGAAACCTGTTCCAAAGGCGCCGGCTCGTCTAAAGGCGCGCGATGACTGCTGAGTCGCAACAGGCGGGCGGGGGCGCCGAGGGCGCCGCCGAAGCTGCTGCCGTTACCGGCCATCACGGCCATGGGCACGAGGGCGATGGCAAGCTGAAGCTGGCCGTCGGCGCGATCGGAGTCGTGTTCGGCGACATCGGCACCAGCCCGCTTTACGCGTTTCGCGAAACCTTTGCCGGGCACCATCCGATCGAGGCCGACCGGCTGCATATCTATGGCGTGCTGAGCCTGGTCTTCTGGTCGATGATGCTCGTCGTGACGTTCAAATATGTGCTGACGATCATGAAGGCCGACAACAAGGGCGAGGGGGGCAGTCTGGCTTTGCTGGCGCTGATCAGCCGCTCGTCGGGCGAGAAGCGCTGGACGTGGCCGATCATCCTGCTCGGCGTGTTCGCGACCGCGCTCTTCTATGGCGACAGCATGATCACGCCCGCGATGTCGGTGCTCTCGGCGACCGAGGGGCTGAGCTATGTCAACAAGGGGTTCCAGCCCTATATCGTGCCGATCGCGCTCGCGATCCTGATCGGGCTGTTCGCGATCCAGTCGCGCGGGACGGCGAAGGTCGGGGCGTTGTTCGGGCCGATCATGCTCGCCTATTTCACGATGCTCGCGATCCTTGGCCTCATCCATATCGTCGATCATCCGGGGATCATCCTCGAAACGCTCAACCCGGTGAACGCGCTGCGCTTTTTCTACGTCGACGGCTTTACCGCCTTCATCGCCCTGGGCGCGGTGGTGCTCGCGGTGACGGGGGCGGAGGCGCTCTATGCCGATATGGGGCATTTCGGGCGTGGGCCGATCGGATTGAGTTGGCTGACCTTCGTGCTGCCGGCGCTGATGCTCAACTATATGGGGCAGGGCGCGATGGTGCTCGAGGCCGATATGGGCCCGCGCGGCGACCTGATCGCCGATCCCTTTTTCCAGATGATGCCCGATGCCTGGCAGGTACCGGTCGTCATTCTCGCGATCCTCGCGACGATCATCGCGAGCCAGGCGGTGATCTCCGGCGCCTTCTCGCTGACCCAGCAGGCGATACAGCTCGGTTTCATGCCGCGCCTGCGCGTCGAGCATACGAGCGCGTCGGCCGCGGGGCAGATCTATATCCCGATAGTCAACTGGGGGCTGATGGTGATGGTGATCATCCTCGTCCTCGGCTTCGGGTCGTCGAGCAACCTCGCCGCCGCCTATGGCATCGCGGTGACCGGGGCGATGTTCATCGATACCTGCCTGATGAGCGTCGTGCTCTTCACGCTGTGGAAATGGCCCGCTTGGAAGGCGCTGCCGGTGCTGGCGGTCTTCTTCATCGTCGACATCGCCTATTTCGGGGCGAATTTGATCAAGGTCCCCGACGGCGGCTGGGTGCCGCTGGCGATCGGGCTGACGATCTTCACCATGCTCACGACCTGGTCGCGTGGGCGCAAGTTGATGCAGCAGGAAATGGCCGAGGGGGCGATGCCGATCCCGGTGTTCGTCAAATCGGCGGCGAACAGCGCGACGCGCGTTCCGGGAACCGCGGTATTCATGACGTCGAGCAGCGACGGCGTGCCGCACGCGCTGCTCCATAACCTCAAGCATAACAAGGTGCTGCACGAGCGCATCATCCTGCTGACGATCAAGATCGCCGACGTGCCCTATGTGCGCGAGGAGAATAAATGCGCGCTCGACGATCTGGGGCAGGGGTTCCACCGGCTGATCCTGAATTACGGATTCATGCAGCCGATCGACGTGCCCGCGGCGCTGAAGCGCGTGACGAGCTGCGGCGGCGAGTTCAAGATGCTGGAGACGAGCTTTTTCCTGTCGCGCCAGACGTTGATCGCGGCGAGCAAGCCGGGCATGCCGATCTGGCGCGAAAAGCTGTTCGCCTGGATGCTGCGCAACTCGGAAAGCGCGATGGAATATTTCCGCCTGCCGACAAACCGCGTCGTCGAACTGGGCAGCCAGGTCGCGATTTAGGATCACTTAGCGCGCCCGATTAACTTTCCGACATGCGCCGATAACATTTGAACATTCAGGTCAGTCTTGCGATGCAAGCGGCGAACCCATGAAGGGCGCGCAACAGATGGATGTCGATGACCGCGATGCGTTGATCCTGCCGGTTCCGCCGGAACCCTTCGCGTTGATTCTGGGGCCCGCGATGCGCGACGCATCGAGCGACGCGATCGAGACATCGCTTCGGCATATGGGATTACAGCCCGAGCGGATCGGCGATGCGGGCGCGGCCCTCGATGCGCGGATCGCCGCGCCCTGCTTTCGTATGGCGTTCGGGACGGTATCGGTTCTCGCCGGCCCTGCCGCCGGCGCGGCGCTCGATCTGGTCGATCCCGATCACCCGTCGACGAGCCTGCTCGCCGCCAGCCTGCCGCGCGGATGGCGCGAGAGCGGGGATTGCTGGATTTTCATTCCCGAAAAGGATCGCGCCGCATCGCCGTCGCAGACGACGCGGATGCGCGAATTCTTCAAGATGATGGTGCTGCTGATCGACCTGTTCGATGCCAGCCATCTCTTCTGGTCGCCTGCGCGGCTCTGGTCCGATGCGCCGCAGTTCCGTGCCTCGATCGCCGAAATGCTGGCGAGCGGGATGCCGCCGGTGCTGCATCTGGTCGCATTCCGGCGCAAGGATTTGGGGAGCGACGCGAGCATCAGAACGCGCGGGCTGGCGCTTTTCGCCGGGCAGGAACTGGAGGCGCGCATACCGGGCGGCTGGACGGTCGCCGAAATGGTACGGCGGCTGTCGCGGCTCGCGCTCGACATGATGCTCAACGGCCCGGTTCGAACCGCGCGGACGATGCGCGGGCTGGATGCGGGCGAGTGGATCGACCTGTTGCCGCCGATGGATGGCGCGAGCCAGAGGCCGACGGTGATCGTTGAATTCGGCCGCGACGGCTATGGGTTCACGCCCTGATGCCGGGGCGCGGCTGGCAAGGGGCGCCGCCGCCGCTATCCGGATTTCAGCGCCACCATTTGATCCCGATCGCCTTGCTGCGACGTGCTCAGATGGCGACGATGTTCGATCACCTCCGCGGCGAAGGATTCGCGCTCCAGAATTTCGCGGACAACGGGTTGGTGCTGCCGGCGTGCGAGCCGGCCGCGCTGCGATCGGGGCATGCGCTGCATCGCGGACCGCACCGGGGATACAGCGATGTCGTCGCGGCGCGGGTCGAAGGGATCAGGGCGCATTTCGCATTACAGGCGCCGACCGACATCCGGGCCGCGCGCCGCACCGCGGTCATGCGCCTGCGGCTGTTGCAGGACACGACGCGGCGGGCGCTGACCGACGGGCATGGAGGGAGCTTCTGGCTGAACCGGCGCGATCCGATGCGGCTGTTCGTTGACCGTCCCTATCTGGACGAGGCGATCGACCGGTTGTTCGGCGGGTAGCTGATGGCGGGTTTCGGCTGGTTGCTGCCGTTTCTTTCTTCGTC
>CBINGC010000075.1:0-11082 GCA_966250105.1 uncultured Sphingopyxis sp. | reverse complement strand
GATGACGCGCCCGACCTTTGCCGCTATAGGCGCCCCCGTCGCCCCGGTGCCGCGCCTCGTCCATGAGTCGTTTCCGCCGGGGTCATTCATTTGGTTCCGACAGAAAGTCCTGCCCATGGCCCGCCGCCGCCAGATTTACGAAGGCAAAGCCAAGATCCTTTACGAAGGCCCCGAACCGGGCACGCTGATCCAGTATTTCAAAGACGACGCGACCGCGTTCAACGCTCAGAAAAAGGGCACAATCAGCGGCAAGGGCGTGCTCAACAACCGGATTTCGGAGCATGTCTTTACCCTGCTCGGCAATATCGGCGTTCCGACGCACTTCATCCGCCGCCTCAACATGCGCGAGCAGCTGATCCGTCAGGTCGAGATCGTGCCGATCGAGGTGATCGTGCGCAATGTCGCCGCGGGCACGCTGTCGAAGCGCCTTGGCATCGAGGAGGGAACGCAGCTTCCCCGCACGCTGATCGAATATTGCTACAAGGATGACGCGCTCGGCGATCCGCTCGTCGCCGAAGAGCATATCGCCTGCTTCAACTGGTGCAGCCAGGACGAGCTCCACGACATCCAGGACATGGCGATCCGCATCAACGACTTCATGAGCGGGATGTTCGCCGCGGTCGGTATCCGCCTCGTGGACTTCAAGCTCGAGTTCGGCCGCCTCTATGAAGGCGACTTCAGCCGCATCATCCTCGCCGACGAGATCAGCCCCGATGGCTGTCGTCTGTGGGACATGACGACGAATGAAAAGCTCGACAAGGACCGCTTCCGCCGCGACCTCGGCGGCGAGGTCGAGGCCTATCAGGAAGTCGCGCGCCGATTGGGCTTGATGCCCGAGGGCGGCGAGAACGCCGTGCTCGACCTCGAAAGCCACAGGAAGAAAAAGGGCAGCTGAGGTTGCCAATAGGGCGTCGCCCCCGCGAAGGGCGACCAGAGTCACGTGCCTCTGGACGCGGCCGCTGGCAACCTTGCGCTGCGCCGATAACGGCCCCCGCCTTCGCGGGGGCGACGGAATCCCTCAAATATTGATGCTCGTCGGAATCAAGCTCGGCTGCAAATAAGGATAAGGCTGCATCCGCTCCGCATTGCGCTGGACGATCTCCGCCTCGACGCCCTTGAGCGCCGCTTGGAACCACATCAGCGGCCCCTCGGCCGCAGTCACGCGCGGGTCTTGAAACCATTTCGGATAGGGAAAGGCGTTGCTGCGATAATCGCCGAGCGGCCGGTAATGCACCGATCCCAACAGCTCGAGCACATTCAATTGTTCGAGCGCGAGCGCCATCGGCGGCATCGTCGCGAGCCAGCCCGCCTTGTCGTGGCCGCGCTGGCCGTTCGGCGCGGCCTGCCAGCCCGCGCCGGTGACCGCGGGAGCAAAGGCCATAATGTCCTTTTGGGGAAAATTGACCGCGGCGTGCTGCGCGCTCGCGGTGAACACCACCATCGCGCACACCTCGGCGAGCTGTGCGCGCGTCGTGATCGCGCCGAATCCCTTGATTTTCGCCTCGCCCGCAAGGCACGCCGCCCATGCGCCGAGCTCGGTGTCGGCGATGACATCGGCGTCGTGCGCATAATAAAGATCGACATATTGCCGCGCCCATTCGTGGATCGCGTCCCAGACGAGCAGCGCGTCGTCTCGGTAGGGATAGTCGGCGAGCGCCGAATCCACGCCCACCCCGCGCGCGGCGAAATCGGCGCGCGGCATCTTGCCGTGGAAGTCGAACGCCAGCCGCGCGTCGACCGCGGCAAGCTGGCTCGATGCGATCGTGCCCGCGAAAATATGGTCGATCGGGCCGTTCGCCGCGATCAGCGAGGTTGCCGCCGCTTCGTTGATGAACAGCGTGCCCTCGAAATGGGGCACGAGCAGCGCCCAGACGGGATGCACCTCGGCGAGATGACGGTGCGTTGCCACGGTAAAGGCCTCGATCACCAGATGCGTGCGCGCCAGATGCGTGAACAGCTCGTGATAATTGCCGTCGGCGACCTGCACGACGAACTTCGCCATTTCCCAGCCCCATTGCTTGTCGGCGGCGGGGGAGGGGGTGAAGATCGGCCAATCGGCGGGGTCCTGTCCGCACTGGATCGCCACCGGCACCAGCGACGACCCACCCGGCGGCACCGCGAACAGCGCCATCGGCTGCCACGCATATTTGGCGAGACTGCCATAGGTGCCAGGATCGAGCACTTCGAGCGGCTTGTAATCGAGCAGGAACAAGCGGCTATCGGCGAGCGCGGCGTCCAACGTATCGCCATTCACCACCGCGGCATATTTGGCGGCGCTCAACGGGAAGTTGGCGGGCAGCGCTTCGCCGACCGCGGTGATCAGCATGCAGTTCGGTCCCTGCACGCGCAGCCGCGCGAACTCGCTATCGTTCTGGAACATATAGCCGATCCCCGGAACCGGCAGCGTTGCGAACAGCGCGCGATAGGCCTCGAGGCTGCGCGGGGTCTTACTGCCGAGACCGAGAGCCTCATCGACCTTCATCAAATCCTCGAGCCGCTCCTTATAGCCCTTGAGCAGCGCCACATGCGCGTCGCGCTCGGCGGCGGCGACGGCATTTTCGACGTCGCCGATCATGCGCGCGAAGATATTGCCGCCGGTGTGAACCCCATGCTCCGCTGCGATTTTGGTGGCCGAGACCTCGATCGCGTCGCATTCGGCAAGCGCGGCTTCATAGTGCGCGCGCGGGCTGTCCAATTCGCCTTTATCGACCCCGCCGAGCTTCACCGTCAGCGCGTTGCGCACGATGTCCAGCCCAACACCGATCAGGATCACGAACCACGCGATCGTCGGCTCGTCATTCTTGGGGACGTTCGTCGCCAGCGGTACGCCGGGCAGCGTCGGGACGTCGGTGGTCCATGTATAGATGGTCCGCGCCGCGGTCAGCTGCGCCGCGCGCGCGGCCTGCGCGGCGGGCGTATCGTCCTGCGGCAACGTCGGGTGGGCGGCCGGCATCGGCGCCGTCGGCGCGGCGGTGGATGGGTCAAGCTGCGGCGTCGGATAAGACATGGCGTGGCTCCTGTGGGGGCGCGAAACACAAGGCCGCGCGTATCGGCGAACATGGTTAATATTTCGCAAGCCATTCGCCCCCGATGCGCCCCTAGCGCCGTGATAAGCCAAGCTTTCATTCCTTAACCCCTGCTTTACCCGGGCTTGCTATCCCGCCCCCATGACGGGGGTCTATCACAAGCTGCAAGCGCGTATCTTTCCGCCGATTCCGGACGCGATTCGGGACGATGTCGCGGTGCTGCGCGCCACGCGCGTCCAGACGCTGACTCCGATGCTGTTCCTGATGCTCGCGGCGACCACGCCGACCGCCATCTATGGTGGGGTTCCGACGGTGCATCCCGTCATCCGCATCGGATTTCCGGTCATTCTTGCCATCGTCGGCGTGCTCGGTTTTCTCTTCCTGCGCCACAGTCGCGGCCGCCGGATAAGCCCGCGCAGCGCGCGGCGCGTTATTCGCGAGGCAAGCTGGGTGTCGGGCATCACCGGCGCGATGTGCAGCCTGTGGACGGTGACCAACTGGCTCGCCGCGCCGCCCGAAACGCACAGCTATTATGCGATGATCATGGCGATGGGTTCGCTCGCGACCGCTTATTGCCTGTCGTCGATCCGCTTCGCGACCTTCCTCAACCTTGGCGTCGGGCTCGCGCCGGTGTCGGCGCTGATGCTGACCTCGGGCAATCCGCCCGAAATCGCGGCGGGCACCAGCCTGGTCATCGCGACCCTGTTCCTGCTGCGCATGGTCGTTCAGCAGCATGGGCAGGTGATCGACCTGCTCGAACTCCAGCGTCAGATGCGCGAACTCGCGCACACCGATCCGCTCACCGGCCTCGCCAACCGCCGCGAATTCGACCTCAGGCTCGACGAGGAGATCGCCAAGGCCGACGGCGCCGGCCGCTTCGCGATCGCGCTCCTCGACCTCAACGGCTTCAAGCCGATCAACGACCAGCACGGCCACGCGATCGGCGACGGCGTCCTCTGCGAACTCGCCGAGCGGCTGCGCCGGACGTGCGGCGATCATGCTATCGTTGCGCGGCAGGGCGGCGATGAATTCGCCATCCTCGTGCCCGCCGGCTCGCCGCTGCTCACCGCCGCGCTCGCCGACCATATCCTCGCCGCGCTCGCCGCGCCCTATCGGATCGACGGGCGTTCGATCGGCGTCGGCGCGGGCATCGGCACCGCCTATTGGCCCGAGCATGGCGACAGCGCGCGCGACCTGCTCGAAGTCGCCGACCGCGCGCTCTACGCCGCCAAGGCCGCCGATCGCGTCCAGATGTCGTCCGTCGAAAGCGTCGGCCGGGTCGCGTGACGACGGCTTGACCGCCCGCGGTGCGACCGCCACATCGAAGGCATGACCAGAAAGCTCGTCCGGCGCACCTCGACCGCGCTGTCGCCTCTTATCCTCCTCATCGCCACCGCCGCACCCGCCTACGCCAGGGAAACGCCCGCCACGGTCGCGGCACCCGCCGCCGTCAATCCGCAGAGCGAGGCGGCAAAGGCGTGGGGTTTCGCCGCGAGCGACATAGCGGTCGACCCGAACATCGTCTTCGGCGTGCTTCCCAACGGCATGAAATATGCGCTGCTGAAAAACAGCACGCCCAAGGACAGCGTCGTGCTCCGCATGCGTTTCGACATCGGCAGCTTTGCCGAAGCCGACGACCAGCGCGGCCTCGCCCATTTCCTCGAACATATGGCGTTCAACGGATCGACCCATGTGCCCGAGGGCGAGATGATCAAGCTGCTCGAACGCAAGGGGCTGGCGTTCGGCGCCGACACCAACGCGTCGACCGGCTTCGACGAGACGATCTACAAGCTCGACCTGCCGAACGCCTCGGACGATTTGATCGACACCGGGCTGATGCTGATGCGCGAGACCGCGAGCGAGCTGACGATCGACCCCGCCGCGGTCGACCGCGAACGCGGCATCATCCTTTCCGAACGCCGCGCGCGCGACACCTATCAGCTGCGCAGCCTGATCGATCAGCTCGACTTCCAGATGCAAGGGATGACGGTGGCAAGCCGCATCCCCGTCGGCACCGAAGAGGTGATCAAGACCGCCCCCGCCGCGCGCATCCGCGACCTTTACGACCGCTACTACCGGCCCGAGCGTGCGACGCTGGTGATGGTCGGCGATTTCGATCCCGCGGCGGTCGAGGCGAAGATCAAGGCGCGCTTTGCCGACTGGAAGGGGCGCGGCCCAGCGGGCGCCGATCCCGACATAGGCGATGTCGATTATGATCGCGCCGCCGCGGCCGACGATTTCGTCGACCCCGCGATCCAGGATTCGGTGACGATCGCGCGCTTCAAGCCGTGGGTCGACGAACTCGACACGCGGGCGAAGCGTGCACGCAAGCTCGCCGAGGATGTCGGCGAGGCGATCGTCAGCCGCCGGCTCGCGAAGATCGCGCTCGATGAGGATTCGCCGATCCTCACCGGCTATTTCAGCGATGCGTCGGGGTGGAAGACATTCGACCAGGTCACGGTCGGCGCGGTCGCCAAGGAAGGCGCGTGGAAAGAGGCGCTCGCGCTCGTCGAGCAGGAACAGCGCCGCGCGATCGAACATGGCTTCACCCAGGCCGAGGTCGACGAACAGCTCGCGATCCGCCGCACCGCCTTCCGCAACGCCGTCGCGGGCGTGACGACGCGGCGCAGCGAGACGCTCGCCGACGCGCTGGTCGCGGCCGCCGAAGGCGATTTCGTCTTCACCCGCCCCGAAACCTCGCAAGCCTTGTTCGAGGCGGCCGCGCCGTCGCTCGACGCCGCCGCGGTCACCGCCGCCTTCCGCAGCCGCATGGAAGGGATGAGCCCGCCGCTGGCGCGCGTGACGACGAAGGTGCCGGTCGAGGGCGGCCCGGCCGCGATCCTCGCCGATCTGCAAGCCTCGACGAAGGTCGCGGTCGCGCCGCCGACCGAAGCCGCGAATGCCGCCTTCGCCTATGATGATTTCGGAACGCCCGGCAAAATCGTCAGCGACGAGCGCGTCGAGGATCTCGGCATCCGCCGCATCCGCTTCGCTAACAATGTGATGCTCAACATCAAGACGACCGATTTCCAGAAGGACAAGGTCATGCTGTCGCTGCGCGTCGACGGCGGCAATCTGCTCGCGACGCGCGAAGATCCGACCCGGGTGGCGCTCGCGGGGTCGCTGATGCTCGGCGGGCTCGAGGCGCACAGCTATGACGAACTGCGCTCGATCCTCGCGGGCAAGACGATCAGCCCGGTATTCGGCAACGCCACCGACAGCTTCGGCGGCAGCGCGGTGACCTCGCCCGAGGATTTCGCGCTGCAGGCGAAGCTGATGGCGGCCTATCTGACCCATCCCGGCTACCGCGCCGACGGCCTCGCGCTCATCCGCCGCGTGCTGCCGCAGCAATATGCCGCGAACGACGCGACTCCGGCGGCAGTGCTCGGCCGCGATGCCGGCGGCATCCTCGCGAACGACGATCCGCGCTCGCAGACGCCGCCGCTGGAAAGCGTGATGGCGCTCGACTGGAAGCAACTCGAATCGGCGATCGGCGACAGCTTCGCGCATGGCGCGATCGAGATCGGCGTCGTCGGCGACATCGGCGAGCAGTCGGCGATCGACGCGGTCGCGGCGACCTTCGGCGCGCTGCCCGAGCGCCGCGCCGCCTTCGACCCGCACGCCGAGGCGCGCGTGCGCCAGTTCGCGAACGACCGCAGCGAGCGCACGCTGATCCACACGGGGCCGGCCGAACAGGCGGAACTGCGCGTCTATTGGCCCGCGCGCGATGACAGCGACCTCGCCGAATCGATGCAGCTCAGTCTGCTCGCGCGCGTGATGCAATTGATGCTGACCGAGGAACTGCGCGAGCGGCTCGGCGAAAGCTACAGCCCCCGCGCCGCGGCGAGCCTGTCCGACGAATTTCCCGGTTACGGCCATTTGTTCGCCGCGAGCAATGTCGATTACAAGGATCTGGCGACGACGCGCGCGGCGATTTTCGCCATCGCAAAGGAGCTGCGCGATAAGCCCGTCGACGCCGACTTGCTCGACCGCGCGCGCCGTCCGCTGGTCGAGGCGATGGTGAAGGCGCGGCGCGAGAACAGCTATTGGCTGAACTATGTCGCGGAGGCGGCCACCCACGCCGACCGCCTCGACCGCAGCCGCAACGGCATCGCCGAAGTCGAGACCGCGACGCCAGTCGAACTACAGGCGCTCGCGCGCCGCTACCTCGTCGACGACCAGGCGCTGGTGATCAAGGCGGTGAGTGATAAGGCGGGACGCTGACCGGCGTTTTTGGCGCGGCGATGATTTCGACCGGTTGCGGCCGGTGGCGGACCCATCAATCCTCGTCACCCCGGACTTGATCCGGGGTCCCGCTTGATGCCGAAGACCGGTCGACGCCTCAAAAAGCGGGATCCCGGGTCAAGCACGGGATGGCGGAAGTGAGAGCGTGCTATGTCCGCTCCCCACCCCAAAGCCGCCGGAGCTGTCAAACCGGCAAAGACGACCGAACCGGTCCGAGCGCCGGGGCGACAACTCGACCGCACTTGACCGCGAGGGGGCGAAGGGGCCAAAGCAGGGGCCATGACGGATACCCCCGACAGCGCACCCTCACCCGACATCGCCTCGCTTTCGTTCGAAGCCGCGATGGGCGAGCTTGAAACGATCGTACGGCGGCTCGAAAGCGGCGACGTCAGCCTTGAGGAATCGGTGGCGCTCTATGAACGCGGCCATGCGTTGCGTGGCCATTGCGAAGCGCGGCTCGCGGCGGCGCAGGCGCGGATCGAGCAGGTCAGCCTGGGCGCCGACGGCCGGCCCACGGGAACCACCCCCTTCGGCGAAAGCTGATCCGCGATGGCACTTGCCGACGACCAGGTTTCGCAGGGCACGCAATTGCTGCTGACGACGCAGGCCGAGGTCGTGGCCGGGATCGACCGGCTGTTCGACCAGCTGCTGCCGGTGCCCGCCGATCCGCGCGGGCCGCTCTATGAAGCGATGCGCCACGCCGCGATCGCGGGCGGCAAAAGGCTGCGCCCGCTGCTCGTCCGCGCCGCCGGCGACCTGTTCCATGTCGACCGGGCGCTTTCGCTGCGCGTCGGCGCGGCGGTCGAGGCGATGCACGTCTATTCGCTGATTCACGACGATCTGCCGTGCATGGACAATGACGACATGCGCCGCGGCAAGCCGACGGTGCACAAGGCGTTCGACGAGGCGACCGCCGTGCTCGCGGGCGATTCGCTCCATGCGCTCGCCTTCGAATGGCTCTGCGATCCGGTGACGAGCGCCGACCCGTTCGTGCGCGGCGAGCTGTGCTGCGAACTCGCGCGCGCGGCGGGACCGGCGGGCATGGCGGGCGGGCAGATGATGGACCTTGCCGCCGAAACGTCGAATTTCGATTTGCCGACGGTGACGCGGCTCCAGCAACTCAAGACCGGCGCGCTGATCGCATTCTCGGTCGAGGCGGGCGCGATCCTTGCGCGCATCCCGCCCGAGGGGCGCCGTCCGCTGCGCGGCTATGCGCGCGACATCGGACTCGCGTTCCAGATCGCCGACGACATCATGGACGTCGAGGGCGACGAGGCGCTCGCGGGCAAGGCGCTGCACAAGGATGAGGCCGCGGGCAAGGCGACCTTCGTCACCCTGATGGGGCTGGAGCGCGCGCGCGAACAGGCCGGGCTGCTCGTCGAACAGGCGATTGCGCATCTTGGCGGCTTCGGCGAAGAGGCGGCATTGCTGCGTGCGATCGCGCGCTATGTCGTGGAAAGGGACCGTTGATGCGGGTGGGGGTTTATCCGGGCACGTTCGATCCGATCACGCTCGGGCATATGGACATCATCCGGCGCGGCGCGAAGCTGGTCGACCGGCTCGTCATCGGGGTGACGACGAACATCACCAAATCGCCGATGTTCGACGACGACGAGCGCATCGCGATGGTGAAGGCCGAGGTCGCGGCGATCGAGGGCGATATTCGCGTCGTCGGATTCAACTCGCTGCTGATGGACTTTGCGACGCGCGAAGGCGCCAGCGTCATCGTCCGCGGACTGCGCGCGGTCGCCGATTTCGAATATGAATATCAGATGGCGGGGATGAACCAGCAGCTCAACGACCGGATCGAGACGGTATTCCTGATGGCGGACGTGGGCTTGCAGCCGATCGCCTCGCGGCTGGTCAAGGAAATCGCGATCTTTGGCGGCGACATCCATAAATTCGTGACGCCGGCGGTACGCGATGCGGTCACGGCGCGCATCGCCGAACGCGGCCTTGGCCAGGGCGAGGCGTGACACCATCCATTGAGCGTTCAGCTTTTTCCCGCTAGGGCGCGCCGGACGGGGCGCAATTCCGGAATGTTACACGAGGGCCGATCCAGCATGAAATTTTCCTTCCGCCCCATGATTCTCACGGCGATGGCGTTCGGTCTTGCGACGGCGGCGGTGGCGCAGGAAGCGCCGCCCGCGCCCTCGCCGAATCCCGAGACGAGCCAGCCGGTGCCGCCGGTCGAAACGCCGCCGCCCGCGCCCGTCGAAACGCCGCCCGCAAGCGATGTGGCCGAGGACGGCACGCCGGCCGCCGAAGCGCCCGCGGTTCCGGCGATGCCGGCCGAGCAATATATGGGCGTCCCCGAATATATGCTCAACCTCGACCTCTCGACGGGCGGGCGCGTGGTGATCCAGCTCTATCCCAATGTCGCGCCGAACCATGTCGAGCGCATCAAGCAGCTCGCGCGTGCAGGCTTTTACGACGGGATCAAGTTCCACCGCGTGATCGACGGCTTCATGGCGCAGACGGGCGACCCGAGCGCGACCGGGCAGGGCGGGTCGCAGCTTCCCGACCTCAAGGCCGAATTCAACCCGACCCCGCATTTGCGCGGCACGCTGTCGATGGCGCGCGCGCAGAGCGAGGACAGCGCGAACAGTCAGTTCTTCATCATGCTCCAGCCGCGCTTCTCGCTCGACCGCCGCTACACGGTGTTCGGACGCGTCGTGTCGGGGATGCAATATGTCGATGCGATCCATAAAGGCGAGCCGCCCGAAGTGATGTCGCGCATGGTCCAGGTCTCGGTCGCCGCCGACAACAAGCCGATCCCGCCGGCGTCGATGCTGACCGAAGCGGTGCCCGCGCCGGTGGTCCCGGCACCGGTCAGCGTCGACGAACTCAACGCGCCGATCGGCCAGTAACCTCGGGGAGGCGCGCGAACTCCTATGCGCGTCGACGCCTTCGATTTCGATTTACCTCATGAACGGATCGCGCTCCGCCCCGCGCGCCCGCGCGACGCTGCGCGCATGCTGGTCGTTGACGGCGGCGAGATGGTCGATGCCGGGGTCGCGGACTTGCCCCAATGGCTGCGCCCCGGCGACTGCCTCGTCTTCAACGACACGCGCGTGATTCCGGCGCAGCTTGAGGGGCGCAGGGGAGACGCGAAGATCGGCGCTACCCTGCACAAACGCGTTGACCTCCGCCGTTGGCAGGCATTCATCCGCAACGCGAAGCGGCTGCGTGTCGGGGAGACGGTCGATTTCGGCGCTGGAGTAGCGGCGGTCGCCGAGGAGCGGCTGGCCGACGGCAGCTTCATCCTCGCCTTCGCGGGGGACGAGCCGGTCGAGTTGCTGCTCGAACGCGCCGGTACGATGCCGCTGCCCCCCTATATCGCGGGCAAGCGCGCGACCGACGCCGATGACCGTGCCGATTATCAAACGATGTTCGCGCGCGAAGACGGCGCGGTCGCGGCGCCGACCGCGGCGCTCCACTTCACGCCCGCGCTGCTCGATGCGCTGGCGGCGGCGGGGATCGGAAGCGAGACGCTGACCTTGCACGTCGGCGCGGGCACCTTTCTGCCGGTCAAGGCCGACGACACCGACGACCATGTCATGCACGCCGAATGGGGACGGATCGACGCCGAGACGGCCGCGCGGCTGAACGCGGTGCGCGCAAAGGGGGGGCGCGTGATCGCGGTCGGCACGACGAGCCTGCGCCTGCTCGAAAGTGCGGCGCAGGATGGCACGATCGCGCCCTTCGCGGGCGACACCGCGATCTTCATCACCCCGGGCTACCGCTTCAAGGCAATCGACGGGCTGATGACCAACTTCCACCTGCCGCGCTCGACCTTGTTCATGCTGGT
>CBINGC010000074.1:0-11145 GCA_966250105.1 uncultured Sphingopyxis sp. | reverse complement strand
CTTTACGTTTACGTAAAGGGCTTGCCATTGCTGGCATCGCTTGCAACCATGGGCGCGACCTTAGGGAGAGAGACATGAGCTTCGACCAGATTCGCCTCGACCGCCACGAAGGCATCGCGCTGCTGACGCTGCACCGGCCCGACCGGATGAACGCCTTCACCACCGAGATGATGCTCGAAATCGTCGCGGCGCTCGACGAATGCGACGCCGACGACGGCGTGCGCGCGGTGATCTTTACCGGGGCGGGCGACCGCGCCTATTGCGCGGGGGCCGACCTGGGTCAGGGCGCCGCGACCTTCGATTATGACAAGCGCACCGACAGGCAGGCGATCCTGCCCGACGGCATGTCGGCGAGCCCGGTCGCCGAAGACGGCACGATCGACTGGTCGCACCCGCTGATCCGCGACTCGGGGGGGCGCGTGTCGATGCGCATCTTCGACTGCAAGAAGCCGGTGTTAGGGGCGATCAACGGCGCAGCGGTCGGCATCGGTGCGACGATGACGCTGTCGATGGATGCGCGCCTCGCGAGCGACACCGCGCGCTACGGCTTCGTCTTCGCGCGGCGCGGCATCGTCCCCGAAGCCGCGTCGAGCTGGTTCCTGCCGCGCCTCGTCGGCATCCAGAATGCGGTCGACTGGTGCTATTCGGGGCGGCTGATCTCCGCGCAGGAGGCGCATGAGAAAGGCCTCGTCCAGTCGGTCCACGCGCCCGGCGACCTCGTTGACGCCGCGATCGGCAAGGCGCGCGAGCTGACCGAGCATAGCGCGCCGGTGTCGGTCGCGCTCACCCGCCATATGCTATGGCGGATGCTCGGCGCGCCGCACCCGATGAGCGCGCACCGCTGGGACAGCCGCGCGATCTTCGCGCGCGGACGCAGCGCCGACGCCGCCGAAGGCGTGTCGAGCTTTCTTGAAAAGCGCGATGCGAATTTCACGGTGAGCGTCGCGAACGAGTACCCCTGGTTCGCCGAATTCGAGGATACGCCGCCGTATAGCTGAGGGCACCTCCTTCCTTTTGCTGACGTCATCCCGTCGAAGGCCGGGATCTCGCCGGTGCGTCATTCCGATAGGGTGAGATCCCGGCCTTCGCCGGGATGAAGATTCACGCGATGTTCGCGCCGCCGCGCTTCCGGAAATGGGGCCGGAAGAACATGTAGAGCCCCGAAAACATCAACAGGAAGAGCGGCGGCAGCGGCAGATAATAGATCCATTGGGCCGGTTCGTGCCCCAAACCAAGCGTCACGAAAATGACGAGCACGATCGCGGTGAAGATAATCGATACCCAGCGGTGAAACTGCCGGATCCAGAGGCTCCAGTTCATAACTCTCTCCCTGCTTGATATTCAGTCGAGACCGGCCACGACCTTCTCGAGATTTTCGAGGTGAATCTTCCAGCCGCTCTTGGCGCCGCCGAACGCCTGCTTCTGGTCGGGGCGGAAGCCGACCTGTTCCATGCGCAGCAGGGTTCCCACCGCAGTCGGTTCGAGCGTGAAGGTGACGACGCTTTCGAGCCGATAGGCCGGGTCGTCATGCGCGTAATTCCATGAGTAGGAGAGGCTCCGCCCCGGCTCGACGTCGAGAATTTCGCAATCGACATGGCCCCAGTCGCCGCGCAGCTGGAAACGGTGGCCGAGGTCGAGGCCAAAGTCGTTCTTCATCAGCCACTCCTCGATCAAATGCGACTGCGTCAGCGCGCGCCAGATTTTTTCAGGCGGATGCGGGATTTCGCGCTCCACGGTCACGCTGCGCACGTCGCCGTCGGTCATTGATCCATCCTTTTGAGCAAATCTTCGAGATCGTCGAACCGCGCTTCCCAGAAGCGGTTCATGCGCCCGGTCCAGTCGACGAGCGGTGCGAGCGCGCGCTGCTGCGCGCTGTAATGCGTCTGGCGGCCTTCGTGCCGGTCGAGCACGAGCCCCGCCTGCTTGAGTATGCCGAGATGCTTCGACACGGCCGGCTGCGAAATACCGGCACCCGCGGTCAACGCGCCGACCGTTGCCTCGCCTTCGAGGCAGAGCCGCTCGAACAGCGCACGCCGCGTCGGGTCGGCGAGCGCCTTGAACAGAAGGTCGGGGGACGGCTCCATTTAACCATAACTCCTTGGCTATGGATTTCTCATAACCATCCAGTTATAAGTGTCAAGCCGTGTCGAACATCCGTTTGCCGCGCGAGGCCGTCATGCTGTGCGTCGATTTGAGCGCGGGGGTGTGGGTGCGGATTGTTCCGACGCTGTGCCAGTTCGCGGTGACCCGCTCGCGCGTCAGTTGCACCGTGACATAGCCGCGATCCGCGGTGTTCGCCCATTGGAGCTGCGGCGAGGCGGCACGCAGCGCCTCCACGCGCATCGTGTCCGAGATGCCGGGCGTATAGGCCTCGAACCCCGGCGAGGTGACGCTGTGCCCCGCGATCTCGATCCCGGCGGGGCGCCCGCCCTGCGTCAGGTCGAACGCCCAGGCATTGTGACTGTCGCCCGACAGCGTCACCAGATCGGCATCGGCGCGCTGCGCCGCCGCGAGCAGCCGGCTCCGTGCCGCAGGATAGCCGTCCCAGCTGTCCATGTTGAGCGGCAGGCCGGCCTTTGCCGCGAGCTGCGACATTTCGACGCGGCGCCTGACATAGTCGGGCTGGTCGGCGCCGAACCAATCGCGCGATTGGGGCGGCGTGAACAGGCTGCCCATCACGATCTGCTGGGCGCAGACCTGCCAGCGCGTGCCGCTCTTCACCGATTGCGCCAATCCGCCGAACAACCATTGCTCCTGATCGGCGCCGAGCAATTGCCGCGCCGGGTCGCGATAGTCGCTTTCGGAAAATTGCTTCAGCGCCGCCGCGGGGTGGCCCTTGCCATCCAATATATCGCCGAGCTGAAAAGGGCGGTCGCGCGCGGTGATGCGCGTTTCGGGCAGGAAGATCGTCGCGAGGTCGCCCGCCTGATAGTGGCGCCAGCGCGTGTCGGCGACGGGCATCCATTCGCTATGCGCGCGCTCGGCCGCGGCTTCGCGGACGCGCCAGTCGCCCTCGCCTTCATTATGATTTTCGGCGCCGCCCTTCCACACGTCGTTGGCGAATTCATGGTCGTCCCACTGCGCGATCATCGGGAACAGTGCGTGAAGGCGCTGGAGATCGGGGTCGGCGCGATAGGCGGCGTAGCGCAGCCGATAGTCGGCGAGGCTGACCATCTCGTGCGTCGGCTGGATGTCGCGGCCGGGCAGCGCCTGCGCCAGCGACGGATAGTTGCCGACCTGATATTCGTAAAGATAGTCGCCGACATGCGCGACAAGGTCGATGTCGTTTCGCGCCGCGGCATGCGCATAAGCGTTGAACCAGCCAAACGGCAGGTTCGCGCAGGAGAAGAGCGCGATGGTGAAGGCATTCGTCGGCCCGGCGGGAAGCGTGCGCGTGCGGCCGGTGATCGAACTGGTGCCGTCGGGCGCGACGAAGCGGTAGAAATACCAGCGGCCGGGATCGAGCCCGTCGATGGCGATTTTGGCGGTGTGATCGCGCTCGCCCTTCGCGGTGACGCTGCCCCCCGCGACGATATGCGCGAAGTCGGCGCTTTCGGAGAGCTCGGCTGTCAGCACCGTGTCGTTTGCCGCAGCATAGCGCGTCCACAGCAGCACCGAATTCGCCCCCGGCTCGCCGCTCGCGACGCCGTGGGTAAAGCCCTGCGCCAGCGCGGCCGCCGCGGCGCCGGGCAGCGACAGCGCGGCGAGCCCCGCGGTGCCGAGCTTGATGAGCAGACGGCGATCGATCTCGTGCCACATTGGGTGCATCCGCATATCCTCCCGCGTTGCCGGCTCTGTGGCCCGTCTTCGTTACAGCTTCGGGCCTAGCCGCTGATCCCCAGCGCGAGCAGCAGCAACATGAACCAGATCACCGCGAACAGGCTGAAAAAGAGGAGCAATGTCGCGCGCACGAGCGATCCGAACCGCGACGAGCGGTAGGCGCCGCGCAGCTGGCGGTACATGTGGAAGGGCATATAGAATATCGCGAAAAAGGTCGCGAGTTCGCCGAAGATCGTCAGGTTCAACAACCGCACGACGACGAAGAGCAGCAGCATGAACGAAATCGAGTAAGTGACGAAGACGAAATGGTCATAGGTATGAAAGCGCCGACTGAACGGAAAGAGCAGCCACATGAAGGGCAGCGACAGCGGGATCAGCGCCCAGGCGAATTTATACGCGTTCGCCTGGAGCTTGTAGAGGACGAGCGCGGGGTTCGCGAACGCCTTTTCGAGCCCATGATCAATGAAGGCTATGCCGCTGTTGACCTTGTTCCGCGAAATGAAATCGGCGCTGGTCGCCACCTGTTCGACCGGGCTTTCTAGAACGGGCGGGCCCGTAGCGCGGTCGGCGGCGCGTTCCTCCTTGCTGCGACTGCGCGCTATGCCGAGATAGTCGGCACTTTTCTGCAGCACCTCGCGTTCGGTTTTCAGTTCGCTCCGCCGGGCGGCGGGCAGGTCGGTCTTCGCCAGTTCGGCATCGACCCGGTCGACCTCCTCCTGCATCCTGTCCTTGATCGCGGCGGTTCGCGTCTGCTCGGCGGCCGACTTGCTCAAAGCCTCGCCGACGCCGCCACCGCTGCCGGCCATCGCGAGCACCGCATAGGTCAGGAACACCGCGAACAGGAACAAGGCGAGCGGCGAGATGAAACGCGCGCGCTCGCCATGGATATAGCGGCGCGTCAGGTCGCCCGGCCGCCACGCCAGCAGCGGCAGCGTGTTCCAGATCTTGCCTTCGAAATGAAAGATCGCGTGGACGAGGTCGTGGCCGATCGCGCCGAAGCTGCGGTGGACGTCGGCGCGCTGGCCGCAATGGTGGCAATGCGATCCGGTGAGGCTGGTGCCGCAATTGAGGCAGCGCAGCGGCGCGTGGCCGTGCGGCTTGCCGCCACCGTGGCGCGGCTCGACCGCGCGCGCCGCCAGGCCCGCGGTCACCGCGCTGCCGATACCCTCTATATCCCCTGTCATGGCGCCCTGCCTAAAGCCGCGCGCGGCGGCGCGCAACGGGGCTTTCGAGAGTCGGGCGAAACATGATAGTGGCGGCGCCATGAACGCCGAAGCCCTGACCCATCCGCCGATGCCCGGCGATACCGCCGCCCTGATCGCCGACATGGGCGCGCGCGCCCGCGCCGCGGCGAAAAGGCTCGCGCTAACGCCGACGTCGGACAAGGCGGTGGCGCTGGTTGCGGCGGCGGCGGCGATCCGCGTGCGTTCGGCCGAGATCCTCGCCGCCAATGCCGAGGATATGACGGCCGGGCAAAAGAACGGCCTGTCGAGTGCGATGCTCGACCGGTTGCGGCTCGACGAAGGCCGGCTCGGCGGCATCGCCGATGCGATTGAGGCGGTCGCGGCGCTTCCCGACCCGGCCGGCGCCGAGATCGACCGCGTGACGCGGCCGAACGGGTTGGTGCTGAGCCGGGTGCGCGTGCCGCTCGGCGTCGTCGGCATCATCTATGAAAGCCGGCCCAATGTGACCGCCGACGCGGCCGCGCTCGGGCTGATGTCGGGCAATGCGGTGATCCTGCGCGGCGGCAGCGAGGCGGTGCATTCGAACCGCGCGATTCACGCGGCCTTCGCGGCGGGGCTGGTCGAAGCGGGTCTCTCCGCCGACGCGGTGCAGCTCGTGCCCACGCAGGACCGCGCCGCGGTCGGCGCGATGCTGCGTGCGCAAGGGCTGATCGACATCATCATTCCGCGCGGCGGCAAAGGCCTCGTCGCGCGCGTGCAGGATGAGGCGCGCGTGCCCGTGCTCGCGCATCTCGACGGCATCAACCACCTCTATATCGACGGCGCCGCCCACCCGGGACAAGCGGTGGAACTCGCGGTCAACGCCAAGATGCGCCGCACCGGCGTCTGCGGCGCGACCGAGACGATCCTGATCGACCGCGCCTATCCCGCCCCGCTCGCGATTATCGACGCGCTGGTCGCGGCTGGCTGCGAAGTGCGCGGCGACAAGGATGTCGCGGCGCTCAGCCCGCACGTCGAACCGGCAAGCGCCGGCGATTGGGACTGTGAATATCTCGACGCGATCGTGTCGATCGCGATGGTCGACGGCCTTCCCGGCGCGCTCGCGCATATCGACGCACATTCGAGCCGCCACACCGACGCGATCGTCACCGAGGATGCGGCGACCGCCGAACGCTTCCTCGCCGGCGTCGACAGCGCGATCGTCATGCACAATGCCTCGACGCAGTTCGCGGATGGAGGAGAGTTCGGCCTGGGCGCGGAGATCGGCATCGCTACGGGGCGCCTGCATGCGCGCGGGCCGGTCGCGCTCGAAGGGCTGACGACGTATAAATGGCTGGTGCGCGGAGAGGGACAGACGCGTCCTTGAATCATTTGTATACAAATGATACATTCCAACTATGACCAAGCATTCAGTCATCTCGACACGCATCGACGCCGACACCATGGCGCTGATGGACAATCTCGCTACGGCGCAGGGTCGCAGCAGAGCTTGGCTGGTAGCACAGGCGGTGCGCGAATATGCCGAACGCGAAGCGGAGATGCTGGCCTTCATCGAAGAAGGCGAACGATCCGCACGCGAGGAGCCGCTGATCTCCGCCGAAGAGATGCAGGAATGGATTTCCGCCAAGCGGAAAGAAATCTGGGCCAAGCGCAATAAAGACGCTGCGTGACGCCGGTTCAATGGTCCCGTCTTTCGCGTGAAGACCTGAACAATGCGGTCGATCGTCAGGTTGATGCGATTTTCGACATCGCGGTCACCCTGCTCGAAGAAGCTTCCAAAGCCACTATTTTCCTCGCGACCTCGCCCCGCGCCGGAACACCAGTCAGCGCCCAAGGCCGACGAAAGTGGCGTCTCGGCAAACTGCCATACGCCTTGATCTATCATGTCAATGCCAAGCGCGTTCTGATCTTGCGTGTTGCGCATTTGCGCAGCGACTGGCAAACCCTGCTGTGATCCCCACCGGCCTCCTCGGCGGCAGCTTCAATCCCGCGCATGGCGGGCATCGCGCGATCAGCCTGAATGCGATCGAGGCGCTCGACCTGGGTGAGCTGTGGTGGCTCGTCTCGCCGGGCAATCCGCTGAAACCCAAGGCCGGCATGGCGCCGCTTCCGGCGCGCCTCGCTTCGGCGCGGCGCATGGCACGGCGTTCGCCGATCCGCGCCACCGCGATCGAGGCCGAACTCGGCACGCGCTACACGATCGACACGCTCAGAAAGCTGATCCGCCGTCACCCGAACCGCCAGTTCATCTGGATCATGGGCGCCGACAATCTGGTCCAGTTGCCCCAATGGCGCGACTGGCGGGAGATCGCGCGGTTGATGCCGATTGCGGTTATCGCGCGTCCGGGCTATAACGACCGCGCCCATGCAAGACGTGCAATGGGATGGCTGCGGCGATTTGTCCGGCCCGCAGACCAGAAGAAGTATTGGACAGACTGGAGACCGCCCGCCCTCGTGTTCCTGCGATTTTCGCCCGATGTGCGATCCGCGACTGCGATACGGCAGGCCAACCCCCGCTGGTTCGAACGCTATGAAGGCCGCGCGATGCGCGACCCGCTGACGCGTTCATGGCTGGTGGAACCGACCGAGAAAGGACGCATTTGATCTCCGCCACCCAGGGGGCCGCCTCCGGCGCCGCACCCGCCAATGACAGCGTGGAAGCGCTCCACGCGCTGATCCTCCACCAGCTGGACGAGGATCAGGCCCAGGAAACCATCTCCATCCCGCTTGCCGGCAAGAGCAGCATCGCCGACCATATGGTGATCGCGAGCGGCCGCTCGACGCGCCATGTCTCGGCGATCGCCGAGAAGCTGGCGCAGCGGATCAAGCAGGAAGCGGGGCGCCATGTTCGCGTCGAAGGGTTGCCCAACGCCGATTGGGTGCTGATCGACGCGGGCGACGTCATCGTCCACCTGTTCCGCCCCGAGGTGCGCAGCTTCTACAACCTCGAGCGCATGTGGTCGTTCGGCGACGCGCCGCCGGTCGCAGCCGCGAATTGACGCGACCGCCGCCTAAAGGTTAGGCGGCGGAAATGTTGCTGCACATCATCGCGCGCGGGCGCATCGGGCGTTCTCCCGAGGCCGAGTTGGTCGAGCGCTATATGAAGCGCGTGACCTGGGCGCAGAAGATTTCCGAACTTCCCGACACGGGCGGGCGGATGCCCGCCGCGGCGGATAATAGCCGCACGATCCTGCTCGACGAGGGCGGCGAACAGATGTCGTCGCTCGAATTCGCCCAATTGCTCGAAAAATGGCGCGACGGCGGAGTCCGCGAGGCGCGCTTCTGCCTCGGCGCCGCCGACGGCTTCACGCCCGAGGAGCGCGAAGGCGCCGACAAAGTCATCGCCTTCGGCCGCGCGACCTGGCCGCATTTGATGGCGCGCGCTATGCTCGCCGAACAATTGTGGCGCGCGACGAGCATCGTCGCCGGCCATCCCTATCACCGCGAAGGCCGGCAATGAGGCGGGCGCTCGTCGGCCTTGCGATGGTCGCCGTCTTTGCGGGCGGCGCGCTCGCGCTGGCGCAGAGCGATATTTTCGATCCCGGCGCCATCGCCGTGCACGAGCGCGAACAGCTGATCGACGCAAAGCAGCAGTCGGCGGCCGCGATGGCGCGCAGCGCGCTGCTGGAAAAGCAGGCGGAAGCAGCGAGCAGCGAAGCCGACCGGCTGAAGAAACGCAGCGCCGCGCTCGCCGCTCGGATCCAGTCGGCCGAAGCCGACATCAGCGCCGGCGAGGCGCGCGTCGCTCTCGTCAGCCGCCGCCTGTCGGCGCGGCGCGCACGGCTCGCCGAGCAGCAGCAGCCCTTGCTGGAGCTCGCCGCGTCGCTCCAGCAGCTGAGCCGCCAGCCGCCGGTCAGCGTGCTCGCGCAGCCGGGGTCGCTGACCGACATGGTCCATGCGCGAGCGGTGATCGACGCCGCGATGCCGGTGATCGAGCGCCGCACCGCGGGCGTCCGCCGCGAACTCACCTTGCTCGACGCGGCGCGGCGGCAACAGGCTGTCGCGCTGAAGGCGCTGTCGACGAGCAAGGCGCAGCTCGCGCACCGCCGCGACGCGCTCACCCGGCTCGAAAACGAAGGCCGGCTGCGCTCGCGCGAGCTGATGAGCAGCGCGCAGCTCGAGGCCGACCGGGCGCTGGGGCTGGGCGAGAAGGCGCGCGACATCGTCGAACTGATGGATTCGCTCGAGGCCGACGGCGCGGTGCGCGCGCAGCTCGCCGAGCTCGCGGGGCCGATCCCGCGCCCGCGCAATCCCAAAGGCCCAGTCGCCGCCGCGGCGCCGCCCGCCGCGGCCAATGCTGAGCTGATCCACGGCGCCTATCGCCTGCCCGTCGTTGGGCGCATCGTTACGGGGCTTGGCGAAGTCAATGAAAGCGGCGTGCGATCACGCGGCATCACGATCGCGGCGCGCCCCGGCGGACAGGTCGTCGCCCCCGCGCCCGGCCGCGTTGGCTTCGCCGGCGATTATCGCGGCTATGGCAAGATCGTCATCATCGACCATGGCGGCGGCTGGGTCTCGCTGCTCACCGGCATGATCGCGCTGTCGGTCGGGGTCGGCGACACGGTGGACGCCGGTGCGCCGGTCGGCCGCGCGGGGTCCGGCGACAGCCGCATCACGGTCGAACTTCGTCGGGCGGGGCGTCCGGTCGATGTCGTTGCGATGATCGGTTAATCCCCCATTCTATCGCTGTCCCGCATGGGGATGCGCCGCTTGACCCGCGCAGATTTGCATAGGATGATGGCATGCCGGGGTTTATAAGGCGGGATGACTCTCGCCCGCGTGAAAGATAGTGATGACCGACTCGACCAAAACCGCCGCTTCTCCGAAAGGCCGCTTCGCCTTGTGGCAGGGCGCCGCCGCGCTTTCGACGCTGGCGCTCGTCCCGCTCGCAACCGGCGCGATGGCGAGCGTCGATTCGAAGACGCAGGAAGAAATCGCGCGCTTCATGGACGTCTACCTTGAAGTGAAGTCGAATTATGTCGAGCCGGTCGAAGATTCGAAGCTGATCGAAGGCGCGATCAACGGCATGCTCGCCAGCCTCGACCCGCATTCGGGCTATCTCGATGCGCGCGGCTTTTCGAACCTCAGAACCCAGACCGACGGTGAATATGGCGGGCTCGGCCTGTCGGTGACGATGGAGGACGGCGTCGTCAAGGTGATCGCACCGACCGCCGACACCCCGGCCGACAAGGCGGGGATCAAGGCGGGCGATTATATCACCCACATCAACAAGGAACTGATCTTTGGCATGACGCTCGACGAAGCGGTCGAGCAGATGCGCGGCCGTCCGGGCACGCCGATCGAGATCACGATCGTGCGCGAAGGTCAGGACAAGCCGCTCGAGATGACGCTGACGCGCGAGATCATCGACCTGAAACCCGTAAAATGGGAAGTCAGCGGCGACGTCGGCGTGCTTACCGTCACCAATTTCTCGGCCGACGCGACCGCCGATCTGAAGGCCGCGATGATGGCCGTCGAAAAGTCGCTGGGCAAGAAGCCGCGCGGCTGGATTCTCGACCTTCGCTCGAACCCCGGCGGGCTGCTCGACGAAGCCGTCGGGATCAGCGACCTGTTCCTCGAACGCGGCGAAATCGTATCGCAGCGCGGCCGCAAGAAGGGCGACATCGAACGCTATTTCGCCGAGCCGGGCGACGCCGCCGGCGGCGCGCCGGTCATCGTCCTGATCGATTCGGGATCGGCCTCGGCCTCCGAGATCGTCGCGGGGGCGTTGCAGGACCAGCATCGTGCGGTCGTCATGGGCGAACGCAGCTTCGGCAAGGGATCGGTGCAGACCGTGCTGCCGCTGACCGACACCACCGCGCTTCGCCTGACCACCGCGCGTTATTACACGCCGTCGGGCCGCAGCGTGCAGGAAGGCGGGATCGACCCCGACATTCAGGTGCCGCAGCTCAGCGATCCCGACTACGCCTCGCGGCCCAAATTCCGCGAAAGCGACCTGCGCCGCCACCTGATCAACGAGAAGAAGGTCGACGACGGCCTGCTCGAAAAGGATGAAAAGGCCGATCCGCGCTTCACCGCGACCGCCGACGAGCTCAAGGAAAAGGGCATCGAGGATTTCCAGCTCCACTATGCGCTGCAGACGATCGGGCGGATCGGCCCGGGAACGGCGCGCATGGCGCAGGCCGGAAAACCCGGTGCGAAGCCCGCGCGTCGCAACTGA
>CBINGC010000073.1:0-12274 GCA_966250105.1 uncultured Sphingopyxis sp. | reverse complement strand
CAGCAGGACAGCATCATGGCAAATGTTACCGTCATCGGGTCGCAATGGGGCGACGAGGGCAAGGGCAAGATCGTCGACTGGCTCGCCAGCCGCGCCGACGCCGTGGTTCGCTTCCAGGGCGGTCACAACGCCGGCCATACGCTTGTCGTCGGCGAGCAGGTGTACAAGCTATCGCTGCTTCCCTCCGGCATCGTCACCGGCACGCTGTCGATCATCGGCAACGGCGTCGTCCTCGACCCGTGGGCGCTGCGCGACGAAATCACTAAGCTGCGCGGCCAGGGTGTCGCCATCAATCCCGAGAATTTCGCGATCGCCGACAATTGCGCGCTGATCCTGCCCTTTCACCGCGACCTCGATGCGCTCCGCGAAACCGCCGCGGGCGCGGGCAAGATCGGCACCACCGGGCGCGGCATCGGCCCCGCCTATGAGGACAAGGTCGGCCGCCGCGCGATCCGCGTCTGCGACCTCGCCCACCTCGACAAGCTCGAACCCCAGCTCGACCGCCTGACCGCGCACCACGACGCGCTGCGCGCCGGGTTCGGCGAGCCGCCGATCGATCGCGAACGCCTGATCGCCGACCTCTCCGAAATCGCCGACTATGTGCTCGAATATGCCCAGCCCGTCTGGAAGCGTTTGAAGAAAGTGCGGAAGGCCGGGGCCCGTATCCTGTTCGAAGGCGCGCAGGGCGTGCTGCTCGACATCGATCACGGCACCTATCCCTTCGTCACCAGCTCGAACACCGTCAGCGGCACCGCCGCGAGCGGCTCGGGCCTTGGCCCCTCGGCGGTCGGCTTCGTGCTCGGCATCGCCAAGGCCTATACGACGCGCGTCGGCAGCGGCCCCTTCCCCACCGAACTTGAGGACGCGACCGGCCAGCGGCTCGGCGAGCGCGGGCATGAATTCGGTACGGTCACCGGCCGCAAGCGCCGTTGCGGCTGGTTCGACGCGGTGCTTGTGCGGCAGAGCTGCGCGGTATCGGGCGTCACCGGCATCGCGCTCACCAAGCTCGACGTGCTCGACGGCTTCGACACGATCCGCATTTGCACCGGCTATCGCCTGAACGGCAAGATCCTCGACTATTTCCCGGCGCACGCCGCCGATCAGGCCGAGGTCGAGCCGATTTACGAGGAAATGGACGGCTGGCACGAATCGACTGCCGGCGCACGCAGCTATGCCGACCTGCCCGCACAGGCGATCAAATATATCCAGCGCGTGCAGGAACTGATCGAAACCCCGATCGCACTCGTATCGACCAGTCCCGAGCGCGAGGACACGATCCTGATCCGCGATCCGTTCAGCGACTGATCCCGGCAGCGGCAACGTCGCGGATTGCCGCGACGAAGCCTTCGGGATCATTTTCCTGGACGAAATGCCCGCCCTTTAGCGTGCGGTGCGCCATACCGCGCGCGCCGGGTACGCGGCTCGTGAATAGCGCGTCGCCGCCGCGCGTGATCGGATCGCCGTCGGTAAAGCAGCAGAGAAAAGGTTTATCGAACGCCTCGAGCGCCGCCCACGCGCGCTTCTGATCGGGCACCGCGACATTGTCGCCCAACGGGACGAAGGAGGGGAATATCCGCGCCGCAACTTTGGAGGCGCGTGTCGGATAGGGCGCGTCATATGCGGCGATTTCCGCCGGCGTCAGTTGCCGTTTCGCCCCCGCATTGACGATTCGCCCGATCGGAAAGACTGGACTGTAGCGCGAAAAGGCACGCCAGATCGCAAAGGCGCGCGGCGCCGGTTGCCCCTCGGGCAATCCTCCGTTCGACAGCGCTACCCCGGCAAAGCGTTCGGGCATCTCGGCAACCAGACGCAGCCCGATCAGCGACCCCCAATCCTGACAGGCAAGGATCATGTTCCTGAGATCCAGTACCTCGATCCACTGGCGCATCCATGCAACTTGCGCGGCATAGCTATAGGCCCGGCTTTCGATCGGCTTGTCCGAGCGGCCGAAACCGATGAGGTCGGGTGCAACGGCCCGGAAACCGGACGCGACCGTCAGCCCGATCATATGGCGATAGAGATAGGCCCATGTCGGTTCACCGTGCAACAAGAGGACCGGCTGTGCCTTCGCCGCCCCCTCATCGACATAATGAACGCGAAGCCCCTCTGCGATCTCGACATATTTCGGCGCATAGGGCCAGTCCGGCAGTTCCGAAAAACGGTCGTCCGGCGTGCGATAGACGCGCATAAATCCCTCTCCCAAGGCTTTTCTCTCGATAGCTTAGGACACTTCCGTTTCCGTGCAAGCCGTGCCACGTAGCGGCATGGCCCGAAACATCCTCGTCTTCTACGGCAGCTATCGCCGCGACCGGCAGGGCATCAAGCTCGCGCGCTGGCTGGTCGACGCGATCGATGCGCGCGGCGACAGCGCCGAACTGATCGACGCGAAGGCGGTCGACCTGCCGATGCTCGACCGCATGTACAAAGAGTATCCGAAGGGCGAAGCGCCCGCGGCGATGGAGGAACTCACGGGCAAGCTTCGCGCCGCCGACGGCTTCCTGTTCGTCACCGGCGAATATAATTGGGGGCCGCAGCCGGGGCTCAAGAACCTGACCGACCATTTTCTCGAAGAATGGTTCTGGCGCCCGGCCGCGATCGCCTGTTATTCGGCCGGCTCCTTCGCCGGGGTGCGCGCGATGATGGGATGGCGCGACATTTTGGGTGAAATGGGCATGGCGGTGATCTCGTCGATCCTGCCCGTCGGGCGGATCGGCAAGGTCTTCGATGCCGAAGGCCGGCCCGCGGGGGACGAAGGCAAGCAGCTCGAACGGCTATTCCCGCGCTTCGCCGACGACCTCAATTGGTGGATCGACGCCGCCAAGGCGCAGCGCGAGCGGCAGGCGCCGCCTTATTAACGCATTGTCATTGCGAGCGAAGCGAAGCAATCCAGGGGTGGCGCAAATCGCTCTGGATTGCTTCGCTTCGCTCGCAAAGACGGGGGGAACTTAACCCGACTTGAGTTCGGCCTTGAGCCGCAGGCTGGCGCGCCAGAAGAAGAAGGCGGGGATGAGGCCGAGCCACGCCGCGCCATAGAGGACGTAACGCACGCTTTCCTGCCCATAGGCAGGCGCCAGCGCGTCCGACAGGACCCCGAACAGGAACGGCCCGAAACCGAGGCCGATCAGATTCTGGCCGAACAGCATGATCGAAGCCGCGACCGCGCGCGCCTGGGGCCGCACCAGTCCCTGCACACAGCCATAGGCGGGTCCGTAATAGGCCGAGTTGAGGATGGTCGGCACAATCAGCAGCGCGACGGCGACCACCCAATTTTCCATATAATAGCCGAGGAACAGCACCGGTGCCGCGAGCGCCATGCCATAGGCGGGCAAGGTCAAAATATGCTTCTTGTCGCGCGGCCCGAACCTGTCGGCGGCCTTGCCGCCGAGCCAGGTGCCGAACACCCCCGCCAGCCCCAGCACGACCGCCATCGACAGCCCCGCTTCGGTGGTCGACAGACCGTGGCTGCGAATGAAGAAGCTGATCGTCCACAGCGCCTTGCCGTAACCGAGGAAGGCAACGACCGACGACGCGATCAATATATAGACGAACGCGCGCGAGGCGAAGATTTCGCGCATCGCTTCGCCCGTCGAGAGCGGGGTCACCGCCGCGGCGGTTGCGGCCGCTTCAACGGTGCGGCTGTGCCGCGGTTCGCGCATCACGAACAGCACCACGAGCGCCAGCAGTAATCCCGGAGCCCCGACGAGCATCAGCGCGATGCGCCAGCCGTACAGGTCGTTGACGATCCCGCCGATGATCAACCCGAGCAGCGAACCGATGGGCACGCCGAGCCCGTAGAAGGCGATCGCCGACGAACGTTTTTCGGGCGCGACGCTGTCGGAAATCAGCGAATGCGCGGCGGGCGTACACCCCGCCTCGCCTACCCCGACCCCGATGCGCGCAAAGAGCAATTGCACGAAATTCTGCGCCAGCCCGCACACCGCGGTCATCGCCGACCAGACCGCCAGCGCGAGCGCGATCAACCGCACCCGGTTCGTCCCCTCCTTGTCGGCATAGCGCGCGATCGGAATACCGAGTAGCGCATAAAAGACCGCGAATGCGGGGCCGGCGAGCAACCCGAGCTGCGTATCCGAAAGTCCGAGATCGGCCTTGATCGGTTCGGCGAGAATGTTGACGATCTGCCGGTCGAGGAAATTGAAGATATAGACGATCAGCAGAATCCACAGCATCGTCCGCGTCTGTGCGGAAACGCCATCGGCTGACGGCGAAGCGATACCCGGAGTCGGAGCGGCCTTATCAATCATTTATCTCTCCCGCCGCCATCGGAGCAGACGGGAGGGACCGGTGTCAACGTCCTTGCGGCGCGCCGGAAATGCCCGCTCGCAATTGCCGTTACGGCGACCGCCGCGCAGCGCATGGAAAAATTTTTCGGCCGGTCAGCGCCGGTCGCGCCGCCGCTTCCAGTCCTTGTCCTCCAGTTCGAGCAATTCCATCGGGACGTGGATCGCGCGCACCGCGAGG
Source organism: uncultured Sphingopyxis sp. (assembly GCA_966250105.1). Lineage (GTDB taxonomy): Bacteria > Pseudomonadota > Alphaproteobacteria > Sphingomonadales > Sphingomonadaceae > Sphingopyxis. Next base: position 7,795 of record CBINGC010000073.1, on the reverse strand, counting down.
CGAACCTCGACGAGAAAGAGGATCAGCGAGACGAGCAGCAACAGCATCGCCGCCGCAAAGGCCCACGACGCCGCGACGCCCAGATTGATGCCGGTAAAGGCCTGGGTGAACAGCAATGCGACGAGCAGGCAGACGACGATGCCGCACGCCACCGCGGAGAGGATCGAATTGTTGATGATCCCCATCCGCCGGTCCGCAATGCGCAGTTCGGCGACGATACGCTCATGCTCGAGGCCCTCGGTATCGGCCCAGCGTTCCATCAGGTTGCGCGAGCGGTCGACGACGCGCGCGAGGCGCCCCGCGATGACGTTGAGCAAGCTGCCGGTCGCGACCAGCAGAAACACCGGCGTGACCGAAAGCTGAATCGTCTGCGCAATTGCGCCGGCGTCGAGGTCCATCATCCCCCGGCTGCGACCGACGGCGTATTGACACCGTGCATAGCCAGGAATTTGCGGACGTTGCGCGCCGCCTGTCGGATGCGCTGCTCATTCTCGACCATCGCGATGCGGACATAGCCCTCGCCGTCCTCGCCATAGCCGACGCCCGGCGCGACCGCGACCTTGGCGTGGGTGAGCAGCTGCTTCGAAAATTCGAGGCTGCCCATCTCCTTGAGCGCGGGCGGCAGCGGCGCCCAGGCGAACATCGACGCGGGCGGGCTGGGGATTTCCCAGCCGGCGCGCGCGAAGCTTTCGACCATCACGTCGCGGCGCTTCTGATACAGCTCGCGGTTCTTCGCGACGATGTCCTGCGGGCCATTGAGCGCGGCGCACGCCGCGGCCTGGATCGGCGTGAAAGCGCCATAATCGAGATAGGATTTGACCCGCGTCATGGCGGCGATCAGCCTTTTGTTGCCGACCGCGAAGCCCATGCGCCAGCCCGCCATCGAATAGGTTTTCGACATCGAGGTGAATTCGATCGCGACGTCCTTCGCGCCCGGCACTTGCAGGATCGAAGGTGTCGGGTTGCCGTCGTAATAAAGCTCCGAATAGGCAAGGTCCGAAAGCACCCAGACCTTATTCTCCTTCGCCCAGGCGACGAGCCGCTCATAGAAAGCGAGGTCGACCGCCTCGGCGGTCGGGTTCGACGGGTAATTGACGACGAGGATCGACGGGCGCGGCACGGTGAAGGCCATCGCGCGGTCGAGCGCGCGCCAGTAATTCTCGTCGGGGGTGGTCGGCACGCTGCGGATCGTCGCGCCGGCGATGATGAAGCCGAAGGTATGGATCGGATAGCTCGGGTTCGGGGCGAGCACGACGTCGCCGGGACCGGTGATCGCGGTCGCGAGGCTGGCGAGCCCTTCCTTCGACCCCATCGTCACGACGACCTCGGTCTCGGGATCAAGCTCGACGTTAAAGCGGCGGCCGTAATAATTGGCCTGCGCGCGGCGGAGGCCCGGAATGCCCTTCGACTGCGAATAGCCGTGCGCGTCGGGCTTCATCGCGACTTCGCACAGCTTTTCGATGACATGCGCGGGCGGCGGCAGGTCGGGGTTGCCCATCCCCAGGTCGATGATGTCCTCTCCCGCGGCGCGGGCGGCCGCACGCATCGCATTCACTTCGGCGATGACGTAGGGCGGCAGGCGCTTGATGCGGTAGAATTCATCTTCGGACATGGGAAACTAGAACAACTCCTTTGCGTTAATCGTTGAATTGACGCGTGCGGCAATCTCGCCAGCCGCATCGCGGCTTGTTATAGGCATTATATCCGCACTGACCAGCAGGAACGAGCATGAGCGATACGGGTAAGGACGACACGATCGAGGCGCCGAATCCCTTCATGCCATCGCCCGACGATCTGCAGCATTGGGCGAGCGTCATGGGCCGCGCGCAGCAGATGATGCTCGAATATGCCCTTGGTCAGGCGAACCAGGGCAACAGCGCCGCCGCGAGCCTGTTCGACCCCGCGAGCTGGCTGCAAAATCCGACGACCCAGCTCTGGGCCGAACAATCGTCGAAGATGTGGGAACAGGGTGTGGCCTTCTGGACATCGCTCGCCACGATCCAGCCCTCCTTCACGCCCGACACCGCTGCGCCCAAAGACAAGCGCTTCGCCGACCCCGACTGGACCGCCAACCCCGCCTTCGCGCTGATCCGCCAAACCTATGGCATGCTCGCCGAGCAGTTGCTCGCCACCACGCGCACGATGCAGGGGCTTGACGAACATGCGCGCGCGAAGATGGAATTTGCCGCGAAGAATATGACCGAGGCATTGTCGCCGTCGAACCTTGCCATCACCAACCCCGAAGTGATCAAGCGCGCGGTCGAAACGCGCGGCGAAAGCCTGCTCAAGGGTTTGAAGCATATGCTGACCGACCTGTCGCGCGGGCAACTTTCGCACGTCGATCCCGACGCGTTCGAGGTCGGCGTGAATATCGCGACGACACCGGGCAAGGTCATTCACGAGACCGATCTCTATCAGCTGATCCATTATACGCCGACGACGAAGGAGGTCTTCACCGTCCCGCTCGTCATCTTTCCGCCGTGGATCAATCGCTTCTACATCCTCGATCTCAACCCCGCGAAAAGCTTCGTCGCCTGGGCGGTCGAACAGGGACTCAGCGTGTTCATGGTGTCGTGGAAGTCGGCCGACGCATCGATGAGCGAGGTCGTGTGGGACGATTATATCGCAGCGCAGGTCGATGCGATCGATACGGTGCGCGACCTGCTGGGCGTACCGCACGTCCACACCATCGGCTATTGCGTCGCGGGCACGACGCTCGCCGCGACGCTGGCGATGCTGGCGGCGCGCGGCGAAGCCGACAAGGTCCAGTCGGTCACCTTCTTCACCGCGCAGGTCGATTTCGAGCTGGCGGGCGACCTCAAGATGTTCGTCGATGAAAGCTATCTGACTCTGCTCCAGCAGCTGTCGGCGGGCGGTTTCCTCGACGGACGCTATATGGCCGCGACCTTCAACAGCTTGCGCGGGCGCGACCTGATCTGGAATTATGTCGTCAGCAATTACCTGCTCGGCAACGACTATCCGCCCTTCGACCTCCTCTATTGGAACGGCGACACGACCAACCTGCCCGCGAAGTGGCACCGGCAATATCTGGTCGACCTTTATCGCGACAATCGCATGGTGATCCCGAACAGCCTGTCCGTGATGGGGACGCCAATCGACCTTCGGAAGATCGAGACCCCCGCCTATATCCAGGCGGGCCGCGAGGATCATATCGCGCCGCTCGCCAGCGTCTGGCGGCTGATGGATCATTTGTCGGGGCCCAAGACCTTTGTGCTCGCCGGGTCGGGGCATATCGCGGGCGTGGTAAACCCGCCCGCGGCAGGTAAATATCAATATTGGACCGGCGACAATCAGGCCGCGACGCTTGACGAGTTTGTTGCAGGCGCGGGCGAAACCAAGGGCAGTTGGTGGCCGCACTGGATTGGCTGGATTTCGCAGCAGGATGACGCAAAAACCGCCGTCAAAGGCGCACGCATCCCCGGAAAAGGCAGGAAAAAGGCCATCGAAGACGCGCCCGGCCGCTACGTCAAACAGCGGTAATATCTGGCGAATATATAGCCTTGAGGCTGCGTTTCGATTAATTTTTGTGCACTGCACAAATTTCTCTTGAAATCGCCGACCCGCTCCTATATTGTGCAGTGCAACATAAAGGAGTTGTCCCGATGGCTACCAAGATGGATAGTGCCGAAAAGGCTTTCGAAGCCGCGACGCTGGAAACCGCCCCCAAGCCGGTGGCCGCTCCTGCCGCACCGGCCCAGGCTGCTCCCGCGGCGAAGGCTGCGGCGCCCGTGAAAACCAAGACTGTCGCGGCGAAGGCCAAGCCGGTCCAAAAGAAAGCCGCAAAGCCGGCAGCCAAGAAGGTCGCCCCCAAGAAGGCGGCTGCGAAGACCATTGCCCCCACGACCAAGGTCGCGCCGAAGCCGGTCGCTGCCGCCACCAAAGGACTGAAGACCATGAACGACACCGTCAAGAAGTTCGCCGATGAAGCGAAGACCCGCGCCGAAGCCCTGACCGCCGACCTCAACGAGAAGGCGAAGGACGCTTTCGCGAAGTCGAGCAAGCTCGCCGAAGAAGCCGTCGAATTCAACAAGGCGAACGTCGAAGCCCTCGTCGAAGCCGGCAAGATCGCTGCCAAGGGCATCGAAACGCTCGGCCAGGAAGGCGTGACTTTCGCTCGCAAGAACTTCGAAGACACGACCGCCGCGCTGAAGGGCTACACCGCCGTCAAGACCCCGGCCGACTTCTTCAAGCTCTATGCCGAAAACAGCAAGAAGGCGTTCGACGCCGCTGTTGCGCAGACCTCGAAAACCAGCGAACTCGTCGTCAAGCTGACGAACGACAGCTTCGCGCCGATCTCGAACCGCGTTTCGGTCATCACCTCGAAGATGAAGGCCGCCTAAGGCACTTCACTTCCCTCGTTGGCGCGGGCACCCTCCCCTCCCTCCCCGCCTGCGCCGACACCTCAAGGCCGCTCGCTTCCCCCGGGAAGCGGGCGGTACTTGTTTATGGCCGACCCATCCGGCTGGCGAACAAGAGGTTAAAATCAGCACGCGCGCCCCTTGCGCTTCGCCCGCGGCTTGCGATATTCCTGCCCATGATGTTTCCAGTTTCGACCCTCCAGCCGGTCCGCGCCATGGCGGACAAGGACGAAGGTGCACCCGGCACGCCCGGCGTCGGCATCGCGACGCGCACCCGCGCGAAGGCCAAAAAGCCCTCGATGTACAAGGTGCTGCTGCTCAACGACGATTACACCCCGATGGAATTCGTCGTGATGGTGCTCCAGCGTTTCTTCAACATGGACATCGAACAGGCAACGCAAGTTATGCTGCACGTCCACCAGCAGGGTGTCGGCGTGTGCGGCGTGTTCAGCTACGAAGTCGCGGAGACCAAGGTGAACCAGGTGATGGACGCCGCGCGGCAGAACCAGCACCCGCTGCAATGCACGCTGGAAAAAGCTTGATCAGCCGGCCTTTGCCGCCTGCTCGGCTCTGAGCGCCACCGACGGTTCCCCTTTCAGATCGCCATAGCGCAGCGGCTCGCCGCAGCCGGGGCAAACGGTCGATGTGCCGACATCGGCGCCGCAGGCGCGGTGGATATAGCGCATCGCCGGACCCGACCCGATCTCGCCGTCATCATAGGCCCAGCGTTCAGCCCAGTTGCGCATCGCGTAAAGGACATCGAACAAATCCTTGCCCTTCGCGGTCAGGCGATATTCGTGGCGCGGCGGGCGCTCCTGATACGCATGGCGGGCGACCACCCCTTGCTTTTCCAGCAGCTTGAGCCGCGCCGAGACGAGCTGCGGGCCGAGCCCGGTGTTCGTCGCGATCGCCTCGAAGCGCCGCCGCCCGAAGAACAGATCGCGCAGGATGAGCAGCACCGCGCGATCGCCGAGCAGCTCGGCCGACCGCCCGACGGGGCAGAATGTATCCGACAGATCGGCGCGTTTGGGCACCGCCGTCCTCGCACAATCTCATTGCGAGCGAAGCGAAGCAATCCAGCGCGGCGTAAATCGCCCTGGATTGCTTCGCTTCGCTCGCAATGACGAGAGTCCTTCCATCCGCGTCCTCTTTCATCGGAAAAACCACTTGTCACTATGATTATCATAGTTACTATCGGACGCAAGAGGAGAGTCGCTCATGTCCGCAGCCGTCATCATCGGAGCTGGCGACGCCACCGGAGGCGCCATCGCCCGCGCGTTCGCCGCCGAAGGGCTCACCGCCTGCGTCAACCGGCGCGAGCGCAATGCCGACGCACTCGAAGCCCTCGCCCAATCGATCCGCGACGAGGGGCACAAGGCGCGCGCCTTTCCCGCCGACGCGCGCGACGAAGAAGCGATGATCGCGCTGTTCGATCAGGTTGAGACCGAGGTCGGCCCGGTCGAGGTCGCGGTGTTCAACATCGGCGCCAACGTCAATTTCCCGATCACCGAGACGACGGTGCGCGTCTATACCAAGGTCTGGGAGATGGCGTGCCTCGGCGGCTTCCTGATGGGCCGCGAGGCGGCGAAGCGCATGGCGCCCCGCGGCCGCGGCACGATAATCTTCACCGGAGCCACGGCATCTTTGCGCGGCGGATCGGGCTTCTCGGCCTTCTCAGGCGCTAAGGGCGCGCTCCGCATGCTCGCGCAATCGATGGCGCGCGAACTCGGGCCGCAGGGAATTCACGTCGCGCACACGGTGATCGACGGTGCGATCGACACCGATTTCATCAAGGGCCGCCACCCCGATTTCGACAATGCCAAGGCGCAGGACCTGATCCTGAACCCCGACGCCATCGCCGCCAATTATGTGATGCTCCACCGCCAGCCCAAAAGCGCGTGGACGCACGAACTCGACCTCCGTCCTTGGGGAGAAAAATGGTGACCAAGACGCTCGAACTCATCTTCGATTTCGGCAGTCCCAACGCCTATCTGTCGATGAAGGCGCTTCCCGAGCTGCTCGACCGCACAGGCGCCGACCTCGTCATCACGCCGTGCCTGCTCGGCGGCATCTTCAAGGCGACGGGCAACAAGGCGCCGATGATCCAGTACGCCGATGCGCCTGCGAAGCTCGCGTATGAGAATCTTGAAATGCGCCGTTTCATCGCCAAGCACGGCCTCGTCAAATTCCGCATCAATCCGCATTTCCCCGTCAACACGCTGACGATCATGCGCGGCGCGATCGTCGCCGAAGACGAGGGCAATCTCGACGATTATGTCGACGCGGTGAACCGCGCGATGTGGGAGGAAGGCCTCAAGATGGACGATCCGGAGGTGATCGCGACTTTTCTCTCGGCGAACGGCTTCGATGGTCCTGCCCTCCTTGCTCGCACGCAGGAACCGGAGATCAAGGCGAAGCTCGCCCAAAACACCGAAACCGCGGTCGCGCGCGGGGTGTTCGGCATCCCGACCTTCTTCGTCGGCGGCGAGATGTTCTTCGGCAAAGACCGCCTCGCGCAGGTCGAGGAAGCGCTCGCTTAGGCTTGCGCCGCGGGCGGCGCCCGTCCCGCAACGAGGATTCCAGCGACGATCAGCGCCAATCCGGCAACATGAAACAGATGCAGCGCCTCCCCGAGGAACAGCATCGCCAGCCCCGCGCCCATCAGGGGCATCACATTCATATATTGCCCCGTCGCCGCGGAGCCGATCAGCTCGACCCCGCGATTGAAGAAGAGATAGGCGAGGAAGGACGGGAAAACCGAAACATAAGCGATCGCGAGCGCGCTGCCCGCCGCCGGAACGATCAGCCGCCCCGACCAGAGTTCATGCGCATAAAAGGGCGCGATCACCGCGATGCCGACGACCATCGACGCGGCGAGGAAACTCAGCGGATGTACCACAGGGCGACGGCGGAGCAGCACCGAATAAAGCGCCCACAGCAACACCGCACCGCCGATGATCGCATCGCCGATATTGAGCCGCAGCCCCCACAGCATCGCGGGATCGCCGCGCGCGATGATCGCGAGCACCCCGGCGAGCGAGATCAGCACGCCCGCGATCTGGCGCGGGCTCGTCCTGTCGCCCATCACCAATGCGCCGACGACAAGCACGAGCGCCGGGAGCGCCGACTGGATCAGCATCGAGTTGAGCGCCGTCGTGCTTTGCAGCCCCGTATAAAGCAGGATGTTGAACGACCCGATCGCAAGCGCACCGAGCAGCGCGACGATCGGCCAGTTCGCGCGCAATACGGGCCAGTCGCGCTTCAGATGCGGCCATGCGAGCGGCAGCAGCAGCAAGAGCGCAAACGTCCAGCGCCAGAAGGACAAGGCCGCCGGCGGCACCAGATCGCGCGCCGCGCGCCCGACGATCGAATTGCCCGCCCAGAACAGCGCGGTCAGCGTCAGCAGTGGATAGGCC
>CBINGC010000072.1:0-12820 GCA_966250105.1 uncultured Sphingopyxis sp. | reverse complement strand
CGATATCGATGCGCTCGATCCGCCCGCCCGAATAATCGTCGGCGATGCCGTGCGGCGCCAGATAGCCGTTCGATTCGACATAATTGAACCCGCCGTTGTTGCAGCAATAAAGCTTGCCGTCGGGCCCGATCGCCAGACCGTTGGGTCCGCCGCCGGGAGTCGCGATGACCTCTTTCCGGCCGCCGGGCCAGCAGCGCGTGATGCGCTTTGCCTCGATCTCGACGACGATCACGCTGCCATCGTCCATCACCACCGGGGCTTCGGGAAAGCGCAACCCGTCGGCGATCAGTTCAAACTCGGCCATCCCCATCTCCCTTGCGTGTCCGCACTTGCTGTGCTTTGCGGCCATCATGCCCGTTCGCACGCTCTTCGCCACCAATTTCTACGAGGCCGACATCGGCACGCCCGACCTGCTCGAAGAGCTGGAGGCAAGCAGCCGCCTGTTCGCCGAAGAGGATGGCGCCGGCCGCCGCTGGAGCCGCGACCATGGCTATAAAGGCTACACCAGCTATGCGAGCCTCGGCGACCTGCCAGAGCGCGATCCCGCCTTCCACGACCTCAAGAAGCTGCTCGACAAAGAGGTCAAGGCCTTTGCCAAGGCCTGTCATTTCGACCTCGCCAAACCGCTGAGGCTCGACAGCCTGTGGGTCAACATCCTGAAACCCGGCGGCACCCACAGCGGCCATATCCACCCGCACAGCATCGTGTCGGGCACCTTTTACGTCGCCGTCCCGCCCGGATCGGGTGCGCTCAAGCTCGAAGACCCTCGCCTTGCCATGCTGATGGCGGCGCCGGGCCGCACCGACGATGCGCCCGAGCATCAACGCCCGTTCGTCTACGCCGAACCCGCCGCGGGCCGCGTCTTCCTGTGGGAAAGCTGGCTGCGGCATGAGGTGATGCCGCACAGCGGCAAGGGCGAACGGATCAGCATCAGCTTTAACTATCGCTGAGCGGCCTTATATGGGCGTTATCTGACCATCCCCCATTCCCGTTCGTGTCGAGCGAAGTCGAGACGCCCGTCGGTGTGGAGCCAGGCCGAGGGGCATCTCGACTTCGCTCGATGCGAACGGATCAGATAGGAAATGCTTATGACCGCGACCTACGACGCCGACCTCCAGCTCTTTATCAACGGCGCCTGGCGGAGCGGCGAGGGGCGCGACGAGCGGCCGGTCTATAACCCCGCGACGGCGGGCACGATCGCCGGGCTGCCGGTGGCGACCGCGGCCGATCTCGACGAGGCGCTTGCCGCGGCGGAACGCGGCTGGCCCGTGTGGCGCGCGAAGACCCCCGACGAGCGTGCTGCGCTGATGCACAAGGCCGCCGGCATCATCCGCGAGCGCGTCGATCACATCGCAACCTTGCTGACGCTCGAACAGGGCAAGCCGATCGCCGAGGCGCGCGGCGAGGTGCTGTCGGCCGCCGGACTGTTCGACTATTTCGCCGAACAGGGCAAACGGATCGAAGGCCGCGTGCTTCAGCGTCCGCTTGGCCAGCGCGCGATGGTCACCAAACATCCGGTCGGCCCGGTCGCGGGCTTCAGCCCGTGGAACTTCCCGGTTAATCTGATGGTCAAGAAAATCGCCCCCGCGCTCGCCGCGGGCTGCGTCGTGATTGCCAAGGCGCCCGAGGAAACCCCCGGCTGCACCAGCGCGGTCATGCGCTGCATCGCCGATGCTGGCATAGCGGGCGACGTCGTGCAGCTCGTTTACGGCGACCCCGACCAGATCAGCCGGCATCTGCTCGCGGGTCCGGTGATCCGCAAGGTCAGCTTCACCGGCTCGACCGCGGTCGGCAAGCATCTGATGAAGCTCGCCGCCGACGGGGTGAAGCGGATCACGATGGAGCTCGGCGGCCACGCTCCGGTGCTGATTTTCGACGACTGCGACCTCGAAGCGACGCTCGACAGGGTCGTGTGGCAAAAGTTCCGCAACGCGGGTCAGGTCTGCATCTCGCCGACGCGCTTCTATGTCCAGCAGGGCATCTACGATGCCTTCGTCAAAGGCTTCGCCGAACGCACCCAGAAGGTGAAGATCGGCAGCGGGCTCGACGCCGACACCCAAATGGGTCCGCTCGCCAACGCGCGCCGCATCCCCGCATTAGAGGCTCTCGTCGCCGATGCGAAGGCGAAGGGCGCGCGCGTGATCGCCGGCGGCGAAGCGACCGGCGAAGGCTATTTCTTTCAACCGACCGCGATCGCCGACGTGCCGGTCGAGGCCGACGCGATGAGCCACGAGCCCTTCGGCCCGATGGCGTTGATCCGTCCCTTCGGCACCGAGGAGGAGGCGCTCGAACAGGCGAACAGGCTGCCCTACGGCCTCGCCGCCTTCGCCTTCACCGAGAACGGCCGCCGCATCAACCGCATCGTCGATACGATCGAAAGCGGCATGGTCGGGGTGAACAGCTTCGTCATCTCGACGCTCGACGCGCCCTTCGGCGGGATCAAGGAATCGGGCTTTGGCAGCGAGAGCGGGCCCGAGGGGCTGGATGGCTATCTGGTCACCAAGGCGGTGCATATTTACTGACGTTCAAGATCCTCCCCATCGCGAAGCGTTGGGGAGGGGGACCGTTCGCAAAGCGAATGGTGGAGGGGTTCCGACGTCGGCGTTATTACCCCTCCGTCAGCGCTTGGCGCTGCCACCTCCCCAACGCTTCGCGATGGGGAGGATCTTCTTTAATCCCGCTCCAGCGCCACGAAATCGCGCGCCATCGGCGCCAGATGTGCGCCGCCGTCGACGAAGATCGTCTGCCCCGTCACCGCCTCGGCGCGCGCGAGATAGACGACCGCGTGGGCGATCTCGCGCGGCGTCGGCAGCGCCCCCAGCGGCATAAGCTTTGCCAGCCGCTCGACCTGCCGTGCCGAATAATCGTCGGTCGCCATCGTCAGCCCCGGCGCGACGGCATTGACGCGCGCGCGGTGCCCGAACGCGACTGCGAGCGTCGCCGTCGCCTGCCACAGCGCCGATTTGGATAAACTATAGGCGATCTGGTCGGGTACCGGGTGGACGACGCGCTGGTCGACGATATGGACGATCGCGGGACGCTTGCCTTCGCTCGCCGCGACCAGCGCCTTCGCGAGCATCACCGGCGCCGACAAATTAACCTGCATCATCTCGGCGAGCGCTGCAGCGGACAAATCGGCCCACTCACCCTCGGCGAACAGCGCCGCATTGTTGACGAGCAGGTCGGGCGCGCGGCCGAATTTTTCTATCACCGCGGGAACCAAACCATCGACCTGAACCGGGTCGGAGAGGTCGGCGGCAAAGCGGTGGCTGATCGCGCCGGTTTCGGCGAGCGCCTCGGCGAGCACCGGATCGGCCTCGCCGGGGCTGCGCTTGTGGATCGCCAGCGCATAGCCTTCGCGCGCGAGCCGCGCCGAAATCGCGGCGCCGACGCGGTGGAGCCCGCCCGTGACGAGAGCGAGCTTCTGCGTCACTTCCGCACGCGCCGCATCGTGATGCCGATCTCTTCGCCGTCCTCGGCGATCGCGAGCTTGACGATCTTGACCTCGACCTCCTCGACCTTTTCGTCCTGCAGAAACAACGTGTCGATGATATGGTCGGCGACGCTTTCGATCAGCACGAAATGGACGTCCTTGGGGATGCCCTCGGTCGCCGCGAATTTCAGGTTCATATAGTTTTTCGAACGGCCGAGCGGCGTCGTCGGATCATAATGATCGGCCATCGCCAGCTTCGCGCGCACCGAGATGCGCAGCGGCTGCGGCAGGTGCGTTTCTTCGGAATAGATGCCGGTGAGCACCTGGACGGTCAGGCCGTTCACTTCCAGCCACAATGTATCGGTCACAAGAAATTCCTGTTCGTCGAGACCGATATTCGGCTTTCCATCACCGACCCCGGACCCTAAAGCGCCGCCGCATTAGCGAAAGGGTGCGCGTTGGTCGAGTTACTTCCATTGTCCGATATCGAGCCGCAGGCGGTCGAGGCGCTCCTCGACGCCGCTTTCGGAACGGATCGCTTTGGACGAACCGCCTATCGCATCCGCGCAGGCGTGGATGCGGTGCCCGCATTGAGCTTCGCGGCGATCGAGGAGGGCGCGCTGATCGGCACGATCCAGTGCTGGCCGGTCATGCACCGCGCGGCGGACGGCGCCGAAACGCCGCTTGTCATGGTCGGTCCGGTCGCGGTGCGTCCCGACCTCCAGCGCGGCGGGCACGGACGCCTGCTCATGGCGCATATGCTCGAAGCGGCCGAGACCAAGGCCGACAGCGCGCTCATGATGATCGGCGACCCCGAATATTACGGCCGCTTCTTCGGCTTCGACGCCGCCGCGACGGATGCCTGGGACTTGCCCGGACCGTTCGAGCCCCGGCGTCTGCTCGCGCGGGCGGTGAACGGTCACGATCTGCCGCGCGGAGCCGGGATGATCGGGCCAAGATAACTTGTCGCCCCCGCGGAGGCGGGGCCGCCGTCGGTCTTGCGCAACCTCTCCAGCGGCCCCGCCTTCGCGACGGCGACGGTTATGGTTGGGGTTGCACCCGCCATCCACCCCCCTATGTCGTTCCCATGGTCACTCCCGCACCCTCGCTTCCGAAGGACTTCGCGCAGCTTTCGCTTGCCGAGGCGGCGGAACTGCTCGCCGCGCGCAAGCTGCCGCCGGTCGAGCAATGGCACCCCGAACGCTCCGGTGACAGCGCGATGGAGATTCGCGCCGACGGCAGCTGGTATCACGAAGGCGGACGGATCAATCGCCCCGCGATGGTTCGGCTCTTCTCGACGATCCTGCGCCGCGAAGCCGATGGCAGCCACGTCCTCGTCACCCCGGCCGAGAAGCTGGCGATAACGGTCGAGGACACGCCCTTTCGCGCGGTCGAGATGAAGAGCGAAGGCGAGGGCGAAGCGCGCCAGCTCGTCTTTCGCCTCGACACCGACGATCTCGTCATGGCCGGGCCCGATCATCCGCTGAGTTTCGGCAACGACCCCGATAATCCCGACCCGCGGCTACATGTACGCGGGGAAATCGGCAACGGCCTCGAAGCGCGGATCGACCGCGCGCTCTATTACGAGATCGTCGAGATGGCACTCGCCGAAGGCGAGGATTCGCCCGCGATCCGGTCGAACGGCGCGCGCTTTCCCTTGGTGAGCGCCTGATGCTCTCCGAAAAATTGCGCGATGCGCTGGGCAATCTGCTGCCACATCCGGGCGAGGACGAGGCCTATCTCGGTACGCCGACCTTGCGCGATGCCGCGGTGCTGATCGCCTTCACCGACCGGCCCGACCCTGGCGTCATCCTGACCCAGCGCCCGCAATGGCTGCGCAGCCACGCGGGACAGGTGGCGTTTCCCGGTGGCAAGATCGATCCGGGTGATCGCGACGCGATTGACGCGGCGCTGCGCGAAGCCGAAGAGGAGATCGGTCTCAACCGCCGCGACGTGATGGTCGCGGGCGCGACCGAACCCTATCAGTCGGGCAGCGGCTATCGCATCACCCCGGTGCTCGGCGTGATCCCGCCCGACCTCGCCTTCGATGCCAATCCGGAAGAGGTCGAGGACTGGTTCGAGGTGCCGCTCGACATCCTCTTCGACCCCGACAATTATGCGCGTCAACAGGCGCATTGGCAGGGGCACGACCGCCATTATTATGACATGGATTGGCAGGGACGGCGGATCTGGGGCGTGACGGCGGGAATCATCATCAATCTGGCACGGCGCCTGCCGGCGGGATGGCACCGGTGACGCGGCTGCCCGCCGCCGAATGGCGCGAGCGGCCGGGGCTGCGCCGGATCGTCGCCGCGCTCAGCGCCGATGGCGGCGCGGTCAAGGCGGTCGGCGGCGCGGTGCGCGATACGCTGCTCGGCCTGCCCGTCGCCGACATCGATCTTGCGACTCCGCTCTTGCCCGAAGAGGTCACGCGGCGGCTGGCCGCCGCCGATATCAAGGTGATCCCGACGGGCATCGCGCATGGCACCGTCACCGCGATCGCCAGCGGCGACCATCACGAGATCACGACGCTGCGCCGCGATGTCGAAACCGACGGCCGCCGCGCGACGGTCGCCTTCGCCGACGACTGGCGCGAGGATGCCGCGCGGCGCGACTTCACGATTAACGCGCTCTATGCCGATCCCGAGACCGGCGCGATCGATGACTGGTTCGGCGGGCTGGCCGATCTCGACGCCGGGCGAGTGGCCTTTATCGGCGACGCCGCGACGCGCATCGCCGAGGATCATTTGCGTATCCTGCGCTTCTATCGTTTCGCGGCGCGATTCGGGCGCGGCGAACTCGACCCCGTCAGCCACGCCGCCGTAGTGACCGCGCGCCAGTCGCTCAAAAGCCTGTCGCGCGAACGGATCGCCGATGAACTGCTCAAGATCCTCACCTTGCCCGACCCGCGGGGGATCGTCGGCCAGATGGCGGCCGACGGCATTTTCGCGGTGCTGCTCCCCGAACTCGACGCGGGCTTCGCGACCGCATTCGACCGGCTCGTCGCCAACGAACGTGCGGCGGCGGCGGCGGTCGCGCCGCTCCGCCGCCTTGCCGCGCTGCTGCCGGGCGACGCCGCGGTCGCCGAACAGGTCGCGAGCCGGCTCCGCCTTTCGACGCGGCAGCGCAAGCATCTGGCGGCGCTCGGCAGACACCGCGCCGACGTCGAGCGCCCGATTCGTCAGCTCGCGCACGCGATCGGCATCGACGCCGCGCGCGACGTTCATCTGCTCGCGGGCGATCCCGCCGCGATCGAGGCCTTGTCGGGCTGGGCGGTTCCAGAGCTGCCGCTGAAGGGCGGCGACATCGTCGCGCGCGGCGTCGCGGTCGGACCCGAGGTCGCGCGCATCCTGAAGGCGGTCGAAGCCCAATGGGTCGCGGAGGATTTTCCCGGCGCGGCGCGCGTCGCCGAGCTCGTCGATCAGAAGATCGGCCGCACCAGCGACTGACGCCAATATTCGAGCGCCGCCTTGCTATCCATCGGCCGCGCGAACAGGAAACCCTGCCCGAAATCGCAGCCGAGCGCCGACAGCAGCCGTGCCTGGTCGGTCGTCTCGACTCCCTCGGCGGTCGTCTTCATCCCCAGCACTTCGGCGAGGCTCTGGATCGTGCGGACGATCGCGACCTTGTCGCGGTCGTCGACCATATGCTCGACGAAGCTGCGGTCGATCTTGAGCACGTCGATCGGCAGGCGCTGGAGATAGGCGAGGTTCGAATAGCCGGTGCCGAAATCGTCCATCGCGACGCGCGCGTCGAGCGCCTTCAGCTCGCTCAGCACCGACAGCGCCAGGTCGGGGTCCCCGATGATCGCGCTTTCGGTAAGCTCGATCATCAGCCGTTCGCCGCCGATCTTCTGCTTTTCGAGCGCCTGGCGGACGACCCCGGCGACATCGTCGCGCACCAGCTGGATCGCCGAGACATTGACCGAGAAATAGGCTTCGACGACCGCGCCATTCTGCTGGTCCCATTCGGCAAGCACCTCGGCCGCCTTGCCGATCGCCCATTGGCCGAGCGGGACGATCAGCCCCGAATCTTCGGCGATCGGGATGAATTCGGTCGGCGAGACCGCATGGCCGCTGCTGTTGTCCCAGCGCGCAAGCGCCTCGAATCCGGCAACGCGGCCGCTAGACAATTCGATCAGCGGCTGAAAGGCGAGGTGCAGCCGGTCTTCCTCGATCGCGTTGCGCAGCTCGGTCTCTAGCCCGAAGCGATTGTCCGACAGCATCGCGGCTTCGGGTTCATAGATTTCGATGCGGTCGGTCTGCTTCGCCCGCTTGAGCGCGATCTGCGCGTGGCGGATCTGGTCCGCGATATCGGTGTCAATCGAGGGCTGAATCGCGCAGCCGAGCGCGCAATCGACGCTGACCTTGAGTTCGCCGATGCGGAACGGGTGGTCGAAACAGCCGCGGATGCGCCGCGCCATTTCGCGCACATCGGCGCGGCCGCCCGCGATACGCGACGAGATGGCGAATTCGTCGCCGCCGGTGCGCGCCAATATGTCGCCGCTGCGCAGGCTGGATTTCAGGCGCCGCGCGACCGTGATGATCAGCTCGTCGCCCGCCATCGGACCGATATGTTCGTTGATGCGGCTGAACCGGGCCAGGTCGAGCAGCAGGATCGCATGGTCGCCGTTCGCGCCCTCGGTGCGCGCGCGCTGTTCGACCAGTTCCTCGAATCCGGCGCGGTTGGGAAGCCCGGTCAGGCTGTCGGAGACGAGTTCGCGGCGCAAATTGCGCTCGGTCATCATCTCCTGCGTCCGGTCGATCAGCGTCAGCAGGAACAGCCCGTCGTCGCCCGATTCGGTGGGCAGCGGGCCGATCGATCCGCGCAGGTCACGCGCCGCCGGGCCTTCGCCGAGCTGGCACGAGAATTCCTGCGACTCCTCGGGATATTGCGAGGCGCGCTCGATCGCGCGCAACAGTTCGATCGGCGCATCGACGCCGACGGGCGACAGGCCGAGCCGATCGAAGGCGGCGTTGCTCGCATGAAGCCGGAAATTGCCGCGCGCCATCGGTCTGATCAGCGCGGCCGGGACGGGCAACGCGTCGATCCAGCCGACGAACAACAAGGGCCGGTCTTCGCCGGTTCTATCAATAGGCATAACAGAGGGTTTTGTGCGACCTTTCCCCATTGCCCAATGCCTAGGTGACGGGAAGTAAAGAAGGGATTTACGGCTACATATAAATACGTTCAGCCGAAGCGATTGTTCCGCGGGAAACCCGTGGGTGGCATGCGGCCCGCCGCGCCGCGCGCGACGCGCCAGGGGGCGAGGTCGGTTTCGGTGCGGGTGCGGCCGGTTTCGCCGCCCATCGCCCAGCTCAATCCGTCGGCAAAGGCGAAGCTCAACGCATCGGACAGGCCCCCGTCGCGATAGCGTTGCAGCATCACGCCCTGGCCGCGCGCCATGACCGGCACTTCGGCGAGCGGGAAGACGACGAGTTTGCGGTTTTCGCCCACCGCCGCGACGCTGTCGTCGGCCGTCGCGATCGGGCGGACGACGGCGAGCGCTGCCTTGGGCTTCAAATTGACCACATTGCGACCCTTGCGCGTCTCGGCGACGACTTCGCTCATCTGCGCGACGAAGCCGTGGCCGCTCGTCGAGGCGAGCAGCAGCCTGCCCTCGGCGCTCGCGGGGATCATCGCGACGATCCGCGCCTCGGGATCGATATCGACCATCAGGCGCAAAGGCTCGCCGAACCCGCGACCGCCGGGCAATTTGTCGGCGCCGACGGTGAAGAAGCGCCCGTCGCTCGCGGCGATCAGCAGCTTGTCGGTGGTCTGCGCGTGCGCGGCGAACAGCAGTTCGTCCCCTTCCTTGAATTTGAACTCGCCCCACTGGTCGGCCGCGACATGGCCGCGCTGGGCGCGGATCCAGCCGCGTTTCGACAGGATCACCGTCACCGGTTCCTTCTCGATCATCGCATCGAGCGGGATGTCGCGCGTCGGCGCCGCCTCGGCGATCGTCGTGCGGCGCGCGCCGAGCAAAGTTTCGAGCCCATAGACGTCGCGCAGCTTTTCCAGATCCTTGCGCAGCCGCGTCTTCTGCCGCGCCGGGCTTTCGACGAGCTTCGCCAGCTCCTCGCGTTCGGCGGTCAGGTCGGCCTGCTCGCGCTTCAGCTCCATTTCCTCAAGCTTGCGGAGGCTGCGCAGCCGCATGTTGAGGATCGCCTCGGCCTGGCGGTCGGTCAGGATGAATTCGGCGATCATCACCGGCTTGGGTTCGTCCTCGGTGCGGATGATTTCGATGATCCGGTCGAGGTTGAGGAAAGCGATGATATAACCCGCGACGAGTTCGAGCCGGTCGTCGATCTTGGCGATCCGGTGCTGCGCGCGGCGGACGAGGACGATGATCTGGTGCTGCAACCATTCGGTGAGCAGCTGTTTCAGCCCCATCACCTTCGGCGTGCGCGTCGCATCGAGCACGTTGAGGTTGAGCGCGAAACGGCTTTCGAGGTCGGTCAGCCGGAACAGGCCTTCCTTCAGCACATCGGGATCGACATTGCGGCTCTTGGGTTCGAGCACGATGCGCAGATCCTCGGCGCTTTCGTCGCGAACATCCTCGAGGATCGGCAATTTCTTGTCGGCGATCAGCTGCGCGATCTGCTCGATCAGCTTGCCCTTGGCGACCCCGTACGGAATTTCGCTGATCACGAGCTGCCAGGTGCCGCCCGATAATTTCTCGATGCCGCTGTCTTCCCAGCTGCCGTCCGCCATCCTGCCGGTCGAGAAGCGCGCGCGGACGCGGAAGCCGCCGCGGCCGGTTTCATAGGCATGGGCGATCGTCTCCGCACTGTCGACGACGATGCCGCCGGTCGGGAAATCGGGGCCCTTCACATGCTCGAGCAGTTCGGAAAGCTCGGCATTCTGGTTTTCGATCAGCAGCAGCGCGGCGCCGATCACCTCGGCGGCATTGTGCGGCGGGATGTTCGTCGCCATGCCGACCGCGATCCCGCTCGCGCCGTTGGCGAGCAGGTTCGGGAACAGCCCCGGCATGATTTCGGGCTCTTCATCCTCGCCATTATAGGTCGGGCGGAAATCGACCGTGCCCTCGTCGAGCCCCTGCATCAGGTCGATCGCGACGCGCGTCAGCCGCGCCTCGGTATAGCGATAGGCGGCGGCATTATCGCCGTCGATATTGCCGAAATTGCCCTGGCCGTCGACGAGCGGATAGCGCAGCGAGAAATCCTGCGCGAGGCGGACCATCGCGTCATAGACCGCGGTGTCGCCGTGCGGGTGGAACTTGCCGATGACATCGCCGACGACGCGCGCCGATTTCTTGTAGCCTTGGCTCGGGTCGAGCCGCATCGCGCGCATCGCCCACAGCAGGCGACGGTGGACGGGCTTCAATCCGTCGCGAAGATCGGGCAGCGACCGCGCGGTGATCGTCGACAGCGCATAAACGAGATAGCGTTCGGACAGCGCGCTGTCGAACGGAGTATCGATCATGCCGGGAATGGGGTCGGTGCTGTCGGGATCGTCGGTGGTACTGGCCATTGTCCGCAGCCGATAGCAAGGCTGACGCGCCAAGGCAAAGGCTTGCGTCGACCCATCGCGATATGAAAAGGGCCCACCGGTCCGGCCGGTGAGCCCTTGGTCTTGGGAATATGGGGCCGGTGCGACTATGCGCTTCGAAAGCGTCCGGCCCGGGCTGTCCTATGGCGCGAGGATCGCGACGGCGAGGTACAGCAGCAGAGGCAGGCCGAAGCCCAAAAGCGTCAGAGCGACAAAGGCGACGCGCGTCCACAAGACATCGATGCCGAACTGGTCCGCCATCCCGGCGCACACGCCGAAGACCATCCCGTTGCGGCGATTCTTGCGAAAACCCTGGTTCATTTCTTTCCTTTCGATCCCGGCCTTCGGGCCGGCGTTTTGGGTGGCACGGGGGCTGGTCAGGCGACCAGCCCGCCGAAGTGCGCAGCGTTCGGGCCGACAGCGGCCAGGAACATGAACGAGCAGTAAAGCGAGGCAGCGGCGGCGATCGCGTAGCTCTTGAACGATTCGACGTTGAAGTGGGCCATGATATTTTCCTTCCTTGAACCTTCCATCCGGGCCATCCGGTGGATGCCGACACTTCTGCAGGGACCGTGCCAATTTCATTCATTGGCGGTTAAGCGCGGTTTTTTGATTCCCGACATATTATTTCAGCGCGAAAAATACACGAAGATGGAAAAAATTACCGTTTGACGGAAAAAGTTCCATTCTCCGTCGGGCGCGCGCCGGGCTGGCATCGCCGAAGGGGCTGCGGTAGGCGCGGTGCAGGATGACGCTGACCCGCCTTTCGCTGACCGATTTTCGCAATCATGCCGGGGCGGACATGGCGGCCGGGCCGGGGCTGGTCGCGCTCCATGGCGACAATGGCGCGGGCAAGACCAATATATTGGAAGCGGTCTCGCTACTCGCACCCGGGCGCGGGCTGCGCCGCGCCGCGCTGGCGGACATGGTGCGCGACGGCGCGAGCGGCGGTTTCGCGGTCTTTGCCGAGGTTCAGGCGGGCGCCGACCTGCCTCCGGTCGCGCTGGGGACCGGGATGGAGCCCGCGCAGCCGGGACGACGGATCGTGCGCATCAACGGCGCCTCCGCCGCGGCGACGGCGCTCGGCGAATGGTTGGCGGTGCTGTGGCTGACCCCCGCGATGGACCGGCTGTTCGTCGAGACCGCGGGAAACCGGCGCCGCTTCCTCGACCGCCTCGTGCTCGCGCTCGATCCGCGCCATGCGCAGCACGGCAACCGATATGAAGCGGCGCTGCGCGCGCGTGCGAAGTTGCTTGCCGACCCGGCCGGCGCCGACCCCAATTGGCTTGCCAGCCTCGAGGCGCAGCTTGCCGAGCATGGCGCGGCGATCGACGCGGCACGGCAGGCGATGCTCATGGGGCTATCGGCCGAGCTCGCGGGTCAGCCCGACGCGCCTTTCGCCCGCCCGCTGCTGACGCTCGTCGACAGCGACGGAAAAGCGCGCAAGGCGCCGCACGCGGTCGACGCGCTGGAGGCGCTCTTCGCCGCGCGCCGCCGGATCGATGCCGCGGCCGGCCGCGCGACCGCCGGGCCGCATCGCGACGACCTCTCGGCCGTCCATGCCGCAACGGGCCGCGCGGCGGCGCGCTGCTCGACCGGCGAGCAAAAGGCGATGCTGCTGTCGCTGATCCTCGCGCACAGCGACTGCGTCGCGCGCGCGCGCGGGCAGCGGCCGGTGCTTCTATTGGACGAGGTGGCTGCGCATCTCGACCCGCGACGCCGCACCGCGCTTTACGAGCGGCTTGCCGGGCAAGGCGGACAGGCGTGGCTTACCGGGACCGAGGCGACGCTGTTCGACGACATGCCGGGGCCGGTGACGCGCTTTCGTATCGAAGGCGGACGGATCGCGGCGGGTTAGATCTTTGCCTTTTCGGC
>CBINGC010000071.1:0-12821 GCA_966250105.1 uncultured Sphingopyxis sp. | reverse complement strand
TCCGAGCCTCGTCGATGGGCTGATCGAAGGGCGGAAGAACAGGTGACCTTTATCCTCCCGCTTGCGGGAGGGAGAAGTTCAAAAATGAAAGTCCGGCAACTCCGCCAGCGCGATCCCCAGCGCCTCGGCCCAGCCATTGGCAACGCTTTCGAAATAGGGGTCGCCCCGCTCGAACCGCCGCTCGCGCACACCGACGAAATCGTCGCGCTCGTGGATCTTGAGGTCGATCGGCAGGTCCACCCCCGCATTCGCCCGGATCGTCGAATCAAATGAGACGCACAGCAATTTCACCGAATCCTCGAACGACATCGCCGGATCATAGGAGCGCACGATGATCGGCCGCCCATATTTCGTCTCGCCGATCTGAAAGAAGGGATTATCCTCGCCCGCCTCGATGAAATTGCCTTCGGGATAGATGAGGAACAGCCGCGGTTCGGCGCCCTTGATCTGCCCGCCGACGATCAGCGAGGCGCGGAACAGCGAATCCGCCGCGGATTGGCCCTCATCATTGTGGCGCATCACGATGTTGCGCAGCGTTTCGCCGATGATCGTCGCGACCGCGAACATCGACGGCGCCGCCAGGATCGACGGATGCCGCTCCTCGGGCGCCTTGGTGCGCTCGTCGAGCAGGCTCACCACGGCTTGCGTCGTCGCTAGATTGCCCGCCGACATCAGCGTGATCACGCGCTCGCCGGGCACATGCCAGCTGCGCATCTTGCGGACCTGCGAGATGTCGTCGACGCCCGCGTTGGTGCGGGTGTCCGACATGAACACCAGCCCCTTGTTGAGCCGCATTCCCACGCAATAAGTCATCTTATCCTATATTCCCCGCCCGCTCGACCCAGAGGGGCCCGGCCCGCTTATTGCTGGACCTGCAATTGGACAACCAGATTTTCCTGCGCCGCGCCATAGCGCATGCCGCGAACCGGGGCGGCGTCGCGATAATCGAGCCCGGTCGCGACGCGGATATATCGCCGGTCGGGCGAGTGGCCGTTACTGACGTCGAACCCGATCCAGCCGATATGCTCGAAATGCGCCTCGGCCCAGCCGTGCGTCGCATCCTGATGCGTCCGGTCGTTCATCATCAGATAGCCCGAAACATAGCGCGCCGGATGCCCCAGATGGCGCATCGCGGCGATGAAGATATGTGCATGGTCCTGGCACACGCCGCCCTCGCCGCCGAGCGCCTGCTCGACTGTCGTCTCGGCGTCGGTGACCCCGATCCGGTAAGGGAGCTTGCCCAGGATCAGCGCCGACAGCGCATGCGCCCGCTCGATGTCGTTCGCGAAATCGCGGCCGAGTTCGGCGGTCAGCGAGCGCACCCCGCGTCCTGCGCGCGTCAGCGGGGTGGGCCGCAGGAAGGTCCAGAGCGGCATCGCGCCCCGGTGCGGGCCGATCACGCCGTCCCATGTCACCAGCTCGACCTCGCCGGTGCAGCGGATGACGAGTTCGCTCGTCCCGCCGTCGACCGCGATCAGGTCGACGCCATTGCCGTGATGATCGGTATAGTGAAGCTGCTGCGCGCCGCCCTCGACCTCGATCGTCCAGCCGTGGATCAATTGCTGCCCCGGCCGCTCCTTCGGCGTCAGCTTCACCTGCTGCAGCGCATAGCGGACCGGGCTGTCATATTGATAATGGGTGATATGTTCGACGCGCAGCCGCATGGTCACTCCACAAAACGGTAATCACGCTCGATCTGCCGCGCGAGGGCGGCATTGGCGCGGAGGAAGTCGGTGATGAACTCGTGCAACCCGCCGTCGAAGATCGATGCGATCGGACGCGAGAGCCGGTCGCGGCTGATCGCCGTGCCCAATCGCACCGCCTCGGTCTCTTCGCCATAGCTACGCTGGAGCAGCCCGAGATTGTCGTTCATCTGATCGCAGCAGAAGGCGAGGCTGCGCGGCATTTGTTTGTAGAGGATCAGAAATTCGGCGATCTTCAATGCGCTGATCTCGGCCCCGTAGAGCCAGTGATAGGCGCGGTGCGCCGACACCGAGCGCAGGATCGTCTCCCACTGCACATTGTCGATCGAGCTGCCGATATGCGCGACCGAGGGCAGCAGCAGATAATATTTGACGTCGAGGATGCGCGCGGTGTTGTCGGCGCGTTCGAGGAAGGTGCCGAGCCGCGCGAAATTATAGCCGTCGTTGCGCAGCATCGTGCCCGAAAATGTCCCACCGACCTGCGCGCTCTGCCGCCGGATCGCCGCGAGCACATCGGGCAAATCATCCTCGCGCACCTGCCGCTTGAGCAGCGCGCCGAGCGTCATCCAACTCGTGTTGACCGCCTCCCACACCTCGCGGGTCATGTAGGTGCGCGCGGTGCGCGCATTGTCGCGCGCGCGCTTGACTACCGACAGGATGCTCGACGGATTGGCGGGATCGCGCAGCAGGAAATCGACGACGCGTTGCGAAGTATAATCCTCACCATGCGCCTTCCGGAACGCGAAATCCTGCCCCGCGGTGACGAGCACCGATCGCCATTCGGACCGCGCGGTGCTCGACCGCGTCAGCGCGATGCGGAACCCCGCATCGATCAGCCGCGCATTATTTTCGCTCCGTTCGAGATAGCGCGCCATCCAGTAGAGAGAGCCGGCGGTCTTCCCTAGCATGGACGCACCCCCGTCGCCCCCGCGACGGGCGTTTCAGAGTCACGGCCTCTGAACGCGGCCACCGGCGGTTTACGCAGCGGTGAGGAGCAGGGCCGACAACGGCCCCCGCCTGCGCGGGGGCGACGGCCGGCGTGCGAGGCACCATTCGTCGCCATCAATCCTCCAACACCCACGTATCCTTCGTCCCGCCGCCCTGGCTCGAATTCACCACCAGCGACCCCTTGCGCATCGCGACGCGCGTCAGCCCGCCCGGCGTGATCTTGATCCCCTGCGGCGACATCAGCACAAAGGGGCGCAGGTCGACATGCCGCGGCGCCAGCCCCGCCTTGGTAAAGATCGGCACGGTCGAGAGCGATAAGGTCGGTTGCGCGATATAATTGCGCGGGTTCGCCTCCAGCTTGGCGCGGAACGCCGCAATCTCCTTCTTGCTCGCCGCCGGGCCGACGAGCATCCCGTATCCGCCCGATCCGTGCACTTCCTTCACCACCAGTTCGGGCAGCCGGTCGAGCACCTCGCGCAGATGCTCGGGTTCCGAGCAGCGCCACGTCGGCACATTGGGCAGCAACGCCTTCTCGCCCGTATAGAATTCGATGATGTCGGGCATATAGCTGTAGAGCGCCTTGTCGTCGGCTATGCCGGTGCCGGGCGCGTTGGCGATCGTGATCGCTCCGGCGCGATAGACGTCCCAGATCCCGGGCACGCCGAGCACCGAGTCCGGCCGGAAGTTCAGCGGATCGAGAAAATCGTCGTCTACGCGGCGATAAAGGACGTCGATCGGCGTATAGCCCTGCGTCGTGCGCATCGCGATGCGCCCGTCGACAACGCGAAGGTCGTGCCCTTCGACCAGCTCGGCGCCCATCTGGTCGGCGAGGAAGCTGTGCTCGAAATAGGCGCTATTGTGGATGCCGGGGGTCAGCACCGCGACCGTCGGCGTGCCGCCGCATGCGGGCGGCGCGCAGGCGGCGAGCGACTTCAAGAGGTTGAGCGGATAGTCGCCGACCTCGCGCACGGCGATCTTCGCGAACAGCTCGGGAAACATCTGGAGCATCGTCTCGCGGTTTTCGAGCATGTAGGACACGCCCGACGGCGTGCGCGCATTATCCTCGAGCACATAATATTCGTCGGCGCCGGTGCGCACGATGTCGATGCCGCTGATGTGGGTATAGACGCCGCCCGGCGGATCCATGCCCATCATCATCGGCAGAAAGGCCTCGTTGCGCGAAATCAGCTCGACCGGCACCCGGCCCGCGCGCAAAATCTCCTGCCGGTGATAGATGTCGTGGAGGAAGGCGTTCAAGGCGCGCACGCGCTGCTCGATACCGCGCGACAGACGCCGCCATTCGCTCGCCGCGATGATCCGCGGCACGACGTCGAAGGGGATCAGCCGCTC
The DNA here is from genome assembly GCA_966250105.1 of uncultured Sphingopyxis sp. Classification (GTDB taxonomy): domain Bacteria; phylum Pseudomonadota; class Alphaproteobacteria; order Sphingomonadales; family Sphingomonadaceae; genus Sphingopyxis. Next base: position 8,820 of record CBINGC010000071.1, on the reverse strand, counting down.
GTCGGCTTCATCCTCGCCGTAAACGTTGAAAGTGATGCCGGTGGTACGAAAAAAGGCCTCGGCCTGCTGCGCCTTGCGCTGAATGCGCGCCGCATCCTCACGGCCGAACCAGTCCGAATATTCGCGATAGGGCGACCGGACCTCGCTCCCCTGTCCCGTCATCTCGTCGAAAAATGGAATGCGCCAGCCCTTTCCACGCAACACGCCACCGGTCTGGCCGCGCGCTCTGGTCGGCGGCGCGGCCCATCTTTCCTGCCTGCTGCGTCGCTTGCCTGGCTACGCGGCCGTCAAGCTTATGAGTATGGATGCTAATCAGGCGCCTGCGCCTTGGCAAGCGGGGTAATTGCCGCCATCCTCCCCCGTGACGGGGGAGACAGCGAGACTGGCGAACTCGTTCGCTGGTCGCAGCAGTGGGGGTGCGGTGCCGGCTTGAAGCGACGGTGCGTGGGCGCGCCATCACTTCGCGATAAGGCTCCATATCCTTCCCCCATCAAGGGGGAAGGAAGGGACAGCGTCAAATCGCCCCGTGGCAATGCTTATACTTGCGTCCCGACCCGCACGGGCACGGCGCATTGCGGCTGATTTCGAGCGCGGCGTAGGGGTTCTCGCCCTCGGGCAGGTCGGGTTTGGGCACCTGCATCGGCGGCAGCGTGTTCGCGATCACGCCCAGCGAGCCCGCATCGATGTCGCCGCTGTTATCTTCGCCGGTGAACGGGTCGATGTGCGTCGTCAGGAAATCGGGCAGGTCGGGCAGCGGCATCGGCTCGGGCTCTTCGAAGCGCAGGTCGATGCGCGCGACGGTGCGCGTCACATCCTCGCGGATATTCGACAACATGCGCTCGAACAGCGCGAAGGCTTCCTGCTTATATTCGTTGATCGGCTGCTTCTGCGCATAAGCGCGCAGGAACACGACCTGACGCAGCGCGTCGAGGGTCGAAAGATGCTCTTTCCAATGATGGTCGAGCGTCTGGAGCAGGACGGACTTCTCGATGCTCTTCCACGTCTCCGCGTCGACGAGGCCCGCCTTCTCGGCGGCGACCGCGTCGGCCGCCTGCTGGATGCGTTCCTCGAAGATTTCGGCGTCGACCGCATCTTCTTGCATCCAGTCGTCGATCGGCGGCGACAGGTCGAGAATGTCGGCAACGCGCTCCTTCATCGCCTCGACGTCCCATTGTTCGGGATAGCTGCCCGGGGGGCACGCGTCGGCGACGATCGAATTGACCGTCTCGGCGCGCATCGCGGTCATCACCTCGTCGACGGTCTCGCTGTCGATGATCTCGCCGCGCTGTTCATAGATGACCTTGCGCTGGTCGTTCATGACATTGTCATATTCGACGACCTGCTTGCGAATGTCGTAGTTGCGCGCCTCGACCTTCTTCTGCGCGGTCTCGATCGCCTTCGACAGCCACTTGGACCCGATCGCCTCGCCATCTTCCAGATTCTTGTTCATCATCTTCGAAAACAGCGTGTCGGGGCCGAAAATACGCAGCAAATCATCGTCGAGGCAGAGGTAGAATTTCGACAGGCCGGGATCGCCCTGACGCCCCGAGCGGCCGCGCAGCTGATTGTCGATGCGGCGGCTTTCGTGGCGCTCGGTCGCGAGCACGAACAATCCGCCCGCGGCCTTCACCGCTTCACGCTCGGCCGCAACCTCGGCCTGGATGCGCGCGATGCCGGCGTCGCGCTCGGGGCCTTCGGGCAGATCCTTCAATTCGTCGTCGATGCGGAATTCTTCGTTACCGCCGAGTTTGATGTCGGTGCCGCGGCCTGCCATGTTCGTCGCGATCGTCACCGCGCCGGTGCGGCCCGCCTGCGCGACGATATGCGCCTCGCTCTCGTGGAAACGCGCGTTCAAGACGCTGTGGGGGACATTTTCCTTTTCGAGGAAGGAGGAGAGCAGCTCCGACTTCTCGATCGACACCGTGCCGACGAGCACCGGCTGGCCACGCTCGTTCGCTTCGCGGATCGTCTTGGCGATCGCGCCGAACTTGTCGGTGATATTCTTGTAGAATTCATCCTCGTCGTCGATGCGCGCGATCGGACGGTTGGTCGGAATGTTGACGACATTCATCTTGTAGATGTCGAAGAATTCGGCCGCCTCGGTCGCCGCGGTGCCGGTCATGCCCGAAAGCTTGGGATACATGCGGAAATAATTCTGGAAGGTGATCGACGCCAGGGTTTGATTTTCAGGCTCGATCTGCACGCCTTCCTTCGCCTCGACCGCCTGGTGCAGACCGTCGGACCAGCGGCGTCCGTCCATCATGCGGCCGGTGAACTCGTCGATGATCACGACCTTGCCGTCCTTGACGATATAGTCGGTATCGATCCGGAACATCTGGATCGCCTTCAGCGCCTGGTTGACGTGATGGACGACCTGCGTGTTTTCGATGTCGTAGAGATTGTTGCCCTGCAGCAGCCCCGCCGCTTCGAGCAGCCGCTCGACATGCTCGGTGCCGTCTTCGGTCAGGCTGATCGACTTCGATTTTTCGTCCTTCTCATAATCATCCTCGGTCAGATTGAGCACGACCTCGTTGACCCGGATATAGAGTTCGGACTTGTCGTCGGTCGGACCCGAGATGATCAGCGGCGTGCGCGCCTCGTCGATCAGGATCGAGTCGACCTCGTCGACGATGCCGAAGTTGAATTCGCGGTGGACCATCTGCTGGCGGTCGAACTTCATATTGTCGCGGAGATAATCGAAGCCGAGCTCGTTGTTCGTCGCGTAGGTGATGTCGCTGTTATAGGCGTCGCGGCGCTGCATCTCATTGAGGTTCGGGACGATGATCCCGGTGGTGAGGCCCAGAAAACCATAGACGGTGCCCATCCACTCGGCGTCGCGGCGGGCGAGATAGTCGTTGACGGTCACGACATGGACGCCCTTGCCCTCGAGCGCGTTGAGATAGCAGGGCAGCGTCGCCATCAGCGTCTTGCCCTCGCCCGTCGCCATTTCGGCGATCTCGCCGCGGTGGAGGACGACGCCGCCGATCATCTGCACGTCGAAATGGCGCATGCCGAGCGTGCGGACCGCCGCCTCGCGCACCGTCGCAAAGGCTTCGGGCAGGATGTCGTCGAGCGTTTCGCCCGCGCCCAGCCGGTCGCGGAACGCCTGCGTCTGCGCCTGCAGCCCCGCGTCATCGAGCGCCTGCATCGCGGGTTCGAACGCGTTGATCTTGTCGACGATCTTGCGGATCGAGTTGACGTAACGGTCGTTGGACGAGCCGAACAGGCTCTTGGCAAGGCCAGAAAACATGGAATTTTCCTTGGGATAAAAATGACATGGCGGCACGTTGCGCCGCAAAAATACTATGGAAGAGGCCCCGTCACGGGGCGGCGCCCTCAACGGACGCGAACGGCACGGCGCTATTCGAGCGCGCGGTCGCTACCGGTCAGCAGGCCGGGGAGGTGCGGCGGAGCCGCCTTACGCGGCTTGCCGTTACCGCTCGACGTGCGCCGCTGCGGTGAATTCGTCGTCGGGCGGCGTTCGCTATCGCTCGCTTCGGCCTTGCCGGTTGTTTCGGCCAGCAGGACCAAAGCCCCCATCGCCGCCGGAACGGCAGGCGCGGCAACCGCCCGGTCGGCGGTCGCCAAGCCGGTCAGCAATGCCAAAAGGGTCAGCAATAACCGCAAGAATCGCCCCTATATCGTCCGGAGCCCCGATTATTGTGCCCCGTTCCCTGAACATAGGGTGAAAGTGGCGCGACGTCTAGGGGGCGGCTACGCTTGTGCCGCGCGATTGGAGGCGGCTTTGGGGGAGTTGCCGTTGCTCAGACCCTCCTCCTGAGAAGGGCGAGCGAAATCGATGTCCGCAATCGAACGAAAGCCGACAACCTTACCCGCCGTGCGTCCGGATCCATTTCTCGACCACCGGAGCGATCTCGTCGCGCCATTTGCGACCGTTGAAGATGCCGTAATGGCCGACGCCCTTCGCCATCAGATATTTCTTCTTCGCCGTCGGTAGCGCCTTGGCGATCGTCAGCGCCGCCTTGGTCTGGCCGATTCCCGAAATATCGTCGCGCTCGCCCTCGATCGCGAGGATCGCGATATCTTCGATCGCGCCGACGTCGACCGGCCGGCCGCGATGCGTCATCTCGCCCTTTGGCAGCAGGTGGCGCTGGAATACGACATCGACCGTCTGCAGATAGAATTCGGCGGTCATGTCGCACACCGCGCGATATTCGTCGTAAAATTCCTTGGTCTTGTCGGCGCTCTCGCCGTCGCCGTCGACCAGATGTTTGAACATCTCCCAATGGCTCATCATGTGATTGCCGAGGTTCATCGACATGAAACCCGCGAGTTGCAGGAAGCCCGGATAGACGCGGCGGCCCGCACCCGGATAATAGGCCGGGACGGTCGCGATCACATTCTCCTGGAACCAGGCGTGCGGCCGCGTCATCGCATGGTCGTTCACCGCGGTCGGCGCCTTGCGCGTGTCGATCGGCCCGCCCATCATCGTCAGCGTCTTGGGCCGGCACTTATGCTTGTTCGCCGCCATGACCGCCGCGGCGGCGAGGCTCGGCACCGACGGCTGGCACACCGCGAGCACATGCGCGCCGGGGCCGATATGTTCGAGCCATGCGATCAGATAATCGACATAATCGTCGAGGTCGAACTTCCCCGCCTCCAGCGGCACGTTGCGCGCGTCGCGCCAGTCGGTGATCCACACGTCGTGCCCGGGCAGCATCCGCTCGACCGTGCCGCGCAGCAATGTCGCATAATGACCCGACATCGGCGCAACGATCAGCAGCTTGGGCGCGTCCTGCGTGCCCTTGTGCTTGAAATGCTTGAGCTGGCCGAAGGGTTTGCGCGCTTCGACCACCTCGGTCACGCGCGCCGTCTCGCCATCGACGATGGTTTCGTAAAGTTCGAACCCCGGCTTGCCGCGCGGTGCCGCCGCATGTGCGAACACCTCGAGCGCCGAGGCGAACATCGGGCTGCCGCCGAAATAGCCGAGCGGATTCGCCGGATGCTGCATCACCTGCGCGCCCGCCGTTGCGAGCGCGCTCGCCCCCGCGAGCCAGTTCTTCTGCATGTCAAACGCGTGATACAGCATATTCGGATCATTCCTTGCGTAGCCCGGCGGCGCTCTGCGGCGCCTGCTCATTGGTTAGCAGTCTAGGGGCTCCGCCTCATTGTGCAATGCATCAAAAACGTGGCGAGGCGTTTCGAGGGCGAATATTTCTGCGTCGCGCGGCGCTAATGCGCCGATGGAGTGAAACCGCTTACCTGAAGGGGGAGCGCGGGGCCATCGCCGCGCTCCCGTGCAGTCCTGCTTCAAAGCGCGTGAAGCGCAGCATCATTCTGGATCGTTGAGCGCAGTCCCCGCCGCTGCTAGGGCCGGTGCGATGGCCAGCCAATCCGACCTTTCCGCCGCGACACCCTCCGCCGACGCGCGCCGCAAGCTCGGCAGCCTGCGGATGATCTGGCACCATGCCAGCCGCTATCCGCTGCAACTGCTGATCGCTGCGATCGCGCTGGGGGTCGCGGCGATCGCGACGCTCGCGATCCCCTATCAATTCAAGGAAATGATCGACAGCGGCTTCGTCGCCGGTGGCGGCGACGTCGCCCCGCATTTCCGCTTCTTCTACGTCATCGTCGTCGCCCTCGCGGTCGCCACCGCGCTGCGCTTCTATTTCGTCAGCTGGCTGGGCGAGCGTACCGTCGCCGACATCCGCCAGGCGGTGCAGCGCAACCTGCTGCGCCTCGCCCCCGGGTTTTTCGAAGAAAACCGCCCGTCGGAAATCGCGTCGCGCATGACGTCGGACACGTCGATCATCGAACAGACCGTCGGCACCACCGTCTCGGTTGCACTCCGCAACACGGTGATGGGCATCGGCGGCATCGCCTATCTCTTCTCGCTCTCGCCAGGACTGACCGGCGGAATCCTGCTCGGCATCCCGGTGATCATCATGCCGATCGTCCTGCTTGGCCGAAAACTTCAGAATGTCTCGCGCACCAGCCAGGACCGCGTCGCCGACATCGGCGCGACGACCGCCGAGCAATTGGGTGCGATGAAGATCGTTCAGGCCTTTGGGCAGGAGGATCGCGAGGCGGATCGCTTCACGGCGGCGGTCGAGGCCAATTTCGCGACCGCGAAGCGCCGCATCCGGCTGCGCGCGGCGATGACCGCGATCGTCATCGGCCTGCTCTTCGGCGCGATCACCACCTTGCTCTGGTATGGCGCCGCAGGGGTTGCGGCGGGGACGATCACCGGCGGCACGATCGCCGCCTTCGTGCTCACCGGGGGGCTCGTCGCGGGCGCATTCGGTGCGCTGACCGAGGTCTATGGCGACCTGCTGCGCGCCGCGGGCGCCGCCGAACGTTTGAGCGAACTTCTCAATGCCGAACCGAGCATCGCCCCGCCCGCAAGACCGCACGCTTTTCCCACACCGCCCGTTGGCACGCTCGAATTCGACCACGTCGAGTTTCACTATCCGACCCGCCCCGACGCCCCGGCGCTGCATGATTTCAGCCTCGCCATCCGCCCGCGCGAGACGGTCGCGATCGTCGGCCCCTCGGGCGCCGGCAAGTCGACGCTCTTCCAGCTCGCCGAACGTTTCTACGATCCGCAGACCGGACAGATCCTGCTCGATGGCGTGCCGCTGACCGAAGCCGACCCCGCCGACATCCGCGCGCGCATCGCGATGGTGCCGCAGGAAACAGTGATCTTCGCCGCCTCGGCGCGCGACAACCTGCGTTACGGCAATTGGAGCGCGAGCGACGACGATCTGTGGGACGCCGCGCGCGCCGCCAATGCCGAGGAATTTCTGCGCAAGCTGCCGCACGGCCTCGACACCTTCATGGGCGAGGGGGGTGCCCGGCTGTCGGGCGGCCAGCGCCAGCGCGTCGCGATCGCGCGCGCGCTGTTGCGCCGCGCACCGCTGCTGCTGCTCGACGAGGCGACCTCGGCGCTCGACGCCGAATCCGAAAAACTGGTGCAGGACGCGCTCGAAACGCTGATGGCCGACCGCACGACGATCGTCATCGCCCACCGCCTCGCGACCGTGCGCGCCGCCGACCGCATCGTCGTGATGGACGACGGCCGCATCGTCGAAGAGGGCAAGCATGATGAACTCGTCGCCGCGGATGGCCTCTACGCCCGCCTCGCGCGGCTCCAGTTCCAGGACAATCTCGCCACCGCTTGACGCACGTTCGATCGACCGAAGGAAATGACCATGCTCTACGACCTGACCGTACCGGCCTTCCAAAATGGCCTGAAGGCCTTGTCCGGCGAGTTGTCGAAAGCCAGCCTATGGGGCGCGGATAACGGCATTGGGGAATTGCAATTTGCGGTCGCACGGCTTGCCCCTGACATGTTCCCGCTCGCCTCGCAGGTCCGCTTCACCTGCGTCCAGGCGCTGCAGCCCTTGAGCCGCCTCGGGGGCATCGCGGTCCCCGAACTTCCCGAGGACGCAACCGACTTCGCCGGAATGCAGGAACAGATCGCCGCGACCTTGGCCATTCTCGGCGCCGTCGATCGCACTGCGCTCGGAGAAGACGGCGACCAGCCGGTCAGCTTCGACCTGCCGAACGGCATGATCTTCGAGATGAAGGCGTTCGACTATGTTCGCGACTGGGCCCAGCCGCAATTCGCCTTTCACCGCGTGGCCGCCTATGCCGTCCTGCGCCACATGGGCGTCCCCCTCGGCAAGGCCGACTATGTCGGCTATATGATGCGCTATCTGCGGCCCGGAACGGCGCCCGCCGCCTGAGGCGGCGGGAGCCCGAAAAGCTCAGATCAGCCCCGCGTAATTCTGAATGCCGGGAAAGGAGAGCTTCGAGCCGCCGTTGCGCCGAATTGCCCCGATTGCTTCATCGACACGCAAGTATCGCGCGCGCGCATCGGGATCGAGCAGGATCGCCGCCGGTTCCGGCCGATCGGCCGCCTGTTTGACCAACATCCCCAACTGAGCCAGATCGACGGCCTCGTTGTTCCAGCGGATGACGTCGGTCGTGTCGATCGTGACGCGATTTTCATCGAGCACTGGCGTATTCAAGAGAGCCTCACCCGGCAACGTCACGTCGACGCTGTGCGTGGGTGGCGGTATGGTGATGATGAACATCACCAGCATCACCAGCATGACGTCGATCAACGGCGTCGTGTTGATGGCGGGATCGCCATTGGGGTCGGCGCGAAAAATGCTGCGATGAAACCTGCTGCGGCCTGTGCGCATCGTCTCTCTCCCGCTCGGGGCTAAACGCACCGCGACTGACGGACGCCGCCCCCCCTTCAAGGGCTCAAGACCATCTCGCGCCCCCAAAGTAATGGTATATCATACTACCAATTGAGCAAGAAGAATCTGGAAATTGCCAGCGGACGGCATTGCCGCGCAAATCGGCATAAAGAAGGGGCGGCACCTTGCGGTACCGCCCCTCTTTGTCTTCCAGTCCCTGTCGGGAGCGGAAACCGGTCTTACATGCCCGAGTTCGGACCGTAAGTGATTTCCACGCGACGGTTCTGGTCGTTGCGGACGCCATCGGCAGTCGCAACGGCCGGGCGGGTTTCGCCGAAGCCCTGCGCGCTGATCGAGCCGTCCGAGATGCCGCGAGCGGTCAGGTAGCTGCGAACCGCGTCGTTGCGACGGTTCGACAGGCCGACGTTGTACGTGGCCGAACCCGAACGGTCGGCGTGACCCGCGAGCATGACCTGCGTACCCGTGCAACCACGGTTGTAGGCGCTGATCGCATTGTCGAGCGTCGAAGCGGCTTCCGGCGTGATGTTCGACTGATCCCAGTCGAAATACACGATGTACGGCCCAGGTGCGCATTCCACGACCGGCGGGGGCGGCGGAGGCGGCGGGGGCGGCGGAGGCGGCGGCGGCG
>CBINGC010000070.1:0-13898 GCA_966250105.1 uncultured Sphingopyxis sp. | reverse complement strand
GATGGCCCCCACCCCAACCCCTCCCCTGAAGGGGAGGGGCTTAATGGAACCCAACATCCGCTCACCACCCCAAAACAGACAAACCTGCCTATGGCGCGATCGCCAGCCCGTCGCCCTGCTTCCCCGCTGCGATCCGGCGCAGCACTTCGCCGCGCGCGACGTCGATTTCGGCGACCTTGTCGTGCCCCGTCTCGGCGGCATAGAGCCGTTTCGAATCGGGGCTGAACAGCAAGGTCACCTGCCCCTTCGCCGCCTCGCCCGACACGGTGATCGTCTTCAGCGGCGCGCGCGTTTCGGCGTCGAACAGGCTGATCGTGCCCGATGCCATATTGCTCGTTGCGACGAGCTTGCCGTCGGGGCTGGCGAGTACGCGGATCGCGACGGGATCGACCGGCTGCTCGGCGACCTTTTCGCCGCTCGCCGTATCCCAGATCGACACGCGCGGCGCGTCGAGATCGCCGACCCACAGCTCGCGCCCGCCTTTCGTCAGCGCCAGCCCCTCGGGCTTGCCGCCGACCGCGATGTCTCGCAGCTTCCGGCCTTCGGTCAGGTCGAGCATGCTCACCGTCCCCGATCCGATATTGGCCGTATAGGCGGTACGATTATCAGGCGCGACGACGATCATGTGCGTGCCCTTCTGCCCCGTCGCGATCGAGGTGAGCGTGCCGTCGGGCGCGGCGACCGAGACCGATTCGCTGCCCTCCGTCGTCGCGACGAGCCGGCCGTCGGCAAGCCAGAGCAGCCCGTGCGGCCGTCGATTGGGGCTGAGGTCGATCGTCCTGAGCTTCGTGCGGCCGCCGATGTCGAATATATCGATCGTCGTCCCGCCATAGGCGACGACGGCGGCCTGATTGCCGTCGGGCGAGATCGCGATCTCGTGCGGCATCCGGCCCGTCGGCAACCGCGCGAGCTGCGTCCCGCTACCCAGCGCGATGACGCTGAGCGTATCCTCGCCCTTGTTGCCGACGAGCAAGGTCTCGGCGGCGGCGGGGCTGGCGAGCAGGATGCCCGTAAGGGCGACGAATAGAGCGCGGCGCATGGGCAATCTCCCGGTTGTGACGGCGCATCCTACTCCGACGGCGCGCGCCGGCAACCGTGCTTCGATCGGCGACAAGGCACGGATTACGTTAAGTTAACTCGGCGATCGCCCCGTGCCCACCTAGCCCTGCCGGCGGCGGCAGGTCGCGCCGCCGGTCAGGACAGGAGGAAATATGGAACTGCCGCCCGTTGATATCGCCGCGCTGCCGTTGCTCGACACCGCGGTCGGGCTGTTCGGGTCGCTGATGAGCGAAAGCGCCACCTCGGGGCCGTCGATCTTCGAGATCGCGGTGACCATCGCGCTGATCGTCCACGACTGATCGCGGGCGGGAACGGACGGCAACGCATCCCGCCGCCGTTCCCGCGCCTTTTCGCATGACCGCCCGCTCGCGCCACGACCATTTTCCTCGCGCCGACTTCGCGCGCCGCCAGCGTATTCGCGACGCGATTGCGGCCACCGATACGGCATGGCGCGCCGCCGACGCCGCGCCGGGCGGCCTGCTCGCCGCGATCGACGCGCTCGAGGGCGTGCCCGCCGAGGTTGCGCTCGCGCGGCTTATCCCCTGGCTGGAGGATATGGCGTGGCTGCAAGCGCGGCTCGACGCCGCGCTCGCACTCCTCGCCGCCGATCCCTTCGCGCGTCCTCCGCTGCGGCTCGTGGGCGGCGGGGATGGCGGCGCGGGTGGACTCGTCCTCGCCGACCGCGGCGGCGTTCGCCTGACGCTCCTCGTCCGTCCCGCGGGCAGCTGCGTCGCGCCGCCCGCCAGCACTGTCTTCATCCCCGGCCGCGCCGCGATTCGCGTTCTCGCGAGCGGGGACGCCTCGCTCCTGTGGCACGAGGTCGTAGTGGACGAAGCCGAGGAAGGGGGCGGCTTCACCGCGGCCGCCGCCGCGCCGTGCCGCAGCGAGCCCGCGCGCGCGCTCTGGACCGGCGAGCTGTTCCAGCTCGATACCGGGCGCCAAAGCTGGTCGCTGGCCGAGGCCCGCCGCGACATATTACTGCTCGAACTCGCGGTGCAGCCGCCGTCGCCGCTCCCGATCCGCGCCTATGACATCGCGAGCGGCCGGCTGATCCATGTCAGCGCGTCGCGCCGCGACAGCAGCTTCCGCACGATGGCGCTGACCTTGCTCCGCCATCTCGGCCGCACTGACGCCGCGCCGCTCTTCGCCGCCGAAACCGGGGCCGAGGATTTCGCAGCGCGCTGGCACGCGATGCGCGAACTGGTCGCGCTCGACCGCGTCGCGGCGCGGCCGCACCTTGCCGCGATGGCGACGGGCGATCCGCATCCCGAGGTGCGCCGTGCCGCTGTGTCGACGCTGGCGCTCCTCCAAACCCCTCCTCTTCAGCGGAGGGGCGCAGGAGAATCCCAATGCCCTGCCTGATCGACCCGCCCGTCGGTCCCATGCTCGACCTCGCCGAAGTCGCCGCGCGCCTCGATGAAAGCGGCGTCGACCTTGCCGACGAGGCGAGCATCGCGCATTGCGCCGCGCTCCTCGCCGGCCTTCAGCATAACCGCACCTTCCTCGCCGACCGGGTCGTCGCCGCGCTGAAGGCGAGCTACGCCGACCAGCTCGAAATCAACCGTTATTCGGCGCAGGTCTTCCTCCTTCACCGCAGCGCGCGCGGCTTTTACCTCCGCGCCAATCTCTGGCCCGCCGCGACCGACGCCGTCACCGCCGCGAGCGGTGCCGCGGCCTTCTCCTACGGCGTCCCGCACGATCATAATTTCAGCTTCCTGACCGCAGGCTATTTCGGCCCCGGCTATGTCAGCGACTATTATGAGTATGACGCGGAGCAGGTCGACGGCCGCCTCGGCGAACCGATCAATCTCCAATTCGTCGAGCGCAGCCAGCTCAGCGAAGGCAAGATGATGCTTTACCGCGCCCACCGCGACATCCACAGCCAGCTCCCGCCCGAAAGTCTGTCGGTCAGCCTCAACATCATGGACGAGGGCGAGCATGTCCCCTGGCGCGACCAATATATCGTCGACCTCGAAGCTGGCACGATCGCGCGGCGCCCGACGCTGACCAGCGGCGAAATGCTGCTCCGCTGCGCGGTCCACCTGACCGACAACGGCAAAGACATCGCCGATCATTTCGCAAAAGCTCACCCCGTCCCCCGCGTCCGCGCGAACGCCATCGCCGCGCTGGCGGCGGTGGAAGAGGGCGCGGGCCGGGCGGCGGCGCTGGAACGCGGGACGCACGATCGCGACGCGCGGGTGCGCGACGATTGCGCACACTGGCTGGCGGTATGATCCGTCCGCTTACCCCTCGATCGACGTGCGACCGATCGAGCTGCGCTATCCGTCGTTCCGCCCCGAAAATCTCTTTCCTACATTATCCCGCCATGCCAGCGTCGCCGTCATGGTCCATTCTCTCAGCCCGCCCGGATATGCTGCACCGGCGCGGTCGCGGGCGACGGGTATCATTATACCGAAGAGGAATGACAAGTTTGACAACTTCGGAATAAAATTACGCGGACACAGATGGTATGGCGGGGCCTCGTGGGCCGCGACTCGCCTGCTGACAGCGCCGCAAACCCCTGCTAACGGCGCCCGATGACGACTCCCCTTTCGCATATTCGCAATTTTTCGATCATCGCGCACATCGACCATGGCAAGTCGACGCTCGCCGACCGGCTGATCCAGTTCACCGGCGGGCTCACCGCGCGTGAAATGTCGGCGCAAGTCCTTGATAATATGGAGATCGAGAAGGAGCGCGGGATCACGATCAAGGCGCAGACGGTGCGCCTCAAATACACCGCGAAGGACGGCGAAACCTATGAGCTGAACCTGATGGACACGCCAGGGCACGTCGACTTCGCCTATGAAGTGTCGCGCAGCCTTGCCGCGTGCGAGGGGGCGCTGCTCGTCGTCGATGCGGCGCAGGGGGTCGAGGCGCAGACGCTGGCGAACGTCTATCAGTCGATCGAGCATGATCATGAGATTGTGCCGGTGATCAACAAGATCGACCTGCCCGCGGCCGACGTCGACAAGGTGAAGGCCGAGATCGAGGATATCATCGGCCTGCCCGCCGACGATGCCGTGCTCGCCAGCGCCAAGGCCGGGATCGGCATCGAGGAAGCGCTGGAAGCGATCGTCACCAAGATCCCGCCGCCGAAGGGCGACGCGACCGCGCCGCTGCTCGCGATGCTCGTCGACAGTTGGTACGACCCCTATCTGGGCGTGGTCATCCTCGTCCGCGTCGTCGACGGGATCCTGAAAAAAGGCCAGCAGATCAAGTTCATGCAGGCGGGCACCACCCATCTGATCGACCGCGTCGGCTGTTTCACGCCGAAGCGCGAGGAACTGACCGAGATCGGCCCCGGCGAGATCGGTTTCATCACCGCGCAGATCAAAGACGTCGCGCAGGCGCGCGTCGGCGACACGGTGACCGACGCCAAGAAACCCGCCGCGGCGCCGCTGCCGGGGTTCAAGGAAGTCCAGCCCGTCGTCTTCTGCGGTTTGTTTCCGACCGACGCGAACGATTTCGAAAAGCTGCGCGAGAGCATCCAGAAACTGCGGCTCAACGACGCGAGCTTCTCGTTCGAGATGGAAAGCTCGGCCGCGCTCGGTTTCGGCTTCCGCTGCGGCTTCCTCGGCCTGCTCCACCTCGAGATCATTCAGGAGCGGCTGACGCGCGAATATGACCTCGACCTGATCACCACCGCGCCGTCGGTGGTCTACAAGCTGAAGCTCGGCCACACGAAGAATGAGGCGGCGAAGGAGATCGAGCTCCACAACCCCGCCGACATGCCCGACCCGAACCGCATCGACGAGATCGAGGAGCCGTGGATCGAGGCGGTGATCTATGTGCCCGACGATTATCTGGGCCCGATCCTGAAACTGTGTCAGGACCGCCGCGGGGTGCAGAAGAATCTGACCTATGTCGGCGGCCGCGCGCAGATCACCTATGAACTGCCGCTCAACGAGGTGGTGTTCGACTTCTACGACCGGCTGAAGAGCATCAGCCGCGGCTATGCGTCGTTCGACTATCACCAGATCGGGCACCGCGCCGGCGACCTCGTCAAGATGAGCATCCTCGTCAACAACGAGCCGGTCGACGCGCTGAGCATGATCGTCCACCGCGGCTCGGCCGAAAGCCGCGGCCGCGGCATGTGCGAGCGCCTCAAGGACCTGATCCCGCGCCACATGTTCAAGATTCCGATCCAGGCAGCGATAGGCGGAAAAGTCATCGCCCGCGAAACCATCGCCGCGTTGCGCAAGGACGTGACCGCCAAATGCTATGGCGGCGACGCAACCCGCAAGAAGAAGCTGCTGGAAAAGCAGAAAGAGGGCAAGAAGCGGATGCGCGAATATGGCAACGTCAACATCCCGCAGGAAGCCTTCATTGCAGCGCTCCGTATGGGTGACGACGCCTGATCGCTAGCGCGCAACCGCCGGCGCGGTCGCCGAAGCGGCATTGGCCGCGCTGGCCGACGCGCCGGGTGCAGGGGCCGTTTCGGGCGGCACGAACGTCCAGATCGCATCCTCGGGCTCGACGGTCGGGCGCCGCTCGCTCGAGAAGATGACCAGCTCGCCCGACGCCCTGGCAACGGCGAGGCTGTCGCCGCCGTTCGCCTTCATCCGTGCGACGAAATCCTCATAGGTGAACTTCTCGGTGATCCGCGTCCGCCCAAAGCTCCAGCCCGCCTGCAGGCGGTCGAGCAACTCCTCGATCGGCGTGCCGGCAAGCGTGAAGATGCGGCCGCGGCGCAGGCCCTTGAGGCGCGACTGGCCGCCGGTGCGGCTGACGCGATCGGCGCCGATCTCGGGGGCAAGCTCGCTGCAGACGAGCGCATTATAGCTGTCGCTGCCGGTCGCCGCGATCAGCTGGCGATATTGGCCGAGTTCGATCTCGTCCTCATGCGCCTCGTCGAGAATATCGCCGTGATAGACGGGAATATCGGCGCGCCGCGCGCGGCGGAGCGCGAGCTTGTCTTCGTCGGCGATCAGCACATTGCGTCCCTGCTCCTTCACGAACTCGGCAAAGGCTATCGTCCAGCTGTTGGCGCCGACGAGCAGCACGCCGTCGCCCTTGCCGCGATCGAGGCCGAGCAGCCGCGCCACGGTCGCCGCCGTAAAGCCGTGCGCGAAGATCGTTACGATAACGACGCCGAAGCCTAGTGGCACCAGCGCCTCGGCGCCCGGGACGCCATAGTCGGTGAGCCGAAGCGCGAAGAGACCGGTCACGGCGACTGCGACGATCCCGCGCGGGGCGATCCAGGCGACGAACAGCCGTTCGCGCAGCGGGATTCGCGTGAAGAGCAGCGCGGTCATGATCGTGAGCGGGCGCACGATGAAGAGGAGGAGCAGAAGGAACAGGACGAAGCGCAGCTCGAAGTTACGAACCACCTGCCAGTCGAGCGTTGCGGACAGGATGATGAAGACGCCCGACACGAGGAGGATCGTCAGATCCTCCTTGAACCGCCGGAGCATGTGACTCGAATAGGTTTCGCGATTGGCCATCACGACCCCCATGGCCGTAACCGTGATGAGTCCCGTTTCGTGCATCACGAGGTCCGACAGGACGAAGACCCCGATTACCGACGTCAGCAGGATCGGCGCCTTCAGATACTCGGGAATCCAGCCGCGGAGATAGGCGGTGGTGAGCGCAAAGCCGGCTGCGGTACCGATCAGGATGGCGAGCAGGCTTGCGGCGGCGACATCGAGGACGACCGAACTCGCCGCCGTCCCGCCGCCGTGGGTGATATAGCTGTAGACGCCGACCGCGATCAGCGCGCCGATCGGGTCGTTCACGATCGCTTCCCACTTGAGCATATGTTTGACGCGGGGCGGAATGTTGAGCGAGCGGAGCAGCGGCGCGATGACGGTGGGGCCCGTCACGACCATCACGCCGCCAAAGAGCGCCGCGAGTTCGAGCGGAAGGCCGGCGCCATAATAGGCGGCGGCGGTGCCGAGCGCCCAGCCGAGCGGCACGCCGATGAACACGAGCATCAGCACGGCGGTTCCCGCTTGTCGAAGCTCGCGGAACTTGAGGCTGAGCCCGCCCTCGAACAGGATCACCGCCACGGCGAGCTTGATAATGGGTTCGCGCAGGGCGCCAAAGTCGCGCTCGGGATCGATGAAGCCGAGAATCGGGCCCGCGACGATGCCCGCGATCAGCATCAGGGCGATAGCGGGCCGCCCCGTTCGCCATGCGATCCACTGGGCGCCCAGACCGATGATGCCGATGAGGGCGATTTTGACGAGCAGCGAGTCGATGGCGAACATATGGGCAAGCTATGCGGGGAAGCGCCATATGGTTCCAGTTCGAATGCGCAATTGGGACAGGCTGGGAAATGGGGAAAAGCCCGGACTTTGGGCGCCCCGGCTTTCGTGGTAAGATAAGCGCGCTGCTTCGGTTCGCCTTGGGGAAGGGGAATTGTCTTGCGTCATTTGTTCCAGATCGCGGTGGCCGTCGGCATCGGGCTGTCGACCGCGAGTTTCGCGCCTCCCGCGGGCTTTTCGGCGGCGGCGCTCGATGCGCTCGATCCGAGCCGGCTCGCGAGCCTGTCTTGCGGCGCGCGGCGCGCGGGGTCGATGCTGGCGAGCGAGCTGCTGATCGCGGCGGCGGTTGCGGCGCCGGCGAGCGCGGGGCGGACGATCCCGCTCTATCCCGACCTCGCCAAGTCGCGCTTTCCGGTGTCGACGGACGACGAGCGGGCGCGGCGCTATTTCAGCCAGGGCCTGCTGATGAGCTATGGCTTCAACCATGCGGGCGCGGTGCGCTCGTTCCGCGAGGCTCAGCGCGCCGATCCCGGATGCGCGATGTGCTGGTGGGGCGAGGCGGCGGCGCTGGGGCCGAACATCAACGCGCCGATGGACGAGCGCGACCGGGATGCGGCGCTGGCTGCGATGGACCGCGCGATGGCGCTGCGCGCGGGGGCGACGCCGATGGAGCGCGCGCTGATCGAGGCGGTGGCGCGGCGCTATTCGCGCGACGCGGCGCAGGACCGCGCGGCGCTCGATGCCGCCTATGCTGATGCGATGCTCGAGGTCGCGCGCCGCTTTCCGGGCAACGACGATGTCGCGGTGCTCGCGGCCGAGGCGGCGATGAACACGACGCCGTGGAATTATTGGGAGGCCGACAAGCGGACGCCGATCGGGCGGAGCGGCGCGGCGGTGCGGCTGGTCGAGGACGTGCTCGCGCGCAATCCCGACCATGTGCAGGCGAACCATCTTTATATCCACCTCGTCGAATCGACCGACCCGGCGCGCGCCGAGGCGGCGGCCGACCGGCTGGCGAACCCGCTGGCGCCGAGCGCGGCGCACCTCGTGCATATGCCGGGGCATATCTATCAACTGCGCGGGCGGCACGCCGATGCGATCCGCGTCAATGTTGCCGCGGCGCGGGCGGACGAGGCCTATATCCGCGATGCGGGCGATCAGGGGCTCGTGCGCTATGGCTATTATCCGCACAATGTCCACTTCATCGTGACCTCGGCGCAGATGGCGGGTGATCTTGGCACTGCGATCGAGGAGGCGCGGCGGCTGCGGACCTTGCTCGACCCCGACACGTCGGCGGCGATCGCGTGGATCCAGTCGATCGATGCGGCGCCTTATTTCGCGATGGCGCAATTCGCCGAGCCGAAGGCGATCCTCGCGATGCCCGCGCCCGACGCGCGGCTGCCCTATCCCAGCGCGATGCGGCATTATGCGCGGAGCATCGCTTTTGCACGGCTGCGCGACCGCAAGGGGTTCGACGACGAGTTGGCGGCGATGGCGAAGCTCCGGACGTCGGGCGCGTTTCAGGCGATGGTCGATCAGGGGGTGCCGGGACCCGACCTCGTTCTGCTAGCCGAAACGGTCGCGCGCGGGCGGCTTGCGGCGGTCGAAGGGCGGCATGAGGCGGCGGCCGGCCTCTACCGCGAGGCGATCGCGATCGAAGGCAAGCTGCCCTATCAGGAGCCGTCCTACTGGTATTTTCCGGTCCGGCAGTCGCTGGGCGCCGCGCTGTTCGAGCAGCGCCGCTATGCCGAGGCGAGCGAGGCGTTTCGGGGCGCGCTGGCGCAGACGCCGAATAATGGCTGGGCGCTCTATGGCCTTCAGCGGAGCGAGGCGATGCAGGGCAAGCGGCTCGAGGCGGCGGCGGCGGGCAAGGCGCTGTCGAAGGTCTGGCTCGGCGACCGGCGCTGGCTGCGCATGGACCGATTGTAGAGACCGCCTAGATTTCGATCGTGATCCGCACCTTCGACGGGGTGGTGCCCGCGGCATGAGCGATTTCGGCGCGCATCCGGCCGACGAGGTCGGCGAGATGGTCGCCGCCCGGCGCGCTGTCGCGGCTCAGCAGCTCGGCGGGGGACGTGCCGAGAAGGTCGGCGAGCGCCTGAAGCCGCGCCAGCCGCGGGCGCGAGCGGCCCTGTTCCCAATAGCAGATCGAAGTGACGGTGACGCCGAGCCGGTCGGCGAGATCGGTCTTGCTCAGCCCCTGGCTTCGGCGCAGCCGCGCCAGCCGGTCGCCGAGCACCTCATAAGATATGGTCATGTCGGGGTGGGCGGGGATCACAGCGGTGCAACCTTTCCGACTTCGAGATGCAACATTTACCAAAGTTAAGCGCGGTTCGGCTTTCAACATTTCACCAATTGCGGCCGGTGAAAATGCTGAGGGTTTGGCGGTGAGGGCGATTGCCGCGAAGCTGTGCATTGCCTATCGTCGGGGATCGGGAGACTGCTATGACCGGCACGGACGGGCAGCGGGCGGCGCAAAGGCGGCCGCGGATCGAGGATGTCGCGGTGCATAGCGCGCTGAACGACGGCACCGCGGTGTGCCTGCGCACGATCACCCCCGACGACGCGCCGCTGATCCGCGACGGAATCGCCAGATTGTCGGCGGAGTCGCGCTATCTGCGCTTTTTCTCGCCCGCGCCGGTGCTGCCCGATGCGGTGGTGGTGAGGCTCGCCGATGTCGACGGGCACGACCATATCGCGTGGGGCGCGATCTGCACCGAATGCCCCGGGCGCCCGCCGATCGGCGCGGTGCATGCGGTGCGGTACCGGCACGATGGCCCGGTCGGCGAATTTTCGGTCGCGGTGCTCGACGAATTTCAGGGGCGGGGGCTCGCGCGGATGATGACCGCGGCGCTGCTCGTTAACTGCCGCGCCGAGGGGCTCGGCGCGCTCGACGTCCATATGTTGTCCGAAAATGCCGCGGCGCGGCGGCTGGTCAAATCGCTCGGCGCGGCGTGGGCGGGCGAGTCGGCGGGGGTCGCCGAATATAGGCTCGATGTCGCGGCGGCGATCGTAGCGCTGCGCGCCGATACCGGCGCCCCGGGCGTGCAGGATGTGCTGCGCGCGCTCGAAAGGGATGGCGAAGGATAGTCCCTCCCGCCGCCCTGGGTCGCTGGGGGCGGCGGGAGGGTGGTCCGTGAGCGGTCGCTGAAAGCGGGTGCCCGTCCCGAATGCGCTGTTAACCCTGATGGCGGGCCGCGGCGGTGACGGCGATCACAGGGCAGGCGAAAATGCGACGCGCAAAACAAAGGGCGCCGGAATCGACCGGCGCCCTTCGCCCTGCCCTTTAGGGAAGGCAGCCCTTATTTCTTCTGCGTGTCGCCGACGCCGCTTTCGGACGGGGCGATTTCGCCATTGTCGTCCATCGCGTTGGCCTTTTCCTCGCCCATTTCCTCGACGACGTCCGCCTTGTTTTCCATGGCGTCCTGTGCGGGGCCTTCCGGCATCGCGTCGGCCTGATCGTCGATCGCTTCGGCCTGGGCTTCGGCCTGATCCTCGACCTTGTCGGCCTGCGGGCTCTGGCAAGCGCCGAGTGCGAGGGCCGAAGTGGCGGCGAGGGTGATGAACATCTTGCGCATATTGAGTGACTCCCAAAGTTGACTCGGGGGCTTAACGCGGGATGAACAATAGGGTTGCAACAAAATCGTCATCGCATTGGAATCGCGCCGATTTTCTTTGATGAGGGCAGGCGAGGCGTCAGTCTTTTGGCTTGACCTTCACCCAAATCTGCACCGTCGCGGCGAATTTTCCCGGTGCCGGCGGGGTGACGTCGATGCGCTCGGCGGTGACGCGCTCGCCGGTTTCGAGATGAAAGCTGATCCAGGGTTTCGGCATGCGGCCGAAGCTCATCTTCTGGATCGGCTGGCCGGTGGCGGTGTTCATGATCGTCGCGGTGATAGTCATGCCGCGCCGGTAGCGGCGGGCCCCATCGCCTGTCCAGTCGCTACGGGCAAAAAAGAGGGCGCCCGAAGCGCCCTCTTCATGCCTGGTCCGGTCCCGCGGCCCTTAGAAACGCTGTTGGCGTTCGTAGAGGTCGCGATAGTGCTGGATGCGCGTCACGCGCAATCCGGGCATGCCGCTGCGGTCGATCGACCGTTGCCAGCCGGCAAATTCCTCGAGGGTCAGCCCATAGCGTTCGCACGCTTCGTCGACGGACAGGAGCCCGCCGTTGACGGCCGCAACGACCTCTGCCTTGCGGCGCACGACCCAGCGGGTCGTCGACGGCGGCGGCAGCGAGTCCAGCGTCAGCGGTTCGCCCAAGGGGCCGATGACCTGCGCGGGGCGGATTTTCTGATTCTCGATCATGCTCATTCCATATTTGCAACGTCGGAGGGGGGTGTGTCCGACGCTTCTTGCTCTAGATCAGAGGGATTCAACATCGGCTGAAATCCTCTGGTAAACAGGTCGTTCATAGTTTCGGGCAGGGCGTTCGCATCGTCGGACAGATCGAAGAAGCGAACGACGGGTCGAGCTTTTTGTTCCGTCGATCCGCGCCCGCCGCAGAGAATGTGCCGAAGCGCGTTAAGCTTTGCCGCGTGGCGATCGCGCTGCGCCCGCGCCCGCAACTGCCGCACCGTCGGCAGCATCGCCTGGCGCGCGCTGGAGACGGCCAATATGATGTCGAAGCCGGGCTTCGACAATCGGGCCGCACCGGCGATGCGCGGAAGATCGGACGGATCGAGGTTCATGCGACTCGTCTACGCGAGAGGAGCTAAGGTCCCGTAAATGCCTGTTTCAGCACCTGTTAGCGAAGCTTAACCCCCGTCAATATCTTGACAGGGTGCGCGGAAAAGCTGGCATTTTGCCCTCCGCGTCCCTAGATGGCGCCGACCATGATCGACACGATTTCTTCTCCCGCCGGGCTCGCCCAGGCCGACTTTCAGCTCGCTTCGCCGCTGAAGGACCGGCGAATCGTCGTCGCCATGTCGGGCGGAGTCGACTCGAGCGTCGTTGCCGCGCTCGCCGCGCGGTCGGGCGCCGAGGTCATCGGCGTGACGCTCCAGCTTTACGATCATGGCGCCAAGGCGAAGCGCGTCGGCGCCTGTTGCGCCGGGCAGGATATTCGCGACGCGCGCGCGGTCGCCGACAGGCTGGGCTTCGCGCATCATGTCTATGATCATGAAAGCCGTTTCCGCGACACGGTGATCGACCAGTTCGCCGACGAATATCTCGCCGGCCGGACGCCGATCCCGTGCGTGCGCTGCAACATGGGGGTGAAGTTCACCGACCTGTTCCGGCTGGCGAAGGAGCTGGGTGCCGACTGCCTCGCGACCGGCCATTATGTCCGCCGCGTGATGGGCCCCGCGGGCGCCGAACTGCACCGCGCGGTCGACCCGGCGCGCGACCAGAGCTATTTCCTGTTCGCGACGACGCAGGACCAGCTCGACTTCCTGCGCTTTCCGCTGGGGGGTCTCGAAAAGAATGTGGTGCGCGAGATCGCGCGCGATCTCGGGCTCGGCGTCGCGGGCAAGCCCGACAGCCAGGACATCTGTTTCGTCCCCGACGGCGACTATGCGACGCTGGTCAAGAAGCTGCGCCCCGAAGCCGACGATCGGGGCGACATCGTCCATGTCGATGGCCGCGTGCTCGGCGCGCACAAGGGGCTCATCCATTATACCGTCGGCCAGCGGCGTGGGATCGAGATCGGCGGACAGGCCGAGCCGCTGTATGTCGTGCGGCTCGATGCCGCGGCGAAGCAGGTGATCGTCGGGCCGCGGCGCGCGCTTGCGGTTTCGGGCGCGCGGCTGGGCGAGGCGAACTGGCTCGCCGCGGTCGACGGGCGCACGGTGCTGGCGAAGGTGCGCAGCATGGCGAAGCCGGTGCCCGCGCGCGTCGCGGGCGACCGGCTGATCTTTGCCGAGGCCGAATATGGCGTCGCGCCGGGGCAGGCGGCGGTGTTATACGATGCCGCCGACAATTCGCGCGTGCTCGGCGGCGGCTGGATCGAAGAGACGTTCGCGGCGGAATAGATTGCACTTTTTCCCCCGATGCCGCAGCCTGCCGGCAAACAGGGGAGATAGAGTGATGGTCAATTGGGTCTTGCGCGGTGCCGTCCTGCTCTGGGCGGCTTTTTTTGCGATCGTCGGCGCGCGCGGGCTGTTCGACCCCGCCAGCTATACCGAGACCTTCGGCTTTACGATCAGCGGCGTCGCGATCAACACGCTGCGCGCGGATTTGTCGTCCTTCTTTCTCGTCTCGGCGGGCGCGGCGGCGCTCGGCGCATTGGTCCCGGCGTGGGTGCGCGCGTTGCTGGTGCCTGCGGCGCTCTACGGCACCGCGCTGGCGGGACGGCTTGTCGGCGTCGCAATGGGCGACCCGACCAATTTCGGCATCGTGCAGGGCATGATCGTCGAGGCCTTGTCGGTTCTGTTGATGATCGGCGGCTGGTGGGTGCTGTCACGGCCCGCAGTGGCCCCTGTGGATGAGGCGGCGGGTAGGGTGCATTGAGGGAATGGCGGGTTTCGGCCGGAAGCGGACATAAGATCCTCTCCGCTTGCGGGGAGGGGGACCGCCGAAGGCGGTGGAGGGGGCTGGCGGCCTGAAGCAAGGTTGCTTGAGGGCGCGAGCCCCCTCCGTCAGCCGCTACGCGGCTGCCACCTCCCCACAAGTGGGGAGGATCTAACGTCCGCT
>CBINGC010000069.1:0-14649 GCA_966250105.1 uncultured Sphingopyxis sp. | reverse complement strand
ATATACGCTGTCGGACGACGTCGAATATATCAAACCGAAGGCGCGGGTTTATTGAGCGACACAGATATGGAGTTGGCGGAGTTTATTCGACAGGCGCTGTCCGACATAGCTTTTGGCGTTCACGAAGCCCGCGTTGATTGCCAAGAGGTCGTGGCGATTGCGCCGGGCATTCTCAACGGCCAGCCCGTTCAGCTTACCACGGATGTCTCGTTCGATATTGCCGTAACAACGGCAAAGTCATCAACTGATTCGCGAGCAGCTAAGAGCGGAGCCGAGGGCTTCATCAAGGTTGTTGGTTTCGGAGCGAAAATCGGCGGACAAAGTGAAGACGGCGGATCAAATGATCGTAGCGACGAAACGATCAGCAGGATTTCATTTAAGATACCGATACAGCTCAATGCACATTTCAGGAATGATCCGGGTGCTGAGACCGAACGTGAGCGCATCAAGGCGTTGGTAGCTGCCCGAAAAAAGGGCTGACTTGTTTTTGACGCTCGTTGTGTATCGACGCGGCGTCCCTAATCCCCGAACAAACTCCGCACCGGGTTGATGTCGGAAAAGGGCACATCGACGTCGTTGCCCATGATCCACAATTTCTGGCACGCGATGGCGAAGAACATCAGCGCGATCGTCCAGACGATGAAGGTCTTGCGCGCGATCCAGCGGCGTTCGGCTTCTTCGGCGGCGGCGCGGGCCTTGTAGTCGATGCCGAGCTCGCCTTCGAATTCGGCGACGAGCTGCGCGCGGCGGGTGCGCGAAATATTCGCGATACTCGCGTCCCCCTCACCGCTTGTCGGTCGGCCTTTTGCCATGATCCACCTTGGCCCAGCTAGTCCTGGGTCCGGCTATAACGCCGAGCCCCTGCCAATTGGTTAACCCGCCGCTATCGGTTCGTCGCAATTTCAAACGGTGACGACCAGCTTGCCGACCGCGGTCCGGTCGCCGAGCTTGGCGATCGCCTTGCCGCCGTCGGCAAGGGCGAAGCTCTCGGTCACCCGCGGCTTGATCTTGCCCTGTTCCCACAGCTGGAACAGCCGCGCGATGTTGGCGCGGTTGCGCACCGGCTCGCGCGCGACGAACGCACCCCAGAAAACGCCGGCGACATCACAGCTCTTGAGCAGGGTCAGGTTGAGCGGCAGGCGCGGGATGCCCGCGGGGAAGCCGACGACGAGATAGCGGCCCTCCCATGCGATCGAGCGCAGCGCGGGCTCGGCATAATCGCCGCCGACCGCGTCATAGACGAGGTTGGCGCCATTCGGACCGACGGCTTCCTTGAACTTGTTCGCAAGCTCCTTCGACTGGTCCTTGTCAAACGGCTGGCGGCCGTAGACGACGACCTCGTCGGCGCCCGCAGCCCGAGCGATTTCGGCCTTTTCCTCGCTCGACACCCCCGCGACGACGCGCGCGCCGAACGCCTTGCCCAGTTCGACCGCGGCGATGCCGACGCCGCCCGATGCGCCGAGCACGAGCAAGGTGTCGCCTTCCTTGATATGGCCGCGATCGACGAGCGCGTGGATGCTGGTGCCATAGGTCATCAGCAGCGAGGCACCCTCGGCGAAATCATGGCCTTCGGGCAGATGATAGACATTGTGGACGCCGACCGCGACCGCTTCGGACATGCCGCCATTGCCGCAGCCCGCGATCACGCGGTCGCCGACCTTGAACTCGGTCACGCCCTCGCCGACTTCGGCGACCAAGCCGGCAACTTCGCCGCCGGGAGCAAAAGGGCGCTCGGGGCGGAACTGATATTTATCCTCGATGATCAGCACGTCGGGGAAGTTGACCGCGCAGGCCTTCACGTCGATCACGATCTGGCCCTTGCCCGCGGTCGGGCGCGGCAGCTCGCCCAGTTGGAGCGTTTCGGGGCCGCCGGTTGCGGTCGACAAGAGAGCCTTCATCATCTTCTCCTCTATGGTATTTATTGACCTTATGCAGCGGGCCGCATCCACGGCCGATCGGCATCGAGCTGCTTTTCATAAGCACCGATCGCACCATCGCTCTTTTCGGTCAGCGAAATCTCGTCGAGCCCTTCGAGCAGGCACATCTTGCGGAACGGGTCGATCTCGAAGGTGAAGCGGTCCTGGAATTGCGTCGTCACCGTCTGATGCTCGAGGTCGACGAACACCGGATCGGTTGCCGCGACCTCCATCAACCGGTCGATCGCCGCCTGCGGCAGCACGACCGGGAGGATGCCGTTCTTCACCGCATTGCCCGAGAAAATGTCCGAGTAGGAAGGGGCGATGACGACACGGATGCCAAGGTCGCCGAGCGCCCACGCTGCATGTTCGCGGCTCGATCCGCAACCGAAATTGTCACCCGCGATCAGGATCGGCGCGCCCTTGAAATCGGCGCTGTCGAACAGATTGTCGGGATCGGCGCGCAGGCTTTCGAACGCGCCGCGCCCCATGCCCTCGCGCGTCGTCGTCTTGAGCCAGTGCGCCGGGATGATGACGTCGGTGTCGACATTCTTGAGCCCGAAAGGGATCGCGCGGCCTTCGACCTTGTCGAGCGGGGTCATGGCATCAGCTCCCGCACATCGGTGAGCTTGCCGGTCACCGCCGCGGCCGCCGCCATCGCGGGGCTGACGAGGTGGGTGCGCGCGCCGGGACCTTGGCGGCCGACGAAATTGCGGTTGCTCGTCGAGGCGCAGCGTTCGCCCGCGGGCACCTTGTCGGGGTTCATCGCAAGGCATGCCGAGCAGCCCGGCTCGCGCCATTCGAGCCCCGCGTCGGTGAAGATGCGGTCGAGCCCCTCGGCCTCGGCCTGCGCTTTCACAAGGCCCGAGCCAGGGACGACGATCGCCCATTTGACGTTATCGGCCTTGTGGCGGCCCTTGATCACTGCGGCGGCGGCGCGCAGATCCTCGATGCGGCTGTTGGTGCAGCTGCCGATGAAGATATTCTCGATCGGTACGTCCTGCATTCGCGTGCCGGGTTCAAGGCCCATATAGGCGAGCGACTTGGCGGCCGCGGTCTGCTTCGATGGATCGGCGAAGCTGTCGGGCGCGGGCACCACGCCGGTGATCGGAACGACATCCTCCGGGCTGGTGCCCCAGGTGACGCTCGGCGCGATGTCGGCGGCGTCGATCAGGACGCTCTTGTCGTAGGTTGCGCCCGGATCGGTCGCGAGGCTTTTCCAATATGCCACCGCCGCGTCCCAGTCGGCGCCCTTCGGGGCATAGGGGCGGCCCTTGATATAGTCGAACGTCACCGCGTCGGGTGCGATCAGGCCGGCGCGCGCGCCGCCCTCGATCGCCATGTTGCTGACGGTCAAGCGGCCCTCGACCGACAGCGCGCGGATCGCGCTGCCTGTATATTCAATGACATGCCCGGTGCCGCCCGCCGCGCCGATGACACCGGTGATGTGGAGGATGATGTCCTTCGCGCTCACGCCGGGGCCGACTTCGCCCTCGACACGCACTTCCATCGTTTTTGCGGGCTGCAGCAGCAGCGTCTGCGTCGCGAGCACATGTTCGACCTCACTCGTCCCGATGCCGAAGGCGAGCGCGCCGATGCCGCCGTGGCACGCGGTGTGGCTGTCGCCGCAGACGATCGTCGTACCGGGCAGCGAAAAGCCCTGCTCGGGCCCGACGACATGGACGATACCCTGTTCGGGCGCGACGGCGTCGATGTAGCGGATGCCGAATTCGGGCGCGTTCTTTTCGAGCGCCGCCAATTGCGCCGCGCTTTCGGCGTCGGCGATCGGCAGCTTGTTTCCGTGCGCGTCGAGCCGCGGCGTCGTCGGCACATTATGGTCGGGCACCGCCAGCGTCAGGTCGGGGCGGCGCACCGTGCGCCCGCTCGCGCGAAGCCCGGCGAACGCCTGCGGGCTGGTGACTTCATGGACGAGGTGGCGGTCGATGAAGATCAGAGCGGTACCGTCGGGGCGCTGTTCGACGACATGCGCGTCCCAGATTTTCTCATAAAGGGTGCGGGGCCGAGTCATGCGGGTTCACTTACGCCAGTCGCATAACAATGCAAGCGAGTGGCGTTCGAAAACGCAATTTTCGGTCGCGCGGGCTTTCGCGGTTTCGACCCCTTCGTCACCCCGGACTTGATCCGGGGTCCATGCCCGGGTCGCGGAATGGATGCCGGATCAAGTCCGGCATGACGATGGAGAGGTGGTGGTCACTCGCCCGCAATCGGCCTATAATCCTTCCATGTCGACGCCCGCCATCCTCGCGCTCATCCTTGCCACCGTCGTGGCGATGGAGTTCATCGCCTGGGCGTCCCACAAATATATCATGCACGGCTTCGGCTGGGCCTGGCACCGCGACCATCACGAACCGCACGACAAGGTTCTGGAAAAGAACGACCTCTTCGCCATCGTCGGCGCCGCGATGAGCATCTCAATGTTCGTCATCGGCAGCCCGATGATTCTCGGCGCCTCGGCGTGGGAACCGGGGACGTGGATCGGACTCGGCATCCTTTTCTACGGCATCATCTATACGCTGGTGCACGACGGGCTCGTCCACCAGCGCACGTTCTGCTGGGTGCCCCGGCGCGGCTATGCCAAGCGGCTCGTGCAGGCGCACAAGCTCCACCATGCGACGATCGGCAAGGAGGGCGGGGTCAGCTTCGGCTTCGTCTTCGCGCGCGATCCGGCAAAGCTGAAAGCCGAACTCAAGGCGCAGCGTGAGGCGGGGATCGCGGTGGTGCGCGAGGCGCTGGTCGAATAAAACCCCCGCATTCCCGAGCGAAGACGAGGGACTGATTCGAGCGAAGCGAGAACAGCAACGTCGCTGCCTCGACTTCGCTCGGTATCGCCCCTCGTTTTCGCTCGGGGATACGGAAGCTCAGGCTGTCCGGTAGTCGGCGGTGATCGCGCCCGCCGCCGCCAATTCGGCCTCGTGGCTTTCCTCGCGCCAGCTTTCGGCCAGCGCCTGCCGTTCCCAGTCCTGCATCGCCGGGTGCGCTAGCATATGGTCGACCCACGCCTGCCCGGCGCCGACGTCGAGGCCATAGGTGCGGATGCGGAAGGCGACGGGCGCAAAGAAGGCATCGGCGGCGGTGAAGCGATCGCCCGCAAGATAAGGCCCGCCGAAGCGTGATAGCCCTTCGCCAAACAATTCGCGCAGACGCGCGATGTCGAGCCGGAGCGCGCCCGACGGCGGCTTCGGCGTCACGCGGACGCCGACGTTCATCGTGCAATCGTTACGCAAGGCCGAAAAACCGCTGTGCATCTCCGCCGCCGCGCACTGCGCCCAGGCGCGCGCATCGGGATCGGCCGGCCACACGCCGTCGTGCCGGTCGGCGAGATAGAGGGTGATGCCAAGCGAATCATAAACCGTCCGGCCTTCGTCAAGCAGCGCGGGCACCTGCCCGGTCGGTGAAAAGCTGCGGAATTCGTCATAGTTGACCGGATTGGTGAAGGGCTCGATCTGATCCTCGAAGGGAATGGCGAGGCCCTTCATCAGCATCCACGGGCGGAGCGACCAGCTCGAATAATTGCGGTTTGCGGTGATCAGCACATACATGGGTCGCGCTCCTGTGCGATAATAGGGGAGGTGTAGTCGGGATCGTGCGCGAACGGCAGTTCGGTGCGGTCGCGAAGCGCCGCGAGCAGGCTGCCGAAGTCGGTCCGCGCGCGCCAGTTGAAGCGGCGCTCGGCGCGCGACGGGTCGTAGACGCGGTCGATGCTCTCGGGGAGCACCCAGCCTTCGGCGGCGTAGATCTCAGCGGCGTCGGGGTGATAGCGGGCGATCACGGCGCGCGCATCGCGCGCAAGCTCCTCGGCGTCCTCGCGAACAAAGGGCGGCGGGGCCGAGAGGATGAAGGCGTCGCAGCCGATCTGCGGCGCGGCCTCGAGCGCAGCGAGATGCGCCGCGGCGGCATCCTCGACCGTTAGGCGGCGGCCCAGCAACTCGTTCGCCTTCAGATTTTCTCCGCTGGGCACCGCATGGGTATCGTCATCCTCGGGAAAGAAGCGCCCGGTGCGCAGGATCAGGGCCGCAATGCCATGCTCGCGGTGCACCAGCTTGCAGGCCTGCTCGGCGGCGAGCTTGGTGATCCCGTAAATGTTGCGCGGCTCGATCGGACCGAAATCCTCGTCCATCCACCACGCGCCCGCCTCGCCTGCACCTTCGCGCACATCGGCGCGCACCATCAGCGAAGTCGTCGAGGTGAAAAGGAAGCGGTCGTTGCCCGCCGCGACCGCCGCCTCGATCAGGTTCAGGGTGCCCGTCACATTGACGTCGATGAAGGCCTGCCGCGGATAGCGGACGATATCGGGCTTGTGCAGCGCGCCGCCGTGAATGATCGCCTCGATCCCATACTCGCCCATCGTCCGGTCGACCAGCGCGCGGTCGGCGACGGTGCCGATCACTCCGGTATGCGCGCCGGGCACGACGTCCAGTCCGGTGACCTGATGGCCGTTTTCGGTGAGCAAAGGAGCGAGCGTGCGCCCGAGCCAGCCCGACGATCCGGTTAGCAGGACGCGCATCGATGATTCTCCTCCCGGTCGTCGACGCGCGCCTGATACACAGGCGATCGACGCCGGGGCAAGGGACCTTACCCCTTCGGGGGCGCGAGGGTCGCTTTGATTGCGGTCCGTGCGCCGGTCACCGGGGGCAGTTGGCCAAGGTCGAGCCAGCGCGCGTCTTCGCGCTTGTGATAGCTGTCGATCGCTGCGAACGGGATGCGGAACGGAAAGCCCCAATCGCTGTTCCACAATGCGACGACGCCCGTTCGCGTCGCGGGTTCGAAAATCATCGTCGCGCGATAGCCCTCGACCGCGCCCGAATGGCCTTCGAGCCGGCGCCCGCCATAGGTGAAGTTTCGCCAGCCAAGGCCATAGGATGCGTCGCTGGTGGCCTGACGCAACGGTCCGCCATAGAGCCGCCCCGTGCCGACGCGCGCACGATGGGCGAGCTGCAACGCCCGCGTCGGCAGCACTTCGGGGCGGCTGCCCATCATCGCCTGCATCCAAGTCGCGAAATCGACGATATCGCTTTCGACGCCCGCGGCGGCGGGGACGCGCCAATAGGCCTCCTTGACCGGATGGACATGCGCGCCGCGGTGCGGCTTCGCCCAATCGCTGGCGCCGGTCAGCCGTGCCATGCCGTACCCCGCGCTGACCATGCCGAGCGGGCGGAAAAACCGCGCCTCGACCGCATCGGAGAAAGGCGCGCCCGCGGCCGCACCCAATATCTCGCTCGCGGCATCGAAGGCGACATTCTGATAGCTGTGGCAGGTGCCGGGTTCGCATTGCAGCGGGGCGCCGGCCAGGCTGGCGCGAAGCAGGACGGGGTCCTTCCCTTCCTCCAGCTTCTCGTCATAGGCATGGCGGGTGAGACCGGTGCGCTGGGCCAGCAGATCGTCGAGCGTGACCCGCGTTTCGGCGCCCTCCGGCAGGCGCAGCGAGGTGCGCCACGCGGCGATCGGGCGATCCAGATCGACGGCGCCGTCGGCGGCGAGCGCGCCCGCCAATGCGCCCGCTGCGGTCTTGGAAACCGAGGCCCAGCGGAACAGCGTATGCGGCGTTACCGGCGCGCCGGTCGCGGCGTCGGCGACGCCGTAGGTGCGAACGAAGCGGAGCTCGCCATCTTCGACCACCGCCACAGCCAGCCCCGCCATTTCGGGCCGCCGCGACAGGTCGGCGAGTTGCCGGTCGAGCGCAGCATAGTCGATCCGCCCGCGCCATTCGGCCGGCGTGTCGGGCAGGTTTTCCGGAGCCTTGATCGGGATCGGGACGCTGGCAAGCGGGCGGCTGCCGCTCAAGGCGTGAATACCGAACCAGCCGGCCGACCCCAGCGCGATGACCGCGATGAGGCAGGTCAGGACCCGCTTCATCGACCCTTGATTAGATGGCGACCTCATAATTGGCCGTCGTCTTAGCCGCAACATCCTCCGCCGTCACCCCCGGCGCAAGCTCGATCAGCTTGAACGCGCTGTCATGATCGTCGCGCTTGAACACCGCGAGGTCGGTGACGATCATGTCGACGACATTCTTGCCGGTCAGCGGCAGCGTGCATTCGGGGATGAACTTCGGGCTGCCGTCCTTGGCGACATGCTCCATCACGACGATGATCTTCTTGACCCCCGCGACGAGGTCCATCGCGCCGCCCATGCCCTTGATCATCTTGCCGGGGATCATCCAGTTGGCGATGTCGCCATTCTCGGCGATCTCCATCGCGCCCAATACGGTGAGGTCGATATGCCCGCCGCGAATCATCGCGAAACTGTCGCTCGACGAGAAATAGGCCGATTGCGGCAGCTCGCTGATCGTCTGTTTGCCCGCGTTGATCAGGTCGGGATCCTCGTCGCCCTCATAGGGAAAGGGGCCGATGCCGAGCATGCCGTTTTCCGACTGGAGCGTGACCGTCATCCCGGCGGGAATATGGTTCGCGACCAAGGTCGGGATACCGATGCCCAGATTGACGTAATAACCGTCCTGCAGTTCCTTCGCGGCGCGCGCCGCCATCTCATCACGCGTCCAGCTCATTGGCTTGGCTCCCATTGCTTGTCGGAGGGGAAGGCATCGTCCCAGCCCAGTTTTTCCCAGGGGCCATAGACGGGGTTGGGAAAAAGGAACCAGCCCTTGTCCCACAGATTGGCGGCGGCGGCGCTCGTCGCCAGCGCCATGCGCTGCGCGGCGGGCAAATCCTTGACGTTGAACTGCTGGCTGAAATCGCCGAGCTGATCGCCGCCGAGAATGATCACGCAATATTTCGACGCGATCGTGGCGCGGCGCCCATCCTTGCTCGACCCGGTGGCGTCGTCACCCATCAGGAAGAGCGTCTCGCCATGCCTGAATTCGCCGAGCCCGGCGGCGCGCAGCGTGTCCTCGCTACCCTTCGCATTGGCGGCGCTGCGGTTGGTGTTCGCGACGACGGTGATCCCCGCGGCGCGCAGCTTGTTCACCATCTCGACGCTGCCGGGCATCGCGGCCGCCTTGCCCGCACCGGTCTTTTCCCACTGGTCCCAGACCTTGAGATCGAAGCCCATGCCCTTCTCGGCAAAATAGCGCATCGGACCGAGATTCCAGATCAATGTCTCATCGGCGTCGAACACCGCGGCGAAGGGCTTGTCGCCGCACGGCTCGAACGCCGGCGCATCCATCGTCGCACCTGCCGCCAGCACCACGCTGTCCTTCGGACGCTGCTTGATCCGCCCCACGCCATAGTCGGCTATCCGCGCATTGGTCGCGCGCACCGCGACGGCCGCCTCGGGCGAGCCATAGAGATATTGCAGCGCCACCGGCGGCTTGGCGGCTTCGGACGGCGCGGAGGGCGTCGTCACCACCTCTGCGGGCGCGTTTGCGCAACCCGCCAGCAGCAGCGACGCCGTGATGGCGACGCACCGCATCATGCCGTCTCGCGCGGGCGCGTGGTGCGGAATTCGATCTTCTTGTCGTAGGGCGCGCCGAGGACGAGGCGCTTCACATAGATGCCGGGCAGGTGGATCGCGTCGGGGTCGAGGCTACCGACCGGCACGATTTCCTCGACCTCGGCGACGCAGATCTTCGCCGCGGTCGCCATCGGCTGGTTGAAGTTGCGCGCGGTCTTGCGGAAGATGAGGTTGCCGCTCTCGTCGGCCTTCCATCCCTTGATGATCGCGAGGTCGGCGAAGATGCCGCGTTCGAGGATATAATCCTGTCCGTCGAAATTCTTCACTTCCTTGCCCTCGGCGACGAGCGTGCCGACCCCGGTCTTGGTATAGAAGCCGGGGATGCCCGCGCCGCCGGCGCGGCAGCGTTCTGCCAGCGTGCCTTGCGGGCAGAATTCGACCTCAAGCTCGCCCGCCAGATATTGCCGCTCGAACTCCTTATTCTCGCCGACATAGGAGGAGATCATCTTTTTGACCTGCTTGGTGCGGAGCAGCTTGCCGAGACCCTCGCCATCGATGCCGGCATTGTTGCTGGCGATGGTGAGGTTCTTCGTCCCAGCGTCGCGGATCGCGTCGATCAGCCGCTCGGGGATGCCGCACAGACCGAAGCCGCCCGCGCAAATCTGCATGCCGTCGAAGAGGAGACCATCGAGCGCGGCAGTTGCGTCGGGATATTGCTTGTTCGCCATTTGGGGCCTCCTTGCCGGGATATCGGGCGCGACCTTGGCGCATTTGATCCATCAATTCTAATTGTTCGATTTTTGGATTATACATAGACGATGTCTATCAATCGCGTCTCGCTCTATCATCTCGAAACCCTGCTCTGGATCGACCGGCTCGGTACCTTTTCGGCCGCGGCCGAGCGGCTCAACACCACTCAGCCGACGGTCTCGGCGCGGATGCGCGAACTCGAACAGAGGCTGGGGACGGCCCTGTTCCGCCGCGAAGGCCGCGCGATGTCGCTGACGGCGGCGGGGCGCAAGCTGGTGCGCGATTGCGATCCCTTGCTCCGCGACATGCAATATGCGCTGCTCGGCAGCGGCGGCTATGGCGAGGCGAGCGGCGTCGTGCGCATCGGCGCGGGCGAGATTGCTGCGGCGAGCTGCCTTCCCGCCTTCGTCGCGGGGCTGAAGGCCGATATGCCGAACGTCGGCCTCGAGATCGAAATCGACCTCACCGCCAACCTGATCCAGCAGCTTTTAACCGGCCGCACCGACATGGCTTTCGCCGCAGGGCCGATCGCGCACCCGGCATTGAAGACCAGCCCGATCGGCGAGGTCGAACTGGTGTGGCTCGCGAGCCCCGCGGTCGCATCGGCCTTTGCGGACGGTGAGGCGATGCTGCCCGTGTGGTCGCTCGCCAGCCATTCGCCGATCCACGGCCGGATGCGCGAGGCGATCGAGGCATCGCGCATCGCGCAAAAGTCGCTCAACCTTTGCAACAATGCGCGGACGATGATCGACATCGCGAAGGCGGGCGGCGGCATCGGCATCTTTCCGCAGCCGATGGTACGCGGAGAAGTCGCCAGCGACGCGCTCGCCGCGATCGACGGCATGCCCGCACTCGCGCCGGTGGAATTCCACGTCGCGATGCGCGTCGCCGACACCGAGCCGGTGCTGACGCAGATTTTCGAGCGGGCGACGAAACTGAACCTCGCGAAGGCGGCGGCCTGAGCGGAATGGCGGGTTTCGGCTGGAAGCGGACATAAGATCCTCCCCGCGGGGAGGGGAACCGCCGAAGGTGGTGGAGGGGGCTGGCGGCCTGAAGCAAGGTTGCTTGAGGGCGCGAGCCCCCTCCGTCAGCCGCTACGCGGCTGCCACCTCCCCACAAGTGGGGAGGATCTAACGTCCGCTTCCCACCCCTAAAGCCGTCACTCAGCGCGCGATCGAAAGACCGATCGTCACGGCAATTCCACACCCAGCACCGCCGACAGGTCGGCGAGCGCCTGTTCGCCGCTCGTCACCTTGATCGCGTGCATGCCGAGCCGGCTCGCGGGTTTGCAGTTGATCCCGAGGTCGTCGAGATAGATGCAGTTCGCAGGCTCTACGCCGAGCGTTTCGCACATCATCTCGTAAATTCGCGGGTCGGGCTTGCGTACCCCGACCTTGCTCGATTCGATCACATGGTCGAAGCGCGCCATGATCGCCGCGACCTCGGATGCCAGCGCCTCGCTGCGCGCCATTCCCGCGCCTTTGCCGCTGGGGACATTGTTGGTGATGCACGCAATGCCGAAACCGCTGGCCTTCAGCGTATCGAGCGCCGCGACCATCGCGGGACGCACCGCGCCGGCCAGCACCGCCAGCACCGCTTCGCCCTCCAGATCATGGCCCAGCGCCTTCGCCTCGGCCGCGAACAGCCTGTCGAACGCCGCCGCGTCGATTTCGGCGCGCTCGAATTTTGCCCAGGCGTTGCCGTCGGGATCGGCCGCGTTGATGCGGCGAACCAGATCGCGGGGCAGCCCGCGCTCTTCCTCCAGCCGGTTGAAGGCTTCGAAAGGCGACGCGGTGATGACGCCGCCGAAATCGAAGATGACATGCGTATATTGGGACATGACGCGGCTAGAGCGCAGATTGACGTTAACGTCAATCTGCTCGCACTCGCCGCGACAATTGCCGCGTGCCCGGCGGACTGCTCCTACCCGGCCCTCATGGCACCACGACGATCCCCTTTTGGGGGTCAGCCTGTCCCGAAAGCATCTCCCGATAGGCTGCGAGCGCCGCGTCGCCGCCGCTACGCCTATCGATCGACGTCAGCCGCGGCGCAACGTCCATGAAAGCGAGCCAGGCTTCGGCGATCTTCTGCCCGAACGCCGCTCCGCCCCAGTCGGCGATGCGCTTCTGGCTGCGCCCGGGCGCGAAAAAGCCCTGCCGTTCGGGACCGGGCAGCCCTTCGACGTCGGCCTGGGCGTCCCAATGCGACTTGCCGACGATGATCGAGGCTTTGAGATTGTTTCCGAAATGGCTGTGCACCACGCGCGTCACCGCGCCATTGCCCGCCATGTCGACCAGTGCGGCGGGGGTTGCGGCGCTGAGCGTCATGATCTGGTCATAGCTGATCACCCGGTCGTAGATGCCTTGCGCGGCGAGCGTGTCGACATTGGCCGCGCTGGTCAGGCCGACCGTTTCAGGGCGAGGCTCCGGGCGCTGTTTAAGCGTGAAGCCGAGCCCGATCGCGGTCTTGCTCGACGCGCTCGCGATCAGAATCTGGCTCGCGCCATAATCGCCCTCATCCTCGAACTGGTCGGCGATCAGCCAGCCAGTCAGGAACAGCGGGCGAAACACCGGCCAATAATCATGATCGGCGGCGCGATAGCCCTCGAGCGCCTCGATCCGCTGATAATGGTTATAAATCGGGGGCAGGGTGGTGCGCCGCGGCGTCACATCGGTGAAGCCGCCCGGCCCTGCCTTGCCGACGTTGAGCACGGCATCGCTTGCCATCGGATAATAGCCATAGAAGCGGTCGCCGGGCGCGACGCCCTCGGCTTGGCTTTCGGTCACCGTTGCAAAGCCCCAGACGGGCAGGCGCCCCGGGTCGCCCTGTTCGGCGAAAAAGTCCCAATAGCCCTGGTCGTTTCCGAACAGGCCCGCGGGTTTGCCGAACACCGCATAAGTGATGTTGTTCGCGGTCATCGCATAGCTGCCGAGATGCACCCGCACCTGTCCGGGCGCGAGCGGTACATCCTGATCGTCGACCAAAGTAGCTTGCGTGATATCGTCGCGATCGATGTCGATCGCCCAGCCTGCTGCGCTCATATCCGGACCCCTCCGATTGGCTTGCCCGCGGCCGCGGGATGGCCGATAGTCATACAGATGGCGCCGCCCCTGACAATCGCGGTCAAACGCGTCCAGGAACCGGCTGGTCCCAAGGGCGGCACGCGCTTCCTCGTCGACCGGCTGTGGCCGCGCGGGGTGTCGAGAGAAAACGCGGCGAAATCCGGGATGACGAAATAAGTTTAACCCACCGTCGTTCCGAGCACGGACCCGATCGCGATCGTCGCCGCCATCGCCATAGCCCCCCAGAAGGTCACGCGCACGACGGGGCGCAGCATCGGCGCATTGCCTGCCCGCGCGCCCAGCGCACCGAGGATCGCGAGGAAGGCGAGCGACGCGGCCGAAACCGTGAAAGGCAGCGATGTGCCCCGATCGACGAACACAGTTGCAAGCGGCAGCGCCGCGCCGATCGCGAAGCTCGCTGCCGAAGCCGCCGCCGCCTGCACCGGCCGCGCCGTCATCGCGTCGGTCATGCCCAGCTCGTCGCGCAGATGCGTGTCGAGCGCATCATGCGCGGTCAGCTGCACCGCGACCTGCTCGGCGAGCGCGCGACCCAGCCCGCGCTCCTGATAAATTTGCGTCAGCTCCTCGAGCTCGAACTCGGGATCGGCGGCGAGGTGGCGTTTCTCCAGCTCGACATCGGCCTTCTCCGCATCGCCTTGCGAACTCACCGAGACATATTCGCCCGCCGCCATCGACATCGCGCCCGCGACCAGCCCCGCGGTGCCGGTAACGAGAATCGACGATTGCGACACGCCCGCCGCCGCGACGCCCGCGATCAGGCTGGCGGTCGAGACGATCCCGTCATTGGCGCCGAGGATCGCGGCACGCAGCCAGCCGATCCGCGTAACGGCGTGAGTTTCCTCGTGCATTGCGCCCCTTCAATATTGCAGTTGCAGACCCGGACGCGCCCAGCGCGTTTTCACCAGCCGCCCGGTACCCGACAAGGTGATATAGGCATCCTGCCGGTCCGACCCGCCAAAAGCGATATTCGTGGTGAAGATATCGTCGGTCGCGACAAACTCGACCAGCTCGCCCGCTGGCGAAACGACGCTGATCCCGCACTCGCCGATCGTCGCGACGCAGATATTGCCGTTCGCCTCCATCGCCAGGCTGTCGAAGAATTTATAGCCCGCGGGACGATAGAGCGGAATGCCCGGGCCGCCCGGTCCCGCGGCGTCGTCCACCTTGCCGGGGGCAACGATGTTGAACTGGGTCAGGCGGCAGGTGTAGGTTTCGGCAGCGTAGAGCTTCGTTCCATCGGGCGAGAGGCCGATGCCGTTCGGGTTATAGCTCGGAAAGATCACTTCCTCGATAAAGCTGCCGTCGGCCTTGGCATAGAAGATGCCGACGATGTCGTGGCAGCGCGCGGCATAGTCGACCTTGCCATGATCGGTGAACCAGAAGCCCCCGTGCGCGTCGAACATCAGGTCGTTGGGACCGCGCAGCGTCACGCCATGGTCGCCCGACTTGTAGAGGATTTCGACTTCGCCCGTGTCGATATCGATGCGCTCGATCCGCCCGCCCGAATAATCGTCGGCGATGCCGTGCGG
>CBINGC010000068.1:0-14757 GCA_966250105.1 uncultured Sphingopyxis sp. | reverse complement strand
CCGCCCAAAAATGAAGTCCGCCGGCAAGCCGGCGGACTTCAAGAGAGCAAGATGGCCTTGGTTCCACCTTCCTCGGGTCGCGGACTATTCATCGCCGATTCGCGCGTTCGTTTCGCTACCCACCTGGGTAGGGCGCGGATTTTTTCATTTTATCGCATTGCGCTTGCCATCGCGGCTCTGCTCCCGTCAAATGCCGGGGCTGCGTATCTTCTGTGGGGAGAAGTGCATGCGGGGCGACCAGCGACCGACCATATCGACCGATCATAACGCACCCGCCGAATGGGAAGTGCTCAATGCGCTGATCGGCGAAATTTACGATTCGGTCCTTCATCCCGAGAGCTGGAACGACACGCTGGCGCGCATCACCGGCGCGCTCTGTCCGCTGAGCTGGGAGGCCGCTTTCATCCTTTGGGAAAGCAGCAATCCGCCGAGCGCCCGTTTTGTCGCCGCGACCGGGCTCGCCGCGGGGGTGCAGGAAATCTATGCGGCGGTCTACGCCGGCCATCATCCCTGGTCGCGCAAGCTGATGCGCTATGGCAATGGCAGCGTCGTCGACAGCTTCGACATCATGACGCGCGAGGAATTCGCCGAAACCGAATTCTTCCGCAATTTCCTTGAGCCTTGGGGGATCGACCGGCTGGTTGCGGTGCTGCTCGACCGGCGCGGGGGCGAGCGGCTCGGGCTGATGCTGCCCGGGCCCGGCGATCGCGACGTCGAACGGCTGAAGCGCGGCCTGCGCATCCTTGCCCCGCATATGCAGCGCGCGATGCGGATCAGCGACCGCATTGCGACGCTCGAACTCGCCGCGGGGGCGGCGCGCGCCGCCGCCGATGCCGCGCCCTTCGCGATCTTCAGCCTCGACGATCAGCTCAATATTCTTGCCGCCAACGCGCGGGCCGGGCGCTATGAACGCGCGGGGTTCATCCGCACCGCGCAGGACCGCTTCGCCTTCACCCATCCGCCGAGCCAGAAACGCCTGCTCGATCTGGTCAAAAGTCCCGATCCTGCCGGCCTTGCCTTTCAGACCGTCGGTGACGCGGACCGCGAATGCCCGGTGCTCGTCGCGCGTGTGACGCGGCAATCGGCGCAGCAGATCGGCGGCGTCCGCCTCGGCGCCTCGCTGATCGTCACGCTCGGCAGTTCGCCCGGCGAAACCCCGGTGGTCGAGATCGACCGCGTCGCGCAATGGTTCGGCCTGACCCCGGCCGAAGCGCGCCTAGCCGTCGCGCTCGCCGCGGGCGACACGCTGCAGGATTATGCGGCGTTGCGCGCCGTCAGCCTCAACGCGGTGCGTTTCCTTTTAAAAGGTATTTTCCGCAAGACCGGCGCGACCAGCCAGGCGCAACTCGTCGCGCTTCTCGCCAGGCTGCCGGCACCGGGCGGCGGTTAGCGGCCTCAGAAGGTGTAGCTGAGCGCGACGCCCGCCGACGGCTGGCTGCGCGAGCCGAGCTGGCGCGTCACGGGCGAGTCGGCGGCGTCGCCGACGAGCCGATCGTAGCGGCCATAAACGGCGACGCCCCAATTCCGGCCGAGCATGCGATGATAGCCCGCGGTGACGCCGACCGACTGGACGCCGCCGCCCGGATCATAGGCGGTAAGGCCCGAGGCGGTCGCGGCGGCCGGGGTCACGCCGAAATAGGCGCGATGATATTTGGCATCGCCCAGCGTCACGCGCGGGCCGATCGAAAAGAGCCAGTCGTCGCCCTGCCGCGCGATATAGTCGGCGCTGATTTCGCCGACCCAACCCTTATGGCCGCTGAGGCCCTTGCGTCCTTCGGCGCGGACGCGGAGCGAAGGCGTCAGATAGGCCTGCGCGAAGCCGCCCGCCTCGACGGTGAAACCGACCTTGGGCAGGTCGGCGCCGATGTCCGACGCTTTGCGCTTGCCGATGAAGCCGAAAGCCGGTCCGAAGGCGAAATCGCCCGAATGGACGAGCGGCTGGCCGAAGCTTTCGTCGGGCGCCTCATATTCGAACGCGCCCTCGCGGGTGCGCGAGACGTCGATATAGGGGCCGACGCTGAACTTGTCCGCGCCCGGCCACGAGGGCGACAGCTGCGGACCGAGGATGATGCGCGTGCGTTTTTCGCCGCTCTCGCTGCTTCCCTGCGCGCTCGCCGGGACCGCGACAGCGGCGAGCGCGATGAGGAGCAGGGCGGGAAGCTGATGGCGTTCGGTCATGCGAAATCCTTGTTGTTCCGCATGAAATCCCCTGCGGTAGCGTTTCGTTCCTAAACCGGCGACCAGCCGCTCGCTTCGTCGCCTTCGTCCGCGCCGGGTTCGGGATGGCCGATCGCCTCGAGCAGCTTGTCGAGCACCGCGGGCACGCCCGCGCCGCTCGCGCCCGACAGCGCCATCACCGGATGGCCACTTTCGGCTTCGAGCTCGGCCGATAGGGCGGCGATCAATTCGTCGTCGAGCGTGTCGATCTTGTTCAATGCGACGATCACCGGCTTGTCGACGAGGTCGGCGCCATAGGCTTCGAGTTCGTCGCGCACGATGCGGTAGCTGGTCGCGACATCCGCGTCGTTCGCATCGACGAGGTGGAGCAGCACGCGGCAGCGTTCGATATGGCCGAGGAAGCGGTCGCCGACTCCCGCGCCTTCGGCAGCGCCTTCGATCAGGCCCGGAATGTCGGCGATGACGAATTCATGCCCTTTGTGGCTGACGACGCCCAATTGCGGGCGCAGCGTGGTGAAGGCATAGGCGCCGACCTTGGCCTGCGCATTGGTCACCGCGTTGATGAAGGTCGACTTGCCGGCGTTGGGCAGGCCGACGAGACCCGCGTCGGCGAGCAGCTTCAGCCGCAGCCACACCCACATTTCCTCACCCGGCCAGCCGGGGCCGTGCTGGCGCGGGGCGCGGTTGGTCGAGGTCTTGTAGCTCGCATTGCCGCGCCCGCCGTCACCGCCGCGCAGGAAGACGAGCTGTTCGCCCTCCTTGGTCAAATCGGCGAGCAGGCTGCGTTCCTCGTCGTCGTCAAGAATCTGCGTGCCGATCGGCACCTGGATCACGAGGTCCGGGCCGCCCGCGCCGGTGCGGTCGCGCCCGGCGCCCGGCGTGCCGCGCTTCGCCTTGAAATGCTGGGTGTAGCGAAAGTCGATCAGCGTGTTGAGCCCGGCGACCGCTTCGAAGACGATGTCGCCGCCCTTGCCGCCGTTGCCGCCGTCGGGGCCGCCATATTCGATATATTTTTCACGCCGGAACGACACGGCGCCGGGGCCGCCGTCGCCCGACTTGATGAAGATCTTGGCTTGGTCGAGAAAATGCATGGCGAGCCTTTAGGCCGAACGGCGCTATTTGGCTAGCATGGCGTCGCCCCGGAATCGCCGTGGACGCTGCCCTCATCGGAGCTGCCATCGCCAAACGTCCAAAGAGAGACTGATCTGGCCGTTCGCATTTCGCTCGTCAGTCGCCGACGCCCGCCCCGTCCAGAAAGACCGCGACCGCGTCCAGGCCATAATCCTCGGTGACGAAGCTTTGCCCGATGCCGCGGGTGAGGATCAGCGGCAGTTTGCCGCCACGTACCTTCTTGTCGTGCGCCATATGCGCGGCGAGTTCGGCGCCGCCCGTGTTGACGCCCGCGCTCGCAAGGCTGTGCGGGAGGTCGAGGCTGGCGAGGTGGTCGCGCACGCGTTCGGCATCGGCGACGGAGCAAAGGCCGTTCGCCGCCGAGAATTGATGCGCGAGGACCATGCCCGCCGCGACCGCCTCGCCGTGCAGCAGCCGGTCCGAATAGCCGGTCTCGGCCTCGAGCGCATGGCCGAAGCTATGGCCGAGGTTGAGCAGCGCGCGGATATCCTGCGTCTCGCGCTCGTCGGCGGCGACGATGCGTGCCTTGGACGAAACGCTGTGGGCGATCGCATGCGCGCGCGCCGCGCCGTCGCCCGCGAGCAAGGCCGCGCCATTCGCTTCGCACCAGGCGAAAAAGTCGGCGTCGTCGATCAGCCCATATTTGACGACTTCGGCATAACCCGCGCCGAGTTCGCGGCGCGGCAGCGTTTCGAGCGTCGTCGGGTCGATCACGACCATCGCCGGCTGGTGAAAGGCACCGATGAGGTTCTTGCCGGCGGGCACGTTGATCGCGGTCTTGCCGCCGACGCTGCTGTCGACCTGCGCGAGCAGGGTGGTCGGAACCTGGATGAAGTGGCAGCCGCGCTTGACGATGCTGCACGCGAAACCGACGAGATCGCCGATCACGCCGCCCCCGAGCGCGATGACATGGTCGCCGCGCTCGACGCCTTCGCCGATCAGCCATTCGGTCAGGCGCGCGAGGCCCGCCCAGCTTTTCGTGCCTTCGCCGG
The DNA here is from genome assembly GCA_966250105.1 of uncultured Sphingopyxis sp. Lineage (GTDB taxonomy): Bacteria > Pseudomonadota > Alphaproteobacteria > Sphingomonadales > Sphingomonadaceae > Sphingopyxis. The sequence goes on along the minus strand of CBINGC010000068.1, from coordinate 10,456 downwards.
GTTCGAGCACGAAGGAGGAAAAGGAGATATTCGCCATCGCGAGCGAGGTGCCGAGAGGGACCAGATAATGGTCGGCGACATGCGCGTCGGTGACGATCATCGTCCGCGGGCGCTTCAGCAGCGGCGCGACATGCTCGCCGATCGCGCGGATCAGCCCGTCGCCGATCAGGATCGGATAGCTGCGGCTGCCGAGCTCGACGGTCAGCGTTTCCATTGCGGATCTTCCCACTTTGATAGGGCCTCCAATATCGCGCGCACCGTATGATCGTGCGGCGTGCTCGCCGAACTGACGCGCAAAGGCGCCTCGGCATAGATGGGATTGCGGACCGCCGCCAGTTCGCGGAGCACTTCGCCCGGATCGCGATCCTTCAAAAGCGGGCGGTGGCTGCGGCGTCCGACGCGTTCGACGAGGGTCGGAATATCGGCGTCGAGCCAGATGCAGAGACTGTCCTTCAGGATCAGCGCGCGCGTTTCCTCGTTGATGAAGGCGCCGCCGCCGGTCGCGAGCACCATCGGCTTTCCGGCGAGGAGGCGCGCGATCACGCGGCGCTCGCCATCGCGGAAATGCGCTTCGCCAAAGCGCGAAAAAATGTCGGAAATCGTCATGCCGGCGGCGCGCTCGATCTCGTCGTCGGCGTCGGCGAAGCGCATGCCCAGCCGCTGCGCGAGCCGGCGCCCGATCGTCGACTTGCCCGACCCCATCAGCCCGACGAGCACGATCGACCGGTCGCGGATCGACGCGGCTATGGCTGGCGAAGGGCTTTTCGGGTTTCGCGACATGGTGCGCGCGGCTATACCGCCCGCTCGGCGCGGAACAATGGTTTTGCGCGATATGGGACGAACGACGGGCATTGGATATTGCGCGTGCCGGGCAGATCGGGAAAAGGCCGCTGGATGGCGCGATGGCCGATCGAGCCCAGGAATGATTGAGGTGGATGTGACCGACGAGATTGCCGAAGGCGCGCCGCCCGAAAGAGAAGCGCGATGAAGATGAGGAAACTGTCGCTGACGCTGGGCCTGTCGGGCACCGCCATGGCCGCAGCGCTGATATTGCCCGCGATCGCGCAGGAATCGCTGCTGCCCGAGGGATTCGGCAACCCGGCCGAGACGCCGGCACCGCGTCCGACGCCGACGCCGGGCGCAACGCCGGCCCCGTCTCCCGCGCCGACCAACGGCACGGCCCCGCCCTCGGTCGCCCCGACCCTTGGCACGACCACGGTCACCCCCGCCGCCGACGCGGGGGAAACAGAGGAAGGCGAAGAGGTCGAATCGGGCGGGCTGAAATATGATCTGCCGCCCGGCGCGCGCCGCCTTCTCACTCGCATCGGACCGCTCACCCCCGAGACCGGCGGGCTTGCCCCCGACGCCTTCGGGGTTCGCGGGCAATATGCCGCCGCAATCATGCGCGAGACGAGCGGTCAGTTCGCATCGCGCTGGGGCCAGATTTTGCTCCGCCGCGCCCTCGCGTCTGCGATCGATACGCCCGACACCATCAACGGCGCCGACCTGGCGGCCGACCGTGCGTCGCTGCTGCTTCGCATGGGCGAATCGATCACCGCGCGCCGGATCGTCCAGTCGGTCGACTATGACCGCGCGAGCCCGCGTCTCGTCGCCGCGGCGCAGCAGGTCTATCTGGCCACCGCCGATCCGGCGGGCATGTGTCCCTATGTGCCGGCCGGGCTTGCGCATGGCGATCAGCAGACGTGGCGCCTATCGGCCGCGATCTGCGCGGGCCTGTCGGGCGAGGCCGGACCCGCAGGCTGGGCGATCGGCCGCGTGCGGTCGAACGGTAAAATTTCAAACTTCGACATCCTGCTCGCCGAACGCGTGCTCGGCGCCACCGGTGCGGGCCGGCGTTCGACGACGATCGAATGGGACAATATCGACCGGCTCACGAACTGGCGCTTCGGCATGGCGACCGCGACCGCGATTCCGGTGCCCCAAACGCTGCGGACCTCGGCGCCCTCCTATATGAAGGGCTGGATGGTCCTCGCGCCGATGACCGACATGGCGGATCGCATCGCCGCGGCGCCCGAGGCGGCGGCGCGCGGCGTGCTGTCGAATGAGGCCTATGTGTCGCTGCTGAGCGCCGCGGCGAGCGAGGAAGAGCCCGCCGAAGCCCTCGCGGCGCAGACCGATCAGCTTCGCGGCGCCTTTTCCCTCGCAACGGGGGCCGAGCGTTATGCCGCGATGGAGCAGCTGTGGGGGGCGGGCGGGAACACCGCGCAAAGCTATGCCGCGATGGTCGCGACCGCGCGCGCCGCGGCCGCACTGTCGCCCAGTACCGAGACCGGCGACGATCCGTGGCAGCTGTTGGGGTCGATGCTCTCGGGCGGTTATGACGCGAATGCACTCGCCTGGGTTCCGACCGTTTCGGTTGGCAGCCACGCGTGGGGCGTGCTCGCGGTCGGCTCGCCGCGAGCGCTCAGCGGCATGAGCGCGGGTGCGGTCGAGCGGTTTTCGGACGATGACGACAGCGCCGGCACGCTGCGCTCGAAATTCCTGCTTGCGGCGCTGGCCGGTCTCGGGCGGCTCGACGCGGAGGCAACTGCGTCGGCGGCGGGAGACCTCGGCATCGACCTGGGCAAGCAGACGCGCTGGTCGCGTGCGATCATGACGGCGGCCGAGCGGCGCGAGCCGGGGATGGTGGCGCTGCTCGCGGCGGCGGGGATGCAGGGCGAATGGTCGAAAGTGCCGCCCTACCACCTCTATCATATCGTCCGCGCGCTGCGCGACGTCGGTCTCGACGCCGAAGCGCGAATGATCGCCGCCGAAGCGCTGGTGCGTGTCTGACACCGCTTTAATCGGCCGCTTTCTGGAAATGATGGCGGCCGAGCGCGGGGCGTCGCGCAACACGCTGGCCGCCTATCGCCGCGACCTGGAGCAGGCGGCCGAGTGGGTCAAGGGGCCGCTTGGCGATGCCGATGCTGCGGCATTGCGCAAATTGATGGCCGATTATCAGCCGCTTGCGGCGAGCAGCGCGGCGCGCAAATTGTCGGCGTTGCGGCAATTCTTCGCGTTCCTGCTGGATGAGGGCGAGCGGGCGGACAATCCGGCGCTCGATATAGCGCGCCCCGCGACGCGGCGGCCGTTGCCGCGCATCCTGACCCACGCCGATGTCGAACGGCTGTTCGAGCAAGCAGGCGAGGAGGCTGCCGGCGAGGCGCCGCCGGCGAGCGCCGTGCGGATGCTGCTGTTGCTCGAACTTCTCTATGGGTCGGGTCTCCGCGCGAGCGAACTCGTGTCGCTTCCGCGCCGCGCCGTGGCGGGCGAGCGCGAATATCTGATCATTCGAGGCAAGGGCGACAAGGAACGGCTGGTGCCTTTGTCCGCGCGGGCACGCGCCGCGTTCGATCGCTGGCTGCCGTTGCTGACCGACGTATCGCCCTGGCTCTTTCCGTCGGGCAAGGCCCATATCTCGCGCGTCCGGCTGTTCCAGATGCTGCGCGAACTCGCCGCACGCGCGGGGATCGACCCGACCGCGATCAGCCCGCATGTGCTGCGCCACGCCTTTGCGACCCATTTGCTGGAGGGCGGCGCCGATCTGCGCGCGCTGCAATTGATGCTTGGCCATGCCGACATCGCGACCACCGAAATTTACACGCATGTCGATAGCCGCCGGCTCGTCGAGCTGGTCAACAAGCGCCACCCGCTCGCTCGCATGGATGGCGTTGACCTTGCGGAGCCTTCGTCCTAGCGACTCCGCATGACAGCCTTTCTGGACTTCGAAAAACAGGTCGCCGCGCTCGATCGACAGATTGCCGAACTGCGCGAAATGGGCGACGACCCGTCGCTGAACATCGACAATGACATCGCGCGGCTGGAGGATAAATCCTCGAAACTGCTGCGCGAAATCTATGGCAAGCTGACGCCGTGGCAAAAGACGCAGGTCGCGCGCCACCCCGACCGCCCCCATTTCAAACATTATGTCGCGGGCCTGTTCGACGACTGGATGCCGCTGGCGGGCGACCGCAATTTCGCCGACGATCAGGCGATCCTCGGCGGTCTCGCGCGCTTTCGCGGTCGCCGGGTGATGGTGATCGGCCATGAAAAGGGCGACGATATTCCGTCGCGCATGAAGCATAATTTCGGCATGGCGAAGCCCGAGGGCTATCGCAAGGCGATCCGCCTGATGCAGCTCGCCGACCGCTTCGGGCTGCCGGTCGTCACGCTCGTCGACACCTCGGGCGCTTTTCCCGGCATCCAGGCCGAAGAGCGCGGGCAGGCCGAGGCGATCGCGCGCTCGACCGAGCAGTGCCTGGCTCTCGGCGTGCCGATGATCGCGGCGGTCGTCGGCGAAGGCGGATCGGGCGGTGCCATCGCGCTGGCCGCCGCGAACCGCGTGCTGATGTTCGAACATGCGGTCTATTCGGTGATCTCGCCCGAAGGCTGCGCCTCGATCCTGTGGCGCACGTCGGAGAAGGCGGCGGATGCCGCCGCGGCGATGAAAATGTCGGCGCAGGACCTGCTCGGGCTCAAGGTGATCGACCGGATCGTCGCCGAGCCCGTGGGCGGCGCGCACCGCGCGCCCGACGTCGCGATCGCGTCGCTGGGCAATGCGATCGAACAGGAGCTGGCCGCGCTGGCGGGCTTGCCGCGCGATACGCTGCTCGCCGCGCGCGAGGAAAAATTCCTCGCGATGGGGCGCGCTTAGCCGGGGCCTCGCCGGAACCCGATCGCGGGTCCTGGCGTTCCATTTACCGGAAAAGGACGAGCCGCGCACCGTGGCGCGGCTTGTCTTGCCGCGCGGCGAGGATATGCCTCGGCAAGGCAAAAACGGGAGGCATTTCGATGAGCTGGAAGACTGGAAAGACACTGGCGGCGGCTTTGGTGGTGGGTGGCATCGCCTTTACCGGCGCGGCGGACGCGCAGCTGAAGGCGATCAAGACCCAGACCAATATCTCGCCCGCCGAACGCAAGCAGGGCGACGAGGCGCATCCGCAACTGCTTCAGGAATTCGGCGGCGCCTATGCCGGTCCGCAGGCGGCCTATGTGAACCGCGTCGGACAGAATATCGCGGTGCAGTCGGGCCTGTCGCGCTCGCCCAGCGATTTTACCGTCACCCTGCTCAATTCGCCGGTGAATAACGCTTTCGCGATACCCGGGGGCTATATCTACGTCACCCGCCAGCTGATGGCGCTGATGAACGACGAGGCGGAACTGGCCGGCGTGCTGGGGCACGAGGTCGGCCATGTCGCCGCGCAGCACAGCAAGAAGCGCCAATCGGCGGCGACGCGCAATTCGATCCTCGGCGTGCTCGGCGCGGTGCTCGGCAGCGCGATCGGCGACAATGGCGGCCTGCTGGGCGGGCTGGGCGGACTGCTGCAGAATAATTCGATGCGCGTCGCGCAGCTCGCGACGCTCGGCTTCTCGCGCAGCCAGGAATTACAGGCCGACCAGCTCGGCGTCCAATATCTCAGCCGCGCGGGTTACGATCCGCTCGCGCTGTCGACGATGCTCGCGAGCCTCGCCAACCAGACGAACCTCGACGCGCGCCTGTCGGGCGGCGATGCGCGCTCGCTGCCCGAATGGGCGAGCACCCACCCTGACCCCGCCTCGCGCGTGCGCAACGCCCAGACGCTGGCGAGCCGTGTCGGCGCGCGCGGCGGCAACCGCAACGCCGACGCCTTTCTCGCATCGGTCGACGGCGTGCTGTACGGCGACGACCCGGCGCAGGGCATCGTCGAAGGACGCAATTTCCTGCACCCCGATCTCCGGCTGCGCTTCACGGTGCCGAACGGCTACGGAATGCAGAACGGCACCGATGCGGTGTCGATCAGCGGCAACGGCGGACAGGCCCAATTTTCTACGGGAGCGTATAATGGCGACATGAGCGCCTATATCTCGGCTGTTTTCCGGGGCGTCGCAGGCAATGCGTCGATCAGCCCGAGCGCGATCCAGCGGACGACCGTGAACGGCATCCCGGCGTCCTATTCGACTGCGCGCGTAAACAGCCAGTCGGGCCAGGTCGACGTTACCGTCTTCGCCTATGAATTTTCGCGTGGGCAGGCATTTCATTTCGTCGCGCTGACACAGGCGGGCCGGGGCAGCGTCTTCAATTCGATGTTCACCAGCGTGCGGCGGCTGAGCACCGCCGAAGCGGCGGCGATCCGGCCGCGGCGGGTCGATGTCGTCACCGTCGGCCGCGGCGATACCGTCGCCAGCCTGGCGCGGCGGATGGCGTATAGCAATTACCAGACCGAACGGTTCCAGGTGCTCAATCGTCTGACCGCTTCAAGCCGGCTGACGCCGGGGCAGAAGGTCAAGATCGTGGTCTATGCGAACCGGTGACCCGAAGAAAAAAAGGGGCGGTGTTTCCACCGCCCCTTTTCACTTTAGCTGGCGCTCCGTTACGGGGCCTTCGTGTTCGCGGTGTCGAGTTCGGTCTGGACCGTGGTGAAGGTGTTGCTGACGCTGTTGCCGACGAGGCCCATGGCCGAGATGCCGGCGACGGCGATCAGAGCCGCGATCAGGCCATATTCGATGGCGGTGGCGGCTTTGGTGTCGCGGACGAACTTCTTGATGAACTTCATGACTGGTCTCCTGATTTCACTTACCCTGTTGACGGTCTGGTCTGGGTCAACATCTGCGGTTTAGGGCGAATAGGTTTTGAAAATCTTAATGTCGCGCGGCGGGACGGGGTCTATCGCCGCCCCGAAAAGGGACGGTGCCGCCGGCTACATATTCGCGTCCGCGGCGGTCGAAACCTTACCCCACATATTGCCGGTCGAGTTGGCGACATTGCCGACCGCGACGACAGCCGCCAGAAAGACGAGGGCCAAGATCAGCCCATATTCGACGGCTGTGGCGGCCCTGGTCGACCGCATCAGCCTGTAAAAGTGTCGCATTGTTCCACCCCTGACTGAAGTATAGTTCCCGAGGGTGCCAGCATTCGCATAGGAAGGTTAACAATTTGTCCGCGCTTACTCCCGGAAAACCGCCAAAAACATCGCTGGTCGTCGTCGCCGCGGCGCTGATCGATCGCGACGGGCGGCTGCTCGTCCAGCAACGTCCCCAAGGGCTGGCCATGGCCGGGCTGTGGGAATTTCCGGGCGGCAAGCTCGAGCCCGGCGAAACGCCCGAACAGGCGCTGATCCGCGAACTGGCCGAGGAGCTGGCGATCGATGTCGATCACGCCTGCCTCGCGCCCGCCTGCTTCGCGAGCGACATGCTGGGCGATCGGCATCTGCTGCTCTTGCTTTACGTATGCCGCAAATGGCGCGGAACGCCGGTCGCGCAGCATGCGAGCGCGCTTCGCTGGGTGCGTCCGGTAGAACTGCACGGCCTCGATATGCCCCCCGCCGACAAGCCGCTGATCGGTTTGCTGGAGGCGTTGGTCTAGTCCTTGGGTTTCAGCGCCTCGGCAAGCGAGGCGGTGCCGCTGCCGCGCCGCGCGGGCTGCGGCTGATCGGGATGCGGCGCCCAGCCGCTGAAATGGACGAGGCGAAAACTTTCGCCGATGCGGCCGTCGGGGTCGGCCTGCGCGGCGAACGCCGCGGCGATCCGCGCCGCCTCGTCGCGGGTCAGCGGCGGCGGAGCGGGGTCGAGGCGGCTCGACAGGCCGGCAGCGCGCAGGTCGCGGACGAGCGCGAACCAGTCGCCATAGCGGACGGTCAGCGCCTCGACATCGACGACGGGAAGGGTGAAGCCGACGCGCTGGAGCAGATTGCCCATCGCGGCCAGGTCGATCTGTGGGTGCAGGCGCGCGATCGACCGCACGCCGTCGGCCATCACCGCGCGGCGCAGGCGCGGCAGGCTGCCGTCACCGACGAAGGCGCCGAGCAGCAGCCCGTCGGGCGCGAGCAGCGCGCGGAGCCGCACGAGCGCGCCGGGCACGTCGTTGACGCTGTCGAGCCCGCCCGGCCAGAGGATGAGGTCGAAGCTGCCGAAGGGCAGGTCGACCGCATCGGCCTCGACCGCGATCGCCCCCGTCAGGCTCGCGAGCCGCGGGGCCGCCTCGATGATCATAAGATCGGTGCCCGTGCCGCGAAGATGATCGATCAGCGCGGCGTCGTGCGCGCCGACGAGCAGGGTTCGGGAAAACTCGCGCGTCACCATCGTCAGCCGGTCGAGCAAGGTTTCGGCGATGATCGGCGCGAGGAAATTGGCGGTTGCGGGGAGGCGCGCCATGCGGTCGCGCTGGGCGCGGTGGCGGGCGGACGAGAAAAGCGGACGGGGGGCTTGCGACATGCGCCGCTTGTGCCGCCGCCGGCGATGCTTCACAACCCGTTGATGACAGGGGCGACGGGGGATGCCGAAAAAACGGGTGCGCCGGGGGCAGCATGGCTCGCCGGCTTGCGCGCCGCGACGCGCGCGATCGTCGATTATGCGCTGCCGCCGCGGTGCCCGGGATGCGGGGTCATCGTCGGCGACGATCGCCAATTCTGCCTTGCCTGCTGGTCGTCGCTCGATTTCCTTGGCGGGCCGGGATGCGTCCATTGCTCGATCCCGCTACCCCAGACAGTGCCGGGCGGGGAGATCGCTTGCGGGGCATGCCTTGCCGAGCCGCCGCCTTTTCAGGGCGCGCCGGCGGCGCTCGCCTACGGCCCGGTCGCCCGCACGGTGGCGCTGCGGCTCAAATATGGGCGGCGGACCGGGCACGCGCGGCTGATGGCGCGGTTGATGGCGCGCCAGCTCGCCGCGCTGGGCGACGTGAATGCGGTCCTGCTCGTTCCGGTGCCGCTCCATCGCTGGCGGCTGTGGTCGCGCGGGTTCAATCAGGCCGCGCTGCTCGCCGACGAACTCGCGCGGTTGACGGGTGCGCCGCGCGATCATCACCTGCTGCTCCGCGTCAAGCCGACCGCATCGCTGCGCGGCAAGGGGGGCAAGGAGCGCGAGCGCATCGTCGCCGGCGCCTTCGCGCTGGCGCCCGATGCGAAAGCGCGCGCGGCGGGGAGGCATCTGGTGCTTGTCGACGACGTCCATGCGAGCGGGGCGACGCTGCGCGCCGCGGCGCGGGTGCTGCGGCGTAGCGGAGCGATGCGGGTGTCGGCGCTGACCTGGGCACGCGTCGTTCCCGACGCGGCGCGGGGCAACATATTTGACTTTGCTTCGTTGGATTCCGATATGCAGAGCGAAAGGATGACAGGATAGCCACATGGCCCAGATCGAAGTTTATACGAAGGCTTTCTGCCCCTATTGCACGCGCGCGAAGATGCTGCTGGACGCCAAGGGCGCCGATTTCCGCGAAATCGACGTGACGATGGACCGCACGGGGTTCGAGGCGATGGTCGACCGCGCGAACGGCCGCCGCACCGTGCCGCAGGTCTTTATCGACGGAAAACATGTCGGCGGCAGCGACGACCTCGCCGCGCTCGATGCGAAGGGCGAGCTTGACGCGCTGATCGGAGCCGCCTGACCCGTGATCGTGTTCGATCTTTGCTGCGCCGGCGATCACCGGTTCGAGGCCTGGTTCGCCAGCAGCGACAGCTTCGCCGACCAGCAGGCGCGCGGGCTGATCGCCTGTCCGGTCTGCGGCGACAGCGCGGTGAAGAAGGCGGCGATGGCGCCGCGCGTGGGCGCCAAGTCCAATCAGGCGGCGATCGCGCCCGTTTCGAAAACGCCCGAGCCCGAACCCGGCCCCGAACTGGTCCGCAAGCTGCTCGCCGGCATCGCGGCAAAACAGGCCGAAATGCTGCCGCAATCGCGCTGGGTCGGCCGCGATTTCGCCAATGCCGCGCGCGCGATGCACGAGGGGCGCGTGGCCGAGGACCTGATCCACGGCCAGGCCTCGCCCGACGAGGCGGAGGCGCTGCGCGACGACGGGATCGCCGCGATGCCCTTGCTGGTGCCGATCGTGCCGCCCGAGGCGGCCAATTGATCCAAGCCGATTGACGCTCCGCGCGCTCCGCCGCTACACGAGCGGCGGCGCACCCGTAGCTCAGCAGGATAGAGCATCAGATTCCTAATCTGGGGGCCCCGCGTTCGAATCGCGGCGGGTGCACCATTTTTCAACGACTTAGCGAACGATGCGACAAATTCCTTGTTGCATCCTGTTTCGCTTGTTTCCTGCTGTTTCTCGTTCGTTCCCGGCTGTTATCGGCGGCTCCGTGCAACAAGGATGCAACAAGTAGCGCCCCGGAGAGGGCGATTCTCCGGAGCGGCGGCGCTGGTGCGTGTCGTGTGATCTATTCGGGAACTTCTACCCCGACCTTGCCCTTGCGGTGAGAAAAGTTCGCGCCCGCAGCTTCGAGAGCTGCGCGCATTTTTTCGATGGAGGCTGGCGCCATCGGGTGACCGGATTCGAAACGAGCTATTGTCACCCTCGTCAGGCCGCTGGCTTTCGCAAGATCGTTTGCGAGCCAGCTCAAGCCCATGCGGGCCATCTTACATTGTGTCGGTGTCATGCTGATACTCGGTATATCAGTTAGGGGGTTGACGCAACCCGGTTAACCAAGATACACCATGTATCACCGAGGCCAGAAGCCGAGGCGGACCGAGGCGGGATTGCAGTCCC
>CBINGC010000067.1:0-14795 GCA_966250105.1 uncultured Sphingopyxis sp. | reverse complement strand
ACCTGGCTCTCCTCCACTTCCGTCATCCCGGGCTTGACCCGGGATCCCGCTTTTTTGAGGCGTCAACCGGTCTCGGCTTCACGCGGGACCCCGGATCAAGTCCGGGGTGACGATGAAAGAGATGTCCGCTTCCGGCCGAAAGCCGCCGTCCTCAAACCCCCCACACCCCTTTTACATCGCTGTCAGTAACGGCTAGCCTCGCCCTCCCAGCAGGAGCGACCCGCCATGTCCGCCAAACCCGATGCCCTCGACCGCCTCGTCCAGCTGTTGTTGCTGATCGCCGCGGTCACGACGATCGCCAATGGCCTCTTCATGCTCGTGAAACCGCTCGACTGGTATGTCTTCGTCCCCACCGTCGTCACCACCGGGCCGCCCAACGCGCATTTCATTCGCGACATCGGGCTCGCCTATCTGGGTTCGGGGATGATCCTCCTCTATGCCGCCGCCGATCCCGCGCGCCGCTGGCGGGCAATGATCGTCGGCGGGCTGTGGCTGACCTTGCACGGCCTGCTCCACATCTATGAGGTCGCCGCCGGCATTTGTGGCCCCGCGACCTTTTGGGCCGACGCGCCGGCGGTACTCGGCCAGCCCGCGCTCGTCATTGCCGCGCTCGCGGTCCTGAAATTTCGCGCGCGCATTTGACAGCGGGCTGGCGCGCGGACACAGCGCCCCCATGACCCTTTCGATCCGCCCCGCCGCGCCCGCCGACCTGCCGCTGATCGCCGAGTTCATCCGTGACCTCGCCGCCTATGAAAAGCTGTCGCACGAAGTCCGCTTCGACGAAGCGAAGCTTGGCGAAAAACTCTTTGGCCCGCGCCCCTATGCCGAAGTCGTGATCGGCGAGATCGATGGCGCGCCGCAGGGCTTCGCGCTCTTCTTCCACAATTTCTCGACCTTCGAGGGGCGCCCCGGCATCTATCTCGAAGACCTGTTCGTGCGCCCCGAAGCGCGCGGATCGGGGCTCGGAAAGGCGCTGCTCGCGCATCTCGCCCAGCTCTGCTCGACACGCGACTGCGCGCGGCTCGAATGGTCGGTGCTCGACTGGAACGCCCCGTCGATTGGATTCTACCAGAGTCTTGGCGCGAAGCTGATGGACGAATGGACCGTCATGCGCGTCGACGGCGATGCGCTGACGAAGCTCGCCGCCGCTTCCTGACCATTTCGCCGGGCGATTTTTACCGTTTCCGCGCGAACCAGACCAGCACCACTCCGACAACCATCAGAATAACGCCGTTGCGCGTCCATGTCGTGTCGCCGAGCATGAAACTGCTCGCCGGCCAGCGCACGAGGTCGAGCCCCTGCAGCGCCCACAGCCCGCCGACGAGAACCATCGCCACCCCGACGATCGCCAAAATGCCTTTCAAAGCGCCCATCACACCCTCCCCGCCTTGCGCTGCAATCCGATCAGCGGCCGCAGCCAGCCGATGCTGCGCCCGATCGCATAGAAAAGCCAGCATCCCATTGCGGTCGTGATCAGCAGGATCAGGAAGGAGGGCAGCGCCGCGACACCCGCTTGCAGCAGATACCAACCCACGACGACGATGATCGTCTGATGGATGATGTAAAAGGGAAAGACCGCCTCGGCGAGCATCGCACGCTTCGGATGATCCCGGTTCCAGAAACGGTCGGCGACCCCGACGAGCGCGACGATCGCCGCCCACCCCTGCACCTGCCGAGCGACCTGGAACAGGACGATCGCCCATTCCGCGGGGCGCGTATCGCCGGGCCAGTTCCACTCGGTCCACGCGATCGGCAGGAAGGCGAGCACCGCCAGCACCGCCGCGACCTTCCAGCAGCGCGCGACGCTCTCGAACAGGACGGGCCGCATGCGCAGCAGCCAGCCGACCCCGAAGGCCATCAGATAATGGAGATGGGCGGGACCGTCGTCGAACAGCGCGTGCGTCTCGTCATGGCCCGGAAAGGCCGCATAGAGTGCAAGCCACCAGAGCATCGGCACGATCAGCAGCCCCCAACCGCGCAGCAGGCGTGCCGCTCCGTCGGCAAGTCGCCCGCGCGCCGCGACGGGGACGAGCGCGAGCAGCAGCGCGGCGAGCATCGTATAGACCCACAGATAGACGACGAACCACAGATGCTGCCACGTCGGCAGGACGATTCCCTCGAGCGTGCCGAAGCGGAAATAGTCCGAAATCCAGAAGGCGCCGAGACTCTTCGCATAGCCGTGCTGCGTCACCAGTTCGATCCACGGCTGCGGCGGAATGACGACCACCGCCCCGAAGGCGAGCGGGATCAGCAGCCGCGCGCTCCGCGACCGAGCGAACGCCCCCGCCCCGCCGAGCTTCGACACCAAAGCCGCGCTCGCATAGCCCGAGACGAGAAACAGCAAGGGCAGCCGCCAGCCGTTGGTCGCATACATCGGGATCGCGGCCCAATCGATCGTGGGATCGATCTTCACATGCCAGCCCCAAGGCACGAAAAACATGCCGATATGATAGAGGATCAGCAGCGCGAACGCCCCGATCCTGAGCCAGTCCATGCCAAGATGGCGTCCGCCGGTCATGCCCATCCCCCTCCCGTCATGGCGAGGGCCGGAGGCCCGCGGCAATCCAGAGCCTGCGTAAAACGCCCTAGACTGCTTCGCTTCGCTCGCAATGACGAGCCTTTTTCTACGAACGGCTGCTCAGCACCCGCCACGCCAGCTCCGCGAACTCGCACAGCAGCGGCCGCGTATCGCGCGGGTCGATGATGTCCTCGACCCCGAATTTCTCCGCCGTCCGGAACGGCGAGCGCACGCGGTTGAGCCGTTCGCGGATCGCCTCCAGATGCGCCGCCGGGTCTTCGGCCGCCTCGAGTTCGCCCTTGTACGCGACCTCGACCCCGCCCTCGATCGGCAGGCTGCCCCAGTCGCCAGAGGGCCAGGCGAAGCGGTACTGGAAACGCTCGGCGTTCGACATCGCGCTCCCCGCGATCCCGTAAGCGCGCCGCACCACCACCGACGCGAGCGGCACGCTCGCGCGGTAGATCGCGTTCATCGCCTGCACCCCGTAACGGATCGTCCCCGTCCGCTCGGCTTCGCCGCCGATCATGAAGCCCGGATTGTCGACGAGGTGGACGATCGGCAGGCGAAACTGGTCGGCCATCTTCACGAACCGCTCGGCCTTCTCGCTCGTCTTCGCATCCCAGGATCCGCCGAGATAGGAGGGATCGCTCGCCAGCACTGCGACCGGATAACCGTCGAGCCGCGCGAACGCCGTGATCACCGCGCGCCCCCAACGCGCGCCCATTTCGAAGAAGCTGCCCTGATCGAATGCCGCAGCCGTAATCCGCCGCATCGAATAGACCTGCTTCGCCTCGCGCGGCACGATCGAAAGCAGCGCCTCTTCGCGCCGGTCGACCGGATCGCTGCATTCGGTCCTGAGCGCGCGGTCATGGATCGACGACGGCAGATAGGACAGGAACCGCCGCGCCGCCGCGAACGCTTCGGCCTCGCTCGCCACCTCGTCGTCGACCACCCCGTTGCGCGTGTGGACGTCGCTGCCGCCGAGTTCCTCGCGGTCAAGCGTATCGCCGATCGCCGCCGCGACCGCCGGCCCCGCCGCGAACAGCTGCGACAGCCCGCGCACCATCACGCTGTAATGGCTCGCGACGACGCGCGCTGCGCCGAGGCCGGCGGTCGGCCCCAATGCCAGCGCCACCACCGGCACCGTATCGAGGTTCCTAATGATCTCGTCCCAGCCGGGCACGTGCGGGATATAGGTATAGCCCATATCCTCGAGCGTCTTGACCGATCCACCGCCGCCGGTGCCGTCGATCATACGGATCAGCGGCAGGCGATATTCATGCGCCATCGCCTCGCACTGGACGAATTTGCGGTGCAATGCCGCGTCGGCCGCGCCGCCGCGCACGGTGAAATCGTCGGCGCTGGCGACGACCGGCCGCCCATCGATATTCGCGCGCCCGAAGATGAAATTGCTCGCGGCCAGATCCTCCAGCTCGCCGTCGGCACCATAGCGCCCACGCCCCGCGATCTTGCCGATCTCGCGAAAACTGCCTGCATCGACGATCCCCGCGAGCCGCGCCCGCGCATCCATCTTGCCGCGCCCATGCTGCCGCGCGACCTTTTCCTCGCCGCCCATCTTCTCGGCCATCGCGCGGCGCTGCCCGAGTTCGTCCACTTCTTTTTTCCAGCTCATGGCGCGAAAGCTAGCTTACGTTGACGGAAACGTCATGCCATATTCGCGCGAACGAACAGGGAGAGGCATATGACGGACATGAATCTCGCGGGGCGCGTCGCGCTCGTCACCGGCGCCTCGCGCGGCATCGGCCGCGGCATCGCGATCGGATTGGCAGAGGCGGGCGCCGACGTCGCGGTCAACTATACCCGCGGCGAGGAAGCGGCCGCCGAAACCGTCGCCGCGATCCGGGCGCTGGGCCGCAAGGCCAAGGCCTATCAGGCATCGGTCACCGACGAAGCCGCCTGCGCCGCGATGGTCGCGGCGGTCGAGGCCGACTTCGGCGCCATGTCGATCCTGATCAACAACGCCGGCATCGCCAGCCGCGGGCTGTCGGTCGCCGACACTACCCCCGAGGAAGTCGACAAGCTCTTCGCCGTCCACGCCGCCGGCCCCCATCGCCTCAGCCGTCTCGCGCTGCCGCAGCTCCGCAGCCACACGCGCAGCGACATCATCGTCATTTCGAGCATCGCCACCTATGTGAACTCACCCAACGGAGCGCCCTACACGATGGCGAAGGCGGCCGGCGAAGCTCTCGCGCTCACGCTCGCCAAGGAAGAGCTTCGCAACGGCGTCCGCGTCAACATCGTCGCCCCCGCGCTCACCGTCAGCGACATGGGCGAAAAACTGTCGCGCGCGATCACCGGCGAGGCCGACATCCACCATCTCGACGCCAAAATGCCTTTCGGCCGCGTCGCCGTCCCTGCCGATGTCGCGGCGGCGGTCGTCTGGTTCGTCAGCGATGCGAACAGCTACTGCTCGGGCCAGAAACTCAATATCGACGGCGCGGGTCAGGCGACGTTCCGGTAGCGCCAAACCCTCTCCCCTTGGGAGAGGGATGCGAAGACTTGCCAGCTTGCTGGCTAGTCGAAGCTGGGTGAGGGTCAGCCAGCCTCACCAACACAGCAACGCTCACACCCTCAACCAACTCCGCCTAGCCGCTTCGCGGCAAGGCTGCGTATCCTTCTCCCCCAAGGCGAGAAGGAAAGCTACAGCACTCTCATGCGCCCCGATTCGCCCTCGCCCGTCCTCCCCTTCCTGATCGCCTGCGCGGGGATCGCGACCTATTCGGCGATGGACGTGCTGATGAAGGGGCTGTCGATCGATATCGGCGCCTATAATGCGGTGCTCTGGCGCACCGGCGCCGGCACGCTCCTTGCCGGCGCCCTCTATCTCGGGGCGCGCCCAAAGTGGCCGGACCGAACCACAATGCGAATCCACGCGTGGCGCTCGCTCTTCGTCGCGGGCATGGCACTCAGCTTCTTCTGGGCGCTCGCGCGGCTGCCGATCGCCGAGGCGATCGCGCTCGCCTTCGTCGCGCCATTGATGGCGCTCTACATGGCCGCGATCTTTCTCGGCGAGAAGATCGGCCCGCGCTCGATCGCCGCCTCGCTGCTCGGGCTTGCGGGGGTGATCGTCATCGTCGCGGGCAAGCTTGGCGGCGATTATAGCGACGAGGCTTTGTTCGCGGTCGGCGCGGTGTTCCTGTCGGCAATCTTCTACGCCTACAACCTCATCCTCGCGCGGCGGCAGGCGAAGATGGCGGAGCCGATGGAGATCGCCTTCTTCCAGAACTTCTTCGTCGCCGCGATCCTCGCCCTCGGCGCGCCATGGTTCCTCGACGTCCCCGCCGCCACGCAAGCCCCGAACATCGTCGGCGCCGCCCTCCTCGCGACCACCTCGCTGCTGCTTCTGAGCTGGGCCTACGCCCGCGCCGAAACGCAGATCCTCGCGACCACCGAATATACCGGCTTCCTGTGGGCGATGCTGTTCGGCTGGTTCTTCTTCGAGGAACCGGTGACGCTGCCGACGCTCACCGGCGCTGTGCTGATCGTCGCCGCCTGCCTGATCGTCGCGCGCAAGGCGCCGCACGGCGACCCGGTGGATCCGGCGGCGGCTTAGGAATATTTCGCGCAAAGACGCGAAGAAGAGGCCATCCAACTCCGTTCGTGCTGAGCGGGTTTGAGATATCTTCGTGTTATTGCGTCTTTGCGCGAAACAAAATTCACACCGCCGCGCGCGAAAGCCGGTCGTTGATCGCCGCGCCCAACCCCTCGGTCGGGATCGCCGCCACCGCGATCTTCGCCTTCGCGCTCGCCGCTCCCGCATGCAGCGCATCGAACAGCCGCGCCGCTGCCTCGGTCAGATCGCCCGCCGCGCTCAGATCATAGTCGCCCGCGACCGCGCCGAACCCGATTCCAAACTCGTCCGCCCCGAAATCGCGCGCGCCCAGCCGCACCGGCTTGCCCGGCGCATAATGGCTCGCAAGCATCCCCGGCGCGACGATCTCCGACCCCTTGCGCTTCGTCACCGGAAGGCCGCTCGCCTCGGCGAGCATCTCGGCCGTCACGGGCCCCGGCCGCAGCACCTCGACCGCTCCATCCGCCAAGCGCGCGATCGTCGACTCCACACCAGCGCTCGTCGGCCCGTCATCGATCACCAGAGCGATCCGCCCGTCGAGGCTGGCCAGCACGTGGCTTGCCTTCGTCGGGCTCACCCGCCCGCTAGCATTGGCGCTCGGCGCCGCGAGCGGTGCACCGCTCTCCGCCAGCAAGGCCTGCATCGCACGATGCCCCGGCACCCGGATCGCAATCGTATCGAGCCCCGCCGTCGCAATGCTCGCCACCGGGCAATCGGCGGTACGCGGCACCACCAGCGTCAAAGGCCCCGGCCAAAAGGCTTCCGCCAGCACCCGCTCGACATCGCCGAACACGCCCAGTCGCTCCGCCGCCGCAAGGTCGGGCACATGCACGATCAGGGGGTTGAAATCGGGCCGCCCCTTTGCGGCATAAATCCGCGCCACCGCCGCGGCATTACGCGCATCGGCGGCGAGGCCGTACACCGTCTCGGTCGGCACCGCGACCGGCTGCCCCTCCCCGATCAGCCCGCCGGCGCGCGCCATCGTCTCCGCGCCGAAAGGGCGGATATCGGTCGTCATGCGCGTTTGACCATCAGCCATGCCGCGCTATAGCGCCCGCGCAACGATATTCACCAGGAAAGTCGGCCCATGACCTATACGCCGCCCACCACCGAACAGCTTTTCGTTCTCAACCACATCGCGCGCATCGACGCGATGGCCCAGCACGAGCGATTCGCCGCCGCCACCCCCGACATGGTCGAGGCGATCGTCACCGGCATCGGCGAGTTCGCCGCCGACGTCTACGCACCCTTGAACCGCGTCGGCGACACGCAAAACCCGAAATGGCAGGACGGCAAGGTCACCATGCCCCCGGGCTTCAGGGACGCGTACCGCCAATTCGTCGCGGCCGGCTGGGGCAGCATCGACGGCCCCGGCGACTATGGCGGACAGGACCTGCCCTTCACGCTCGCGACGGTGGTGATCGAGGCGCTCGGCAGCGCCAACATGGGCTTTTCGCTGTGCAGCATATTGACGCCGGGCGCGATCCACGCGCTGATGGCCTATGGCACCGAGGAACAGCGGAAGACCTGGCTTCCCAAGCTGGTCACCGGCGAATGGAACGGCACGATGAACCTGACCGAGCCCGCCGCGGGCAGCGACGTCGGCGCGCTGCGCTCGACCGCCGAAAAGGTCACCGAGGGCGAGCATGCCGGTCTCTACAAGATCAAGGGTCAGAAGATCTTCATCACCTTCGGCGAACATGACCTCACCGACAATATCGTCCACCTCGTTCTAGCGCGTACCCCCGGCGCGCCCGAGGGAACGCGCGGCATCTCGCTCTTCCTCGTCCCCAAATATCGCCTCGACGCCGACGGCAAGCCCGCGCACTCGAACGGCGTTCAATGCGCGTCGATCGAGCACAAGCTCGGCATCCACGGCTCGCCGACTGCGGTGATGGTCTATGGCGAGGACGAGGATTGCCTCGGCGAGATCGTCGGCGACGAAATGGGCGGCATGCGCGCGATGTTCGTGATGATGAACAATGCGCGGCTGATGATCGGCTGTCAGGGCATCCAGATCGGCGAGCGCGCGACGCAGCAGGCGCAGCGCTTCGCCGCCGAGCGCGTCCAGTCGGCGCTCGCGGGCTCGGCCGACCGCACCCCGGTGACGATCGACCAGCATCCCGACGTCCGCCGCATGCTGTGGCGGATGCGGGCGCAGACCGAAGCCGCGCGCGCGCTGACCTATTATGCCGCGGCACAGATCGACTTCGGCAAATTGGGCGACGAGGCGGCCGCGATGCGCGCCGACATCCTGATCCCGCTGGTCAAGGCGCACGCGACCGACATCGGCTGCGAGGTCGCAAGCCTCGGCGTGCAGGTCCATGGCGGCATGGGCTTCATCGAGGAAACCGGCGCCGCGCAGCATTATCGCGACGCGCGCATCGCGCCGATCTACGAAGGTACGAACGGCATTCAGGCGGCCGATCTCGTCGGGCGCAAGCTCGGCATGGCGGGCGGCGACCTCGTCCGCGCCCTGATCGACGACATCGCGCACGGCGCCGCCGATTTCCCCGAATTGCAGCAACTTGTCGACGCGTGCCGCGCGGTCACCGACTGGATGGTCGGCGCGAACACCGGCGACCGGCTCGCGGGCAGCTATCCCTATCTCACCATGCTCGCGACGGCGACCTGCGGCTGGCTGATGGCGATCCAGCACAAGGCCGCGCGCGCCGCGCTCGACGAGGGGCACGGCGACCGTGCCTTTCTCGAAGCCAAGGTCGCCTCGACGCGCTTCTACCTTCAACAGATCGTCCCGGCGGCGACCGGGCTGGCGGCGTCGGCGCTCGCCGGCGACGCGGCGCTCGAACCGCTGCCCGCCACCGCCTGAAACCTCCGGAATCCCGCGCCGGACGCGTCACGGCGCGACGCGGGATTTCATTCATAATTAACGCGATGATAACCATCTGGGACTAGACGCGACCGGCAATTGCTGGAGACGTGCGTGCCCTTCCCGGTCAAAAGTCTGATCATCAGCTGGCGAACGATCGCACTTTCGCTGCTGCTCAGCGTGGTCGTGGGACTCGCCGCGGTCAGCGAGCCGATCGATCGCGTGATCGAGGCGGCGATCGGCCGCGTTGCATGGCGGCCGGTTTCAGGCGACATCATCGTCGTCGCGCTCGACGAGAAGACGCTCGAACGCTCGCCCAATTCTCAATTCTCGCTCGTGCAGCATGCGCAGTTGGTCGATGCGGTCAACAAGGCGCGGCCGCAGCGGCTGTTCATCGATTTCATCTATGAACGGCGCGAGGCCGATCGCAATTTCCCGCAGCTGGCCGCCGCCGTCCGGCGTATGAACGATCGCGTCGTCCTGGCGGTCGAGGCGAAGTCGGCGCGCCCCGGCGAAACCAAATTGTCGCGACTGCCCAGCCCCGCCTTCGGAACCGCCGCCCAGATCGCCTGCATCGGGTGGGAATATGAACTGTGGCAAGTGTGGCGCGTCCCGACCGCGCTGGAGGCCAATGGGAAACTATTTCCCAGCTTTTCCTCGCTGCTCGCCCATCGTCCGGTCGACAAGGCCACGACCTTTGCTCTCGACTATTCATACCGGACCGATTCGATTCCGGTCTACAGCGCCACCGATGTCTTGTCGGGCAAGGTGGGTGTCCGCGAACTGGCGGGAAAGGACGTTATTTTTGCCGCGACTGCAGCCGAGTTCCAGGACACGCATTTCCTGCCCGGGCACGATCGCGTTCCCGGTGCCTTCATCCACCTGATCGCAGCGGAAACGCTGAAGCGGGGCACGCCCGTCGACATCGGATGGATTCCCGGGCTGTTGGTCGCGTCGCTCGCGCTGCTGGGCGGGGCACTCATTCGACGCGCGCGCTGGTTCAACGGCATCGCCCTGACAACCATCGGGCTGATGATCGCGGGCAAGATCGCTTTGATGACGATATTGGTCAGCAGCTCGATCGGCGCCGGGCTGTTCCTGATTGCCGCTATCGGCGCCAATGTTTCGCGCACCCGCCGTCGCCGTTCGGCGCAGCGCGAAAACCCGGTGTCGGGCCTGCCCAATTTCGAAGCCCTGCGCTCGCAGGCGGCTTTCGGCAGCGCGACGGTCGTCGCCGCCAAGGTCGTCAATTTCGAGGATCTCGCCGCCTTCATTCCGGGCGACGGCATCGCCAAGCTCGTCGAACAGGTCACCCGCCGCCTCCAGCTCGCCTCGCAGGGCACGACGCTCCACCACGATCTCGACGGCACCTTCGCCTGGCTCGTCCCCTACTATCAGCACAGCCAGATCGAGGGGCAGCTCGCGGGCCTCGCCGCGCTGTTCAACGCGCCGCTGACGATCGGTGAACTTCGTGTCGACGTCGCGATCGCCTTCGGGGTCAACGACGAATTCGAAGGCTCGAACGCGCAGCGCCTCGCCGCCGCGCTCGTTGCCGCCGAACGCGCGATCCGCACGCGTTCGCTGTGGACCAAATATACCTCGCGCCAAAAGGAAGACGCAGGCTGGCAATTGAGCTTCCACTCACAGCTCGAAGACGCGCTGACCGGCGGCGACATCTGGGTCGCCTTTCAGCCGCAATATGCCATCGCGACGAACAAGCTTGTCGGGGTCGAGGCGCTTGCGCGCTGGACGCACCCGACGCGCGGGCCGATCCCGCCCGATGAATTCATCGTCCAGGCCGAAAAGAGCCAGGACATCTATCGCCTCACCCTGTTCGTGATGGATCAGGCGATCCGTTCGGCGGCGCAGCTGCGCGAGCGCGGCATCCATATCAACATGTCGGTCAACCTGTCGGCGAGCCTGCTCGATCACAGCGACCTCGTCGGCACGATCCGCGTCATGCTGACCGCGCATCATCTGCCGCCCGAGACGCTGACGATCGAGATCACCGAAACCGCGCAGATCGAAAACAGCCGCCAGGCGCGCCAGACGCTTGCGCAGCTTCGCCGCACCGGAATCCGTCTGTCGATCGACGATTATGGTACCGGCCAGTCGAACCTCGAATATCTGACCGAAATCGAGGCCGACGAAATCAAGATCGACAAGCGATTCGTGATGACGATGCGCGATTCGCAGCGGAACCTCGAAGTGGTTAAATCGACGATCGATCTCGCGCACCGCCTCGGCGCCGTCGCCGTCGCCGAAGGCATCGAAGACGGTGAAACGATGGCGCTGCTCGCGGGCCTCGGCTGCGATGTCGGCCAGGGCTATCATCTTGGAAAACCGCAACTGTTTTCCGAACTCACCGCAACCCTTACCGCTCTTCCCCATAACCGCACCGCATAACTGCCAGATTGGCGACAATGCTTATAGTTAAGACTCGATTTACCTTACTAATTAAGGTATATGCTCCGTTAACTGTTCCGTTTGGGCAGTGCCAACAGGAGATCTGAAATGGGTTGGTTTTGGAAATTTCTGGGTGGCGGCGGCACCGGCAACGGTGGCGCACACGCCTAACTCGGAAGCGAGCTAAAGAAGGGCCTCGGCATCGCCGGGGCCCTTTCTTTTTGTCCGGCGTCGATGTGAGCACACGAAACTGTCCCGCATCGACGCATCGCCTGTCCGGCAGGCTGGACGCGCCACGGCAAGCCCCTCTTCCGACCTAAAAAATCCGATCGTGACGGGTATCCGTCGTTTCGCCCCGCAAAGCCGCCAAATGCCTTGCTCGCGCTCGCCCGAGCGTCCATCGGCAGCGACGAGACGAATCAAATTATCGACGAGTTGAGTCTTCAACCTGTCATTTACCGTCTTGCATCATCGCGCCGACGTGGCACTATAGGTGGTGGGTCAACCACGGGGGCACCCCAATAAATTGTATCAGGCTGTGAATGGCGGATTTCCCGTCGCCCATCGCATATGGGCCCGGAAAAACCCTGACTGCGCCCAAAAAAAGTGCCCCGTGGAGGGGTTTAGATGCTAGGATCGGGGCTTCGCCCTGAGTCGAACAAGACAGGAACAAGCGCACCCATGTGCGCGATCGGAACGGGGGCGAATGCGATGGATTTTCGGGATAGCGAACGAGTGGAGACGAGCGACGTGGCGACGATGGAACTGGCGAAGAATGACGCTCCGGCGACGCACGAATCGAAGGGCGAATCGGCTCCCGATTCGGCGCCCGCCGCGAAGCTGGGCGACGGCAGCGAGCCCAAGGTTCACGCGCGCCGGTTCGCCATCGTCACCGACGCGAGCCGCGACGCGCTGCTCACCGATTTCGGCAAGGAAACGCTGCAGGACCGCTATCTCCTCCCCGGCGAATCGTACCAGGACCTCTTCGCGCGCGTCGCCGACGCCTATGCCGACGATCAGGACCACGCGCAGCGCCTCTACGACTATATCTCGCGCCTGTGGTTCATGCCCGCGACCCCCGTGCTCTCGAACGGCGGCACCGGCCGCGGCCTGCCGATCAGCTGCTATCTGAACTCGGTCGACGACAGCCTCGAGGGCATCGTCGGCACCTGGAACGAGAATGTCTGGCTCGCGAGCCGCGGCGGCGGCATCGGCACCTATTGGGGCGCGGTGCGCGGCATCGGCGAACCCGTCGGCCTCAACGGCAAGACCAGCGGCATCATCCCGTTCGTCCGCGTGATGGACAGCCTCACCCTCGCCATCAGCCAAGGCTCGCTTCGCCGCGGCTCGGCCGCCTGCTACCTCGACGTCTCGCACCCCGAGATCGAGGAGTTTCTCGAGGTCCGCAAACCCTCGGGCGACTTCAACCGCAAGGCGCTGAACCTGCACCACGGCGTGCTGATCACCGACGAGTTCATGGAGGCGGTCCGCGACGGCGCCGAATTCAACCTCCGCAGCCCCAAGGACCAGAGCGTCCGCGGCACCGTCGATGCGCGTTCGCTGTTCCAGAAGCTCGTCGAGACGCGCCTCGCAACGGGCGAACCCTACATCATCTTCATCGACCAGGTGAACCGCATGATGCCGAAGCATCATCGCGACCTCGGGCTCAAGGTCACCACCTCGAACCTCTGCAGTGAAATCACGCTGCCGACCGGCCGCGACCATCTGGGTCAGGATCGCACCGCGGTCTGCTGCCTCTCGTCGCTCAACCTCGAAACGTGGGACGAGTGGAACGGCGACAAGCGCTTCATCGAAGACGTGATGCGCATGCTCGACAATGTCCTTCAGGACTATATCGACCGCGCTCCGCCCGAAATGGCGCGCGCCAAGTACAGCGCGAGCCGCGAACGCTCGGTCGGTCTCGGCGTGATGGGCTTCCACAGCTTCCTCCAGGCGCGCGGCCTGCCGTTCGAGGGTGCGATGGCAAAATCGTCGAACCTGCGCATCTTCAAGCATATCCGCGCGCAGGTCGATCAGGCATCGATGCTGCTCGCGAACGAGCGCGGCCCCTGCCCCGACGCCGCCGATCAGGGCGTGATGGAACGCTTCAGCTGCAAGATGGCGATCGCGCCGACCGCGTCGATTTCGATCATCTGCGGCGGCACCAGCGCGTGCATCGAGCCGATCCCGGCGAACATCTACACGCACAAGACGCTCTCGGGCAGCTTCTCGATCCGCAACCCGCACCTCGAGGCTTTGCTCGTCGACAAGGCGAAGAACAGCGACGCGATCTGGAACTCGATCCTCGAACGCGGCGGCAGCGTCCAGCACCTCGACTTCCTGACGCAGGACGAGAAGGACTGCTACAAGACCAGCTTCGAGATCGACCAGCGCTGGCTGCTCGAACTCGCCGCCGATCGCACGCCCTATATCGATCAGGCGGCATCGCTGAACCTGTTCATCCCGGCGGACGTCGAGAAATGGGACCTGCTCATGCTCCACTATCGCGCGTGGGAACTCGGCATCAAATCGCTCTATTATCTTCGCTCGAAATCGGTGCAGCGCGCCGGCTTCGCGGGCGGGGTCGAGGCCGACAACACGCCCGAGGCCGCGAAGTTCGAACTGAGCGCCGACAGCACCGACTATGACGAGTGCCTGGCCTGCCAGTAACGCTCCCGCCGCGTGAACCCCGGCGAAAGCCGGGGCCCAGCGCGCAGTAACGCAACAAAGGATTGGACCCCGGCTTTCGCCGGGGCACACGAACCGAGACAAGACCCGAGGATAGCCCGCCATGCCCCTTCTAGAAGCCCGCAAGACCTACAAGCCCTTCGAATATCCCTGGGCGTTCGATTTCTGGAAGCGTCAGCAGCAGATCCACTGGGTTCCCGAGGAAGTGCCGCTGGGCGAGGATTGCCGCGACTGGGCGCAGAAGATCAGCGACCACGAACGCAATCTGCTCACCCAGATTTTCCGCTTCTTCACCCAGGCCGATATCGAGGTGCAGGATTGCTACCACGAAAAATACGGCAGCGTGTTCAAGCCGACCGAGATCAAGATGATGCTGACCGCGTTCAGCAACATGGAAACGGTGCATATTGCGGCGTACAGCCACCTGCTCGACACGATCGGCATGCCCGAAAGCGAATATGGCATGTTCCTCGAATATGACGAGATGCGCGCCAAGCACGACTATATGGGTACCTTCGGGGTCGAAAATGACGAGGATATCGCGCGCACGCTCGCGATGTTCGGCGGCTTCACCGAGGGACTTCAGCTCTTCGCCAGCTTCGCGATGCTGATGAACTTCCCGCGCTTCAACAAGATGAAGGGCATGGGCCAGATCGTCAGCTGGTCGATCCGCGACGAAAGCCTCCACTGCGAAGGCATCATCAAACTGTTCCACACCTTCACCAAGGAACGCGGCTGCCTGACCAAGGCGGTGAAGGAAG
>CBINGC010000066.1:0-15218 GCA_966250105.1 uncultured Sphingopyxis sp. | reverse complement strand
CGCGCGTCATGTTGACACTGTTATCTTTGTGGCGGATGGTGGCGGCGAAATGGCTTCGAGTCGGTGCCGCCTGGAGCAATCGATCGGGCCATGTTCGGTGAGGAGCTGTCCATGCAACCGATGTCGCTTTTGATCGTCACCTGCGTCCTGTTCGTCGCCTCGCACCTCGTCCTGTCGCACCCGTTTCGCGACGGGCTGGCGGGACGGCTGGGCGAGCGGGGGTTCCAGATCGTCTACTCGGTCGTTGCGATCGCGACGCTGATCATGGTGGTGCAGGCGTGGCGCGGGATGCCTCCCGAACCGCCCTTGTGGGTTGTCGATGATGCGCTTTGGATGCTTGCGACGCTTATCGTGCTGTTCGCGAGCATCTTGTTCATGGGATCGCTGATCGGCAATCCGGCGCTGCCTGCACCGCACGCCGCGCGCGATGCGGCCGCCGCGCCGCGCGGGGTGTTCGCGATCACGCGGCACCCGATGATGTGGGGTTTCGCGCTGTGGGCGATCGCGCATGTCATGGTGATGCCGACGCCGGGCCAGATCATCCTGTCGGCGACGATCGCCTTTCTCGCGCTCGTCGGGTCGGCGGGACAGGATGCGAAGAAGGCGCGGCTGATGGGCGATGCGTGGCGCGGATGGGCGGAGCGGACGAGCTTCGTCCCCTATGCGCGGCAGGTCGCGGGCGCGGCGCCGTGGCGCGACACGGTGCCGCGCGGCCATGCGCTGTTCGGCGGGATAGTGCTTTGGATTGTCGCGACGTGGGCGCATGGTGCGCTCGGCTATATGGTCGCCGGGGTCTGGCGCTGGGCCGGATAGGACCGACATGAACGCTGACACGCACCTCAACGATCTGTCGCTGCGACTGCTCGGCCGTGCCTTCGACGAGCTCGATCCGGAGGAAAGCCGCGTGGTGCAGGCGATCGCCCGGCGCGCGCCGAGCAGCCGCGACGCGGCCGACCTCGGCGACGCGCAGGCGGGCGCTGGCGACCGGCTTGCCGACCGCGTCGCGGCGGTCGGCGGCTCATGGGCCTTCATCATCGCCTTCACGCTGATCCTGCTCGGCTGGATGCTGCTCAATTCGGAGGTGCTGCAGCATTTCGGGCTGGCGTTCGATCCCTATCCCTTCATCTTCCTGAACCTGATGCTCTCGACCCTCGCCGCGGTGCAGGCGCCGATCATCATGATGAGCCAGAACCGGCAGGCGACGAAGGACCGGCTGACCGCGAGCGTCGATTATGAGATCAACCTGCGCGCCGAGCTGGAGATCATGCGGCTGCACGAAAAGCTCGACCAGCTGCAGATCGCCGAGCTGGCGGCGAAGATCGATGCGCTGTGCGCGCGCATGGATGGGGAGGGGCGGTAAGGGGGCGGTTTAGGGGGAGAGCAGACGATGCTTTATCTCTCTTCGTCATCCCGGACTTGATCCGGGATGCCGCTTTTTGAAGCATCGGCTGGCTTCAGCGTCCAGCGGGACCCCGGATCAAGTCCGGGGTGACGATGATAAAAAGGCTCTTCCAGGGCTGACACGAAAAAAAGGGGCCGCAGCGCGGCCCCTTTGTCGTTCGGGTGACGAACCCGCTCAGCGCTTGTCGACGGGGACGTACGGGCGATGCGTCGGGCCCGTGTAGAGCTGGCGCGGGCGGCCGATCTTCTGCGCGGGGTCGGAGATCATTTCGTTCCACTGCGCGACCCAGCCGACGGTGCGGGCGAGCGCGAAGAGCGCGGTGAACATCGTCGTCGGGAAACCGATCGCCGACAGGATTACGCCCGAATAGAAATCGACGTTGGGGAACAGCTTCTTTTCGATGAAATAGGGGTCATTGAGCGCCATTTCCTCGAGCTGGAGCGCGACCTCGAACACCGGGTCGTTGACCTTCAATGCGCCGAACACTTCGCGCACCGTCTTTTGCATCACGGTCGCGCGCGGGTCGTAATTTTTGTAGACGCGGTGGCCGAAGCCCATCAGGCGGAACGGATCGTCCTTGTCCTTGGCGCGCGCGATATATTCGGGGATGCGTTCCGGGCGGCCGATTTCGCGCAGCATGTTGAGGGCGGCTTCGTTCGCGCCGCCGTGCGCGGGGCCCCAGAGGCAGGCGATGCCCGCCGCGATGCACGCGAAGGGATTGGCGCCCGACGACCCCGCGAGGCGGACGGTCGAGGTCGACGCATTCTGTTCATGGTCGGCGTGGAGGATGAAGATGCGGTCGAGCGCGCGCTCGACGACGGGGTTGACCTCATAGGGCTCGGCGGGAACGCCGAAGGTCATGCGCAGGAAATTGCCCGTGTAGCTCAGCGAATTGTCGGGATAGATGAAGGGCTGGCCGACCGAATATTTATACGCCATGGCCGCGATCGTCGGCATTTTCGCGATCAGCCGGTGGCTGGCGATCATCCGCTGGCGCGGATCGTGGATTTCGGTCGAATCGGGGTAGAAGGCGCTGAGTGCGCCGACGACGCCGCACATCACCGCCATCGGGTGCGCATCGCGGCGGAAACCGCGATAGAAGGTCGCGAGCTGTTCATGCAGCATCGTGTGGCGCGTAATCGTGTTTTCGAACGTCGCCAGTTCCTCGCCGTTCGGCAATTCGCCGTTGAGCAGAAGATGGCAGACTTCCATGAAGCTCGAATGTTCGGCGAGGTCGCCGATCGCATAGCCGCGGTGGAGAAGGACGCCTTCGTCGCCGTCGATATAGGTCAGCTGCGATTCGCAGCTCGCGGTCGAGGTGAAGCCGGGGTCGTAGGTGAAGGTGCCGGTCTGGGCGTAGAATTTGCGGATATCGACGACGTCGGGGCCGACGGTGCCCGACAGGACAGGGCTGTCGACGGTCTTGTCGCCCAGCGTGATTTTCGCGGTGTCGGTCATATTTTGTTCCCTGTTCTGACGGCGGGGAGAGAGAGTGGCTATGCCCCTGCCGGAAAATGTTGCGCTGCGTCAAGTCGGGCGAGACTGACATCGCGTCCGAGCAACAGCAGCACGTCGAAAATTCCCGGGGAAACGGTTCGGCCGGTTAATGCAGCGCGCAAGGGTTGCGCGAGTTTTCCGAGCCCCAGTTCGGCGGCTTCGGCTTCGGCGCGCACGGCCGCGTCCAGCTCTTCTGTCGTCCAGTCGTCGAGCCCGCGCAGCCGCGCGGTCACGGCGGCCAGCAAGCCTTCGGGCGCGGCCTTTAGCACCTCGGCCGCCTTTTCGTCCACCGGCAAGGGGTCGCCTTGAAACAGGAAGGTCGCGCCGTCGGCGATCTCGTCGAGCGTCTTGGCGCGCGGCTTCAGCGCATCCATCGCGCGCGTCAGCAGGTCGCGGTCGACACCATCGAGGGCGCGGCCGACCAGCTTTTCGACGCGCGGCGCGACGAGATCCGCGAGGCGCGCATTGTCGGCTTCGCGGAGATAATGGCCATTGAGATTCTCGAGCTTCTTGAAGTCGAAACGCGACGGCGAGCGGCCGACATGACCCAAGTCGAACCACTCGGTCGCCTGCGCGCGGCCGATGATCTCGTCGTCGCCATGCCCCCAGCCGAGGCGGAGGAGATAATTGTTCACCGCTTCGGGCAGATAGCCCATTTCGTCGCGATAGGCATCGACGCCGAGCGCGCCGTGGCGCTTCGACAGCTTTGCGCCATCGGCGCCGTGGATCAGCGGGACATGGGCATAGACGGGTTCGCGCCAATTCATCGCGCGGAGCAGCGCCAATTGGCGGAAGGCGTTGTTGAGATGGTCGTCGCCGCGGATGACGTGCGTCACGCCCATGTCGTTATCGTCGACGACGACGCTGAGCATATAGGTCGGCGTGCCGTCGCTGCGGAGCAGGATGAAATCGTCGAGCTCGGCATTCTGGACGGTGACCTCGCCCTGGACCTTGTCGGCGATCGTGACGGCACCGTCCTGCGGCGCGCGAAGGCGGATAACGTGCGGCGCTGCGGGATCGCCGTCGCCGCGGTCGCGCCACGGGCTGCGGACGCGGAAAGGCTGGCGCTTTTCCTGCGCCTCGGCGCGCATCGCGGCGAGTTCGTCCTGCGTGAGGTAGCAGCGATAGGCCTCGCCCTTGGCGAGCAGTTCGTGCGCGACCTCGGCATGGCGCGGCGCGCGCGCGAATTGATACACTGTCTCGCCGTCCCAATCGAGATCGAGCCACTGCATGCCGTCGATGATCGCGTCGATCGCGGCGTCGGTCGAGCGCGCGCGGTCGGTATCCTCGATGCGGAGCAGAAATTTGCCGCCATGGTGGCGCGCGAAGAGCCAGTTGAAGAGTGCGGTGCGGGCGCCGCCGATATGCAGATAGCCGGTCGGCGAGGGGGCGAAGCGGGTCACGACGTCGGCGCCCGTCGCTTCGGGGGTCGCTTCGGGTGCCGTTTCCACCGATTGTGTTGGGTTTTCGGTTGCCACCAAGGCCTCTTTCACTCACTTTGCCACCCGGTTGGGCGGGGATCGGGGGTGCCCCTAGCATGGCGACAGGGCAGCTTCAAACGCCCATTGCGCGCGGGGCGGTTCGTACCTGGAAAGGCGCCGCCGACGCGATCGAGGCGCGGCTGGAGGCTGAGCGCGAACGGATCGGCCTGTGGCTGCCCGTCGCGCTGGGGGCGGGAATCGCCGCCTGGTTCGCGTTGCCCGCGACGCTGCACTGGATCGGCCTGCTGTCGTTGCTGGCGAGCGGTGCGTTGGCCGGGTTGCTGATCGGTTGGCACCGCCGGCTGGGGCGGGTGATAATCGTCGGGTGCGGCGCGGTCGCCATCGGCCTGTTGCTCGTCTGGGCGCGTGCAGTCGGCGTCGCCGCGCCGGTGCTCGCCGCGCCGGTGACGACCGAATTCGCCGCCGTCGTCGAGCGCGTCGAGCCGCTTCCCGCGAAAGGACAGGTTCGTATCCTCGCGCTGCCGCAGCGGCGAAGCGATCTGCCGCCACGCGTGCGCCTGACGCTGCGCGGCGAGCAGGCGGTGGACCTGGTCGGGGGCGAGGCGATCGGCGTCCGCGCGCGGCTGATGCCGCCGCCGACCGCGAGCCTGCCCGGCGGCTATGATTTCGCGCAGCGCGCCTGGTTCGACGGAATCGGCGCGGTCGGGACAGTGCTCGGCAAGGTTTCGCGCGCGTCGGAACGCGGCGCGGCGGCGCCGTCGGTGCGCGTGCGGCTGAGCGCGCATATCCATGATCAGGTCGAGGGGTCGGCGGGCGGGATCGCGGCGGCGCTGGTGACCGGCGACCGCGGCGCGATCAGCGAGGCCGACGAGGAAGCGATGCGCCGCAGCGGCCTAGCGCATCTGCTGTCGATCAGCGGGCTGCATGTCACGGCTGTGGTGGGGTTCGCGATGCTGCTGACGATGCGCCTG
This sequence comes from uncultured Sphingopyxis sp., assembly GCA_966250105.1. GTDB lineage: Bacteria > Pseudomonadota > Alphaproteobacteria > Sphingomonadales > Sphingomonadaceae > Sphingopyxis. Next base: position 9,906 of record CBINGC010000066.1, on the reverse strand, counting down.
CTCGCGCTGAGCCCGCGGCTGGCGCTTGCCGGCGTCGTCCTGCCGCTCGCCGCGGCGGCGGGGGCGCTCGCGGGCGGGGGGTATACCTTGCTCGCGGGGGCGGAGGTGCCGACGCTGCGGTCGTTTATCGCGGCGCTGCTGGTGCTTGTCGCCTTCCTGATGGGGCGCGAGGCGCTGACCCTGCGACTGGTCGCGGCGGGCGCGCTGATCGTGTTGATCTGGCGGCCCGAATCGCTCGCGGGCCCGAGCTTCCAGCTGAGTTTCGCCGCGGTCACGGCGATCATCGCGCTGCATGAGAGCCGGGCGATGCAAGCGTTCATGGCGCGCCGCGAGGAGCCGTGGCTGTACCGGCTGGGGCGCGGAATTGCCGGATTGCTGATCACCGGGTTGGTCGTCGAGGTCGCGTTGGCGCCGATCGCGCTGTTCCATTTCCATAAAGCGGGGCTTTACGGCGCGCTCGCCAATGTCGTCGCGATCCCGCTGACCACCTTCGTCATCATGCCGTTCGAGGCGCTCGCGTTGCTGTTCGATAGCGTCGGACTCGGCGCCCCTTTCTGGTGGGTCGCCGAACAGGCGCTGCGGCTGCTGATCGCGCTGGCGCATGGCGTCGCCGCAGCGCCCGGCGCAGTCGCGACGATGCCGAGCTTTCCGCCGTGGGGCTTTGCCCTCGCGGTCTTCGGCGGATTGTGGCTGCTGCTGTGGCAGACGCGCTGGCGCCGCGCCGGGGCGGTGCCGCTGATCATCGGCATGGCGGCGCTTCTCGCCGCGCCGCGCCCCGACCTGCTCGTCACCGGCGACGGACGGCATATCGCCGCCGCGCTGCCCGATGGCAGTTACGCGCTGCTCCGCGACCGGGCGGGCGATTATGTTCGCGATACGGTTGCCGAGGCCGCGGGCGTCGATGCGCCGCTTCTGGCCTTGGCCGAACTGGGCCATGTCGAATGCAATCGCGATTTCTGCCGCTGGGCGCAGGGGCGGGACGGCGCGTGGCGCATCATCCTTGCGTCACATGGGCGCGACCGGATCGAGGGCCCCGACATGGCGGCCGCCTGCGCCGCCGCCGATGTCGTGATCAGCGACCGCTGGTTGCCGCGCGAATGTAGGGCGCGCTGGATGACGATCGATCGCGACAGCCAGGTCGAAACCGGCGGACTGGCGCTTTATCTGGGTGATGCGCCCCGCGCCGTCGCCGCGCTTCGCGCGGGCGACGAGCATCCCTGGCGGCTGCCGCAGCAGCTTAGTGGTAACGACGAAGCAGTCCCGACAGCCGCCCCTGCACGATGACGCGCTCGGCGGGGTAGCGCTGCGGTTCATAGGCACTGTTGGCGGGATCGAGCCGGATCATCTGGCCTTCACGGCGGAAATATTTGAGAGTGGCGTCCTGCCCGTCGACGAGCGCGACGACGATGTCGCCTTCGCGCGCGGTGCTCGCCTTCTGGATCAGCGCATAGTCGCCGTCGAAGATTCCCGCCTCGACCATCGAATCTCCCGACACTTCGAGCGCATAATGTTCGCCCGAGCCGAGCAGCGCGGCGGGGACGGCGAGATTGTTATGATCTTCGAACGCCTCGATCGGCACACCCGCGGCGATCTTGCCGTGCAGCGGCACCTCGACGATGTCGTTCGCCGCGATCGGCCGGATCGCGGGCGGGCTCTTGCGCAGCGGCACGACATTTTCGCGCGCCGGCGCGGCGGGCTTTGCCGCTTCGGGAACCTTGAGAACTTCGAGCGCGCGCGCGCGGTTGGGAAGGCGGCGGAGAAAACCCCTTTCCTCCAGGGCGCTGATCAGCCGGTGGATGCCCGATTTCGACTTGAGGCCAAGAGCCTCCTTCATCTCCTCGAACGACGGCGAAATGCCGCTCGCGTCGAGGCGTTCCTGGATGAAGTGGAGCAGTTCATGCTGCTTCGCGGTCAACATCGGTCGTTCTCCATGATGACCCGTCGGTATCGGGCCGGACATAGGGAGAACGATAGTGGAACAAATCGGAACTTGTCAAGCGATGACGATATAGTCCGCCATCGCGCCGGCATCGCGCGCCGGCGCACCGATGTCGCGGATCAGCAGCGCATTGGCCGAAGCGAGCGGGAGCGTGCGTCCGCTTTCCTGTCCGATCATCGGCACAAGACGACCGTCTTCGAGCCGTGCACGCAGATAGTCACGGCGCGTGCCGCCCTCGCCAAGCGGCGCGGCGAGTGGCGCCCGGTGCACCGACGGCAGCGGGTATCGCGCGCCCGCGAGGTGGCGGACGAGCGGCAGGAGGAAGAGCGTCGCGGTGACGAACGCCGACGAAGGGTTCCCCGGAAGGCCGAGCAAGATCGCGTCGCCGAGCGTGCCGGCGATCAGCGGCTTGCCGGGCTTCATCGCGATCTTCCAGAAATCGAGCCGCCCGCCCGCGTCGTCGAGCGCGCCGCGGACATGGTCGTGATCGCCGACCGACGCGCCGCCGACGGTCACGATGACGTCGTGACGTCGTGCCAACTCCTTGAGTGCGCTCGCGAGTTTCGCGCGATCGTCGGCGATGTGGTGGGGCTGGACGGCGGCGGCGACCTCTCCGGCGAGCATCGCGGCGAGCATGACGCCGTTACTGTCGGGGATCTGGCCGGGGGCGAGGGGGCGCCCGGGCTGGACGAGTTCGTCGCCGGTCGTGACGATCGCGACGCGCGGACGGCGGCCGACGGCGAGCTGCCCCGCGCCGCTCATCGCTGCCGCGGCGATCGCGCCGGACGTGAGGCGCGTGCCCGCGGCAAGCAGACAGTCGCCGGCGGCGAAATCGGCGGCAGAGGGCCGGATATGGCGTCCGCGCGCGCGGGGTCCATCGGCCGTCATACTCAGCGCGTCGTCGTCGCGCGCGACATCTTCCTGGACGATCACGGTGTCGGCGCCCGGCGGGAGGAGGGCGCCGGTGAAGATGCGCATCGCCTCGCGGGAGCCCACGCTGCGGTCGGGCGCCGCACCCGCGGCGCTTTCGCCGATGACGGTCCAAGGGCCGGGCAGATCGTCGAAGCGGATCGCATAACCGTCCATCGCGGAGATCGGCGCGGCGGGCTGGTCGCGCAGGGCGATGACATCGTCCGAAAGATGGCGACCAAGCGATTCGGAAAAGGCGATATTTTCGCTGCCGAGCGGTTCGCGCAGGGCGAGGAGCCTTGCCTGCGCTTCCTCGACGGCGAGCAGGGCGCTCATTCGGAGCGCCAGTCGCCCGAACGGCCGCCGCTCTTTTCGAGGAGGCGGATATCGCCAAGGACCATCGCGCGGTCGAGCGCCTTCGCCATGTCGTAGAGGGTGAGGAGCGCGACCGAGGCGGCGGTAAGCGCCTCCATCTCGACCCCCGTCTGTCCCGTCGTCTGCGCGATAGCGGTGACCGCGATGCCATCCTCTTCCCACGCGAAATCGACGCCGACTTTGGTGAGTGCGAGCGGATGGCAGAGGGGGATGAGGTCAGCGGTGCGCTTCGCGGCCATGATCCCCGCGATGCGCGCGGTCGAGAGGACGTCGCCCTTGGGCGCGTTGCCGCTGCGGATCGCTTCGAGGGTTTCGGGGGACATGGTGATGCGGCCGGCGGCGACGGCGCGGCGCGGCGTCGCGGGCTTGGCGCCGACATCGACCATCGACGCTGCCCCGCTTTCGTCGAGGTGCGTCGGCCCCGTCATGCCGCGGCGCCCTCCAGCAGCGCCCTCGTTGCCGCCGTGACGTCATCTTGGCGCATCAGGCTTTCGCCGACGAGGAAGGCCCTCACGCCGCTTTCCGCCAGTCTTTCGCAGTCGGCGTGGCTCGCGATGCCGCTTTCGCCGACGAGCAGCGTGCCCGGCGGGACGAGTTTGGCGAGGCGTTCGGTGACCGCGAGGTCGGTTTCGAAGGTGCGCAGGTCGCGGTTGTTGACGCCGATCAAGCGCGATTCGAGCCGGCTCAGCGCGCGGTCGAGTTCGGCTTCGTCGTGAACCTCGACGAGCACGTCCATGCCGCGTTCGATCGCCGCCGCTTCGATCTCGCGCATCGCGCCGTCGTCTAGCGCGGCGACGATGATCAGAATCGCGTCGGCGCCGATCGCGCGTGCTTCTGCGACCTGCCAGGGATCGACCATGAAATCCTTGCGCAGCGCGGGAAGCGCGCAGGCGGCACGCGCGGCGATCAGATAATCCTCATGCCCCTGAAAATAGGGCGCGTCGGTGAGGACCGACAGGCAGGCGGCGCCCCCCGCGGCATAGGCGCGAGCATGATCCGCCGGGTTGAAATCTTGCCTTATCAGGCCCTTCGACGGCGATGCTTTCTTGATTTCGGCGATCAGTCCGAAACCGCCGGCGTCAATTTTGGCCTGCAGCGCCGCAGCAAAGCCGCGCACGGGCCCCGCGTCGATCGCGTCGAGATCGGCGAGCGAGCGCACCGCGCGGCGTTCGGCGACCTCTTCGGTCTTGGTCGCAAGTATCTGGGCAAGCTTGTTCATTTATAGGCGATCCAGCAATTGAGCAGCGCGTTGGCAAGGCCCTTGTCGATCGCCTCGGCTGCCTCCTCGACGCCTTCGAGCAACGTGTCGGCCGCGCCGGCCACGACGAGCGCCTCGGCGGCGTTGTAGAGCACCGCGTCGCGGTAGGCGCCGGGCTCGCCCTGTAGCAAGCCGCGGAGCGCCTTGGCGTTATATTCGGCGTCGCCTCCGCGAATCTCTTCGAGCGAGCGCGTCGGCAGACCCGCGTCGGCGGCGGTGCTGCGCTGCATCCGTACACCCTCGGGCGTTACCACCGCGACCTCGTTGCCGCCGGCGAGCGAGAGTTCGTCGAGTCCCTCATCGCCGGAAATGACCCGCGAATGTTCGGTGCCGAGCCGGTGGAGCGCCTCGGCATAGACGGGCACATAGGCGGGACGCGCGATGCCGACGAGCTGGCGCGTGACGCGCGCCGGGTTGGCGAGCGGGCCCATGAGGTTGAATATCGTCCGCCGCCCGATCGCCCGGCGGATCGGCATGATGCGCTTCATCGCGGGATGGCGCGTTCCGGCGAAGAGGAAGCAGATACCGAGATCGGCGAGCTGTTCCTCGGCCTGCCGGTCGGCGCGCTCCATATTGAGGCCGAGCGCTTCGAGCGTGTCGGCGGCCCCGGATTTTGAAGAAGCGGCGCGATTTCCATGCTTTGCGACGGGAACCTCACACGCCGCGACGACGATCGATACCGCGGTCGAGACGTTGAGCGTATGATGGCCGTCGCCGCCGGTGCCGCAGACGTCGATCGCACCCGCAGGGGCATCGATGGGGATCAGCCGCTCGCGCATCGCCTGCGCCGCGGCGGCGATTTCGACCATCGTTTCGCCGCGATCGGACAGCGCGATCAGAAATTCGCTGACTTGCTCGTCGCTTGCGCCGCCGTCGAGCATCGTCGCGAAGGCGCCCGCCGCTTCGTCATGATCGAGCAGCGCCGAGGGGTCGGGGAACGGGCCGAAGCGGCTCATGCCGCCTTGCGCTCGCCGGCGGGGAGCCCCGCGATCTTCAGGAAATTGGCGAGCATCGCGTGGCCATGCTCGGTCGCGATGCTTTCGGGGTGGAACTGGACGCCGTGGATTGGAAGCTCGGCGTGGCGGAATCCCATCACCGCGCCGTCGTCGCTCGTCGCGTTGATGACGAGCCCCTCGGGAATGTCGACGACCTCGAGGCTGTGGTAGCGCGTCGCCTGAAAGGGCGAGGGCAGGCCGGCGTAGAGCCCGCTGCCGTCGTGACAGACGGGCGAGGTCTTGCCATGCATCAGATGGCCGCGCTGCACGATGCCGCCGAAATGCTGGCCGATCGCCTGATGACCGAGGCAGACGCCGAGCAGCGGGCGCCGCGCGTCGGCGCAGGCAGCGACGAGGTCGAGGCTGATTCCCGCTTCGTTCGGGGTGCAGGGGCCGGGCGAGATCAGGATCGCGTCGGCGCCGATCGCCAGCGCCTCTGCCGCGGTGAGCGCGTCGTTGCGTTCGACGCGCACGTCCGTGCCCAGCTCGATCAGATAGTGAACGAGGTTGAAGGTGAAGCTGTCATAATTGTCGATGACGAGGATCATGGGCGCGCACTAACGGTTTTGCGGGAATTGGGGAAGGGATAGAAGCTTGGGACGCCGCAAACCCAACTTCGTCATCGCGGTGAAGACGCGGCGACCCTATTCCGCCATCAGTTTGGCGAGATCATCCTTCCAGAATTTCGCCCAGCTGTGGGTGCCGTGGCCCTTGGTCTCGGCGCTCGCCGGGATAAGGATGAACCTCGCCCGTTTCATGCGCGGGGTCGCTTTTTCGGTGATGCCATAGGCGGGCGGGTTGATGAAATCGTCGGCCGAGTTGATCCACAGCACGGGCACCTCGATCTTTTCGAGGTCCGGCCAGGGGTTATAGGTTCGCGAGCTGTCGAGCTGATAGATCATGTCATTGGCGTCGCCGCGGCCATAGGTGCGCGCGAACGCCTCGTCCTTATACGTCTCGGCGGCTTCGCGCGTCGGATATTGCGCCTGCAACGCATAGGGATTGGCCCCCGCAATCATGACGAGCGAGGCGGCGGTGCGCAGGCCCGACGCTGGCGGCTCCTTGTAATCGCCGCCGTTCCACAGCGGGTCGGCCTTGATCGCGTCGATCGAGAGCGTGCGCCACATGCGGTTCTGGCCCGCGATTTCGACCGGCAGGCAGGCGAAGGGGGCAAGCTTTTCGGCGAAGCCGGGGCGCGCCGTCCCCCACATGAAGGCGTGCATGCAGCCCATCGAAGTGCCGAGGATGAGCTTGAGCTTCGTCACGCCGAGCTTTTCGGTCAGCATCCGGTATTGGGCGCCCACCATGTCGTTATAATCGTAGCGCGGGAATTTCATCCGCAGCCCGTCACTCGGCTTCGACGAGCCGCCATGGCCGATATTGTCGGGAAGGATAATATAATATCTGTCCGTGTCGAGCGGCTGGCCGGGGCCGAACAGCTCGCTTGCGAATTGCGGCCGGAAAAATTGCTGTCCGGTCCCGCCGGTGCCGTGGAGGATCATCACCGCATTGACCACATCGCCCTTGCCGTCGCGCCGCGGCGTGCCGAGCGTGGTGTAATGGATCTTGAGTTCGGGCAGTTTTTCGCCGGTCGCGAAGGTGAAATCCTTGAGGACCGCGTCATTCTCGACGGCGCCGTCGATCGGCTGCCCGTGGGCGGCGGTGGTGCTGGTCAGGAGGAGGGCGAGCGGGGCGAGAATCTTGCGCATGGACGCGACGCTAGCCGGTTTGCCCGGCCGTGATAAGCCTTCTGTGTCGCCCGGGAGGGTGTGCTTGTCGATTGGGGGGGGAAGCGGTCGTTCGTGCTACATTCGTCATCCCGGACTTGATCCGGGATCCAAAGCCGCGCCGTCATCATGGACCCCGGATCAAGTCCGGGGTGACGATTAATGGGACGTCCCGCAAACCGCCGAACGCCCTCAGCGCGCGCTAAAGCACATATTTGCTGAGGTCGGTATCGCCGACGACGTCGGCGAGTTGCCCATCGACATAGGCGGCGTCGATGTCGAGCGTCGTGCCGCCCGCATCCTCGGCGGTGAAGCTGATTTCCTCGACCAGCCGCTCCATGATCGTCTGAAGGCGGCGCGCGCCGATATTCTCGACCTTTTCATTCACCTCTGCCGCGAGTTTCGCGACGCGTGCGATGGCGTCGTCGGTGAAATTCAGCGTCACGCCCTCGGTCCCGAGCAGCGCCGCATATTGTTCGGGAAGCCCGGCCTTCGTCTCGCTGAGAATACGGACAAAATCCTCTTCGGAGAGTGCACCGAGCTCGACGCGAATGGGAAGGCGGCCCTGGAGTTCGGGAAGCAGGTCGCTCGGCTTGGCGACGTGGAAGGCGCCCGACGCGATGAAGAGGATATGGTCGGTCTTCATCGGGCCGTATTTTGTCGCGACGGTCGTGCCCTCGATCAGCGGCAGCAGGTCGCGCTGCACGCCCTCGCGGCTCACCGAGCCGCCGCGTACGTCGCTGACCGCGATCTTGTCGATCTCGTCGAGGAAGACGATGCCGTTGGCTTCGGCATCGGCGAGAGCGACGCGCGCGACATCGTCCTGGTCGAGGCGCTTGTCCTGCTCCTCCTCGATCAATCGCGTTGCGGCGTCGATCACCTTCAATTTGCGGCGCTTCTTGGGCGGGCCGCCCATCGCCTTGCCGAGCATGTCCGACAGGTTGATCATGCTCATCTGCCCCGGCTGACCGGGCAATTCGAACGACATGGCGGCGTCGGCGACCTCGATCTCGATTTCGCTATCGTCGAGATGGCCTTCGCGGATGCGCTGGCGAAAACTCTGGCGCGTCGCCTCGCTGGCGCCCTTGCCGGTGAGCGCGTCGAGCAGCCGTTCCATCGCCGCCTCTTCGGCGGCGGCGCGCACCGCTTCGCGGCGGCGGTCCTTCTCGAGGCGCACGGCCTCCTCGACGAGGTCGCGCGCGATCTGCTCGACGTCGCGGCCGACATAGCCGACCTCGGTGAATTTTGTCGCCTCGACCTTAATGAACGGCGCGTCGGCGAGCTTGGCGAGGCGGCGCGAAATCTCGGTCTTGCCGCAGCCGGTGGGGCCGATCATGAGGATATTCTTGGGACTGACCTCGTCGCGGAGATCGGGCGAAAGCTGCTGGCGGCGCCAGCGGTTGCGCAGCGCGACGGCGACCGCGCGCTTTGCCGCGGTCTGGCCGATAATATGCGTGTCGAGCGCGGCGACGATCGCCTTCGGGGTCAGGTCTTTGTTCATATGTCGGAGAGGTCCAGCAGAAAGAATTTCATGTGACGGCTAGATGGGAAGGGGGCGGACCAAGTCAAGCCGGGCAGCGGAAACCGGCGAACAGCTGCTGGTGCGACGCGACGATGCGCGCGATGCGCTCGGGCTGAGGCTCGGCCTCCCATATGTTCCGTTCGTAGCTGCCGCCGATCACGATTCCGTCGGGGCGCGGGAACATATAGCCCGCCTCGCCGGTGAAGGCGTAGCGCACCTCGGGCTGGGGGATCAGGATCGCGAGCTGGCCGCGGATCGGGATCAATTCCATGTCGCCAAACAGCTCGCGTGCGCCGAGCCCGGTGCAGTTGAAGACGAGCGTTTCGGGCAGAGCCGCGATCTCGGCGGGCGAAGCGAAGTCGCGCACCGCGATGCGGCCGCCCGCTCCCGCGATATCGCGCATCATCTGGCGGAGGTAGCGGCCCGTTTCGACATATATCGTGTCATATTGCCAGAGCCGCTCGACCGGGAAGGGATGCTCATCCGGGCGGAGCGCGCGTGCGGCGGGCGGGAAGGTCGCAAGCTTGGGCTCCTCGGGCGAGCCTTCGGAATAGGTCGTCAGCCAGCGCACGCCATAATCGTCGCCGACCATGATCTGAAATCGCCGCCAGCTATAATCGAGCGCGGCAGTGAATTGCCGCCGCCATTCCGGCGTAACGGCATCGGCGCTGAACAGGCCGAAAGGATGGAATTGCCCGCCAGCGATGTTCGAGGTGGTGTCGGGGGGCAGCGCCTTGGCGTAGACGGTGACCGGGAAGCCCGCCTCCTGCAGCAGCCGCGCGGTCGAGAGGCCGACGACGCCGGCACCGATCACCGCGACGGAACCGCTGTGGCCGGGGGCGCCCATCTCGACCGCGAGCTTCGCCGTGCCCCAGCTCATCGTGATGCCCGAGCCGCCATGACCGTAATTGTGGACGAGCCGCTTGGCGCCGAGCGTATCGGCGCGGACGACGAAGCCGCCTGGGCGATAGGGGCGGAGGCCCGCAAGGGTGCGGATGACGCGGTCGGGGGACGCTTTCACCGGCATGAGGCAGGCGGAAGATGTGCGCGTGGTCGTGGTCGCGCAACCCGGAAGAGCGAGCGCGGCCGAGGCGGCGACGAAATGGCGGCGGGGGAGGGCGTGAATCACCCCGCGACCATAGTGGCTTAGCCCTTGATGTCGATGGTCTCGGACGTGAACT
>CBINGC010000065.1:0-16825 GCA_966250105.1 uncultured Sphingopyxis sp. | reverse complement strand
CCTAGGACCCGCTGATTAAGAGTCAGCTGCTCTACCAACTGAGCTATGCGTCCACTGCCGTTTTCCGGCACTCACGAAACCGGGGAAGTCCCCCTGCGTCGTGAAGAGAGCGGCCCGCTATCATGGTGCGGAACCCTTGGCAATGGTCTTGCCGAACTTTTTATCAATGAAAGCGGCGGCTGCCCGTTTTGCTGTCGTTTTCGATCGCCAGAATGATCCCGACGCACGTCATGATCGTCAGCATCGACGAGCCGCCATAGGAAAAGAGCGGCAGCGGAATGCCGACGACGGGCGCCAGCCCCATCACCATCATCAGGTTGATCGCGATATAGAAGAAGATCGTCATCGTGAGCCCCGCGGCGGCCAGCTGACCAAAGCGCGTCCGTGCCTTGAGCGCCACGCGCGTCGACCAGCGGAGCAGCAGGAAAAAGCCGAACAGGAGCGCGAGCCCGCCGATCAGCCCCCATTCCTCCGCCATCGTAGCGAAGATGAAGTCGGTGTGGCCCTCGGGCAGATAGTCGAGGTGGCTTTGCGATCCGTTGAGGAAGCCCTTGCCGCCGATGCCGCCCGACCCGATCGCGATCTTCGACTGGCTGATGTGATAGCCGGCGCCTAGCGGGTCGCTTTCGGGGTCGAGGAAGATCAGCACGCGCTTCTGCTGATAATCGTGCAGGAAGGAGAAGAGGATGGGCAGGGCGGCGACGCCCGCGGCCGCGGTGCTGCCGAACCACCAGAAGGGGAGGCCCGCGACGAACATCACCACCACTCCGCCGATCGAGATGGCGAGCGCGGTGCCGAGGTCGGGTTGCAGCATGACGAGCGCGGCAGGCAGGCCGATCATCACCAGCGCAGGCCAGAGCGCCGTGAAGGTGCGCGTATTTCCGGGCGGCAATTGGGCGTAGAAGCGCGCGAGGGCGATGACGATCGCAACCTTCATCAGCTCGGACGGCTGGAGGTTGATGACGCCCAGATTCAACCATCGCTGGCTGCCCCCGCCGACGAAGCCCAACAGCTCGACCGCGATGAGCAGGATCAGCACCCCGATATAGGCGATATAAGCGAAATCCTCGAAGATGCGGAGCGGGAAACGCCCGATCACCAGCGCGACGCTGAGGAAGACGAGGAAGCGCACGCCTTGTTGCCAGGCCCAGGGCGACCAGTTGCCCCCCGCGGCCGAATAGAGGACGAGCAGGCCGAAGCCGGTGATCCCGGCGAGGATGGCGATCAATTTCCACGGGATGCGCTGGATCGCGGGCGGGACGGGGATCATTGCGGCACCCCGGGCTCGGGGTCGCTTGCCGCGCCCGATTTCCACGCGGCATAGTCGCGGTCCATGCGGTCCTTGATCGGTCCGCCCCAGCCGGCCTCGAGCGTCTCCAGCGCTTCCATTCCCTTTTCGCGGTCGAACAGATAGGTCATGAAGTCGCGGGCGACGGGCGCCGCGGCGCGGCTGCCCCCCATGCCATGCTCAATGACGATCCCGGTGGCGTAGCGCGGGTTCACGACCGGCGCGAAGCCGACGAAAAGGCCGTGGTCGCGAAATTTCCACGTTCCGCTTTTTCCGTTGCCGGTGCCGAGCCCGCGCACCTGCGCGGTGCCCGTCTTGCCCGCCATCGTGATGCCGTCGAGCGGCAGACGGCTGCGCACCGCGGTGCCCGCGCCATTGACGACGAGGTCCATGCCCAGGCGCGCGACGGCAAGGGCTTCGGGTGAGAAGGGAAGGGGTTCGTTCCGGAATTGGCGGTTGACTAAGCGCGGATAGAGGCTGCGCCCCGATGCGATCCGCGCCGCCATCACCGCGAGTTGGAGCGGATTGACGCTGACATAGCCTTGTCCGATGACCGCGTTGAGCGAGTCCGACGCCGACCATTGCTGGTCGTATTTCCGCATCTTCCACGCGCTGTCGGGGATGGTCCCATAGCGTTGATTGCTCCCCGCGAGCCGGAATTCCTCGCCGAGCCCGAGCAGCCGGGCGGTGGGCGCCATCGCGTCGTAGCCGAGCCGGTGCGCGAGCCAGTAGAAATAGCTGTTGCAGCTTTTCATGATCGCCGACGGCATGTCCAGGCTGCCATGGGTCCCAAGACAGCGGAAAAAGCGATTGCCGAGCCGGTATCCGCCGATGCAGGTGTGGCGCTCGCTCGGATCGACGCCATGCTCGATCGCGGCGATCGCCGCCATGGGCTTCAGCGTCGACCCGGGCGGATAGAGGCCGCGCGTCGCCTTGTTGATCAGCGGTTGGTGATCGTCGGCGCGCAGCCACGCATATTCGCTGGTGCTGATGCCGTCGGAGAAGCTGTTGGGGTCGAAGCTCGGCATCGATACAAAGGCGAGGATGTCGCCATTGTGGCAGTCGATGACGACCGCCGCCCCTGATTCGCGTCCCATACGCCGCGCGACATATTCCTGCAGGTCGGCGTCGATCGTCAGATGGACGGTCTTGCCCTGCACGTCGGGCTGGGTGGAAAGATCGCGAACGACTTTGCCGCGCGCCGTGACCTCGACGCGCCGCGCGCCGGGTTCGCCCTTCAGCATCTCCTGGAAATATTTCTCCAGCCCGTCCTTGCCGATCTTGTAGCCCGGCGTGATGTACAGCGGATCCTTGACCTTCTGATATTCCTCGGCGTTCGGAGCGCCGACATAGCCGATCAGATGGCCGACCGCGGCGCCGGTGGGATAATTGCGCGCAAAACCGCGCTGCGGCGCGATGCCGGGGAGTTCGGGCAGACGGACGAGGATCGAGCTATATTCGGCCTCGGTCATGTCTTCCTTGACCGCGACCGGCTGAAATCCCGATGCCGCTTTCAGGTCGCGATTGATACGCTCCATCGCGTCGCCATCGAGCCGGAGCAGCGTCTGAAGCTGTCCGAGCACCATCTCCTTGTTGTGCAGCCGGTCGGGAATAAGGTCGATGCGGAGCGAAACGCGATTGTTGGCGAGCGCCTTGCCATGGCGGTCGACGATCCAGCCGCGGCGCGGGGGCACGAGCGTCAGATTGACGCGATTGCTCTCCGATTCGAGGACGTAGCGATCATTGTCGATCACCGAGATATAGGCCATGCGCGCCGCGAGGGCGACGCCGACCGCCGCCTGCGCCCCGCCGACGACAAGCGCGCGGCGGGTGAAGGTTATGCCCCTCCAGGCTTCGGTGATCGGCGGACTCTTCTTCTTCGGCATCAGGGGATTGGGACCAGTTTATCGGCGTTTCAGGCGGAAATTGTCAAACTTGCCGGTCAGGCGCATGAACAGCGGCACGAGCAGCGCCGAGATGATGATCTGCGGCAGAACGAGGCCGAGCACCTTGCCGGGCTCCGCCTGCGGATGGGTGATCAGCGCGGCGAGCGACTGGATGATCGCGACCAGCAGCGCCGCAATCGTCCAATCGTGAAAAAAGCCGCGCCAATAGATGCGCTGCGACGAATAGGCGATCGCGATGCTGGCGAGCGTCCATAGCCCGACCGCGGTGCCGATCGGCGCGCCGCTGAACAGATCGTCCCACAGGCCGAGCGGCAGGCCGATCCACACCGGCCACATTTCGGAGCGGAGCAATTGCCAGCAGAGGAAGAACAGCAGCCCGAGCGGCGGCAGCACCGGCGAGTTGGCGATCAGCGGCAGCATCAGCGGCAGCGCCGAGGCGAACATCACGCTCGCGATCGGGATGATGCGCATCCGCCACAGCGATGCCGGTTCGCCGAGGCGCGGCCCCTTCTGCTTCATGGCGCGCCGGTGGGGGCAGGGAGGGGCGCGGGCGCCGGCCGGCCCTGAGCTTCGATATTGTCGGGGGTATAGGGGCGCAGCACCGCCACCGCATCGACCTTGCCCGGATCGGCAAGCGGGCGCGCAAGCGCGCCGTCCTGCTGGCGCCGCACGACGATCGCGACGGGGATGTTCGGCGGATACAGCCCACCCGTGCCCGAGGTCACGAGGATGTCGCCCGGCTTGAACGGGTTGTTCGCGATGTTGAGCGTGCGTACGTCGAGGTCGCCGTTGCCGCGGCCGCTGGCGAGCGCGGGCAGGCCGTCGCGCGCGCGCCGGACGGGGACGATATTGTCGACGTCGGTCAGCAGCAACACCTGCGACACCGAAGGTCCGCTCGAAAGCACGCGGCCGATCAACCCGTCGGCGCCGCGCACGGGCTGTCCCGCGGCGACGCCGAGGTTGCGTCCGATGCTGAGCAGCGCGATGCGCTTGCTGCTGGTCGAGGTCGACGTGAGCAGATAGCCGTTGGCGAGCGCGGTCTTGTCGGTCTCCTGCAATTTGAGCAGCGCCTTCAGTTGGCGGTTCTCTTCCTGCAGCGAACTGGTCGCGACGAGTTGGCGGCGCGTGTCGGCGAGTTCCTTGCGCAACCGCCGGTTTTGCGTGCCCGCGCCGACATAGGCGCCGACGGTGTCGTCGATGCCCGAAAGTGATCCCGTCACCGAACGCGTCACGCGCGCGATCGGCGCGGTGATTTCCTGGCTCGCCACGCGCAGCTGGGCGAAGCCGACGGGGTCAACGACCGACAGGATCGCCAACAACAGACCCGCCACCGCCCCCGTCACCGCAATGACATAGGCAGCGAACAGGCCGTATTGGGCCTTTCGGGATTGCCCCGGACGCCGATGTGCCGGGCGGACCATGGTTCAGAAACCCGCGATCAGGCTTGCTGCAACACGCCGCGGAAGGCGGGGTCTTCCATCGCGCGGCCGGTGCCGATCGCGACGCAGGTCAGCGGGTCTTCGGCGACGGTGACCGGCAGGCCGGTCGCGTCGCGGAGCAGTTCGTCGAGCTCGGCGATCAATGCGCCGCCGCCGGTGAGCACGATGCCCTGATCGACGATGTCCGCCGCGAGTTCGGGCGCGGTGTTTTCGAGCGCGATGCGCACGCCCTCGACGATCGTGCCGATCGGTTCGGACAGCGCCTCGGCGATCTGTGCCTGGTTGATCGAGATTTCCTTGGGCACGCCGTTGACGAGGTCGCGGCCCTTGATGTGGATCGTCAGGCCGGTGCCGTCGGCGGGGATGCGCGCGATCCCGAAATCCTTCTTGATCCGCTCGGCAGTCGATTCGCCGATCAGCAGATTATGGTGTCGGCGGACATAGGAGACGATCGCTTCGTCCATCTTGTCGCCGCCGGCGCGGACCGAGGTAGTGTAGGCGAGACCGCGGAGCGAGAGCACCGCGACTTCGGTCGTGCCGCCGCCGATGTCGACGACCATCGAACCGATCGGTTCGGTGACGGGCATGTCGGCGCCGATCGCGGCGGCCATCGGCTCCTCGATCAACCACACTTCGCTGGCGCCCGCGTTCGATGCGGCATCGCGGATCGCACGGCGTTCGACGCTGGTCGAGCCCGAAGGAACGCAGATCACGATTTCGGGGCTGCGGAACGCGTTGGGCTTGCCGCCGTGCACCTTGGTGATGAAGTGCTTGATCATCTGTTCGGCGACATCGATGTCGGCGATGACGCCGTCGCGGAGCGGGCGGATCGCCTCGATGCTGTCGGGGGTCTTGCCCATCATCAGCTTCGCGTCGTCGCCGACCGCCTTCACTCGCTTGATCCCGTTCAGCGTCTCGACCGCGACGACCGAGGGTTCGTTGAGCACGATGCCCTTGCCGCGCACATAGACCACGGTGTTCGCGGTTCCGAGGTCGATAGCCATGTCTTGGGAGTTGAATTTAAGCCAGCGAGAAAAGAAGGACATCGATACTGCTTCCTGTCATCGAAGCCGCGGCCCTTCGGACCACGCCCCCTGTCGTGATTTCACCCGCGCGTCCGGCCGGCGACAGCTGCAATCAGGGGGAGATTCCGGCTCGTCCACAGGGGGTGGCTGGACAAAATGATCAGGGCTGTGCGGATGGGTCGCGATTTGCGTTCGACTGCGCTAGGACAGCGGCCATGTCAATACGTCGCCTGCCGGAAAAGCTCGTAAATCGGATCGCAGCGGGCGAAGTGGTTGAAAGACCCGCCGCGGCGCTCAAGGAACTGGTTGAAAACGCCATCGACGCCGGTTCGACTCGCATTTCGGTGCGAATCGTCGAGGGCGGGATTTCGCGGCTTGAGGTCGAGGATGACGGGTGCGGGATGACCGCCGCCGACATGGCGCTCGCGCTCGAACGCCATGCGACCTCGAAGCTGCCGACCGACGCGATCGAGGATGTCGTAACGATGGGCTTTCGCGGTGAAGCGCTGCCCTCGATCGCGAGCGTCGCGCGGCTGACGCTCGAGAGCCGCGTCGCGGGTGGCGACGGCTGGAAGCGCGTGGTCGACAATGGCGCGGTCGCCGCCGAAGGGCCCGCGGCGCTGGCGAATGGCACGCGCGTGATGGTCGAGGATCTGTTCGCGCGCGTGCCGGCGCGGCGCAAATTCCTGCGCAGCGCGCGGAGCGAATATGCCGCCTGCCTCGACGTCGTGCGACGGCTCGCGATGGCGCGCCCCGACATCGGCTTCACCGTCGAGCATGACGGGCGCCGCGTGCTCGACGTGCAGGGCGGGCAGGACCGGCTCGCGCGCGTCGCGGCGCTGACCCAGCGCGAGCTCGCCGCGAACAGTATCGGAGTCGATCTCGACCGCGGCGAGGTACATCTGGGTGGCGTGATCAGCCTGCCGACCTACAATCGCGGCATCGCCGACCATCAATATCTTTTCGTCAACGGGCGCCCGGTGAAGGACCGGCTGCTCGTTGGCGCGCTGCGCGGCGCCTATGCCGATCTGCTTGCGCGCGATCGCCATCCGGTCGTTGCGCTGTTCCTCGACGTGCCGACGAGCGAGGTCGATGTGAACGTCCACCCCGCGAAGACCGAGGTGCGCTTCCGCGATCCGCAGTTCGTTCGCGGGATGATCGTCGGCGGCCTCCGCCGCGCGCTCGACGAGCATGGCTTTCGCAGCGTCCAGCGCCCCGCCGAGGCCGCGCTCGCCGCTTGGCAGCAGGAACCGGTGACGCCGCAACCGCCGACCTTGTTCGCGCATTCGCAAAACCCGCCTACGCCCATGTTCGGCGGCGCCGACGCGGGCACGACCGCGCTGCTGCACGACCGCATCGTCGATTTCGCGCCGCCGCGCGCCGCGCTTCCGATGGGCCGCGCCGAACCCGCGATCGCAGCAGTCCCCGGAGCCGAGGCGCACCCGCTCGGCATCGCGCGGGGACAGATCGCGAA
Source organism: uncultured Sphingopyxis sp. (assembly GCA_966250105.1). Classification (GTDB taxonomy): domain Bacteria; phylum Pseudomonadota; class Alphaproteobacteria; order Sphingomonadales; family Sphingomonadaceae; genus Sphingopyxis. The sequence continues at coordinate 9,692 of CBINGC010000065.1, read as the reverse complement.
AACCTATATCGTCGCCGAGGCCGAGGACGGCTTGGTCATCGTCGACCAGCACGCCGCGCACGAACGGCTCGTGCTCGAACTACTCCGCCGCGGAATGAACGGACAGGCGGTGCCGTCGCAAGGCCTGCTGCTGCCCGAGGTCGTCGAACTCGACGAACCCGCGTGCGACCGGCTCGAAGCCGCTGCGCCGCAGCTCGCCGCGCTTGGCGTCGAACTCGAACGCTTCGGTCCCGCTGCGGTGATGGTGCGCGCGACGCCGGCGATGCTCGGCACGATCGATTGCCACAAGCTCGTCACCGATATCGCCGACGATCTCGCGGGTTATGATGCGGCGCTCGGTCTCAGCGAAAAGCTCGAACTGGTCGCCGCGACGATGGCGTGCCACGGGTCGGTGCGCGCCGGGCGAACGCTGAGCGTCGCCGAAATGAACGCGCTGCTCCGCACGATGGAAGTCACCCCGCATTCGGGCCAGTGCAATCATGGCCGCCCGACGTGGGTGAAGCTCGCGATGGACGATGTCGAGAAATTGTTCGGGAGGAAATAGATGGCGTTCCGGGTCATCGCGATTTCGCTCGCCGCGGCCATGCCCGCGACGACCTTTGCGGCGCCGGCCGCGCCGTCCTGCCCAGCGGCTCCTGTCCTGCCGCCCGAACTCGCCGGCTGGTCGCGTGATGCGTCGGGCAAGACGATTTACGCCTATGGCGACGACCTCGGCGCCGATTGGGCACCGCTCGGCGCTGCGCGAACCGAGCTGCCGTTGCACCGGTTCGAAAGCCTGCGCTACGGCGTCGCGCCCGAGCGCAAGCCCGACGTCCATAAATTCGGCGGCATGATTCCGATCGAGGTGAAGAAGCCGGGGCGGCTGATCGTCGCGCTCGACGCGGGCGCGTGGATCGACCTCGTCCGCGATGGCACCGTCGTGCAGTCGATCACGCACGGCCACGGCCCCGCCTGTTCAGGCATCCGCAAGATGGTCGAATTCGACGTAACGCAGGGGCGCTACCAGCTCCAGATCGTCAACGCGCCGGCGGCGTCGATCCACGCGATGGCATTGGTGCGCTAGGCCATTTTGATCCCGGCAATGCCGTTTTCAACGACGCCTGTCGCGCGCTTCGACAGGCTGTTTACCGGCGTCGTCACCTTGTCGACGACCATGAAATGCGTCTGCCACGCTTCGCGGCCCACTTCGCACACGACATAGCCGCGCTGGTCGTTGGCGAATTTAAGCTCGGGGTTCTGGCGGAGGAAGACGTCGGTGCCGTTGCGCTGATCGCTGCCGTCGCCGCCGCTCGATATCGAAGTCGCGACGAATTCAGCTCCGACGACCTTGTCCTTGAGGACGAGATCGCCGCAAAAATTCTGATGCTCGTCGCCGGTCAGCACGACGACATTCTCGAGCCCGCCGAGACGCGACAGCATGCGTTCGCGCGGCGCTTCATACCCCGCCCAGCTGTCGAGGTTGAGAATCTTCTTCGGTTCGTCGGGGCGCCGCCGCCGGTCGAGCGACATCATCGTCACCTGCTGCGCCAGCGCGTTCCAGGTCGCGCCGCCTTCGCCCAGATTGCGGTTCAGCCAGTCTTCCTGCGCCTTGCCCAGCACCTCTGCCTTCTTGTCATAGACGCCCGGACAAGCGGGTTTGAACCCGTCCTCGCACGGCTGGTCGTCGCGATACTGGCGCGTGTCGAGCAACTGCATCGCCACGAGGTCGCCATAGCGAAGCTCGCGGTTCAGCGCGACCATCCCGCCGCGCGGCAGCATCGAGCGGCGCACCGGCATATGTTCGTACCACGCTTGCATCGCCGCCTGTTTCTTGAGCATGAAGATTTCGGGCGGGGCCGCTTCGGGGTCGTTTCCGTCGAGCCCGAGCTTCCAATTGTCGACGTCCGAAACCCAGTCGTTGCGGATCTCGTGATCGTCGAAGCTCGATAGAAAGGCGTGGGTGCAGCGCGCCGTTTGCAGGTCGATGTCGCCGAGCTGCTGCGCATAGGCGTTCCGGAAATCATTGACGTCGACGAGCGCGCGGAAGGCATGCTTGCGCACCGGCCGCGTCGGCAGCCCGGCGTCGAACAGATAATCCTGGCTATATTCATAGATGAAGTCGCCATAATGATAGACGAAGGCGAGGTCCTCGCGCGCGAGGTGGCGGTATGCACCGAAAAAGCCGGCTTCGAAATGCTGGCAGCCCGCAACGCCGAATTTCAGCGCATCGGTCTTCGCGCCCGGCGCGGGCAGGGTGCGTGCTCGGCCGCGCAGGCTGCGCTCGCCGCCGGCGGTGAAGCGGTAATAATAGGGACGGTCGGGTTGCAGTCCCGCGACTTCGACATGAACGCTATGGCCGAGTTCGGGGCGCGCGAGTGCGGTGCCCTTGGCGACGACGTCGCGAAAGCCCGTATCGCCTGAAACCTCCCAGTCGACGGGGAAGTTCGCCAGCGGCATTCCGCCGTGGCGCTCCATCGGTTCGGGGGCGAGGCGCGTCCAGATGACGAAACCGTCGCTCGCCGGATCGCCCGCCGCGACGCCAAGGCTGAACGGAAATTCGCGAAAGATACCGCCCTCGGCGCGCAGGATGGCGGGCGCGGCAAGACCGGCGAGGGTGGCCCCGGCGAGGAAGTGGCGGCGGTCGAACATGGATGGGCTCCCTGGGGCGAATCACCGCCCCTGATAGCCCAGCTATATGTTTCATCAATGACCGATGGCGTCGCGCCTCAGAACCACATCCGCGCCATCCACAGCCCCATTGCGACCATCATCACATTCTCGGTGAGCGAGACGAAGCCCAATGGCACCTTGCTGCTGCCGCCGACGCAGGCGCATTTGATATCGCGCTTGTCGATATAGACCGCCTTGAACACCGATACCGCGCCGATGCCGCCGATGAACAGCGCGACCGGGATCGACAGCCAGTCGAGCGCGTGCGCGGTCATCAATACGCCGGCGAGACCTTCGGCAAAGGGATAGATGCTCGCATAGGGCACCCAGCGCCGCGCTAGCAGGTCGTAGTTCAGGAACATCGTCGCGAATTTGTCGACGTCCTGCAATTTCAGGAGCGCGAGGACGATCATGCTGAACGAGATGAACCATTCGGCGGCGCGGATCGTGAAGAGCTCGCCATAGACCGAAAAGCTGGTCGCGAGCGCCATCAGCGCGGTCATCGCGAACAGCGCGATCACGGGGGTGTAGCTCGTCGCATCGGGATCGGCGACCTTCAGCCCGAAATGCCGGCGCAGATCGTCATAGCCGCCGATGCGCACGCCATCGATGAAGGTCTGCGGCGTCGTCTTGACGCCATGTTCGGCCTTGAACGCATCGGTCTCTTCGCGCGTCGTCAGCCAGCGGTCGTCGACCGCGAAGCCGCGGCTTTCGAGCAGATGTTTTGCCTTGAGGCCATAGGGGCATGTGTGCCCCGGCATGACCATGCGATGAAGGATTGCCTGTTTCGTCATGCACCCCATATAGCGCCCGTACCGTGGTACGGAGTCAAGCGATGCAAATGACGATCGGGAAATTGGCGGCGGCGGGTGACGTGGGGGTGGAAACCGTGCGCTATTACCAGCGCCGCGGGTTGATGGGCACGCCTGCGCGCAGCGGCGGCGACGGCTGGGGCGGGGGGATTCGCCGTTATGATGAGGACGACCTCAGACGCCTGAAATTCATTCGAGCGGCGCAGGCGTCGGGCTTCACGCTCGACGAGATTTCCGAACTGCTCGCGCTCGAAGCGAGCGACGACCGCGTGCGCGTGCGTACACTGGCGCGGCAAAGGATCGAAGTGCTCGACGAAAAGATCGCACAAATGACCGAAACGCGGGCGGCGCTTGCGCGCCTCGCCGACCAGTGCGCCGCGAGCGACAAGGGACCATGCCCGATATTGGCGGCGTTCGAACCATAATATTCACGTCATTGCGAGGAGCCGCAGGCGACGAAGCAATCTCCAGTTATCGGCTTACTCGCCGGTCAATTCGAGATGAAGGTCACGCCATTCCGGATTGTCGGCTTCGATAAAGGCGATCTTCTTCGCCCGCGATCCGGCTTTGATCTGCTTCTCGCGGCTGATGGCCGAATACATGTCGCCATGCATCTCGAACCACACCAGTTTGTCGCATCGATAGCGCGCGGAAAACCCGCTCCTCTTTTCCCGGTGCTGCCACACGCGACCGATCAGGTTTGACGTGACGCCGGTATTTAGCACGCCGTCCTTCCTGTTGGTCATAATGTAAACAGCGGGCTGAGCGTTCGAACGCATCGCTGGAGATTGCTTCGTCGCTGCGCTCCTCGCAACGACAGAGTTTAATCAGCCACGCCCTCAGCTATGCAGGAAATGCATCACGTCGCCGTCATGCACGACATAGGCTTTGCCCTCGGCGCGCAGCTTGCCGGCTTCGCGCGCCCGCGCTTCGCCGCCGAGCGCGACATAATCGTCATAGGCGATCGTTTCGGCGCGGATGAAACCCTTCTGGAAATCGCTGTGGATTTCGCCCGCGGCTTCGGGCGCGGTGGCGCCGGTGTGGACGGTCCACGCGCGCGCTTCCTGCGGGCCGACGGTGAAGAAGGTGATGAGGTGCAGCAGTTCGTATCCCGCGCGGATGACGCGGGCGAGGCCGGTTTCGTGGAGGCCCATCTCTTCGAGGAACTCGAGCCGGTCGGCCATGTCCATCGTCACCAACTCGCTCTCGATCGCCGCCGAGACGACGACCGCCTGCGCGCCTTCGGCCGCCGCCTTGGCGAAGACCTTCTCCGAAAATGCGTTGCCGTTCGCGGCGCTGCCTTCATCGACGTTGCAGACATAGAGCACGGGCTTCGAGGTCAGCAGCTGCGCGGTGCGGAGCACGCGGGCTTCTTCGTCATCCTTCGGTTCGACGAGCCGCGCGGGCTTGCCTTCGCGCAGCAGATCGAGCGCCTGTCCCAGCACCGATGCGGCGATCTTCGCTTCCTTGTCGCCCTGCGCCGCTTTCTTGGCGAAAGCGGGAACGCGCTTTTCGAGGCTCTCGAGGTCGGAGAGCAGCAGTTCGGTCTCGACCGTCTCGGCGTCGGCGACGGGGTCGACCTTATTTTCGACATGCTGGATGTCGTCATCTTCGAAACAGCGCAGCACATGGACGATCGCATCGACCTCGCGGATGTTGCCGAGGAACTGGTTTCCGAGCCCTTCGCCCTTCGACGCGCCGCGCACCAGACCCGCGATGTCGACGAAGGCGAGCTGCGTCGCGATGATCTTCTTGCTGCTCGCGATCGCGGCCAATTTTTCGAGCCGGGCATCGGGCACCGCGACATTGCCGATATTCGGCTCGATCGTGCAGAAGGGGTAATTGGCCGCCTGCGCCGCCGCGGTCTCGGTCAGCGCGTTGAACAGGGTAGACTTGCCGACGTTGGGCAGGCCGACGATGCCGCATTTGAAACCCATAAAAACTCCGTGAGGGGCCGGCCTAGGTTGAAGGAGCGCCGGTGTCGCAGCGCCCCTAGCGCCAAGTCGCGCCGGATGCCAGTCTTTGCCGTTGCGCGCCGTTAAGACTTGCCGCTTTATCGCGCCCGCTATGATGAAACCCCGCCTTATCGCCGCCGGCCTCCTTTTGACCGCTGGCGTGACTGCCGCCGTTGCCGCGCAGGACCACTTCGAAGAAGGCGTTTTCGCCGAACTCAACCGCTTCCGCAGCGATCCTGCCGCCTATACCGAATATCTTACCGACTATCGCCCGCGTTTCGAAGGCAAGCTGTTGATCGGTAATGACGACAGCGAGATCGATATCATGACACGCGAAGGCGTCGCGGCGGTCGATGAAGCGATCCGCGACCTTCGCCGCGAAAAACCGCTTCCGACGCTCGAGTGGAGCGACCCGCTCGCCCGCGCCGCGGCGGACCATGTCGCGGTCCAGTCGCGCTCGGGCGCGGTCGGTCATTATACGAAGGGAAGTGGGCCCGGCGAACGGATGAAGGCGCGCGGCGGCGGGCCCTATGTCAGCGAAGTCATCACCTATGGCCACCACACGCCCGAAGGCGTCGTCGACCAGCTGCTGATCGATGATGGCGTGCCCGGCCGCGGCCATCGCCACAGCCTGCTTCGTCCCACGCACCGCTATGCCGGGATCGCATGCGGCCGTCATCCGGTGCACCGGACGATGTGTGTGACGCTGATGTCGCAGACGCGCGACGGCTCTCCGCCGCCGCCGCCGAGGCGAGCGACGACGAAAGCCGAGTGAGCGTGGCCGGGGCCAGCCGCGCGCGACCGGCCCCCGACGCGATCAGTTGCCGACCGGCTGGTTGTCGGTCCGCCGCACCACGATCGTCGACGACCGCGGCGCTTCGCCCGCAACCGGCCAGTCGCCGGTCGGGTGCTGGATGTTGACGAAGAAGGTCGTGAGGTCGGGCGTATAGGCCAGGCCCGTGATCTCGCAGCCGAGCGGCCCGACGAGGAAGCGTTTCGACTGCTTGTTCTGCTGATCGACATAGAACATCGCGTTATGGCCAAAGGCCTGGTCGATCGTGGTGCCGTCGAGGCCCGAATTGCCCGGAACGCTGTGATCGGTCTGCACCCACATGCGGCCCTCGGGGTCGATGCGCAGCCCGTCGGGGCTGGAGAAGGTGTCGCCTTCGATGTCGCCGACGAGGTTGCTGCCGCCCGCGGCGAGCGACGGATCGCCGGCGCTCAGGAAGATTTCCCAGCTGAACTTCGTCGCCAGTGGCGAATCGCCTTCTTCGCTGAACTTCAGGATATGACCGTGCAGGTTGCGAATCCGGGGGTTGGCGGGATCGGCGACGCGGCGGCCGCTGTTGTTGGTCAGCGTGCAGAAAACCGCGCTGTTGTCGGGCGCGACGGTCAGCCATTCGGGGCGGTCCATCACCGTGCCGCCCGCGACGCGCGCCGCCCGCTGGCAGTTGATCAGCACATCGGCTTGGTTGTTGAAATCGACCGTCGTCGGCGCCGGCGGCGTTTCGCTCTGGCTGACATTGCCGGGGTCCTGCGCGCCCGCGGTCAGGCCGTTCTCGCCGACCACCAGCGCGCGCCATTCGCCCGTGCCGTCGCCGTTGAAGCGCGCGACATAGAGCGTGCCATAGTCGAGCAGGTCGGTGTTCGCGGCGCGGTTGGTGTCGCTATAAGCGCGGTCGGGGACGAATTTATAGATGCACCCCGGGGTCGTGTCGTCGCCCATATAGAAGGCGACACGGCGGTCGGCACTCGCCATGAAGGCCACATTCTCGTGGTTGAAGCGGCCCATCGCCGTACGCTTCGTCGGCTGAGCGAGTTCGCGCAGCGGGTCGATCTCGACCACCCAGCCATAGTTGGTTTCGGGCTGCGCCGGGTCGAGATAATTGTCCATCGTCTCTTCACAGGTCAGGTAGCTATTCCACGGCGTCCGCCCGCTCGAACAATTGTTGAGCATGCCCTTGATGCTGCCCGACAGCAGGCCCGCGACGGGACCGCCGGCGCGATAGCTGCTGTTGCCGGTGTAGCGGCGGTTATAGGTCGACCCGGTCTGGACCGTCCATTTGCCGTCGCTGCCCTTGGCGACCTCGACGACGCCGATGCCGACCGCCGACAGCGCGATCGCCTTTTGGTCGGCGCTTGCGGTTGCGGGATCGTAATCGCCCGCCATCAGGATGTTGAAGTCGGGATATTCATAATTCATCGCGAGCAGGCCGCGGGTGTTGGCATCGACGTCGGGAAGGGCGAAATATTCCATCCCGTCATGGCCGCCGCCCGCCCATTTCTCGGCGACCGCAGGGCTCGCGGGGAAGCTGCCCGAATAGGGGGTGCCGGCCTCGACCGAATCGCCGGCCTTCAGCAGCACGTCGGCGGTATAGCCGTCGGGCACCGTCACCCGATCGTCCTGGTTCGCGGCGACAGCGGCAAAACTGACGGCGAAGCTCGGCGGCGGGGTCGGGGTGGGGGTCGGCGTCGGGGTTGGCGTCGGCGGGACCGTCACGATCGGGTTTCCGTCGTCGTCGCACGCCGCGAGCGCCATCGCAGGGATCACCGACAGGCCGAAGAGGCCGTTCCTGAGCAACGTGCGGCGCGTCGGATTCTCCGCGACGATCGCCTCGAGGCTGTCGGCCCCCGGAAGGCCGCCGGTTTCGCCGCGATAAGGTGCGCGGGCTTTGTCGGTAAGATGTGACATGCAGTTCCCCTGTTTTTCGGTTGAGCCCCGGGACTCGATTGTCCCGGTTGGGAGGTGGCGCACCGATTGCAGAGGATGATGTCAGCCGCGTTGCTCGAACGCGTCGGAATGCAAAGACTTATATGACGGTCATGTGACAGCGGTCGGAGCCGGCCGCAGGCGTGTCGGGCGCGTCAGCCCTGCAAGCGCAGCGCCAGATCGCTCTGGAAACGCACCTCGTCGCCGTCGGCGAGCCATTTCGCTTCGGCGGCGATCGCGCCGAGCAGATCGATCAGCGGTTCCATCTCGCTCTTGTGATAATTGCCGAGAACATGGCCGGTCACGCGATCCTTGTGTCCCGGATGGCCGATGCCGATGCGTATACGGCGGAAATCCTCGCCGATGTGGCTGATCATGCTGCGGATGCCGTTGTGGCCCGCCGCACCGCCGCCCTGCTTCACCTTGACCTTCATCGGCGCGAGGTCGAGCTCGTCATAGAATGCGGTGACATCCTGCGGCGTCAATTTGTAGAAATCGAGCGCGGCGCGCACGCTGCGGCCGCTTTCGTTCATGAAGGTGCCGGGTTTGAGCAGCAGGATGCGCTGCGATCCGATGCGGCCCTCCTGGATCCAGCCCTGGAATTTCTTGGCCGGTGCGGGAAAGTCGTAAAAGTCCGCGATGACATCGGCGGCCATGAAGCCGACATTGTGACGGTGCATCGCATATTTGGGCCCGGGATTGCCGAGGCCGACCCAGAGCTGCATGATACTGCCTTTCCCGGGTCCGATGGAAACGCCCCTCCCGCAAAGGGGAGGGGCGGTCCGAAATGCTTAGGCTTCTTCTTCGCCTTCGGCGGCGGCTTCTTCGCCTTCATCCTTCGTCGTATCGCCGTCGCTCGACTTGAGCGCCGACGGGGCGACGATGGTGGCGATGGTGAAGTCGCGGTCGGTGATCGCGCTTTCGACGCCCTTGGGCAGGGTGACGTTGCTGATGTGGATCGAATCGCCGACGTCGAAGCCGGTGACGTCGATCGCAATCTCGTCGGGGATCTTGTCCGCGTCGCAGACAAGTTCCAACTCGTGGCGAACGATGTTCAGCACGCCGCCGCGCTTCAGGCCGGGCGAGGCTTCTTCGTTCTGGAACGAGACCGGCACCGCGACCTGAACGGTCGCGCCCTTGGCGATGCGCAGGAAGTCGGCGTGGATCGGGCGATCCTTGACCGGGTGGAACGCGACGTCCTTGGGCAGCGTGCGGATCTGCTTGCCGCCGACGTCGATCATCACGACCGAGTTCATGAAATGACCCGTCATCAGCTGCTTCATCAGCAGCTTTTCTTCGACGTGGATCATCAGGGGTTCTTCCTTGCCGCCATAGACGACGGCGGGGACACGGCCTTCACGACGCAGGTCACGCGAGGCTCCCTTGCCTCCGCGTTCGCGCGTCTCGGCCGTCAGCACCAGCTGATCGCTCATAATATTTCTCCGAGAAACAGTTACACAGTTCCGCCACGCCTCCAGGGATGACCATGACGGAAGCCGCGGCGCTTAGCCGGGAAGCGGCGGAATTGCAAGCGTTGGTCGGTGAGGAGGAGTGGGGGCGGGTTTC
>CBINGC010000064.1:0-17169 GCA_966250105.1 uncultured Sphingopyxis sp. | reverse complement strand
CGCGATCGGCCCGATCCGCTCGATCCGCATCATGACGGGCAGCTTCTGGCGCACCGTGCTGCTGCTCCTTGCCGGCATATTGCCGCTGATGATCGCGCATTATGTGCTCAGCTTCGGCGCGATCCTCGCCCCGGCCTTCGTCGATCTGCCGCTGCTCCTCCTCGACGCCCTCGTCGTCGGCCTGCTCGCGCTGACCATGGCCGGCAGCAACGCCGTCGCCGCCCGCCACGCGGCGGCGGTGAAGGGCTGCGACCTGCGCCCCGAACCCGCCCGGCCCGCATGATTGGACGGGGCGGAATGGCGAAGGCAGGAAAGCCGCGGTCGCCGACCAGCAACCGCCTCGCTTTAATCCAGCGCCGCCGCCAGCCGCTGGCGGAGCGCGACGAGCGCTTCGACCGGAATGCCTCCCGCGCGCGCCGGGGCCCCGACATTGGGCGTCTCGCGCGGGGCGGAGCGCGCGGCGCCGGGCTCGGACAGCGCCTTGCGCGCGCCCTCGACCGTAAAGCCCTGCACATGCAGCAAATGATGGATACGCTCGGCCAGCGCGATATCTTCGGCGCGGTAATAGCGGCGTCGGCCCGACCGCTGGAGCGGCTTCAGTTGCGGGAAACGCGTTTCCCAATATCTGAGCACATGCGTCGGCACGCCGATCCGCACCGCGAGTTCGCCGATCGCCAGCATGGCGCCCGCCGCCTTGCCGTCGTCGTCGGCCATGTCAGACCCCGACATCGATAGGGCGGCGCCTATTTGCCGGCAACGCGCGCTCGCATCGTCTGACTGGCACGAAAGGTCATCACGCGCCGCGGCAGGATCGGGACTTCGATCCCCGTCTTGGGATTGCGGCCGATCCGCTGCGCCTTGTCGCGCAGCACAAAGGTGCCGAAGCCCGAAATCTTCACATTCTGCCCGACCGCGAGCGCGTCGGACATATGGTCGAGAATCGATTCGACGATCGCCGCCGATTCATTGCGCGACAAGCCGATCTGCTGGTTGATGCGGCTGGCGATATCGGCTCGCGTAAGCGTCCCTGCGGTCATGTTGATCCCTTCCCCCTCTGAAGCGAAATGCGCGGCTGGTTCCCTGACAGCCCCCACCGTCACGAGTCCCACGCGCATATGTAACAAATCGGAATTAATCCGCCAAACTGAAACGGATGGAAGGAGAAGTTGACGCGCCGGAACGAAGGTTCAGACGCGCAGCACCGCCGCCCCCCAGGTGAAGCCCCCGCCCATTGCTTCGAGCACCACCAGGTCGCCGCGCTTGATCCGCCCGTCGCGCACCGCAAGGTCGAGCGCGAGCGGCACCGACGCCGCCGAGGTGTTGGCATGCTGGTCGACCGTCAGCACGACGCGCTCGGCCGGCAAACCCAGCTTTTTCGCGGTCGCATCGATGATCCGCTTGTTCGCCTGATGCGGCACGACCCAGTCGATGTCCGCCGCCGACAGGCCGACGTCGCCCATCACCTCGCCCAGCACCGACGCCAGGTTGGTGACGGCGTGGCGGAACACTTCGCGCCCCTGCATCCGGACATGGCCCACGGTGCCCGTGGTCGACGGCCCGCCGTCGACATAGAGCATGTCCGAATATTTGCCCTCGGCATGCAGCCGCGTCGCGAGGATGCCGCGGTCGTCCGCGACCTCTTCGGCCGACAAGACGATCGCGCCCGCGCCGTCGCCGAACAGCACGCAGGTCGTGCGGTCTTCCCAGTCGAGGATGCGGCTGAACGTCTCGCTGCCGATCACCAGCGCATGCTTCGCCGCGCCGGTGCGCAGCATCGAATCGGCGACCGACACCGCATAGAGAAAGCCCGAGCAGACCGCGGCGACGTCGAAGGCGATGCAGTCGGGCGACCCGAGCAGCGCCTGCACCTTGGTGGCGCTCGCCGGAAACGTATTGTCGGGGGTCGCGGTCGCGACGATGATCAGCCCGATGTCTGCGGGCTCGAGCCCCGCCGCCGCCAATGCCTGCTTCGCCGCATCGGCGCCGAGCGTCGCGGTCGTCTCGTCGGGCTCGGCGATGTGGCGGAAACGGATGCCGGTGCGCTCGACGATCCACTCGTCGCTCGTGTCGACGCGCTGCGCCAGTTCCGCGTTCGACACGCGCGTGCGCGGCAAGGCCGATCCGGTGCCGGTCAGGATCGCGCGCAGCGTCATGCCGCGTCGCCGCTGCGGAAATTCGCGAGATCCTCGGTCACCTGGCGCGTGATATCCTTTTCGATCAGCTCGGCGCACAGGTGGACGCAGTTCGCGACCCCCTTGGCATCGGCGCTGCCATGGCTTTTCAGCACCACGCCGTTGAGGCCGAGGAACACCGCGCCATTGTGATTATTGGGGTCGAGATGGTGGCGCAGCAGCTCGGTGGCGGGGCGCGAGATCAGAAAGCCGATCTTCGAGCGCGTCGAACTGGTGAAGGCGCGGCGGAGCAGATCGGTGACGAAACGCGCCGTCCCCTCGATCGTCTTCAGCGCGATATTGCCCGAAAAACCGTCGTGGACGATCACATCGACGTCGCCGCGCGACAATTTGTCGCCCTCGATAAAGCCGGTGAACTCCATCGGCAGCCCGTGCGCCGTGCGCAGCCGCGCCGCGGCATCGCGAATCTCGCCGGTGCCTTTCAGCTCCTCGGTGCCGATGTTGAGCAGCGCGACGCGCGGGCGTTCGAGCCCCATCGCGGTGCGCGCATAGGCGGCGCCCATCACCGCGAACTGGATCAGATTATTGGCGTCGCAATCGGTATTGGCGCCGAGGTCGAGCATGACGACGTCATTGTCGCCGAGCGTCGGCAGCAACGCCGCGAGCGCCGGCCGGTCGATCCCCGGCATCGTGCGCAGCGCGAGCTTCGCCATCGCCATCAAGGCGCCGGTGTTGCCCGCCGACACGGCGCCGCCGGCATCGCCGCGCTTCACCGCGTCGATCGCCAGCCCCATCGAGGTGCTTTTCGCCTTGCGGATCGCCTGGCTCGGCTTGTCCTCGCCCGTCACCACACCGTCGGTGTGGATGATGTCCGACGCCGCGCGCAGGTTCGGATGATGATCCAGCGCCGCCTTGATCTGCTCCTCGTCGCCGACGAGGATGAAGCGGAGGCCGTCGTGCTTGTGGCGCGCCATCGCGGCGCCGGCGAGCATCATGCGCACGCCGACGTCACCGCCCATCGCATCGATTGCGATTCGCGGTGTCAGTGCCATCTAATGCCCTCCGGCCTGTTTATTACGCGCCGACCGACACCACTTCACGGCCGTTATAATGGCCGCAGGCGTTGCAAAGATTGTGCGGGCGCTTCAGCTCGCCGCAATTCGGGCATTCCTGAAAGGCTTCGACCTTCAGGCTGTCGTGGCTGCGACGCATGCCGCGCTTCGAGGGCGAGGTTTTTCGCTTGGGAACGGCCATGATTTTTCCTGCATTCTCAAAAATTGTGTCACGAATCGGCTACCCGGATTTGTCGCTCCCGTTGCCGGAAATGACTGGCCCGCCCGCCACGCCGAAGCCCGTTCCTGCCCAGATGACGCAGGAAAAATCTTCCGCCGGAAGGTGCCTCAACGCCAGAAGGTGTCGGGTGCCGGATCGGGCGCGGCTATAGCGTTTTTGCCCGCAAAGGCAAGCCCATTGCGCGCGGGGAACATCGGCGCTTCAATCGCTCTCCGTCACCCCGGACTTGATCCGGGGTCCAGCTTCCATCGTTGCTGAGCGGGACCCCGGATCAAGTCCGGGGTGACGACGAGGAAAAAAGCCACGCTTGCCGTGCTCCCCACGCAATGCCACATCTCTCCCATCGCCGGACCAACCGGCCGACATGGGGGAAACCAGATGATAATCTTGCCGATCAGCCTGACGATCGCCGCCGGCGCGGCGCTGCTCAACCTGTGGCTCGCGCTTCGCGTCGGCCGCGTGCGCACGAAGGAAAAGGTCTTCATCGGCGACGGCGGCAACGACCTTTTGACCCGCCGGATGCGCGCGCACAGCAATTTCGTCGAAAACACCGCCTTCGTGCTGATCCTGCTCGCGCTCGTCGAGCTCGGTTTCGGCTCGTCGATGTGGCTGTGGGGCGTCGGCGCGCTCTACCTCGTCGGCCGCATCCTGCATGCGCTCGGCATGGACGGGATGATGTGGGGCCGCATGGTCGGCACGATCGTCACCATGCTCACCCAGCTCGGCCTCGCGCTCACCGCACTCGCGATCGTCTACATGACGCCGGTGAGCATCACGGCGACCGAGGTCGAAACGGTGGCGGCGACGCGATAGCCTTCTCCCCTCCCGCTTGCGGGAGGGGTCGGGGGAGGGTCTGTTCCGGTCCAATCCTGAGGAAGAGCGACAAGCCCTCCCCTAGCCCCTCCCGCAAGCGGGAGGGGGACTTCAGCCGCCCAGCGCCATATCGCTCACGAACGGGTTCGTCCGCCGTTCGTGCGCGAAATTGCTGTGTGCGCCATGCCCCGGCAGAAAGGTCGTGTCTCCGCCGAGCGGCCACAGCTTGCCGGTGATCGAATCGAGCAATTGCTGGTGATTCCCGCGCGGAAAATCGGTGCGTCCGATCGATCCCTGAAAGATCACGTCGCCGACGATCGCCAGCTTCGACGGCGCATGATGAAAGACGACATGCCCCGGCGTGTGCCCCGGACAGTGGATGACATCGATCTCAAGATTGCCGACGGTGACCGTGTCGCCATCGACCAGCCAGCGGTCGGGTTCGAACGTTTCGCCGACCATGCCGAAACGCGCGCCATCCTCCGCAAATTGTTCGATCCAGAAGCGGTCGTCCTCGTGCGGCCCCTCGATCGGCACGCCCAATTCCTTCGCGAGCATCCCCGCCTGCCCGCAATGGTCCATATGGCCATGGGTGACGAGAATCTTCTCGACCTCCACCCCGGTCTGCTGGACCGCTTCCTTGAGCTTGGGCAGGTCGCCGCCGGGATCGACGAAGGCCGCCTTGTTGGTCGCGGTGCACCACAGCAAGGTGCAATTCTGCTGAAAAGCGGTAACCGGCACGATCGCCGCGCGCATCGGAGGATTGGGAGCGTTCATGGTGCCGATGTGGGGAAAAGCGGCTAAAATGGCAAGGGCGCGGTCGAGCGGATAGCGCCGTGCCACTACGGCCGGTTTCGACCGGTGGCGGTCATAGAGATGTGTGCCCCGGCGAAAGCCGGGGTCCAGAACTCCAACGCGAACTTGGCGTATTTGCGCATTTGGGCCCCGGCTTTCGCCGGGGTGCACGAATGTCCGCTCCCACCCCATGCGCCGTTCGCTACCGATCTGGCTCCAATGACAACAATCGACCGGAAGCGGACCCATCAATCCTCGTCACCCCGGATTTGATCCGGGGTCCCGCTTGAAGTCGAAGCCCGTCGTTGCGCCAGGAAGCGGGATCCGGGATCAAGTCCGGGATGACGATCGTCTGGGAGCGACCGGTGGCGGACATGGGGGGGGGCTTAATGGAACCCAACCGCCGCTCCCCACCCCTAAACCGGCACCCGAACCGGAATCCCGCCGCCCTCAGGCTGCCCTGCGCAGCCGGTTCCGGCCCTCGCGCTTGGCCGCATAAAGCGCCTGATCCGCGCGGTGCAGAAGTTCCTCGATGTCGAGTTCGCCGTCGAAGACCGCAAGCCCGATGCTGACCGTCGCCTGCGGCAGGCCCTCTTCTGCCGCGGTGCCGGTCTCGACTGCCTTGCGCACGCGCTCGGCAACGATTTCGGCGGCCTGCGCGCTCGATCGCTGCAGGATGCAGACGAATTCCTCGCCGCCGATGCGGCCGAGCATATCCTCGTCGCGCAGCGCCGCCTTGGCGCGCTGCCCGACGCGGTGGATGACGCGGTCGCCCATCGCATGGCCGTGGGCGTCGTTGATCCGCTTGAAATGATCGATATCGAAAATCGCGACCGCCAGCGGCGCGCCATGGTCGTGCGCCCCCGCCAGCGCCTTTTCAAGGAAGGCCAGCGTGTGCCGCCGGTTGGGCAGGCCGGTCAGCATGTCGGTATTGGCGACGCGCTCGGCGGCGCTGCGCGCGGCTTCCAATATCCGCGCATTTTCGACGGTTTCGGTCACATCCTGCACGGTGCCGAATATGGCGATCGCCTGTCCGTCGCGGCTCGTCTCGATCGACCCGTGCGACTTCACATGACGGATCTCGCCGTCGGCGCGCCTGATGCGTCCCTGAAATTCGAAGGGCTCGCCGGTGCTGACGGCGCGTTCCAATATCTTCCGAACCGTGGCCCCGTCTTCTGCGACATATTGCTTGACGCTGTAATTCACGTCGACCGGCGTGCCCGCCGCCAGCCCGTGGATGCGATAGGCCTGGTCGGACCAGTGGATCGTCCAGCCCACCAGGTCGACCCGCCAATGGCCGACGAGCGCCGCCGCCTCGGCCTGGAGCAGCCAGCGGTTGCTCTGCTCCAGCCGCTTCGCCAGCCGCTGACGCACGATCAGCAGCGCCGCCAGCGGCAGCGTCGTGAACAAAAGCGACAGCAGGTAGAATTGCAGGAACAGCACTTTGACCTTCGGAGCCTCCTCGATCGCGGCGACCGGGCCATAGCCCTGACCGGTCATCAGCGATGTGATGATCGTCACGATCAGCATCCCCGCGGCGGCGCCGAACGGACCGAGCCGATAGGCGGCGGCGACGACCGCGATGCACGGCAGGAAGGTCAGCGGGAAATGCGCCTGGGTGAAGGCGGCGATGGTGACGAGCCCCGCGCCGGTCAGGATCGCTGCCGCCTCGGCCTTCATCGCCGCCGGGGCCCTGCCCATCGCATTGGTGCCGAGCATCCGGGCGAGCATCACGATCGGCGGCGTCACGATCAGCATGCCGAGCAGCACCGTCGTCAGCCACGACAGGAAGAAGTCGGCGCCCGTCCCGGCGAGCATCCACGTCAGCGCCCAGACGACCCCGGCACTCGCCACGCTCGCGCCGAGCGCCGCGGCGCAGAAAAGGGCGACCGAGCGCGGCACCATGAACGACAGCTCGCCCGGCTCGCGGCGGCGGATCAGCCACAATGCGGCCGCCGCCTCGCACCCGTTCGCGAAACTATAGGCAAAGCAGGAGGCGAGCGGCACGCCGCTCCAGATATTCGCCGCCAGGCTCGCCAGGATCATGCCGGCAAAGGCCGAAATGCGCGCGCGCGGATAAGCGGGCATCAACAGCAGCAGCGCGAGGACATAGCCGCTCGCCGGCCAGACCGCCGCTATATTGTCGGTGCCCTTGGTCGCGTGCAGCGACAGGCTCGCCAGCAGAAAATATCCCGTTGCGGTCAACAGGAACCAGAAGACCGCTTCGACTCTGGGGGACAGCGACTGGGTCATGCGACCAGTTAACCCAAAAGGGAAAAATAAACCGCTAATATAATGGGTGCGCGATCAACCCACGCCGCCAAAGGTCAGCCCGACAACTTCCGCGACCATCGCTTCGTCCCAGTCGATGCGCCGGTCGAGGATCAGCATCGCGAGGCCGTGCACCAGCGCCCAGGCGTGCAGCGCGGCGGTATCGACATTTTCCGCGCCGGGCAGCGCCTCGCCGACCCCGGCGCGGAGCAGATTATAGGCGACTTCGCCGCCGTCGCCGCTTTCCTTGCGGTCGGGCATCTGGCGCGTGAAGCTCAAACGGAACAGCGCGGGCTCGTCGTGGGCGAAGCGGACATAGGCGGTGCCCGTCGCCTTGAACCCCGCGACCCCGCCGCCCGCCTTCAACCAGGCCTGCGCCTGCAGCGCGCCGAGCCGCCGCAGCCCCTCGTCGGCGAGCGCGTCGAGCAGCGCCTCCTTGTCGGGGAAATGGCGATAAAGCGCGGTCGCGCTGACCCCGACGTCGCGCGCCAGCGCGCGCAGGCCGAGTTCGGCGCCGTCGCCCTCCGCGAGCCGTTCGAGTCCCGCCGCGATCACCGCCGCGCGCAAGTCGCCATGATGATAGGCGCGCGCCGCCTTCGCGCCGCCGCTTTTTATGTTGACACTGTTATCTTTGTTTGCCATGATGTTGTCACTGTAAACATATCGAGTCGCCCGCGCAACCCTCCGCGGCACCTTCGCCAACTTCCGTAAGGAGCAACCCCATGGCAAGCAACGTCGAAACCCTGATCCGCAGCGCGGTCGTCAAAGGCATCGGCAAGGTCGCCGACTTCAACCGCAAGCGCCTCCCCCGCCCCACCGACGCCCACCCCTTCCTCACCGGTATCCACAAACCGATGACCGACGAATTCACCCTCGAGGAACTGCGCGTCGACGGCGAAATCCCGGCGCCGCTGACCGGCCGCTATCTCCGCAACGGTCCGAACCCTGCCGCCGCTCCCGACCCCGCCAGCTATCACTGGTTCACCGGCGCCGGCATGGTCCACGGCATCCGCATCGAGAGGGGCAAGGCCGACTGGTATCGCAACCGCTGGGTGCGCGGAAGCGAGGCGTGCGAAGTGCTCGGCGAAGAGCTGCCCCCGGGGCCCCGCGAAGGCCGCAACGACGCGCCGAACACCAATGTCGTCGGCCTCGCCGGCCGCACCTTCGCGATCGTCGAGGCGGGCGGAAAGCCGGTCGAACTCGGCTACGAACTGAACACGATCGCCCACAACCCCTTCGACGGCACGCTGATTGGCGGATATACGGCGCACCCGCATCACGACCCCTTCACCGACGAGATGCACGCGATCACCTATCGCGGCGACGAGCCGAACAAGGTCTGGCACGTCGTGCTCGACCGGGACGCGCACGTCATCCGCGAAGTGGCTATTGCCGTGAGCGACGGCCCTTCGATCCACGATTGTGCGATCACCGAAAATTACGTGCTCGTTTTCGACCTGCCCGTCACCTTCTCGATGAAGATGCTGCTCGCGGGCTATCGCTTCCCCTACGCATGGAACGACGCGCATCCGGCCCGCGTCGGTCTTCTCCCGAGGAAAGGCCGCGGCGACGACATCATCTGGGTCCCGGTCGAGCCCTGCTATGTCTTCCATCCCGCCAATGCGTTCGAGACCGCCGACGGCAAGGTCATCGTCGATGTCGTGGCGCACGAAACGATGTTCGCCGAATCGAGACGCGGTCCCGATAGCCAAAAATCCCGCATGGAACGCTGGACGATCGATCCCGCGGCGAGCACGACGACGCGCACCGTCATCCACGATCATGCGCAGGAATTCCCCCGTTACGACGAGCGAATGACGACACGGCCCTATCGCTATGCCTATAGCGTCGCGATCCCTGACGGACAGTCGGCGGAATGGGCGCTCGCCGAAACGCGACTGTTCAAACATGATCTGGAGCAGGGCTCGACGGACGTCCACGATTTTGGCCCCGGCCGCCATCCCGGCGAATTCGTTTTCGTGCCGCGGAGCGCCGATGGAGCCGAAGACGACGGCTGGCTGATCGGCCTTGTCGTGAACATGAATGACGAGACCACCGACCTCGTCATCCTGAACGCCGACGACTTTACCGGGTCAGCGCAAGCGGTCGTTCACCTGCCGCATCGGGTCCCCCCTGGGTTTCACGGCAACTGGGTCGCGGATTGATCCTGTCGCGGCGCGCCATCAGCGCCTCGGTCACTCGCAGCGCCCGTTCATTGTCGACGTCGATCGCTGTCGCCCCGTTGCTGATCAGCAGCGGGGCGACCTCGACCTTCAGTTGGTGCGAGATGCGACGGAATATATGGTGGATCGGCCCCAGCCCAAAACGAAAGCGCAGCAGGTTGATCAGGCCGAACGCTCGCATCACCCTGAGCGGCTTTTTGATGAACTGCCCCCCGCCGCGAAACGCCTCCGCTGCTTTCAAGGCACCGGGGTGGCCGATCCAATAGGCGTTGCAGTTCGACACGGCGACATCCGAAAATACGTAAAAGCGTCGCTGTCCATCCGGATGGGCCGCGAGCACATCCTCGCGCCGGGCCAGCGCCACGCCTGCATCGACGCCCAGTCGCATCGCCTCCTCTTCGATCTCGGCGATCGTCGCTGGCGTCAGCAGGCAATTATCGGCGGTCGTGATGAGAAGCGGAAATTCCGCGGCACCCGCAACCGCCAAGACCGAATCCGCCAGATTGTCCGCCGCGGGCACGACGGTCAGCCGCTCCCCGAACGATTTTACGACCGCGTCATCCAGATCGCCCAATAAGTCGGCGCGATGCGTCGAAACGAATATATGCGTCGCCCCGCTGGCGGCGGCGCTTTCGAGCACATGCGCAATCATCGGGCGCCCTGCGACCGGGACAAGGCATTTGTCGGTCACACCATGTGCATTCGCTAGCGGATCGGCCGCGCCAAGTCTGCGGCCGGCAAGGATCAGGACCGAGCCGCTCACGCCGCGTTGCGCCGTGCAGCCGCGGGCGCGATCTGGCGGACCATGCTTTCAGCGACGATCGTCTCGATCAGTTCGGCGTGCGTAAAACCGGCGACCACGGCGGAGCGCGAAAACAGCTTTTCCGACCACAGGTTGCAATTGAGATTGACCTCAAGCAGCCGCACGTCGCCGGTCGAGTGATCGACGCGGAATTCGAACCGGCCATAATCGAACGGCCGGAAGATATCCGCCATTCGCGACACATAGTCGGCAACCCGACCGGCGACGAACGGATCGTCGAACCGCTTGATCGCATATCCGACATGGTCGACCAGATCGCGCTTTTCCTGGTAAGAGCGGAGCTGCGCCGGGTCGGCCTGCTCGAAGATCATCATCGGCAGCATCGCGGGCTCGCCAGCAAGGGTGATTACGGGCACCTCGATATCGCTGCCCTCGATAAAGGGCTCGACGATCGCATCGTGATCGAGCGCGTGGATCTCTGCGATAGAACGCGCGAGTTCGGTGCGATCGTGCGCGTCGCGGACGCCCCACGAAGCCGAGCTGTTGTTCGGTTTGATCACCCAGCGCCGGGCGGGAGGACAGCGCGCGACATCGAGCGGCGCGCCGCGGCGGAACAGCGCCCAGGGCGCGGTCGGCACGCCGCGCGCCGCTGCCTCGAGCTTGGTCAGATGCTTGTCGTCCGACAGGCCGCGAACGATCGGTGAGGCGCCCAGATAGGGCAAGCCATGCTGGTTGCACAGCAGGGGAAGCAGCATTTCCGAATTGAAGAAGCCGCCGCGGTTCAGAAGCGGAAAGACAAAGTCGGCCGTGGGCCGATCGAACAGCGCCGCATAGCTGTCGGCGATCGACAGCGCCATGCCGAGGCCCTCGAGCGTCTCGCGCATCTCACGGTGATAGGGCGCATGATTACCGTCGTCGGGGTGCAGGCCGCCGGTCCAACGCGCATGTTTGGCGATGAACAGCAGGCGCTGCGTTTCACGCAGATGGTCGGGCAGGCGGGTGGGAACGAGGTCGGTGCTTTTCATACCCGGCGTTGATCACGGCAAGGTTGCGCGCGAATGACGTATTGGTGACGCGGCTGACATCAAAGCGCAAAACCATTGTCACGCTCTTATCGATGTCTAGGCAACGCGGGTTTTTCTTGCCTGGCGCGGACGGCCCACCACCTCCAGCGCCCACTTCAAAAGTGGTTCGCCGACCGCGATCCCTCATTGAAAAATCTTCGCCGCGCCGTTCGCGGCGCACGGCTCGTCGCGGAAGCGCCGCCTTGGCGGCAGCACTTTCAATCCGTGGCTCGTTCCTTTCTCACTATGATGAAGAATATCGCCCTCTCCCGCCCCGCCACGAGCGCGATTGCCGCGTTTCTGGTTCTGTCCACCCCCGCCGCGTTCGCTCAGGAAGCGCCGACGATCACGATGACTCCGCCGGTCGCTGCGCCCACGCCCCAAACCCCACCTACGGTGCCCGAAACGACCCCGGCCCCGGTTGCCACGCCGCAAACCCCGCAGCCCGCGGCAACGCAGCCGCCGGCGCCGAAGCCGGTGATCCGCGTGCCGCTGGAAATCGAGCCGGCTGAAGCCGCTCCCGCCCCGAAGGCAGCCGAGCGAGCCGAGCCCGCCCAGCCCAAGAGCGAACGCGCCGCGCCGCGCGCCCGGGCGGCGGCCGCCCCGGCAGCTTCGGATTCCGCCCCCGAGGCGCCTCCTGCCGCGCCCGTGGAGACCGTCGCCCCCGTCGCCGCGCCGATGACCGCCGCTGCCGAACCGGCAGCCGAGGTCGCGGCGCCCCCGCCCGTCGAAACCGCTAATACTGGCGGCAGCGATTTTCCTTGGGAACTCGCTGGCGGCGCAGCTGCGCTGCTGATTGTTGGCGGTGCTGGTCTGGCCTTTGCTCGCCGCCGCCGCAACGAGCGCGCGCTTGCAGGCCCCGCTTTTGATAATGAACCGGCGATCGCTACGACACCGGTCATTGCCAAAGCGAATCCCGTCGAAAGCCAGGCGTGGGTCACCCCGGCCTATGCTCCGCGCGAA
This sequence comes from uncultured Sphingopyxis sp., assembly GCA_966250105.1. GTDB lineage: Bacteria > Pseudomonadota > Alphaproteobacteria > Sphingomonadales > Sphingomonadaceae > Sphingopyxis. The sequence goes on along the minus strand of CBINGC010000064.1, from coordinate 4,892 downwards.
CGCGTCGAAGCACCGCGCACCACCCCCGCCTTCGCTGCGGCGCCGAGCGGCAGCATGGGACGTCACGAGGCGATGGCGCTCGCGGGCCCGACGCCCGACAACCCCTTTGCGACGCTCAGCAAGCGCCTCAAGCGCGCCCGCTTCCTCGATCGTCAGGAACGCGTCGCTTATGACGAAACGCTGGGTCAGCAGCAGGACATGACGCGCAAGCCCGTCAGCGCATGGGAAATCGCGCAGCGTCCGGCCGCTTCCGCCGCGCAAGAGCAGGACGTCCGTCGTCCCGAACCGGGTCGCGGTCGCCCCGGCCTTCGCCCGGGTTTTGCCCGCAACTGACGGGTGACTGCCCCCACAGAAAAGGGCGGTGCCTCGTGGCACCGCCCTTTTCTTTTTCGCTGGAACCCGGCCGGAGAACCGGCCGGTCCTACCGAACCAAATTACTTCAGTTCGACGGTCGCGCCGGCGGCGAGCAGCTTGGCCTTCAGTTCTTCAGCTTCAGCCTTGCTGGCGCCTTCCTTGACGGCCTTCGGCGCGCCTTCGACGAGTGCCTTGGCTTCGCCAAGACCCAGGCCGGTGATCGCGCGGACTTCCTTGATGACGTTGATCTTGTTGCCGCCGTCACCCGTCAGGATGACGTCGAATTCGGTCTGCTCTTCAGCAGCCGGGCCAGCAGCGGCAGCGGCCGGAGCGGCAGCAACAGCAGCGGCAGCCGAAACGCCCCACTTTTCTTCGAGCATCTTCGACAGGTCAGCCGCTTCGAGGACGGTCAGCGCCGAAAGTTCTTCAACGATCTTTGCGAGATCAGCCATGTTCATTCTCCATCAGAACCGGGATATCCCGGCAGTAAGTTTCAGTTAGTTCGAAATCACGCTGCTTCTTTGGCGGCATATGCGCCAAAAACCCGCGCCAACTGGCCCGCCGGAGCTGCGGCGATCTGCGCAACCTTGGTGGCCGGAGCCTGCACCAGACCGATGATCTTGGCGCGGAGCTCGTCGAGCGAGGGAAGCGAAGCAAGCGCTTTGACGCCATTCACGTCGAGGACCACGTCGCCCATGCCGCCGCCAACGATTTCAAGCTTGTCGTTGGTCTTGGCAAATTCCACGGCGATCTTCGCAGCCGAGACCGGGTCGGTCGAGGTTGCGAGAGCCGTGGGACCGGTCAGCAGTTCGCCGATACCGGTGTAGGACGTGCCATCGAGCGCGATTTTGGCAAGACGGTTCTTCGTGACGCGAAAGTCGGCCCCTGCGTCGCGCATCTGCTGGCGCAGCACCGTCGACTGAGCGACGGTCATGCCGAGGTTGCGGACGACCACAACAGCGGCTGCTGATCCCAGCGTAGCGTTCAGCGAGGATACGGCTTCGGCCTTTTCCGTACGATCCATGCCTATACTCCACTCATCTGCCCGGATGCCCATGCGCCGAAACGCCTGGAGCCGCCGGGCGGCTAACACACGCAAATGCCGGCGCGAGCCAAGGCTCGCCCTACATTTACGCAACGATGTCCGATGGGGTCGGTCAAGACGCGTCGCCTGATCAAACAGGCGGGCGACCGAATAAGACTGTTCCCCGTCTCGGCTGGAAATTAAGAAGGGCATATCCCTTCACCAACTGTCTCGGACGGAATTGCCCCGGGCGAACCCGCGACAACACGGGGGCGCTGATAGCGGGAATTGGGGGGAAGTCAAGGAATAGCGGAAGTTGGCGAAGGTGTCGCGTAGCGGGTCTTGCAAAGTTTGTTTCAAGATATATCTTAGACGCATCGAATTATAGGAAGGAATTTGAGATGCGACATGGAATGAACCGAGGGGGAATGAACCGGGGGGGAATGGACCGGCATGAGTGCGGCGAGCGCCGCGCCATGCACCACATGGTGCGCGAAGCGATGCGCCACGGGATGCACCGCGGCGGACATGGTTTCGGCGGCCGCGGATTCGGCGGGCGCCACGGACATGACGACGAAGGCCGCGGCCGGCGCCAGCGAATGTTCGACAGCGGCGAACTGCGGCTCGTGCTGTTGAAGCTGATCGCCGACGAACCGCGCCACGGATACGAGCTGATCCGCCGGATCGAGGAGTTGACCGGCGGCGCCTATGCGCCGAGCCCGGGGGTGATCTATCCCACCCTCACCTTGCTCGACGACATGGGGCTGATCGAAGCGCAGCAAAGCGAGGGCGCGAAGAAATTGTTCGCGATCACCGATGCCGGCACGGCCGAGCTGGAGGCCAACAAGGAGAGCGCCGAGCGCCTGATCGCGCGCCTGGCCGACATCGGCGAAGAGCGCCAGCGCACCGACAGCGCCTCGGTCCGCCGCGCGATGGGCAATCTGAAGGCCGTGCTGATGAACCGGCTCGGCGAGCGCGACCTCAAGGACGCGACGCTGCACGACATCGTCGCGCTGATCGACGAGGCGGCACAGAAGATCGAGCGGCTGTGATGCGCATCAGCGCGACCGCGAAGGTTCCGACCGCGCACGCGAGCAAATATCTGCAGCAGCTGTGCAAGCATTGGCAGCATAATCTGGCGGTCACCTTTACCCCCGAGCATGGCAATGTGTCCTTCCCCAAGGATGCGCGCGGCGCGACGTGGGAAGGCGACGCGCTCGTCACCTTCGATGCGGGCCCCGACGCGCTGACGGTCCGCATCGATGCGAGCAGCGACGCGCATGTCGAAGCGATGAAGGGCGTGGTCGCGCGCCACCTCGACCGCTTCGCCTTTCGCGAAGCCCCGCTGGCGTTCGACTGGGCCCCGGCCTGAGACCCCCGCCCGTTCCGCCATCGACGGCGGAGCGGGCGTTTCGGCTTGCGGAACGCAGGCCGGCGGTGGCACGTTGAAGCGAGATACGGCCGTTCGGCCGTCCTTACGAAGAAAGGAATATCCCAGTGCCCGAGCCCCAAGGCCTGCTTTGCCCGACCTGCCGCGTGAATTTGACGATGTCGGAACGTCAGGGGATCGAGATCGACTATTGCCCGCAATGCCGCGGCGTGTGGCTCGATCGCGGCGAACTCGACAAGATCATCGAGCGCAGCGAAGCGACGAGCGCCCCCGCGCCGCGCGCGTCGGCCCCTCCCCCGCCGCAGCCCGAATATCGCGAGCGCGGCTATGACGACCGCCATTATGGCAAGCCGTACAAGAAGAATTACAAGAAGAGCTTCCTCAGCGAATTGTTCGACTAAGGCGCGATATTAGTTTGGAATCGTCATCCCGGCGTAGGGTGTTCAGAGGCACGTGACTCTGAAACACGATCTCGCCCTCGCAACCTGACGCACCGGCGAGATCCCGGCCTTCGCCGGGATGACGGGAAAAAGCTGGGCGCTTCAGACTAACTTGCTGAAGCTCAGCCCACCACCGCATTTCGGCGCGCGTAGAGGAAATAGACGCCGAGGCCGCCGATATTCCATAGGGCGAACCAGAGCTGCGTCTGCACCGGCAGGCTGAAAAAGAGATAGATGCAGCCGAGCACCGCGATGCCGCCGACGACCCACGGCAGCGGCGTGCGGAAGGTGCGCGGAGCGTCGGGCGCGCGGCGGCGCATGATCAGCATGCAGATCGAGACCGCGGTGAAGGCCGCGAGCGTCCCGGCATTCGCCAGCGCGGCGAGTTCGCCAAGCGGGATGAAGCCCGCGAGCACCGCGACGACGAGCGCGGTGAAGATGGTGATGCGCACCGGCGTGCCGCGCGCCGACAGCTTGGCAAGGCCCGCAGGAAGCAGCCCGTCGCGCGCCATGGTGAAGAAAATGCGGCTCTGCCCATAGAAGAAGGCGAGGATCACGGTCGGCAGCGCGATAACCGCGGAGACCGCGAGATATTGCGCGGCGAGCGGACTGCCGAGTTCGCGCAGGATCAGCGCGAGCGGTTCGGGGCTGTTGGCGAAGCGCGTATAGGCGATCGCACCCACCGCGGCGACCGCGACGGCGATATAGATGGCGACGCAGGCGATCATCGAGCCGACGATGCCGATCTTGAGGTCGCGATCGGGATTCTTCGCTTCCTCGGCCGCGGTCGCGATCGCGTCGAAGCCGTAGAAGGCGAAGAAGATGATCGCCGCCGCCGCCATCACGCCCCGCTCGACGCCGTCGGGGCCCATATGCTTGGCAAAGCCATAGGGGCTGAACGGTTCGAGATTAGCGGCGTCGAAGGCGGGGAGCGCGACCGCGACGAAGACGACCAGCGCCGCGATCTTGACCAGCACGAGCAGCGCGTTGAGCGTCGCGCTTTCGCGCGTGCCGACGAGCAGCAGCGCAGCGACGACGGCGATGATCGCGATCGCCGGCAGGTTGACGATGCCGCCGAGTTCGGGGCCTTGCATCAGTGCCATCGGAAAACCCGCCCACGCCTGAAGCAGCGGCGCGGCATAGCCCGACCAGCCGACCGCGACCGCGCTGACGACGAGCGAATATTCGAGGATGAGGCTCCAACCGACGATCCACGCGAGCAGTTCGCCGATCACGACATAGGAGTAGGTATAGGCGCTGCCCGAGGCGGGGATCATCGTCGCCATTTCGGCATAGGCAAGCGCCGCGCAGGCGCAGATCAGCCCCGCGATGCCGAACGACAGGATGACCGCGGGCCCCGCCTTGTCGGCGCCGACGCCGATCAGGGTCAAAATGCCCGTGCCGACGATCGCGCCGACGCCCAATGCGATCAGATGCGGCCAACCGAGCGTCCGCGCCAGCGCCTGCTCCCCCTCCCGCCGTTCCGGAACGATCGGTTTGCGGCGAAACAGGCTGTCGGTCATGCGGTGGGCTCCCCCTTGGGATCTGGATATATTTGGGCTGCTTGTAAGCGCGTGGGGGGTGAGCGCAAGATGCGTGATGGGGATGGGAGATTGGGTGCGGATGGCGGGGTGAGCGGACATTGCCCCGCCAAAGGGAAGCTGAAATAGACCGCATCCCCGAG
>CBINGC010000063.1:0-17208 GCA_966250105.1 uncultured Sphingopyxis sp. | reverse complement strand
CCCTTGCGACTCCCCTTGCCGCACGGCATGACGGCTGCATGGGGGATCTGTGACACCAAGGTTGCACCAGCTCCGATTCGATGGGCTGCTCGGGGATAGCCCGTGCAGATAAAGCGGCTGCGCCTCACCGGTTTCAAAAGCTTCGTCGAACCCACTGAACTGCGCATCGAGCCCGGGCTGACCGGCGTCGTCGGCCCCAATGGCTGCGGCAAGTCGAACCTGCTCGAAGCGATCCGTTGGGTGATGGGCGAATCCTCGCCGAAATCGATGCGCGGCGGCGGTATGGAGGATGTCATCTTCGCCGGCACCTCGACGCGCCCGGCGCGCGATTTTGCCGAGGTCGCGCTGCATTGCGATACCGAGGGCGCGCTCGTCGCCGGCCTCTCGGACTCGAGCGACGGCGACGATCTCGAGGTCATCCGCCGCATCGAGCGCGGCGCGGGCAGCGCCTATCGTGCCAACGGCCGCGACGTGCGCGCCAAGGACGTCGCGCTGATCTTCGCCGACGCCGCGACCGGCGCGCACAGCCCCGCGCTCGTCAGCCAGGGCAAGATCGCCAATGTTATCGCCGCGAAACCGACCGACCGCCGCGCGATGCTCGAAGAGGCCGCGGGCATCGCCGGGCTCCACGTCCGCCGCAAGGACGCCGAGCAGAAATTGCGCGCGACCGAGACCAACCTCACGCGCCTCTCCGAAATCGTCGCCGACATGGAGGTGCGCGCGAACGCGCTGCGGCGGCAGGCGCGCGCGGCGGAGAAATACAAGAAACTCAGCGACGATATTCGCATCGCCGAGGGACGGCTGATCTATGCGCGCTGGCGCGACGCTGCCGCCGCCGCCGACCAGGCGCGCCGCGATGCCGATGCCGCCGAAGCGGCGGTCAGGACCGCGCAGGACGAGCTCGAAACCGTCTCGAAGGCGCAGACCGAGGTCGCGACGCGCGTCGCGGCGGCACGCGGGGATGCGCAGGCGCAGCGCGATGCGCTGGCGGAAGCGACCGCAACGCAGGTCCGCTTGCAGGGCGAGGAGCGCGCCGCGCTCCAGCGGCTCGAAGATCTGGCGACGCAGCAAAGGCGTATCGCCGACGACCGCGCGCACGAAGGCGAGCTGGCGCGCGAGGCCCATAGCGCGCTCACCGCGCTCGACGCCGAAACCAAGTCGCTGGCGCAGGACATCGCCGGGCACGATGCGGGCAAGGCCGCGCTCGCCGACGCCAGCCTCGCCGCGCAGGCGCGACTGCGCGATGCCGAAGTCGCGCTGGCGCAGGCGCGCGCCAAAGCCGCGAGCGAGGCCGCCGACCGCCGCATCGCGGTGTCGGCGGTGGACAGCGCCGAAGCCGCCGTGCGCCGGGTCGGACAGGACAAGGCGCGCGTCGATGCCGAGGTCGCCGCCCTCGGCGACAGCGCCGCGCTCGCAGCCACGCTCGCCGAAAGCACGAAGGCCGCCGAAGCCGCCGAAGCCGCGATCGCCGCCGCCGAAACCTCTTTGCAAGAGGCCGAGGCCGATCGCGAAGCGACCGCCGCCGACCTCGCGGGCGTCGAAGCGGGACTGGCCGAAGCGCGCGCTGCCTTGGCCGCGCTCGAAGGCGAGGCATCGACGCTCGAACGCGCGCTCGCCGCGGCGCGCAGCGATACGAACCGCATCCTCGACCAGCTTCGCGTCGCGCCGGGCTACGAAGCCGCGCTCGCCGCCGCACTCGGCGACGACCTCGACGCGGGGACCGATCGCGATGCGGCGCGCAGCTGGGGCGGCGCCGATGCGGCGAAGGGCGACCCCGCGCTTCCCGCCGGCACCAGCCCACTCGCCGAATATGTGCGGGCCCCCGCCGCGCTCGCGCGCCGCCTCGCGCAAGTCGCGGTGGCGGAAAGCGACGCCGGCCAGCCGCTCGCGGTCGGCCAGCGCCTCGTCACCACCGATGGCGTGATGCGCCGCTGGGACGGTTTCGTCACCCGCGGCGACGGCGCGACCGCGACCGAGCGATTGCAGCGCCAGAACCGCCTCGACGCGCTCGCGGCTGAGCGCCCGCAGGTCGAGCTCGGCGTGCAGGAATTGCAGGATCGCCGCGACGCCGCCGCCGCGAAGGCCGCCACCCTCGCCGAAGCCGCCGGCACCGCGCGCAAGGCCCTCGCGCAGGCTGACGAGGTGCGCCGCATCGCGCTGCGCGCCGCCGATCAGGCGCAGGCCGCGCTCGACCGGCACCGCGATGCCGCCGCGCTGTTCGACCGCCGCCTTGCCGAGATTGCCGATGCGGCGAAGGAAGCGGCCGAGACGCTCACCGCACAGGAAACCGCGCTCGCCGCGCTCCCCGACGAACGGCTGGCGCGCGCCGCGCTCGAGGTCGAGGAGGCGGCGACTGAGCGCGCGCGCGCCGACGCGGGCACCGCACGCGACGCGCTCGCGGCCCACGAACGCACGCTCGCGAGCCTCAGCGAACGGCAGGCGGTGGTCAGCGCCGAGATCAAGAGCTGGAAAGCCCGCGCGGGCGAGGCGGCGCGGCGCGTCACCGAGATGGACAAGCGCGCCGAGGCGCTCGCCGCCGAAGCCGCCAAGCTCGCCGACCTCCCCGCGAAGCTCGCCGAGCAGCGCGCCGCCGCCGAGGCGCAGCAAACGGCGCTGCGCGACAAGGTCGCCGCCGCCGAAGCGCAGGAACGCGCCGCCGAGGCCGCGCTCCGCGAAGCCGAAACCGCGCTGGGTGCGATCCGCGAACGCGTCGCCGCCGCGCGCGAAACCCGCGCCGGCGCCGTCGCGCGCTCCGAAAATGCCGAGCTTCGCCGCATCGAAATGGGCCGCCTCTCGGGCGAGCGTTTCGAATGCCCGCCGCCGCTGCTCCCGCAAAAGGCCGGATTCGAGAGCGCGAGCGTCGGCGACGCCCATGCCGAATCGGCGCAGCACGACCGGCTGATCGCCGACCGCGAGCGATTGGGCCCGGTCAACCTCGTCGCCGCCGACGAACTGGTCGAGCTCGATACCGAGCGCGAAAAAAATGCCGTCGAGATCGAGGAACTGACCCAGGCGGTGAACCGCCTCCGCGGTTCGATCGGCAGCCTCAACCGCGAAGGCCGCGCACGCCTGCTCGCGGCGTTCGAGGCCGTGAATGAGCATTTCCAGCGCCTCTTCACCACCCTGTTCAACGGCGGACAGGCGCATCTCGAACTCGTCGATTCGGACGATCCGCTCGAGGCCGGGCTGGAAATCATGGCGCAGCCGCCGGGCAAGCGGCTCGGCACGCTGACCCTGCTCTCGGGCGGCGAGCAGGCGCTGACCGCCGTCGCGCTGATCTTCGGCCTCTTCCTCACCAACCCCGCGCCGATCTGCGTCCTCGACGAAGTCGACGCGCCGCTCGACGACGCGAATATCGAGCGTTTCTGCGACCTCCTCGACCGCATGGCGCGCGAAACCAACACCCGCTACCTGATCGTCACCCACAATGCCGTCACCATGGCGCGGATGCACCGCCTGTTCGGGGTGACGATGATCGAGCGCGGCGTCTCGCGCCTCGTCTCGGTCGACCTCGGCGGCGCCGAGGAACTGCTGGCGGCGGAATAGGGGGCTAGGGCGCCATCCCCACCACCAGCATCGCGGCAAAGATCAACAGCCCCGCAAAACGGTTGCTCCGGAACTTCGCGAGCGCATCCTCGCCGTTCGCGGGATCGAGCGTCACCACCTGTCCGGTCAAATGCACCACCGCAGGCAGCAACGCGGCGAGCGCCAGCGGATCGGGGCGCACCGCCCACAGCGCGCCGCCCCAGCAGGCGAGCGCCACGGCGTAGCACATCGCGACCCCGCCCTTCACATGGCTTCCCATCGCGCGCGCGCTCGACTTCACACCGATCAGCATATCGTCCTCGATATCCTGCAGCGCATAGATGGTGTCGTACCCGATCACCCACGCGATGCAGCCGGCATAGAGCAAGGGCAAGGCGAGCCCGTCCTGTCCGCCCACCGCGATCCACGCGACGAGCGCGCCCCAACTGAACACCAGCCCCAGCCACGCCTGCGGCCACCAGGTGATGCGCTTCATGAAGGGATAGGCCGCGACGAGGATCAGGCTCGCGAGCGCGACGATCTGCGCCGGCCGCGGCAGCTGGAGCAGCACCAGCAAGCCGACGAGCGACAGAAACAGCGTCCACAGCAAGGCGCTGCGCACCGACACCGCCCCGCTCGCCACCGGCCGCGACGCGGTGCGCGCGACCTTCGCGTCGAGGTCGCGATCGACGATATCGTTATAGACGCAGCCCGCACCCCGCATCGCGATCGCGCCGAGCAGCATCCACAGGAACAGCGGCCAGTGGCTGACCGCGCCACCTGCGAGCGCAAGTCCCCAGGCGCATGGCCAATAAAGCAGCCACCAGCCGATCGGCCGGTCGAAGCGCGCAAGCAGCGCATAGGGCCGCGCCGCGGCGGGAAGCAACGCGACGAAGCCGCGAAGCTGGCTGTCGGGGGGATGGGTGGCAGTCATCGCTGCGCGCGCGATAGCAGGGCGGGGCCCGCGAATAAATGCCCGATCGCCCGGAGCGATCAGTCGCAGGTGGCGGGCGTGCCCGGCGATTTCACGCCCGACAGGTCGCGCGCCTCGCGGATATTATAGGCTGCGGTCGAACGAATGATCTGCGGGCCGAGCCATTTGCCGTAAAGCAACGGCTCATATTCGTACGTGACTTCGACGAACATGATCGCGGTGCCGGCGGCGGCGGTCACCTCGCGGCCCTCGGGTCCCATGCCGGGGAAATCGGTCCCGGTCTCGCCGATCCCCTCGACGCCATAGGCCGAGGCGACCTCCATATTGCCGAAACAGCGCTGCCATTTGATCGTCTGGCCGCCGTCGTCGTTGCGCTGAAGGCTCGACAGGATGATGCGGCCGTTATTCTCGAAATTGAGGCCTGCGGCCTGCCGTTCGGCGCCTTCGAACACCTCGTTGATGTCGACCTCGCGCACCTGCGGCTGGGTCAGATTGCTGCCCGCCGCGATCCGCGCGGCATTGTCGGCAGTGTTGAGCCCGAGCTGGCTGACGCGCGTATGCGCGAGCGTCAGGTTGGCGATCTCCAGCCCGCCGAAACCGACGAGCACGAGGAATGGGATGGCAAAGGCCATTTCGAGCATCACCGCGCCGCGAACGTTCCCTGCGAAACGGCGCGCGGCGATCCGCGTCTGGCGGCAAAGGCGCGAAAGCCGGTTCATCCGCACGTCTCCGCGAGCACCTCGCCCCCGGCGGCAAATGGCTGGTTGCGCAGCAGCGTGGCAGAGGTCAGCGTCATGGACTGCGGCTGCCCCAGCATCTTCCACACCGGCAGCACGCGGTCGAACTGCATCGACACCGTATATTGGACGACATCGTCGGCGCCGCCATTGCCCTGCCTGCCGCCATCCTCCCAGCAATCGTCGGGCGAGGGATCCTGGACGCCGTTACCGTTCGTGTCGACCCAGCGCAGCGGCCGGATATCGCTATAATCGTCAAATACGCGGCGGTTGAAGCTCACCTCGGCGCTTCTGAACACTTTCTTCACCTGCGCCTCGACCGCATCGTCGAGCGCCTCCTGGTCGGCGGCGAAGCCTTCGAGCGTCGCGTCGCGACCCGCCTTGGCCACGACCCCCTGCAGCACCTGCTGGGCATACATCTGCCAGCAATAATCGAAGATGCCGAGCAGGATCAGCAGAAAGACCGGCGCGGTCAGCGCGAATTCGACAAACGCGGTGCCGCGCTCGCTTCGCCGCAGCCGGCGCAGCAGGGGACGAACGCCGATCATTGCGACAGCCTCAGCTTGGAAATCTGCCGCGCGATCGCCTGGAACTGCTGGTTGAGTTCGGCGGCGTTATCCGCTTCGAATGCTTCTCCGGACGAAGCGCAACTGTTGAGATTGGCGTTGTCGCTGACGCCGAACGAGACGACCCAGATCGTGATCCCGCGCTGTCGCGCCGCGCGGCACAATTGCACGAAACGGTTATTGTGGCGGTCCTTCAACTGGGTATCGCTCGTGTTGAATGATCCGCCGACCCGTTGCATCAGATATTCATAACCTTGAAACGTCAGATTGGGCATGTTGGGCGCCATATCGCCATCGGTCATGAAGACGATATGGCGGCTGATCGGGCGTTCATTCGGCGCTGCCGCGTTTTCGTCAGCGAACAGACCCGTGGGTGAGAGCAGCCGCGCCCCCCAAATCATCCCGGCATCATGATAGGTGCCCCCCAGCGGCTCCAACGACTCTACATAGTCCTCGAAAGTATCGCGATCATCGGCCGTCATCGTGGTCAGCTTCATGGCCGGGGCTGGGCATACCCCCCAACCGCTGGGCCAATGGTATTCGAAGTTTTGCCAGTAGCCGTTGTAAACGTCCGAACTGTTCACCGTCCGCACGCCGGTATTCGAGGGCTTGGCGCCCACTGTGCTGTTACGCGGATAGGCGATTTCGGGGATCAGTAGCCGCCATTTGGTGTTCTCGTCGCTGGTTGGCACCATATCGATGTCCATGTCGAGTGCTGCGGCGGGCGCCGACGACGAGGCGCCGAAACTCTCCGTGCGCCGTTCGATAACACATCCGCTCCATCCGACGCTGCGAAATGCGCCGGAATCGCCGGTATCGACACTGATCGTACCGCCGCTTTTGGCGCTGCTCACGTCGAACAGCCGATCTTCATAGCGATACTGGTTATAAAAGGGCGTCGAGCTGGGAGCCGGTGAGGCGGTGTGGTCAAATGTCACCGTGCGGCGCTGCAGCCAGCAGGTATCGTCGGAGCTGCGGTAATTATACCGGTAGTTGATATAACGATGTTGTGTGCCTGCGACCGTGACGTACCGGCGCGTGCCGTTGCGGTCGACGACCCGCGCCGTGCGGTTCAAATTCTGATCATCCGTCAGCGCTGGCATCGTGTCGGCTGGTGCGACGACGGCCGAACAGGCGGTGCTGTTCGTAAAGCCGCTGACCGGCAAGAAATTTTCCCATGCGCCGTTGGTGGTCGTGCCACTGGTCACCGACGAGGGCGGGTTGGTGCCGCTCCAGTTATATCGGATGATCGGCGAGCGCGAGGGCAAGATGGTGTAATCCGACAGCCAGTCGGAATCCTTTTCGATAAGGATTTGCCCGACATTCGCGGTCGAGCTGTAGGGCACGACGCCAAAGCGCAGTCGCCCGTCGCCGACATCGGCAGTCGTCAGCGTATCGAAAAAGTCCATCGTCGCGTCTTGGAGCGCGGTGATGCGGTTGACCGTATCGCCCGAATTGGTCTGCGCCATCGATCCTGTGACGTCGAGGACGAGCATGACATCGACGTTCGAGATTTCGAGCTTCGCCGTGCAATTCGCCGACAGGCGGAATTCGTCTTTGCCAAAGATGAACATCAACTCGGTGGGCAAAATGGCCGAAGCCTGTCCGGCGACGTCCGAGGCGTTTATGGCCTGGGAGGAGAAAAGAATGCCCGACGCGCCATATTTCCCCTCGGGAAAGTTGAAGTTGAACATCTTGTCCGCTTCGGCCTCGGCGTCATCCGAATATGTCGCGCCGCCCATCGCGCGCCGCCCGGCGAGCACGCCCGCGTCGCACGCCTGCTGCAGGCGCAGCTGCGTCATATAGCCGCGGCCGATGTCGACCGCCGACCCGACGATGCCGATCACCGGCACGATCGCCGCCGCGGTCAGCATGAAGGCGTTGCCGCGCTGGTCGCTCCGAAGCGCTTTGGTGCCGGCGCCCAGCCGGCTGATCCAGGTCCCTCGCATGGTCTAACCCCTCTTCGGCCCGCGGCACTCCCCACCAGATGGGCCGCTGGTATTCTCGCACCTAGGGGGGAACTGCTTACCAAAAGGCTAATTGGCGCCGGGCAAAAGGGAGGGAATCGGGGCTTCTGACCCGGATCGGGACAAGGCGGGACGCTTCAAGGCAAAAGATGCACGACAGGCCGCCGTCTGCTATCGCGCGCTCCATGCCCGCGACTCCCGCCTGGCCGCCCGCCAGCACGCCCCGCCTGTTCATCGACCAGCCGCTCGGCCCCGACGCCGCACCTGTGATCGACGGGGCCCCCGCGCATTATCTGCTCGGCGTCATGCGATTGAAGGCGGGCGATCCCGTGCTGCTGTTCGACAACCGCACGGGCGAATGGCTGGCGACCGTCGCCGACGCCGCCAAACGCTCGGCCGCGCTGCGCATCGAACGGCAGACGCGCGAAATCGAACGCGTGCCCGACCTCTGGCTCTGCTTCGCACCGGTGAAAAAGGCGCGGCTCGACTGGATCATCGAAAAGGCGACCGAACTGGGCATCGCGCGGCTCCAGCCGGTGATCACCGACCGCACGATCGTCGAGCGCGTCAAAAGCGAGCGGATCGAAGCGCAGATCATCGAGGCGTGCGAGCAATGCGGCCGCACCGCGCTCCCCGAGCTGGCGCCGCCGGTCAAACTGCCGCAGCTGCTGCGGGACTGGCCCGCCGAGCGCGCTTTGCTCTTCGCCGACGAAGCCGGCGGCGTCCCGCTCGCGGATGTCGCGGCGCCGGCGCCCGCCGCGATCCTCACCGGCCCCGAAGGCGGCTTCACCGACCGCGAGCGCGAGATGCTGCTCGCCCACGCCGAGGTGCGCCGCATCGCGCTTGGCCCGCGCATCTTGCGTGCCGAAACCGCCGCGATCGCCGCCGTCAGCCTGTGGATGGCGCAGCACGGCGACTGGTCGGACGGATAGATAGGCGATGGGATCGCTGGGGTGGCTTTGGGGAGGTGAGCGGATCTGGCTCTCCTCCACTTCCGTCATCCCGGGCTTGACCCGGGATCCCGCTTTTTTTGAGGCGTCGACCGGTAATTCGGTATCAAGCGGGACCCCGGATCAAGTCCGGGGTGACGAAGAAAGAAACGGCAGCAATCGGCCGCAACCGACCGAAACCGGTCGCTCTCTCGCCCGAGCAACCAAACTGTCCCATCGCCGGACAAATTGTTCGCTTTAACCTGATATTAGCCAACCCGCATCCATAGCCGCGCCATGCAACGGCGGGACCAGAGCCGATACCGCTGGCGTGGGGGCCAGTGTTTGCAGTCTGCGCGAGCCTGTATCATGCTCGTCTGGCTGGCGTTGACGCTTGCCGCAAATCCCGCCGCCGCGCAGACGACCACGACCTACAGCAACAGCACCGCCGGCACGATCAACGCCGCGACGACCTGCACCGCCCCGCTCGTGCGCAATTTCACCGTCGGCACCAGCTATATCGTCGGCGACGTCGATCTCGGCCTGCTCGCGACGCACAGCTGGCGCGGCGACCTGCGCGTCACGCTGCAATCGCCAGCCGGAACGCGCGTTCAGCTCGTCAACGGCGATACCGGCTCGATCGACGGCAATAATCTCAACGTCCGCCTCGACGACGACGCCGCACAGACGGTCAATAGCGACGGCAACGGCACCAATCATTCGGGCAGCGCGCCGCCCTATCAGAATGTCTTCAGCCCCAATTCGCCGCTGTCGGCCTTCAACGGCCAGACCAGCGCGGGGACCTGGCGGCTCGAGATTTGCGATCAATATCCGTCGGCGGACAACGGCAATTTCGTGCGCGCCGACCTCTATCTGACCAGCCTGCCCGCCAACTATGCTGACCTTTCGCTGACCAAATCGGTCAGCAACGCCGCGCCGGCATTCGGGGCGAGCATCAACTATGTGCTGAGCGTCACCAATGCGAGCGGGTCGGCACTGACCGCGACCGGCGTGACGGTGGCGGACAATCTGCCCGCGGGTTTTAATTTCACCGGCGCGTCGGGGTTCGGCAGCTATAATAGCAGCGCCGGCGTGTGGACGGTCGGCAGCATTCCGGCGGGGGTGACGCGGACGCTGACGATCAGCGGCACCGTCGCGGCGACCGCGGGCGCCAGCGTCACCAACAGCGCCGAAATCAGCGCCTCGTCGGCCTTCGACTTCGATTCGACCCCGGGCAATGGCGCGGCGGGCGAGGATGATCAGGACAGCGCGACCTTCACCGTATCGGGGACGCGCGTCGCGGGGACGCCGCCGACGCTCGTCTGCCCGGTCGGCACGACGCTGTACGATTGGGACGGCGTCAGCTGGCCCGCCGGCGCGACCAGCGGCAGCGCGGCGTTGACCGCGATCGGCACGGCGAGCTTCAACATCGCGGTCAGCGGCGGCAGTTTCCTAAGCAACGCGACCTATGGCGGCCAGTCGCCGACGCGACAGAATGTCGTCACCGGCGCCCTGACACCGGCGCAATATTCGATCTTCCAGCTTGTCGATTTCACCAGCCAAACGGGGACCGTCATCTCGACGATCACGCTGCCGACCGCAGTGCCCGGCGCGCAGTTCCGGCTGTTCGACGTCGATTATTCCGCGGGCCAGTTCGCCGATCGCGTCACCGTCACCGGCACCTATAATGGCGCCATCGTCACGCCCGTGCTCACCAACGGCGCCGCCAACTATGTCGTCGGGAACAGCGCCTATGGCGATGTGCTGTCGGCCGACGGCAGCGCCGACGGCACGGTCACCGTGACCTTCAACGCGCCCGTCGACGGCATCACGATCGAATATGGCAGCCACGCCCTCGCCCCCGCCAATCCGGGGCAGCAGGGCATGGCGCTCCACGACATCCTGTTCTGCCGCCCGACGACGAACCTCGCGATCGCGAAGACGAGCGGCATCGTCAGCGACCCGGTCAACGGCACCACCAATCCCAAGGCTATTCCGGGCGCCCGGATGCGTTATTGCATCCTCGTCACCAACAATGGCAGCGGCACCGCGACCGGCATCGCCCTCGCCGATCCGCTGCCCGCCCTAACCAGCTTCGTCGCGGGATCGCTGCGTAGCGGCACGAGCTGCGCCGGCGCGACGACCGTCGAGGACGACAATGCGAGCGGCGCCGACGAAAGCGACCCGTTCGGCGCGTCGATCGCGGGCACGGCCGTCGCCGCGACCACCGCGACGCTCCTGCCCACCGCCGCCATGGCGATCGCGTTCGAGGTGCTGATCAACTGACGACCGGCCCCGATTGCATTCTATACCGAATAGTCTAATTGCGCGACATGAGCACGCGCACCGCCTCCGACAGCAACGATCCCATCGTCGAAACCCGCGACCAGCTCGCGGCGCCCATGATCGCGGGCGAAAAGCCCAAGGACCGCTGGCGCATCGGCACCGAGCACGAGAAATTCGTCTATCGCACCGCCGACCACCGCGCGCCTTCCTATGACGAACCCGGCGGCATCCACGACCTGTTGATGGCGCTCACCCGCTTCGGCTGGGAACCCGTGATCGAGGGCGGCAAGGTCATCGCTCTCTCGGGAAATGACGGCACCGTCAGCCTCGAGCCCGCGGGGCAGCTCGAACTCTCCGGCGCGCCGCTCGAAAATCTCCACCAGACCTGCGCCGAGACCGGCCGCCATCTGAAGCAGGTGAAGGAAGTCGGCGCCGAACTCGGCCTCGGTTTCCTCGGCCTCGGCATGTGGCCCGACAAGACGCGCGCCGAATTGCCGATCATGCCCAAGGGCCGCTACAAGATCATGCTCGACCATATGCCGCGCGTCGGCAGCATGGGCCTAGACATGATGCTCCGGACCTGCACGATCCAGACCAACCTCGACTATAGCTCCGAGGCGGACATGGTGCAGAAATTCCGCGTGTCGCTCGCGCTTCAACCGCTCGCGACCGCGCTCTTCGCCAGCTCGCCCTTCACCGAGGGCAAGCCGAACGGCTATATGTCGTACCGCAGCCATATCTGGACCGACACCGACCCCGCGCGCACCGGCATGCTGCCCTTCGTGTTCGAGGAGGGCTTCGGCTATGAACGCTATGTCGACTATATGCTGGGTGTGCCGATGTATTTCGTCTTCCGCGACGGCCAATATATCGACGCCGCGGGGCAGAGTTTCCGCGACTTTCTGAAGGGCGAGCTGCCCGCGCTCCCCGGAGAAAAGCCGCGCCTCTCCGACTGGAACGACCATCTCTCGACCGCCTTTCCCGAAGTGCGCCTCAAAAGCTTCCTCGAAATGCGCGGCGCCGACGGCGGGCCGTGGAACCGCATCTGCGCGCTCCCGGCGCTGTGGGTCGGCCTGCTCTACGACCAGGGCGCGCTCGACGCCGCTTGGGATCTCGTCAAGGGCTGGAGCATCGAGGAGCAGCAGGCGCTGCGCGACGCGGTGCCCAGCGAGGGCCTCGACGCCCCCGCACCCGGCGGCGGCACCGTCGGCGAGCTTGCGCATCAAGTGCTCGACATCGCGGCGGCGGGCCTCAAGGCGCGCGGCGAGGTCAATTCGATGGGCGACAATGAAGTCGGCTTCCTCGAACCGCTCCGCCGCATCGCCAAGAGCGGCAAGTCCCCCGCACACGATCTGCTCGACCGCTACGACGGACCGTGGGGGCAGGATCTTTCGAAAATATATGACGAGCTGAGTTTCTGACGCGGCCGTCCGCCGGCGGCGGGTTGCCCCGAAAAACCCGCGGCTATCCCTCGACCGGGCCCTCGAACGCCTCGATCACCCAATCCTCGGCCTGCGCGCCGCCGATCCATTCCTGCATGCACTTATGGCTGATCACCGCTTGGCAATAGGCGGCGGCAAAGCGCGGCAGCGGGATCGAGTAAGTGACGAAGCGGGTGACGACGGGTGCGAACATGATGTCGGCGGCCGACCAGTCGCCGAACAGATAATCGCCTTCGCCGCCGAAACGCGCCCGCGCCTCGGCCCAGATCTGAAAGATGCGCACGACGTCGGCCTGTACTTCGGGCAGCAGCTCGGCGGCGGGATAGATGCGGCGGATATTCATGCTGTGATTGCGGCGCAGCGCGGCGAAGCTCGAGTGCATTTCGGCCGCCATCGACCGCGCCATCGCGCGCGCCGCCATATCCTCGGGCCAATAGCCCTTCGTCCCGCCGGTCTTTTCGTTGAGATAATCGATGATCGCGAGGCTGTCCCACACGACGATATCGTCGCCGTCCCATAATATCGGCACCTTGCCGCCCGACGGCGCGAACTCGTCGCCCTCGCGCCGGTTCGACCAATCTTCGTCATAGAGCGGGACGGTGACTTCCTCGAACGGCAGGCCGCTATGCTTGACCGCGAGCCACCCGCGCAGGCTCCAGCTGGAATAGGCCTTGTTGCCGAGGAAGAGTTTCATGGGGTCTCCTTTTTTCCTCTCCCCTTGGGGGAGAGGGATGCGAAGCCTTGCGAGCTTGCTCGCTAGGCGAAGCTGGGCGAGGGAAGGCTGGTGTCCGCGCTCATGCCCTCACCAAGTTCCGGTAGCGGACAAGTCCGCAACCTTCACTATCCTCTCCCCCAAGGGGAGAGGATTTTCAACTCTCCACCGCCTCCAGCACCGCAGTACGCAGTTCGGCGATCCCCAGGCCCTTTTCGCTGCTCGTCGCGATCACCTGCGGGTGCGCGGCGGGGTGCTTGCGGGCTTCGGCTTCGGTCGCGGCCTGCACCGCTTCGAGCTCGGTCGCCTTGATCTTGTCGGCCTTGGTGAGGACGAGGCGATAGCTGACCGCCGCCGTGTCGAGCATTTCGAGTATGTCGCGGTCGACGTCCTTGATCCCGTGACGGCTGTCGATCAGCACGAGCGTGCGCTTCAGCACCGCGCGGCCGCGCAGATAATCGTTGATCAGGAAGCGCCATTTCTTGACGACATCCTTCGGCGCCTTGGCGAAACCATAGCCGGGCATGTCGACAAGCCGGAAGATCAACGGCTCGCCGACGTCGAAATAGTTGAGCTCCTGCGTCCGTCCCGGCGTCACCGAGGTGCGCGCCAGCCCGTTACGGTTGGTGAGCGCGTTGAGCAGCGACGACTTGCCGACGTTCGATCGGCCCGCGAACGCGATCTCGGGCGCGCTCGGCGCCGGCAGGTGCTGAAGCGCGGGCGCCGATTTCAGGAACGTGATCGGTCCCGAAAACAGCTTGCGCGCGCGCTCGGCCAGCATGGGATCAATTTCTTCAGTCATAACCAGCTGTACCCCTGCGAAGGCAGGGGTCCATCTCCTGTTGTCTAATTCCGAAACCGCCGGAGATGGGTCCCTGCCTTCGCAGGGACACAGTTCCGATAGCTCCGACCGTCACTTCGCTACCGCCGCCTTCAGCTGCGGAAACTTGCGGTACATCCACTGCTGCTGCGCGATCGACAGGATATTGTTGGTGATCCAATAGAGCAGCAGGCCCGCCGCGAACGGCGCCATGATGAACATGAACAGCCACGGCATGATCTTGAACACCTGCTGCTGCACGGGGTCGGTCGCCTGCGGGTTCAGGCGGAACTGCAGGAACATCGTGATGCCCAGGATCACCGCGAGCACGCCGATCGCCAGGATCGACGGCGGGGTGAAGGGCAGCAGGCCGAACAGGTTCAGGATGTGCAGCGGATCGGGCGCCGACAGATCCTTGATCCACAGGATAAACGGCTGGTGCCGCATTTCGATCGTCAGCATCAGCACCTTGTAGAGCGCATAGAAGATCGGGATCTGGATCAGGATCGGCAGGCAGCCGGCGAGCGGATTGATCTTCTCGTCCTTATAGAGCTTCATCAGCTCCTGCTGCATCTTGGGCTTGTCGTCCTTGTACCGGTCCTGCAACGCCTTCATCTTCGGCTGGACGAGGCGCATCTGCGCCATCGATCCGAACTGGCGCTGCGCGATCGGGAACATAAGGAGGCGAATGATCAGCGTCAGCGCCATGATCGCGACGCCGAAATTGCCGACCTGCTTGAACAGCCAGTCGAGCAGCTTGAAGATCGGCACCTCGAAAAATTCGAACCAGCCCCAATCGATCGCGTTCGACAGGCGCGTGATGCCCGCCTCGTCCTGATATTTCGACAGGATGTTCACTTCCTTCGCGCCGGCGAAGATGCGGCTCGTCGTCGTGACCTGCTTGCCCGGCGCGACTTGGGTAAAGTCGCGCGCGAACAGCGTCTGGTAATTGTTGGCGCTCGGCGAGCTGATCGCGGCGGTCACCCGCTCGCCCTTGGCCGGGACGATCGCGGCGAGCCAATATTTGTCGGTGAAGCCGAGCCAGCCCGCCGAATCGTAACGGACGGTGCGGTTCGGCGCTTCCTCGACATCGTCATAATCGGTGTCGAACACCGACTTGCCGCCGAGGTATCCGGTCGGGCCGACGTGGATCGTCCAGCTGTCCTGCTCGTGCGGGTCGGTCGGCTTGCCGAGGCGGTCGATCAGCGCAAAGCTGCTCGCGCTGACGGCAACCGTACCGGTGTTGGCGATCGTCTGCTTCGCGGTGATCAGGTAATTGCTGTCGATGCTATATTCGATGCGGAAATTCTGTCCGGTCGCGTTCGCCCAACTCAGCGTCACCGGCGTCGTCGGGGTCAGCTTGGCCCCGCTCGCGGTCCACACGGTGTTGGCGTTCGGCACCGCGATGCCCTGCGCCGCCCAGCCGAGGCTCGCGAAATAGGCGGCCTTGGTGCCGCCCGGCGCGAACAGGCGCACCGCGGGCGAATCCTTCTCGATCGTCTGGCGATATTTGCTGAGCGTCACATCGTCGATGCGCGCGCCGACAAGGTTGATCGACCCCTTGATCGCGGGCGTCTCGATCGGAATGCGTTGCCCTTCGGCGAGCACCATATTGACCGGACGGATCGCCTGCGCGGCGGGCGCGGCGGGGGCGCCCGGCGTCGGCAGCGCGCTCGGCTGGCCCTGCGTCGCCGGCGTCGCGGCGGGCGCGGCGCCGTCGGCGCCCGCGACCGTGGTGGTCACGTCGGGCTGGTCGGGGGTCGGGAAGAATTTCTCCGAGACGAAATTCCAGCCCAGCAGGATGGCCACCGACAACAGGATTGCCGCGATCAGGTTACGCTTGTCGTCCACGCTTTTCGGTCTCTCTTCGTCTCAAAAAATATCGGGGATGATGCCGGCGTCGAAAGCCTATGGCACCGGGTCGTAGCCGTGGCCCCCCCAAGGATGGCAGCGCAATAGCCGCTTTGTCGCCAGCCAGCCACCCTTGATCGCACCATGGCGCCGCAGCGCGACGATCGCATATTCGCTGCACGACGGCGCATAGCGGCAGGTGGAGGGCAGGATACGCGACGGACCAAGCTGCCACCCGCGCGCGATCAGGATCAGCAGGCGGGCGATCATAGGGGAAGCCCCGAAAACTGCGAAACTTCACACTGAAATCGCGTTTTCCCTTCTTCGTCACCCCGTTCGTCACCCCGGACCTGATCCGCGGTCCCGCTTTTCAACGTCGCTGAGCGGGGCCCCGGATCAAGCCTGCCCTGAGCGCCGTCGAAGGGTCCAGGGTGACGAGAAGGGGGAGGGGCCGCGCTCACGACGGCTTTGCCGCCAGTTTCTTCGCCGCGCGCGTCAGCGCCGAATCGAGATGCGCGCCCAGCTCGGCAAAATCCATCTCGTTGGCGCCGGGACGGCCGATCAGCACATGGTCGGCGCCGGCGATCCCCGCTCCCGGCAGCGCGGCGCGCGCGAGTTCGCGAAAGCGCCGCTTCATCCGGTTGCGCGCCACCGCGTTGCCGACCTTCTTGCTGACCGTATAGCCGATGCCCAGCGAATCGTCGCCGTCGCCGCGCTGGCGGACGAGCAGGACAAAGCCGGGCATGGGAAAGCGAAGACCGCGATTGGCGGCCAGGAATTCGCTGCGTTTTGAAAGCGTTCGCACCAGACGGGCTGGCGCCGAAGCGTCAGCGATCAGGCCGACAGCTTCTTGCGGCCCTGGGCGCGGCGGTTGGCGAGAACCTTGCGGCCGCCGACAGTCGCCTTGCGGGCGCGGAAACCGTGGCGACGCTTGCGAACGAGGCGGCTCGGTTGATAGGTACGCTTCATCGCGGTATCCCCAAATTCTCTTTAAAGGCTCTAACAGAAAAGGGCCGCCAAACGTGGGCGGCCACTGATGGGGGCGCGGATAAGCAAGAGTCGGTGGAAAGTCAATCGCCATCTGGCGTTTCCAGCGCGGCGCGCGCGCGCCGCCGCGCGGCGCTGACGCGGCGCATGATCCGGTCGGCCCAGGCGCCATATTTGGGGTGCCGCCATTTGAAACGGACATAAACGCGCTTCGCCCAGGCGCTGTTCTGCAGGCAGAGCATCAGCCCCAGCGGAAAGACGATCAGAAAGCCCGGCCCCGGCAGCGGCCCGATCGCGATCCCGGTGATCATCAGCAACAGGCCGAGCGCGAACAGGGCGGTGCGCATCTGCGCGTTCGACCGCAATCGCTGATAAAAGCTCCGCTTCGCCATGGAAGCGATGTGGGGGAGGCGGCAGCGTGTTGCAAGGTTAAGGCAGTTTGGCGCGTGAGG
>CBINGC010000062.1:0-17674 GCA_966250105.1 uncultured Sphingopyxis sp. | reverse complement strand
GCCTTGATCTCCTCGATGATCGCGTCCTGGCCGCGCGTCATCAGATCCTTGGTGTTATCCCAATCGCCGCGCGCCTGCGCGGATTTGAGGTTCCACGGCTGGAAACCGTAGAGATTGGTGAAGATGCGATCCTTATCGGCCAGCATGGCTTACCATTCCTTCCGATAGTCGTGGTTCGAAGACACCATTTCCTTCAGCGTCGTCGGGCCGCCGTCGGGTTCGCTCGTGTGACGGTTCGCAAGCTGCGTCCCCGCCTTCGGCTGCTCGCCGGCAGCGAGCGCGTCGAGGATGCGGACGGTGCTGTCATAGTCGAGGTCTTCGTAATTATCGTCGTTGATCTGGACCATCGGCGCGTTGGTGCAGGTGCCCATGCACTCGACCTCGGTCAGCGTGAACAGGCCGTCGGGCGTCGTCTTGCCCTTGGTCATGCCGCGATTCTTGCACGCCGCCATGACATCGTCCGACCCGCGCAGCAGGCACGGCGTCGTGCCGCAGACCTGCACATGATAGCGGCCGACGGGGACGAGGTTGTACATCGTGTAGAAGGTCGCGACCTCATAGGCACGGATGAAGGGCATATCGAGCGCGGCGGCGACATATTCGATCACCGGCACGGGCAGCCAGCCCTGCGTCTGCGTCTCGGCGCCGACCTGGCGCTGCGCGAGGTCGAGCAAGGGCATCACCGCCGAGCGCTGCCGCCCTGCGGGATAGCGCGCGATGACCGCCTTCGCCTTCTCGGCATTTTCCGCCGTCCACGCAAAAGCGCCCCAGCGCGCGCGGACTTCGGCTTCATCAGGAATTTGCGGTGCGTCGGCCATTAGCGGTCACACTCTCCGAAAACGACGTCAATGGCGCCGATAATTGCAGTGGTGTCGGCGAGCATGTGGCCTTTCGACATCATGTCCATCGCCTGAAGGTGGCTGAATGCCGTCGGGCGGATCTTGCAGCGGTACGGCTTGTTGGTGCCGTCGCTGACCAGATAGACGCCGAATTCGCCCTTGGGGCTCTCGGTCGCAACGTAAACCTCGCCCGCGGGAACGTGGAAGCCCTCGGTATAGAGCTTGAAGTGATGGATCAGCGATTCCATCGACTGCTTCATCTCGCCGCGCTTCGGCGGCACGACCTTGCGGTCGAGGCTCGCGACCGGGCCGGTCGGCATGTCGCGCAGGCACTGCAGGATGATGCGCGCCGACTGATAGACTTCCTGCACGCGCACCATGAAACGGTCGTAGCAGTCGCCGCGCGTCCCGACGGGAATGTCGAACTCCATCGCGGCATAGGCGTCATAGGGCTGCGACTTGCGCAGATCCCATGCGATGCCGCTGCCGCGGATCATCGGGCCCGAGAAGCCCCACGCCAGCGCGTCTTCCTTGCTCACCGTCGCGATGTCGACATTGCGCTGCTTGAAGATGCGGTTGTCAATGACGAGGCTCATCGCGTCGCCGAACAGCTTCGGCAGCCGCTTTTCGCACCATTCGCCGATGTCGTAGAGCAGCCGCTCGGGGACGTCCTGATGGACGCCGCCTGGACGGAAATAGGCCGAATGCATGCGCGCGCCCGAAGCGCGCTCGAAGAAGTTCAGACAATCCTCGCGCAGCTCGAACACCCAGAGGTTCGGCGTCATCGCGCCTACGTCCATGACGTGCGACCCGATGTTGAGCATATGATTGCAGATGCGCGTCAGCTCGGCGAACAGCGTGCGCAGATATTGCGCGCGCGCCGGCACTTCGAGGTCGAGCAGCTTCTCGATCGCGAGCACATACGAGTGCTCCATTCCCAGCGGCGAGCAATAGTCGAGCCGGTCGAAATAGGGCAGCGCCTGCAAATAGGTCTTATATTCGATCAGCTTTTCGGTGCCGCGGTGGAGCAGGCCGACGTGCGGATCGACGCGCTCGATGATCTCCCCGTCGAGTTCCATCACCATGCGCAGCACGCCATGCGCCGCGGGGTGCTGCGGCCCGAAGTTGATCGTGTAGTTGGTGACGGCCTGATCGCCCGCGGTATCGGCGGTGTCGACCGGATAGCCTTCGAACATGTCGCTGCCGTGGTGCTTCACATAAGGAGAGTCGGTCATGCGTCACCTCCGTCCGGCTTGGCCGTTTTGGGTTTGCGCGGCGCGCGCGGCTTGGCCGGCGCCTTTTCGGCCTTCTCGGTCGCCGGCGTTTTCGCCTGGGCGGCCTTCGTCGCCTTCGCTCCGTCGCGGCTGGTCTTGGCAGCCTTCAGATTGGCCTTCGCCCCCGCCCCGGTCTGCGTCGTCCTTTCGGTCGTCTTGGGCGTCGGCGGCGGCGGAGCCTTGGCTTCGTCGGCCTTCTTGACCTCGGCCGCGGTCATCGGCGTCGGCGCACCCTTGCCCGGCGCTTCGCCCGTCCCGCCGGCCTTTTCATCGCCCGGCAACACATAGTCGGCGCCTTCCCACGGCGACATGAAGTCGAAATTGCGGAAATCCTGCGCCAGCTTCACCGGCTCATAGACGACGCGCTTGTCTTCTTCGCTGTAGCGCAGCTCGGTATAGCCGGTCAGCGGGAAATCCTTGCGCTGCGGATGCCCCTGGAAACCATAGTCGGTCAGGATGCGGCGCAGGTCCGGATTGCCGCTGAACAGCACGCCGTACATGTCGAACACTTCGCGCTCGAGCCAGCCGGCGTTCGGCCAGACGGGCACGATCGTCGGCACCGGCGTCGCCTCGTCGGTCGACACGCGCACGCGCAGACGGTGATTCTTCGTCACGCTGAGCAGGTGATAGACGACCTCGAACCGTTCGGGCCGATCGGGGTAGTCGACCCCGGCGATTTCCATCAGCTGCTGATATTCGAGGGCATCGCGCAGCGCGACCATCACGCCAGCGACGGCTTCGCGCGTCACGGTGATGCTGTCTTCATCGACGGTGAATATATGCGCGAGGAGGTCGGCACCGAGCAGCTTTTTCAGCGCGCCGGCGAGCGAGGGCTGCGGCGCAACGAGGGGAGCGGGGTGGGCCATCAGCGTTCGATCGTTCCGACGCGGCGGATCTTCCGCTGCAACTGCATCACGCCGTAAAGTAGCGCTTCGGCGGTCGGCGGACATCCGGGAACATAGATATCCACGGGCACGATGCGATCGCAGCCGCGCACCACCGAATAGCTATAGTGATAATAGCCGCCGCCATTGGCGCAGCTGCCCATCGAGATGACATATTTCGGGTTCGACATCTGATCGTAAACGCGGCGCAGCGCGGGCGCCATCTTGTTGCAGAGCGTCCCCGCGACGATCATCACGTCCGACTGGCGCGGAGATGCGCGCGGCGCGGCGCCGAAACGCTCCATGTCGTAACGCGGCATATTGACGTGGATCATCTCGACCGCGCAGCAAGCGAGGCCGAAGGTCATCCACCACAGCGAGCCGGTGCGCGCCCAGTTGAACAGATCCTCGGTCGAGGTGACGAGAAAGCCCTTGTCGCCAACCTCTGAATTGAGGTCGTCGAAAAAGCCCCGGTCGGGCGGCGTGCCTTCGGGAAGATAAAGCCCCGGAGCGACGCCTTCGGGGGTCAGGCCCCGCGTGTCGGTGATGATCGGAGAGCGGGTCATTCCCAGTCCAACGCCCCTTTCTTCCAGGCATATACAAGGCCGAGAGTCAGTTCGGCGAGGAAAACCATCATCGTCGCCCAGCCGGCCCAGCCGATTTCTTCCAGGCTGACCGCCCAGGGAAACAGAAAGGCCGCTTCGAGGTCGAAGATGATGAAAAGGATGGCGACGAGGTAGAAACGCACGTCGAACTGGCTGCGCGCATCTTCAAAAGCGGGAAAACCGCATTCATATTCGGTCAGCTTCGCCGGATCGGGCTTGTGCGCCCCGGTCAACCGCGCGACGCCCATGGGGAGGAAGACGAAGGCGGAGGACAGGCCGACGGCGATGACCAGAAAGATCAGAATCGGCAAATATTGCGTCAGATCGACCATGGGAGCTCGCAGTTCTGTTGTTTTGGGGTGCCTAGCACCCGTTTATGGGGGGCGCTTTAGGCCACGAAGCCGCGTGTCGCAAGCACCGCGGGCAGGATTTTCATATCCTCTGCGACCAAAAACCCATTGCGCGCTGGCGAGCGAGCCTATCGCTGTGATACGCCAGCGAAAAAGGGTCGCTAAGCCGCGCTTTTGAGACCCTGAATCGACAAAGGGAGCTATTATGGGACCAATCACCGCTCGCACCGCCCTCGCCTTCGCCCCGCTGGCGCTTTTCTCGGCGACTCCCGCGCACGCCGAACTGGTCAACGCGGCGAATCCGGAGACGATCAAGGCGATCGTCGAGTCGCAGGGTTGGCCCGCAACGATCGTGGCCAAGGAGGGTGACGACCCCTATATCGAGAGCAATCGGGGCGGCCTGAAATTCCTCGTCCTCTTCATGAATTGCGAAGAGGGTCAAAATTGCAAGACGCTGCAATATTATATGGGTTTCAGCGACGCGAAGGACGTCACGCTCGAACGGCTCAACCAATGGAACAAGGAAAAGCGCTTCGCGCGCGCCTATAGGGACGATGCCGGCGATCCGGTGCTCGAAATGGACGTCGACCTCGATTTCCAGGGCATCCCGCGCGAAAATGTCGGCGAGACCTTCAACACCTGGGCGTCGCTGATGGACAGTTTCCGGGCGTATGTTTTCGAGAAATAGTGTGAACCATCGTTCGTCACCCCGGACTTGATCCGGGGTCCCGCTCTTTCAGCGTTTAGAAGCGGCATGCCGGATCAAGTCCGGCATGACGATGGATGAGAGAGCGACCGTTACGCGTTGCGCAGCGCGCCCGCGACCAGCTTTTGCAGCTTCGAATGCACCGCGGCGCTGCCGGCGATATACTCACTGCGGTCGATTGCGCGGTCGCCGCCGCGAAAATCGCTGACGAACCCGCCGGCTTCGCGCACCAGCAGCATGCCCGCC
Source organism: uncultured Sphingopyxis sp. (assembly GCA_966250105.1). Taxonomy (GTDB): domain Bacteria; phylum Pseudomonadota; class Alphaproteobacteria; order Sphingomonadales; family Sphingomonadaceae; genus Sphingopyxis. The sequence goes on along the minus strand of CBINGC010000062.1, from coordinate 12,770 downwards.
GCGACGTCCCAGATCTGGAGATCGCTTTCCCAGAAACCGTCGTAACGCCCCGCCGCGACCCATGCGAGGTCCAGGCTGGCGGCGCCAAAGCGGCGGATGCCGGCGACTTCGGGCGCGACCGCACCGAAAATGCGGCTCCACTGCGCCATATTGCCGTGACCCATATAGGGGATGCCAGTCGCGATCAGGCATTCGTTGAGGTGGCGGCGCGACGCGACGCGAAGCCTGCGGTCGTGCAGCCAGGCGCCGCGGCCACGCTCGGCCCAATAGCTTTCGTCGGTGACGGGCTGATAGACGAGCGCCGCGGTGACGTCGCCCCAGCCGCCGCCGGGCTTCGGCTCCTGCACCGCGATCGAAATCGCGAAATGCGGGATCGCGTGGAGGAAGTTCGAGGTGCCGTCCAGCGGATCGATGATGAAGCGCGGCTTGCCGGGATCGCCTTCGATCTCGCCCGCCTCTTCCATCTTGAAGCCCCAGCCCGGACGCGCGTGGGTCAACTCGTCATACAGCGTGCGCTCGGCGGCCTGATCGGCCTTCGAGACGAAATCGGCCGGCCCCTTTTGCGAGACCTGCAAATGCTCGATTTCGCCGAAGTCGCGGCGCAGCTTCGTGCCGGCCTTGCGCGCGGCGCGTTCCATGACGGTGATGATGCCGGATACGGCCATGTTGCTTTCCTTCAACGCGTCGCCCACGCGGAGGCGGGGGCCGCTGTCGGCAATATAAAACGCTAGCGGCCCCCGCCTTCGCGGGGGCGACGTTACTTAATCCGCACGCCGCACATATTCGCGGTCGTACACATGCACGACGATCTTCGTTCCGCTGGTGATGTGCGGCGGCACCATCACGCGCACGCCATTGTCGAGGATGGCAGGCTTGTACGACGAGGAAGCCGTCTGGCCCTTCACCACCGCGTCGGCCTCGACGATCGTCGCTTCGATCGTTTCGGGCAGTTCGACCGAGATCGGGCGTTCTTCCCAAAGCTCGAGTACGACGTCCATGCCGTCCTGCAGGAATTCATGCGCTTCGCCGACGACGTCCTTGCCGATGTTGATCTGTTCGAAGCTGTCCTTGTCCATGAACACCAAATCGTCGCCCTCGGCATAGAGGAACTGGAAATCCTTGGTGTCGAGGCGGACCTTTTCGACCGTGTCCGCGCTGCGGAACCGGTTGTTGAGCTTGCGCCCGTCGATCAGATTCTTGGCCTCAACCTGCATATAGGCGCCGCCCTTGCCCGGCTGGGTGTGCTGGATCTTGGTGACCTTCCAGATGCCGCCTTCATATTCGATAATATTGCCGGGACGGATTTCAACGCCGGTGATCTTCATCGCGCACACTCACTAGACAAGAATGGAAAGAGCAAGGCAGCGCCCGCCGGGCACCGCTATCAGGTGCGCGCCTTTAGCCGCGCCCGCGCCGAAGGGCAAGCGGCGTGTCAGGGCGTCGCCACGACCATCGCGCGCGTACGCTTGTAGCTCAGCCACACCAGCCCGACGAACAGGATCAGGCCGACCCACGGCGCATAGGGCGCATAGCCGTCACCGACGACCGCGAGCGGCGCGTCGCTGCCGCTCCCCGCAACGATGCCGGCATAGAGTACCCCGAACAGGCTCTCGCCGACGATCATCCCCGTCGCGGTGAGCACGCCCATGCGGTGCGCGAAGCTCGCGTTGGGGCGCTTCGCCGCCCAGCGATCGTAGAACCAGCCCCCCACCGCACCGATCACCACCGGCAGGATCACCGCCATCGGCAGGTAAATGCCGATGCCGATCGCCAAGGGGGGAAGCCGCAGCTTGCCCGCGCGGCCGAGCAACGCATCGATAAGGATGAAGCCGACGCCGGCGAGCGCGCCGTAGACCAGCATCGTCCAGTTCAGATTTCCGCCGAGCACGCCCTGCGCGAGCGACGAGATCAGTCCGGCCTGCGGCGCGGCGAGCGCGTTCGGTCCCGCCCCCGGCGCCCCGACGAAGCCGAGCGTCTCGTTGAGCACATTGAGCACCGGCGGCACGACGAGCGAACCGAAGATCACGCCGATGATCAGCGCGACCTGCTGTTTCCACGGCGTCGCGCCGACGAGCTGGCCGGTTTTGAGGTCCTGAAGATTGTCGTTCGAAATCGTCGCGATGCCGAAAACCAGTCCTGTGACGATCAGCGCATAGGCAACCATCGCGCTGACCTCCGCCTCGCCCCCGCCGCGCCCGAGCAGGCCGAGGAGCAGCAGCGACGAAGCGATGATCGCGAGAATGCCGATCCCCGACACCGGCGAGTTCGACGCCCCGATCAGCCCCGCCATATAGCCGGTGACCGACGCGATCATCAGCCCGACGATGATGATGAACAGGATCGCGCCCGCGATCAGCGCGAACGACGCACCCGCGAGCGGCCCGCCCGAAAGCTCGAACCAGAGCAGCGCCCCGATCGGCAGCATCAGGAACAGCGACCCGCCGAACACCCAGCCGATCGACATATCCTGTTCTTCGATCGCCAGCGCCTGTCCGCCCTGCCGCGCACGGCTCGCCGCCATCGCCGAACGGATGCCGCCGAGCACCGGCCCCGCGATCTTCACCAGCGTCCAGATCGCCGCGACCGCGATTACCCCCGCACCGAAAAAACGCACATCGGCGCGAAATACGGTGTTCGCCAGCGTCTCGGGATCGCCGGCGCCGCCTTGGGTGAGGATCGGCAGCAGCACCCACCAGCCGGTGATCAGCCCGACGAGCTGTGCCATGCCGACCGACAGCCCGACGAGATGCCCGACCCCGAACAGCGCGAAGGCGAGCCCGCCCGCGACGCCGGTCGCGCCGCTGCCCACCGCGAACCAGCGCGCGACCTCCGCCCCCGCAAGCTTCATCTGGGTGAGCAAAGTGAAGCCCGCCGCCACGAGGCTGTTCCACAAGAGTGCCGACAGCCCGGCCTTGTTCTCTTCCGCCCCTTCGGCGCTCGCGGCGCCGACCTGCAGCACTTCGGCGGCCGCCCGCCCCTCGGGATAGGGCAGGTCCGAATCGACGACGAGCGCGCGGCGCAGCGGCACCGAGAACAGCACGCCCAATATCCCGCCCAGCATCGTGATCGCGGTGGTTTCGAGCAGCGGAAAGCCCTGCCAGTAGCCGACCATGACAAGCCCCGGCAGCACGAAGATGATCGCCGCCAGCGTGCCCGCCGCGCTCGCGATCGTCTGGACGATATTATTCTCGAGGATCGTCGATCCCGCCATATAGCGCAGCAGCGCCATCGAAATCACCGCCGCCGGAATCGAGGTCGCAAAGGTCAGCCCGACCTTCAGCCCCAGATAGACGTTCGCCGCGGTGAACGCCAAAGTCAGCAGCCCGCCGAGCAGGACCGCGCGGATCGTCAATTCGCGGCCGCGCGAGGCCGGCGTGGTGGTGGTTTCGCTCATACATGTCTCCCCGCCCGCTGTGTTGCGGCGCGCCGCATTTCGCGCAAGCGAAAAGGCGACGAGCCGAAGCCGATCTGACGCATCGATCCAATAAGCCCTGCGGGATCGATGCCATATCGGCCGCCATGATGACTATCGATCGTCCGGGCCCTACCCCGCCGCCCCCGCGCGGCAACGCAGCAAACTCGTCGCGCGGGGCGCCTTGCGCCGGCCTTTTCGGCTGGCGCAAGGATGCGGCGGCGCCTGCTTCCAAAGCGGGTCCGAAGACGCCCGGGCGCGATTACCCGGCGGGCTGATCTTCGAAGAGCGCGCCGAATGCGCGCACCGCCGCCGCCGGTCCTTCGGGGTGCGCCCATACGCCGCCCGATACGGCAAGGAAGTCGGCCCCCGCGTCGATCAGCACCGGCGCGTTATCGACGGTGATCCCGCCGATCGCAACGCAGGGCAATTCGAACATGCCCTGCCACCATTCGAGAATCTCGGGATCGGCATGATGCTCGACCGTCTTGGTCGTCGTCGGATAAAAGGCGCCGAACGCGACATAGTCCGCCCCCGCCTCGCCTGCTTCCATGGCAAGGTGCCGGCTCGCGTGACACGTCACGCCGATCTGCGCCTGCGGGCCCAGCAGCCGGCGCGCTTCCTTCGGATCGCAATCGCCCTGCCCCAGATGCACGCCATCGGCGCCCAACCGCTTCGCAAGCGCGACGTCGTCGTTGACGATGAACGCCACGTCGTGGGCCGCGCAGAGGGCCTGCAGCGGCTCGGCGAGCCGCGCCGCCTCGTGCTGGTCGATATGCTTGACGCGAAACTGGAACGCCGCGACCGGCCCGGCGCCCAGCGCTTCGGCAAGCTGGCCTGGAAAATCGCCGCCGACGTCGAGCGGCGAAATGAGGTAAAGTTGGCAGGTCGGTGCTTTCATGGCGCGTTCATAGCGGCGCGGTCACAGACGGGCAAATGCAGAACAAGCTACCAGCGATCCTAGCCCTATCCGCCGCATTTGCCCTTTCGGCGTGCGCGACGATCGCCGGCGCGCCCCTTCCCGACGGCAGCGACGTCGCGCTCGGCCAGAAAGCTTATGTCGACGGCCCGCTCGTCCAGCCGGTCGAAGTGGTCGAGGACAGCCGCTGCCCGATGAACGCGCGGTGCGTCTGGGCCGGGCGGGTGCGGGTGAAGATGCTGTGGCTGCGCGGCAATGGCGAGAAGCAGCCGTTCGAAGTCACGCTGGGCGAAGAGACGCAGCTCGCCGACGGCAAATTCACCCTCGAATCGGCGCGTCCCGAAAAGATGACCAATGTGACGATCAAGCCGTCCGATTATCGCTTCTCGTTCCGCTTTGCCGGAGGCCTCTAGACCTCATTTTATCATTGCGAGGAGCCGAAGGCGACGCGGCAATCCAGAGCCTGCGTAAACCGCTCTGATTTTCTTCGCTCCGCTCGCAATGACGAGAAAAAGGGCTCAGCGCACCCGCGCCAGCACGAACCCGTCCCATTTCTTCGCGCCGACCGTCTGCACCGCGGTCGCATCAACGCGCACGTCCGCGCTCAGCATATCGAACAGCGCGCGCGTCCCGATGATGCGCTCGTCGTCGCTATCGGCATCGAGCACGCCGCCCTCGCGCACGACATTATCGACGATGATCGTCGTGCCGGGGCGGCCGAGCCGGATCGCCTCCTCGACATAGTGCGCGTTATTCTGCTTGTCGGCATCGACGAAGACGAAGTCGAAGGGCGCCTCGCCGGTCATCGCGGCAAGACTGTCGGCCGCGGGGCCGACGCGGATCTCGACCTTGTCCGAAACACCCGCGCGATCCAGATTCGCGCGCGCCACCGCCGCATGATGCGCCTCGAGTTCGAGCGTCACCAGTTCGCCGCCGTCGGGTAGCGCCCGCGCCAGCCAGATCGTCGAATAGCCGCCGAGCGTTCCGATTTCGAGGATGCGCCGTGCGCCGGCGACCTGCGCGAGCAGGAACAGCATCTTGCCCTGCGCCGGCGACACGTCGATCGGCGGCAGTCCCCGGGCTTCATTGTTCGTGAGGGTGGCGGCAAGCGCGTCGTCTTCGCCGAGCAATTCGCCGGCGATATAATCGTCGACGGCTTGCCACCTCTCTCCCATCACCTAAGCCACGGAGGCCGCGTGAATTTCGTTGATCGCGCCGCCGAGTGACGCATTGAACTCGTCATCGTTCATCTGATGACGCAGGTCTTCCAGTAGCGCACGGCTGAAGCTCGCGATGATGCCCGGATTCTTCGCCAGCTCGACGCACGCCTCGGGGCGCGCGAAGCCGCCCGACAGCGCGACGACGCGCAGCACCTTCGGATGATCGACGAGCGGCTGGAACAGACCCGCCTCGGTCGGGAGCGACAGTTTCAGCATCACCGGCGCGCCGGTCCAGGCGTCGAGCGCCGCGAGCAGTTCCTTCAGCAGCAGGCGATCCGCCGCATCGCGCTCGGCGCTCTTGATGTTCACTTCGGGCTCGATGATCGGAACCAGCCCGTGCGCCGCGATCCGCGCGGCTTCGGCGAACTGCTGGCGGACGATCGCCTTGATCCCGACCGGGTTAGCGAGGTTGACGACGCTGCGCATCTTGGTCCCGAACACACCCTTGGCAACCGCACGCGCGCACAGATCGTCGAGGCCGGGATTGGCCTTCATCAACTGGACGCCATCGGCCTCGTCCTCAAGCCCCTTGTCCACTTTCAGGAAAGGTACGACCCCGCGTTCCCACAGCAGCGCGGGAACGGGCTTGCCGCCCGCCTCGCCGTCCATCGTGCGCTCGAACAGGATCGCGCCGATCACCTTGTCGCCGTTGAAGCAGGGTGCGGTGACGATGCGGCACCGCATGTCGTGGATCAGGCCGAACATCTCTTCATCGTTCGCAAAGGCGTCGGCTTCGATCCCGTAACCCTTCAATGCCTTGGGCGTCGAACCGCCGCTCTGGTCGAGCGCGGCGATAAAGCCCTGTCCCGATTTGATCTGGTCGAGCATTTCGGCATTGGCGGTGGTCATAGCATCTCCGGTGGTTTGCATACGTATGTGGCGGTGCCCATAGCGACCCCCGGGGCGCGATGCAATGCGGCGGAAAAAGCTATGCCCTCAGCGCATCGACGCCCGGCAACGGCTTGCCTTCCATCCACTCGAGGAAGGCGCCGCCGGCGGTCGAAACGAAGCTGAAGTCGCCGGCCACCCCGGCGTGGTTGAGCGCGGCAACGGTATCGCCGCCACCCGCGACCGAGATCAGCGAGCCTTCGCGCGTCAACGCCGCCGCCGTCTTGGCGAGCGCGACGGTCGCGGTGTCGAACGGCGGCGTCTCGAACGCGCCGAGCGGGCCATTCCACACCAAAGTGCGGCAATTTTTGAGCACGTCGGCGAGCGCCTCGACCGCGGCGGGGCCGACGTCGAGGATCATCTCGTCCGCGGCGACCTCGTGGACATTGACGGTGCGCGTCGGCGGGTTCGGCGCGAACTCCTTCGACACCACGACGTCATAAGGCAGATGGATGGTGCAACCCGCCGCATCCGCCGCCTCGAAGATCGCGTTGGCGGTATCGACCAGGTCATGCTCGCACAGCGACTTGCCGACATCGACCCCGCGCGCGGCGAGGAAGGTGTTCGCCATGCCGCCGCCGATGATCAGATGATCGACCTTGCTCACCAGATGACGCAGCACGTCGATCTTGCTCGACACTTTTGCGCCGCCGACGACCGCCGCCACCGGATGCGCGGGATTGCCGAGCGCGGCGTCGAGCGCCTTCAGTTCGGCCTCCATCGCCCGGCCGGCATAGGCGGGAAGCCGGCGCGCGACGCCCTCGGTCGAGCCATGCGCGCGGTGCGCCGTCGAAAAGGCATCGTTGACGTAAAGATCGCCGATTTCAGCGAGCGCGTCGGCAAACGCCGGGTCGTTCTTTTCCTCGCCGGGATAGAAGCGCGTGTTTTCGAGCACCGCGACGTCGCCGGGCGCGAGCACCGCGACGCCCGCCTTCGCACCCTCGCCGACGGCTTCGGGAATATACATGACCGAATGGCCGAGCACATCCTCGACCCCGCCCATGACGAGGCTCAAGGACTGGGTCGGGTTCTTCGCGCCCTTCGGCCGTCCGAAATGCGCGAGCAGCAGGACGATCGCACCCTTTTCCGACAGCTCGCGGATCGTCGGCATCGCCGCCTGGATCCGCGTTGCATCGCTGACCGCCCCGTCGACCATCGGGACGTTGAGGTCGACGCGCACGAGCACGCGCTTGCCGGTGACGTCACCGATATCGTCGAGGGTTTTGAATCCAGCCATTTCTCATACTCCGCTCGCCCTGAGCCTGTCGAAGGGCCGTTCTTTCCTTCAAGAAGGACAGGACTTCGACAAGCTCAGTCCGAACGGTTTAAAATTACAGCAGCTTTGCGATTACGCCCGCAGTGTCGACCATGCGGTTCGAAAAGCCCCATTCATTGTCGTACCAGCTGACGACGCGAACCAGCTTGCCTTCGAGCACCGAGGTTTCGAGGCTGTCGATCGTCGAGCTTGCCGGGCAGTGGTTGTAATCGATCGAGACCAGCGGTTCGTCCGAAAAGGCGAGAACGCCCTTCAATGCGCCTTCCGACGCATCCTTCAGGATCTGGTTCACTTCCTCGACGCTCGTGTCGCGCTTCGGGGTGAAGGTCAGGTCGACCAGGCTGACGTTCGGGGTCGGCACGCGGATCGCCGAACCGTCGAGCTTGCCCTTGAGTTCGGGCAGCACTTCGCCGACCGCGCGGGCGGCGCCCGTCGTCGTCGGGATGATCGACATGCCGGCGGCACGCGCGCGGCGCATGTCGCTGTGGATCTGGTCGAGGATCTTCTGGTCGTTGGTATAGGCGTGGACCGTGGTCATCAGCCCGCGCTCGATGCCCAGCGTGTCGTTGAGCACCTTGGCGACCGGCGCGAGGCAGTTGGTCGTGCAGCTCGCGTTCGAGACGATCTTGTGCTCGCCGGTCAGCTTGTCATGATTGACGCCATAGACGACCGTCAGGTCGACGCCCTTGGCGGGGGCCGAGATCAGCACGCGCTTGGCGCCCGCACTAAGGTGCTTGCCCGCGCTTTCGGCATCGGTGAAGAAGCCCGTGCATTCGAGCGCGATGTCGATGCCGAGTTCGCCGTGCGGCAGGTTGGCGGGGTCGCGTTCCTTGGTGACGCGGATCGCCTTGCCGTTGACGATCATCTGGTCGCCTTCGGCCGAAACCTCGCCCGGGAAAGGACCGTGAACGCTGTCGCGCTTGAACAGCAGTGCGTTCGCCTTGGCATCGGCAAGGTCGTTGATCGCGACGAGCTCGAGCCCGCAGTCGGGGCGTTCGAGGATGGCGCGCGCCACGAGGCGACCGATGCGTCCGAAACCGTTGATTGCGACTTTCACTGCCATGTCGGGGAGTCCTTTCTGCGAATGGGCGGCCGGTCCTTAAGCGTTCAGCCGTTCCAGGATCTGGGGTGCGATAGCATCGGCGGTAAGGCCGAAATGCTTGAATAGGTCTTCAATCGGCGCCGAAGCGCCGAAGCTGTCGATGCCGAAGCGCAGGCCGTGGCGGCCGGTATAGCGTTCCCAGCCGAAGGTCGTGCCCGCCTCGATCGACACGATCAACGCATCGTCGGGCAGGATTTCGGCCTGATACGCTGCCGTCTGCTCGTCGAACAGCTCGGTCGAGACCATCGAAACGACGTCGGCGCCGTGGCCGGCGGCTTCGAGCTTGTCGGCGACTTCGATTGCGAGCGACACTTCCGAGCCCGTCGCGACAAGCACCACCCTGCGCGCGGCCGAAGCCTCGCGAAGGCGGTAACCGCCTTTCGCGCAAAGATTTTCGGTGACGTCATGGCGCAGCGGCGGGAGGTTCTGGCGAGTCAGCGCGAGCAGCGACGGCCGGCTTTCCTGCGCCAGCGCCAGCGCCCAGCATTCCGCGGTTTCGACCGCATCGGCAGGGCGCATGACGAGCAGGTTCGGCATCGCGCGCAGCGACTGGAGATGCTCGATCGGCTGGTGCGTCGGACCGTCCTCGCCCAGCCCGATGCTGTCGTGCGTCATCACATAGACGACGCGCTGCTGCTGGAGCGCCGACAGACGGATCGCGGCGCGGCAATAGTCCGCGAACACCAGGAAAGTGCCGCCATAGGGCACGACGCCGCCGTGCAGCGCCATGCCGTTCATCGCCGCCGCCATGCCGAACTCGCGGATGCCGTAATAGATGTAGCGGCCCGAATAATCGTCTTTCGTCAACGGCTTGGTCGAGGAAGTTTTGGTGTTGTTCGAACCCGTCAGGTCGGCGCTGCCGCCGACGAGCGCCGAAATATCGGCGGTCAATGCGCCGAGCGTGTTTTCCGAGGCCTTGCGCGTCGCGACCTTCGGCGGTTCGGCGACGAGCCCGTCGAGATAGGCCTTGAAAGCATCGCCCGGAACGATCTTGCCGCTGAGCCGAGCTTCGAAATCGCTTTTCTTTTCGCTATTTGCGAGACGATTATTCCATTCGGCATGAAGTGCCTTGCCCTTCTCGCCAAAGGCCGCCCACGCCGATGCGATATCGGCAGGAATGACGAACGGCTCGGCGGTCCAGCCGAGTTCGGTCCGCGCCGCGGCGATCTCGTCGGCGCCGAGCGGGGCGCCGTGCGTCGCCGACGTCCCCTGCTTGTTCGGCGCACCGAAACCTATGATCGTGCGGCACGCGATCAGCGACGGGCGCGGATCGGCGAGTGCGGCATCGAGCGCGCGGCGAATGTCGGCCGGATCGTGACCGTCGCAGCTTTCGACGTGCCAGCCGGTCGCGGCATAGCGCGCCGCGATATCCTCGCTCGTCGACAGGTCGGTCGACCCGTCGATCGTGATCTTGTTGTCGTCCCACAACAATGTCAGCCGGCCGAGCTGCAAATGCCCAGCCAAACCAATGGCTTCGTGGTTTATGCCCTCCATCAGGCACCCATCGCCAGCAATGACATATGTGCGATGATCGACAAGATCGTCGCCATAGATCGCATTCAAATGCCGCTCGGCAATCGCCATCCCGACCGCCGTCGCAAGCCCCTGCCCCAGCGGCCCTGTCGTCGTCTCGACGCCCTCAAGCTCGAAATTCTCGGGATGTCCCGCGCAGGGGCTGTTGAGCTGACGGAAATTGCGGATGTCGCCCAGCGTCGGCCGCGCATAGCCCGCCAGATGCAGCGTCGCATAGGCGAGCATCGAACCATGCCCCGCCGACAGCACGAATCGGTCGCGATCGGCCCATTTCGGATCGCTCGGATCGAACTTCAGATAGTCCGAATAAAGCACGGTGGCGACGTCGGCCATGCCCATCGGCATCCCGGGATGACCGCTGTTCGCGGCCTGTACGGCGTCCATCGCAAGCGCACGGATCGCGTTGGCGAGCTGACGTTCGGGCAGTGTCATATGTCCCCCGGGAAAGGATGTGAAGATGACCGGATTCGGTGGGGACAGCCCTTTGCGGGGGCGGGGTCAGGAGTCAACCGCTTGCGGCACAAATTCACGCGCATTTCGGCGAGGAGAGGCGATTGCGCGCCTCCCCCCGCGCTGCTAACCCTTGGGCATGGAACTCGATCTCGACGAATCCAGCCTGGCCATCGGCCGCATCGAACGCGCATTGAGCCGCATCGAAAAAGCCTTGGCCGACCGGGCCAACCGCCCGGCTCCTGCTATCGCCGCCCCGGCCCCCGACCAATCGGCGCTGAAGGCCGAGGTTGCCGCCGTGATCGGCGAGCTCGACCGGCTGATCGCGGAGGCCGACCGTGGCTGACGTCAAACTGACCATCGCGGGCCGTCCTTACGATGTTCACTGCGCTGACGGACAGGAAGCGCAGCTGGCCCAGCTGGCCTCGGTCGTCGACGAAAAGGTTCGCACAATGCCCGGCGGGACCGAGACTCGCCAATTGCTGTTCGCGGCGCTCATGCTGGCCGACGAGATGCAGGAAGCGCGCGGTAAGGTCGAAAAGACCGAACCGCAGTCCGATTCGCTGCGCGCGGCGGTCGCGCTTGCCGAGAGCCGCGAGGCGCAGGCGCGCGACGAATTGAAGGCGGCCCTCGCGCGCGAGCAGGAGGCGATCAAGGCCTTGGAAGCGGCGCGGCAAAATACGGCGCCCGCGGTTCCTTCGCCCAGCCCGTCGAACGACCGCGCGCTGTTGCAGATTGCCGACCGTATCGAAACCCTTGCGGCAAAAGTCGAGCAACTCCCTTGAGGATACGGGCCCGCGCGCCTACATAGAGGGCGGCGGGTACTGCCCGGCACGAGCTTTTGCGAAAATCCCTGAGGCGATACATCATCCTAGGGGGCTGTCCCTGCCCGGACCCTGGTCCGACGTACATGGTCCCCACCTGACGTTACTGGCGTCAGAGGACTTTCCAGCAAACGACCTCGGCGGTCCCGCCAACCGACCCGCGGATGTCCAGAGCCCAGAGGAGGCGAAGACCGACTTGTCCGCCGATCTGGTCCAGCAAAAGCAGAGATTGCGCGAGAAGCTGCGTTTCCGGCGCAAGCATTTCGCCGCCAATCTCGACGGCATGGCGCAACTGGCCGCTTTCCGTGCCCTGCCCGCACCTCTTTCCGAGCGGCTCGCCGGTCATGCCATTGTCGGCGCCTATGTCGCATGGGGCGACGAGCCCGATATCCTGCCGATGTTCGTTGGCGTGGCCGGGGCGGGCGCGCTCGCCCTACCTCACCATGCCGCGCGCATCGACACGATGGACTTTCGTCGCTGGCGACCGGGCGAGTCTTTGGAAAAAGGGCCATGGAGCACGCAGCAGCCGGCAGACCATGCAGATTTGGCAACACCTGACATCATTTTCTGCCCGCTCGTCGGATTCGACCGCAGGGGCGGCCGGATCGGTCAAGGGGGCGGCCATTACGACCGCTATTTCGCCGCGCATCCCAGCGCCCTGCGCATCGGTATCGGCTGGTCGGTGCAGGAAATCGACGCTACGCCGCGCGAATCGACCGACATCGCGCTCGACGCGATATTGACCGAGCAGGAATTCATTCTTTGCGGAGATCGTTTGTGAATCAGGATCCGGCTAATCCCCAACCAAGCTGGCGCAAGCCCGCGGGCATGTTCCTGATCCTCGCGCTGATCGGCGGCTGGACCGCGATCGTCGCCAGCCTTTCGCCATGGGTCGGCACCTGGCCGGTGCTGGTGCAGGCGATCTTCTATCTCGCAGCGGGGATCATATGGATCGCACCGCTGAAGCCGCTGCTGCGCTGGATGGAACTGGGGACTTGGCGCCGCTAAAAAGCGGCGCCAATCCAATATTTTCCGTGATGGAAAGTCCCAAGCTGCGGTGACCATTCCGTCCCGAGAGACGAGAAATGGCGCGAGTGACGGGGCTCGAACCCGCGACCTCCGGCGTGACAGGCCGGCACTCTAACC
>CBINGC010000061.1:0-18721 GCA_966250105.1 uncultured Sphingopyxis sp. | reverse complement strand
TGGACGTGACCCAGATGGATCTGGCCGACCGCTATCACACGCATTGCGATCCGCGTTTGAACGCGGGGCAGAGCCTCGAACTCGCGTTCCTGCTGGCCGAAATGCTCAATCAGGAAATGGCCGATCGGGCGAGGCAGGCGGCCTGATTTAGCGGCGATATTCTTTCCAAGCCTGCGACAAGAATGGCGGCTGACGACCGGAAGCTGCCATTCGATCCTCCCTGTGGCGAAGCCATGGGGAGGTGGCAGCGCGAAGCGCTGACGGAGGGGCTATGGCGCGAGGTCGCTGCCCCTCCACCACGCCCTTCGGGCGCGGTCCCCCTCCCCACGGCTTCGCCGCAGGGAGGATTTAACGCCCGCTCACCACCCCTAAGCCGACATCCTCTACTTCCCTGGCCACCGCTTGGTATCGGCAAACGCCCGCCCCAACGCCACATGCAAATCGGCGTCCTCCGCCGCGCCGCCGAGCGGAATCTTGTCCGAAAATTCGTCCGCCGCTTGATGATAATCGCTGCCGAGGAAGGCTTCGAGCAGCTTCATATCGGAAAAGCTCCCCCCGACCATCAACGACGTGACGCCCTTCGCGCCGAGCGCCCAGCCGTCCTGCCGCTGAATGAAGGCATCCGCCTCGCCATCCTCGTCGAGCGTGCGGCCGAGCTTGGTCGCCACCTCGCGCACTACCGCGTCATAGGCGGGCTTGCCGCGCCCGATCGTCGCGACCGGGGTGCCGCGCGGCGAAATCGCGATCGTATCGACGTTGAGCGCGACGGTGATGTCGGACAGCGGCACGACCGGATGGTCGGCAAAATAATGCGCGCCGAGCAGGCCCTTTTCTTCCGCCGTCGTCGCCATGAAATAGATGTCGCGATCGGGCCGTGCGCCCTTGCCCAGCCGCTTCGCGACCTCGATCAACACCGCGATCCCGCTCGCATTGTCGACCGCGCCGTTGCAGATGCGGTCGGCCTCGCCCTCGGGCGCACAGATGCCGAGATGGTCCCAATGGCCGAGGAAGAGCACCGCCTTGCCGTCGGGCTTCGCACCCGGCAGCTTGCCGATGATATTGTGGCTGGCAAAGGCACGAACGGCCGCCCCTGCGGTAAAGTCGGCCGTCACCGGCAGCGCCGTGCCCTTATAGTCCGCCGCCTTGGCGGCCTCGCGCAGCGCGGCGCCATCCTGCCCCGCCGCCTTGAGCAGCGCATCGGCGGCTTCGGGCGATAGGAAGCCGCTGACCGGCGCTCCGGGCTTTGCGCCGGCAAGGCGCACATATTTACTTCCGAGGCTTTCGCGCAGCGCCGGCCACGGCACCGCGCCGCTCGAAATCACCAGCACGGCCGAGGCACCCGCATCGGCGAGCATCTGCCGCCGCTCGCGATAGCGCGGCAGCTTGTCGCCAAAGGGTGCATTGTCGAACAACATGATCGCGAGCTTGCCCTTGACGTCGGCATTGACCCTGCCGGCGCCGTCGACGCCATAGCCGACGAAAAGCGCGGGCAGATTCGCGAGTGCGACCGACGTATCGCGGCCGGTCACGATGATGCCGTCGTCGCCGAGTGCGACATCGCGGCCTGCTGCCCGGAACTTCGCGGTGCCGCCGGTCGCCTGCGTCTCGACCAACGGCACGGGCTGGAGCCACGGCGTCGCGCTGCCCGGCACGGGTTCGAGCCCGGCCTTCGCCCATTCGCCGACGACATAGGCGATCGTGCGATCCTCGCCGTCGGTGCCCGGGGCGCGGCCCTCGAACGCGTCGTCCGCCAGTATCTTGATATGCGCGGCGAGCTCGGCCTCGGTGACCGGAGCATCGCCCTTGGCGGGCGCGGCCGAGACGGCGGGGGTGAAGGAAAGCAGGGCGACAGCCGCGATCGCGGCGCGGAAGGAGCTATGTCTCATGGACGCGCGGCATGGCATTCCCACCGCGTCCCGGCAAGGCGGTTCGTCGAACGACGAACGGCGGTGTGCACCACACTCTTTTCCGTCATCCCGGCGAAGGCCGGGATCTCGCCGGTGCGTCAGGTCGCGAGGGTGAGATCGTGTTTCAGAGTCACGTGCCTCTGAACACCCTTCGCCGGGATGACGAAATGGATTTACCCTCGAGCCCGCGCCAGCAAAGCCCGCGCCGCCGCGACGTGCATATCCTCGACCATCCGCCCCGCGTGCCGCTGCGCGCCGCCGGTCGCCGCGGCGACGAGCGCCTCGGCGGCCGCGATCTCGCGCGCCGACGGGGCGAAGGCGGCGTTGCACGGATCGACCTGCGACGGGTGGATCAGCGTCTTGCCGTCGAAGCCGAGCCGCCGCCCCTCCGCCGCTTCCGCAGCGAAACCCGCGGCATCGTCGATCGCGTTGTAGACGCCGTCGAAAGCCCAGACCCCGCCCGCGCGCGCCGCGAGCACCATCGCCTGAAGCGCATGGCTCATCGCGCCGCGGTCCATGCCGCCCGGCAGCTTCAGCTCGTGTGCCAGATCGTTGAGCCCCGCAATCAGACCCATCACGGCGGGATCGGCCGCAATCTCGCGCGCGGCATAAATTGCGACCGGCGTTTCGATCATCGCGAGGATCGGCACCCCAAGACCCCGCGCAAGTTCGAGATCGGCGACCGCATCGACCTTGGGCAGCACGACGGCGTCGATCGCCAGCCCTGCAACCGCATTGATATCCGCAGCCTGATGCTCGCTCCCCGTGCCATTGATACGTACCGCGACGCGCTTGCCCGCAAAACCCGCCTCGACCGCCGCCTGCATCGCCGCGCGCGCCTCCGCCTTCCGATCGGCGGGCACCGCATCCTCCAGATCGATGATCAGCATGTCGGCGGCGAGCCCCGCCGCCTTCTCGAGCGCACGCGCGTTCGATCCGGGAACATAGAGCAAGGAACGCGGCGGATAGTCACTTGGGGTCATGCGCTTTTCTGTGGCGCACCTCGGCCATTGCCGCAATAAGGAAGCGGGTTTGCAAAGGCGCAATTTGCAAAGAGGGGATGAACGATGGAATTCGCACTCGCACTGGTGGTTCTGGCGCTGGTGTTCCTGATCTGGGCGCTGACGCCGGTGCGGCAGGGCTATGCCTATACGATCGAACGCTTCGGCCGCTACACCCACACCGCGCAGCCGGGGCTCAACTTCATCATGCCGATCTTCGACCGCGTCGGGCGCAAGGTGAACATGATGGAACAGGTGCTCGACATTCCGGGGCAGGAGATCATCACCAAGGACAATGCGATGGTCGCGGTCGACGGCGTCGTCTTCTTCCAGGTCCTCGACGCCGCCAAGGCCGCCTATGAAGTCAGCGATCTCTATCTCGCGATCATGAACCTGACGACGACGAACCTGCGCACCGTGATGGGCTCGATGGACCTCGACGAAACGCTGTCGAAGCGCGACGAGATCAACACCCGCCTGCTTCATGTGGTCGACGATGCGACGACGCCGTGGGGGGTCAAGATCACCCGCGTCGAGATCAAGGACATCCGCCCGCCCGCCGATATTTCGAACGCGATGGCGCGGCAGATGAAGGCCGAGCGCGAGAAGCGCGCCAACATCCTCGAAGCCGAAGGCATGCGCGCTTCCGAAATTCTGCGCGCCGAGGGTGAAAAGCAGGGCCAGATCCTGCAGGCCGAAGGTCGCCGCGAAGCCGCCTTCCGCGACGCCGAGGCGCGCGAGCGCGAAGCCGAGGCCGAAGCGAAGGCGACGCAGATGGTGTCGGACGCGATCGCGGGCGGCAACGCGCAGGCGATCAATTATTTCATCGCGCAGAAATATGTCGAAGCGGTGAGCCAGTTCGCGACCAGCCCGAACGCCAAGACGATCCTCTTCCCGGTCGAGGCGACGCAGCTGATCGGCACATTGGGCGGCATCGGCGAACTCGCGCGCGATGCGATCGAGCGCAAGACGGGAGCCTGACATGCCCGATTGGCTGACCAATATGGAACCGCATTGGGCGTGGCTGTCGCTCGGCGTGCTGCTCGCCGCGGCAGAGATCGTCGCGCCGGGTTTCTTCCTCATCTGGGTCGGCGCCGCCGCGGTCGTCACCGGCGTTATCGCGTGGATCGTCCCGCTCAGCGTCCCGCTCCAGCTCGGCATCTTCGCCGTGCTGGCGTTCGTCGCCCTCTATGGCGGCCGCCGCTGGCTGAAGGCGAACCCGATCACGACGACCGACCCGCACCTCAACCAGCGCGGCGGCCGGCTGGTCGGCGAGATACTGACGGTGACCCGCGCGATCGAGGACGGCCGCGGCCGCGCCAAGGTCGGCGACGGCGAATGGCCGGTGCGCGGGCCTGACGTCGCCGAAGGCGCGAAGGTCCGCGTCGTCAGCGCCGACGGCGGCGTGCTGGTGGTCGAGCCGGCCTAGGACCGATAAATCAAACCGTGTGTCCCCGCGAAGGCGGGGACCCATCATCGGCCGGTTCGGAATAGCACCGACCGGAGATGGGCTCCCGCCTTCGCGGGAGCACGCAGCTTTTCACTTTACCTGCCTACCCACCCTTCGGCCGCGAATAGATCGCCACCACATGCCCCAGCGCGTCGCTCTCGCCGATGCGCCGGAAGCCGAGCTTGGTTGCCACGCGCTCCGACGCGTCGTTGCCGAGGTCGATGATGCAGCGCACGTCGTCCGCATCGAGATTCGCATCCGTCCAGCCGAGCGCCGCCATCATCGCCTCGGTCGCATAGCCCGCGCCCCAATGATCGGCGTCGAACGCCCAGCCCGCCTCGGGCCGCCCTTCGAGCTCGGGGATGCCGCGGCAGAAATAGCTGAGCCCCCCCATGCCGATCAGCGCGTCGCTCGCCCGGTCGGCGAACACCCAGTAACCGAAACCCATCACCGGCCACAGCCCCGCCGAGCTCAGGAACTTCCCCCAGCTGACGTCGGGCGCGCGCGGTTCGCCGCCGATGAAGCGCGTGACGCGCGCATCGGCCCACATCGCAATGTGGACATCCTTGTCGGCAAGGCGCCCGGGGCGCAGGCGCAGGCGGTCGGTTTCGATTGTGGGCGCAATGCTGAACATGGGCGCGGGTGTGCCGAAGCGCGGCGGGGCGGTCAATCGGGGTTGAGATAATGATCGAACAGGTCGTGCAGCACCGCCGTGCCATCGACCTGCTGCCTGGTCCTGAGGACGCCCAGCCGGTCGACGCGCGCCAGCACGTCCACATGGCGCAGCACCTTGTGATAATGCGGCTGGTCGTTGAAGTCGTGGAACAGGAATACGCAGTCCGGCTTGCAGTGGATGATCGCCTGCAACAGGCAGGCAACGCGAAAACGCCCGGCGATCGACACCGCGTCGGGGCTGCCGCCCATGCCGCGCCAGATGTGCGTGTGATAGCGCGGCCAGTGGCGGATGCCGCTTTCGTCGGCGGGATATCCCCCCTCGCCCACCGGACCGATGTCGATGTGGACGGGGGTGAATTCGACCGCTTCGCGCGCGATCTCGTCCTTCATCCGGCCGAGCCGGGCGGGGTCGCCGTCGACGCTGACGATCCGGCGCACCTGCCGCGCCGCCACCATCGTGGCTTCGCCGCAGCCGAATTCGAGCAGCGAAGCCAGCCCCGCAAGCTGCAGCTCGATCTGCGCGACTTCGGCGCCGGTCAAATATGGTCGCATGGTCCCCTCCCCACCCGTCGAGCGATATGAGAGGCGGCGCGCCGCGTCCAGCCCGCTAGAACGTGACCGCCGGCTTTGGAGTGGCGAGGAGAAGTCGCGCTCTTCGCCGGATACGGATGAAAAAATTGTCCTTTCGCAGTCGAACCGGCCCGCCGAACGCTTCAGTTCCCCGGCTTCCCTCCATGTTCCGACCAGAATTTCGCGATACGCCCGGTGATCAGCTCGGTCGCCAGCACGCGCGAAGTGTCGCGCGGCAGGCCCAACGCCTCGGCCATCGGGCCACCGAGTTGGGCATCGCCCAGCGCCATCAGCACCAGCGCGAGCGTGTCTTCGTGCATCAGCCGCTTTTCGTCCGCGTCGGGGGCCATGCCGTCGATCAAGCGGTGGATCGCATCGACGATCGGGTCGAGCGCGTCGTCGTTGCCCGTCGCCGCCATCCACGTCGCGAGCGCCCCAGCGCCCCCGCTGTTGAACGCATCGAAGGCGAGGTCGACAATCTCGCGCACATTGCGTTCGCCCGGCGCCGATTCGGCCATCTTCCTGCCGATCGTCGCGCACACCGTTTCGGCCTGATAGGCGGCGAGCGCCTTTTGCAGCCCCGCGGCGCTGCCGAAATGGTGAAGCAGGTTGGCATGGGTTCGGTCGATCCGCGCCGCAACCGCCTTCAGCGTCACCGCCGCCGGCCCCATTTCGATCAAGATATGGCGCGCGGCTTCGAGCGCCGCGGAGCGGCTTTCCTCTGGACTCAGGCGCTTCTTCGCTATTGACATACTTGTAAGTAAACCCTATTGCTGGCCCCGTCTCCCCTTTTCGACGGTATGAGCCATATGTCCAGCCTTTCCCAGTCGCCGACGCCTGCCGATCTTTCGATTACCCCGCGCGACATGCGCTTTGGCCGCGACGACAGGCAGGGTCGCTGGTGGCTGAACGGCGATCCGATCGCCTCGGCCTTCCACACCGCCTTGTCGGTGACGTTTCCGCGCGGCGAGGCGATGTTCATCGAGGCGGTGAAGGCGCACCGCGACGGCGTTCCCGACAAGCTGGCGCGCGAAATCCGCGCCTTCACCCAGCAGGAAGTGATCCACAGCCGCGAGCATGTCGTCTTCAACAAGAAGGCCGCGGAGGCGGGATATGATCTTTCCGAGCTCGAAGACGACGTCAACCAGGTGCTCGACCTGATCAAGACGCGGCCGCAGATCGTCAACCTGATGGCGACGATCGCGCTCGAACATTATACCGCGATGATGGCCGCGGTGATGCTGCGCGACGACAGCATGTACGCGGGTGCCGAGCCCGAATGGGCGGCTTTGTGGAAATGGCATGCGATCGAAGAGATCGAGCATAAGGGTGTCGCCTATGATACCTGGCTGCACGCGACGAAGGACTGGAGCCGGTTCCGCCGCTGGCGCGCCAAGTCGCTGATGATGCTGCTCGTCACCTCGCGTTTCTGGCCGAAGCGCGTGAAGGGCATGAAAGCGCTGCTGCGGCAGGACGGCCTGACCGGCTGGCGCGTCACGGCGCGCATCTGGTGGTATCTGCTCGGCACACCGGGCGTGCTCCGCAAGAGCTTCTTCCCCTGGCTTTCCTATTTCATGCCGGGCTTTCATCCATGGAACCATGATGACCGGTCGCTGATCCAGAAATATGAAAGCGACTATGCCGACGCGATCATGCCGGCGCATTCGTCGAAACCCGAACTGGCCGCCGCGGCGGCCTGATCCGCGAAAGCCGCCGTCCGGAGCGGTCTTCCGCCTGTTCCTTCGGACCGGAATGACCGTAACGAGTGATTGCGGGCGCACGGTCCGCGAACGACCTCGCCCCTCCCCGCTTATTGGCCTCACTCGGCTCCTTTCAGCCCATCGCTTCATTCTCGTCGCGGGCCGCTTTCGCCGCCTGCCGCTTGCGGCGGAATTTTTCGAGGACACTGTCGGCTTCGCGCCCGCCGCCGGGCTTGAAGCGATGGTCCATTCCCGCGGAAATATCGCCCTCGTCGAGCTGAGCCTGTAAGCGCGTCTCGTCCAAGTGGCGCAACGTCGCCTCGACATCGTCCATCTCGCTCGGATCGACATCGAGATGACGAAGCGCTGTAAGCCCCATCGCGATCGAGCTTTCGAAGACCTCGCGGATGACGCAATCCACACCGGACCCTTCGATCGCGAGCAGTTGGCGGCGATCGAATACGCGCATCAATATCTTCGCGTTCGGGAAAGCCTCGACGATCGGTTTCATCGCTTCGGCGTCGACCGACGCGTCATCCATGCAAAAGATGATCAGTCGCGCTTCCTCGGCCCCCGCCCGGCGGAGCAGGTCGACCCGCAGCCCGTCGCCGAAATAAACCTTGGTATCGAAGCGGCTCGACAGCTCGATCTGGCTCGGCTTCTTGTCGATCAGCGTGACCGAGCAGGCGACGCCGTGCAGCATCTGCGAGACGATCTGACCAAAGCGCCCATAGCCGACGACGATCGCCGATCCGCGCGGCGCGTCGACCGGGTCGTCGAGTACCGGCTGGTCGGTTTCGGGCGCGAATTCCAGATTGCGTGCGAACAGCATCAGAAAGGGCGTCGAGATCATCGACAAGGTCACGACCGCACTGAACAGGCTTGCCGCTTCGGGCTGAATGAGCAACGCGTCGGTGGCTTGCGCAAAAAGGAGGAAACCGAACTCGCCGCCCTGGCTCAGGAGCAAGCCAAGCCCCAGCGCCGCTTTCCAAGGCTTGCCGAATAGGCGAATGATCAAGGCGAGGACCGAAAATTTGACGGCGACCAATCCCGCCGCGAGCGCGAGCACCAACAACGGACGCTCGATAACCGCGCCGATGTCGAGCACCATGCCGACCGCGAGAAAAAAGAGGCCGAGCAGGATCAGGCGAAAGGGCTCGATGTCCGATTCGATCTCGTGCCGATAGGGCGAGTCCGCGAGCATCACGCCCGCGACGAAGGCGCCGAGCGCGGGCGAGACGTGCAGGCTGTGCATCAACGCCGCGCTGGCGAGAACGGTAAGCAGGCCGACGACGACGAACAGTTCGCGCTCGCCATAACGTCCGATGATCCGGAGCAACGGATTAACGACGAAGCGGCCGGCGAGAACCAACACGACGATCGCCCAAAGGGTGAAGAAGGCCATCTGCCACCCCGATGGCGCCGACGGGTCGGCGGGTGCCCGCGACAGCACGGCGACGATCGTGATCATCGGAACGATCGCCAGATCCTGGAACAGGAGGATCGAAAAGGCCTTTTCGCCGAAGGGCGAATTGATGCGGCCCGAGCTTTTGAGCCCCGGCAGCACCTGCGCGGTCGACGACAGCGCGAGCGGGAGGCCGAGCGCGAGCGACGCCGCAGGGCTGAATCCCAGCGTCAGGTGGATGAGCGCGGTGAGCACCAGCCCCGTCGCGACGACCTGCACCATGCCAAGCCCGAAGATAGCGCGCCGCATATCCCATAGCCGCCGCGGCGAGAGTTCGAGCCCGACAAGGAAGAGCAGGAAAGCGATGCCAAGCTCGGCAAAGGCCAGCTTCGATTCGCCGCCGCCGACGAGGCCGAGCCCGTGCGGCCCGACGATCGCCCCCGCGATCAGATAACCCAGAACGGCGCCGAGGCCGAGCCGGCGGAAGATCAGCACGAACAGCGTCGCAACGCCGAGCAGAATCGCGCCTTCGACCAGCGCCGTGTCGGTCGCTGTTTCGGCCACCTTCTCCGCCACTTCGGAGGCACCGGCAGCGAGTGCGAGCAGCGTCACGCCGCCGCCGCCTGATCCTCGAGCGCCGCGATCGCGGCATCGAAGGGCAGCAGGATCGCGCCGTGGCGCGCGGGGTAATCGCGTGCGGGAGCGAGCAGGTCGAACCCCGGCCAGTCGGGCCGCTCGCCTGCGCCGCCGAACCAGTCCGCGATGGCGCCCCGCGCAGCGCGGATTTCGGCGAGCCCCAGCCCCGGCGCATGGCGCGCGAGCAGCGCCGCCGACGCCTGACCAAGCGCGCACGCCTCGACGTGCATGCCGACGCGTGTCACGCGGCCCGCATCGTCGGCGTCGAGATCGAGGATGATCGCGCTCCCGCACAGCGGGGCGCGCTTGCTGACCCGGTGGCGCGCATCGGCGAGCGGCAGATGGTCGGCCGTCGCGACCGCGAGCGCCAATATGTCGCGATTGTAAAGCGGGGCGCTCATGATGCGTCGGCCTCCGCGGCCTCGGCTTCGGCTTCGCGCGCCTCGGCGCGGCGCTCGGCGATCACCTTGCTCATCGCGCCGCTCGTCGCGTTGAGCGCCGGATAGGTGCGGCTGTCGGTCATCCACGCCGGGCGCTGCGCATTTCCATAGCCGATGTCATATAGCAACGTCACGACCATGAAGCCGATCGTCGCGATCAGCAGGCCCTTCACCGCGCCGAAACCCGCGCCGAGCCCACGGTCGAACCCGCCCACCAGCGACGCGCGGCTGCGCTGCCCCATCGCGCGCGATCCCCATTTGGCGAGCGCGAACACGCCGCCGAACAGCAGCACGAAGGCGAGCATCGCCGCGCCGCCCTCGGTCCCGACCCAGCCCGCGAGCAGATCGGTGACCAGCGGATGAAAGAAGCGCACCGCCGCGATCGCGAGGACCCACGCCAGAAGCAGCGTCACTTCCTGCACGAGACCGCGCGAAAAACCGAGTACCGCGCCGCCGCCGACGAGCGTCAGCACGATGATATCCAGAGCCGTCAGACTTCCCATTCGCCGTGCGCTAATCGCGCCCGAGCATCAGGTCAACGAGTTCGCCGAGCCGGGTGAAGCCGGTGACCGAAATCCCGCCGACGCCCTTCATTCCTTGCGGCCCCCAACCGCGCGAAAAACCGAGCTTCGCCGCTTCGCGCAGGCGCAGCCCGTCGTGCGCGACCTGCCGCACTTCGCCCGACAGCGACAGCTCGCCGAAAACGATCGCATCCGCGGGCACCGGCCGCTCGCTGAATGCGGAGATCAGCGCGGCGGCGACCGCGAGGTCGGCGGCGGGGTCGGTGAGCCGATAGCCGCCCGCGATGTTGAGATAGACTTCGGCGGCGCCCATCTGGAGCCCGCAGCGCGCCTCGAGCACCGCGAGCACCATCGCAAGCCGCCCGCTGTCCCATCCGACGACGGCCCGCCGCGGCGTCGCTCCGCTCGCGAGGCGGACGGTGAGCGCCTGCACTTCGACGAGCACCGGGCGCGTGCCTTCCAATGCGGGAAACACCACCGATCCCGGCACGTCGCGGCTGCGGTCGGTCAGGAACAGGCTCGACGGATTGGCGACCTCGCCCAGCCCTTCCTCGCCCATCGCGAACACCCCGATCTCGTCGGTGCCGCCGAAGCGGTTCTTCACCGCGCGCAGGATGCGATATTGGTGGCTGCGCTCGCCCTCGAACGCGAGCACCGTGTCGACCATATGTTCGAGCACGCGCGGCCCCGCGATCGTCCCGTCCTTGGTGACATGGCCGACGAGCACGATCGCGGCGTCGCTGTCCTTGGCATAGCGGATCAGTTCCTGCGCGCTCGCGCGAACCTGACTCACCGTTCCGGGCGCGCTGTCGATCAGGTCGCTATGCATCGTCTGGATCGAATCGATCACGACGAAATCGGCGTCGCGGCCATCGAGCGTCGCAAGGATGTCGCGCACCGACGTCGCGCTCGCGAGCGCGACCGGCGCCTGGCCGAGCCCCAGCCGCTGCGCGCGGAGTCGCACCTGCGCCGCCGCCTCCTCGCCACTGATATAGACGACCGACTTGCCCGCCTTTGCGAGCCGTCCTGCCGCTTGGAGCAGCAGCGTCGACTTGCCGATTCCCGGATCGCCGCCGATCAGCGTTGCCGATCCCGCGACGAACCCGCCACCGAGCGCGCGGTCGAATTCGGCGATCCCGCAGAGCATGCGCTCGGGCATCTTGCTGTCGGCATCGAGCGTTTCGAGCGCGATCGTTCGCCCGCCGCGGCTCAAATCATGCTTCGCTGAAAAGACGGTCTCGGCGGCTTCCTCGACCAGCGTGTTCCATTCGCCGCAATCGGCGCACTGCCCCTGCCAGCGATAGGTGGCGGAACCGCAATTCTGGCAGACATATTGACGTTTCGCTTTGGCCATGCGGTCACTTATCTGGAACATATATGGAACGCCAGCGCTTTTCATCATCGTCATCGCGAGGAGCCGAAGGCGACGCGGCGATCTCCAGCCATCGACCTTGCATGACTCATGGCTGGAGATTGCTTCGCTCCGCTCGCAATGACGATCAAAGGGCTTTAGGGGAATCGGCAACAGCCGAATCACCTTCCCAAACGGAAAGCCCATCCCATGAAATTCTTCGCCGACACCGCCGAAATCGCCGACATTCAGGAGCTCGCCGCGACCGGCCTGCTCGACGGCGTCACCACCAACCCGTCGCTGATCGCCAAGTCGGGCCGCGACTTCAAGGAAGTGACCCGCGAAATCTGCGCGCTGACCACCGGCCCCGTCTCGGCCGAGGTCGTCGCGCTCGACCATGATACGATGATGAAGGAGGCTGAAATCCTCCGGAAGATCGCCGACAATGTCTGCATCAAGGTGCCGCTGACGATCGACGGGCTCAAGACGTGCAAGGCGCTGACCAGCGACGGCACGATGGTCAATGTGACGCTCTGCTTCTCGGCGGCGCAGGCGCTGCTCGCGGCGAAGGCCGGCGCGACCTTCGTCTCGCCCTTCGTCGGCCGCCACGACGACAATGGCTTCGACGGCATGCAGCTCATTTCCGACATCCGCCTGATCTACGACAATTATGGCTATGAGACCGAGATCCTCGTCGCGAGCGTGCGCCACGGCATCCATGTGCTCGAAGCCGCGAAGATCGGCGCCGACGTGATGACCGCGCCGCCGTCGGTCATCAAGGGGCTGTTCAAGCATATCCTGACCGAAAAGGGCATCGAAGGCTTCCTCGCCGACTGGGCGAAGACCGGGCAGTCGATCTGATAAAGATCCTCCCCATGGCGAAGCCAAGGGGAGGTGGCAGCGGCGTAGCCGCTGACGGAGGGGTTATGGCGCTGACGTCGAAACCCCTCCACCACTCGCTTCGCGAGCGGTCCCCTCCCCAACGCTTCGCGATGGGGAGGATTTGAACGCCCTTTCCAGTTGACGTAAACGTCAACCACCCGCGATACTCCCCGAAAGGGAGAGATTCGCGATGACCGACACCACCATCCTCACGACACGCCGCGGCCATATCCTGATCGTCACGATCAACCGGCCCGAGGCGCGCAACGCGGTCAACGCCGCGGTCCATATCGGCATCGGCACCGCGCTCGAAACCGCCGAGAACGACCCCGAAATCCGCGCAGTCGTCATCACCGGCGCGGGCGACAAGAGCTTCTGCGCGGGAGCCGACCTCGTCGCGCTGTCGCGCAGCGAAAGCCTCTATCCCGACGACCCCGCACAGCAGGCGTGGGGTTTTGCCGGCATGGTGTCGCACCCGATCTCGAAGCCGATCATCGCCGCGGTCAACGGTTTCGCCTTTGGCGGCGGGTGCGAGATCGCGCTGATGAGCGACATCATTATCGCCGCCGATCATGCGCAATTCGCCCTGCCCGAGGTCAAGGTCGGGCTGTTCGCCGCGGCGGGTGGCGCCTTCCGCCTCGCGCAGCAATTGCCGCGCAAACTCGCGATGGAATATATGCTGACCGGCGACCCGATCCCCGCCACGCGCGCCGCCGAATTCGGGCTCGTCAACCATGTCGTGCCGCTCGCCGGCCTCATGCCGACCGCGATTGCACTCGCCGAAAAGATCGCGGGCAACGCGCCGCTGTCGGTGCAGGCGTCGAAGCGCGTCGCGCTCGGCATCCAGGATGGTCGCATCGCCGCCGACGCGCCCTATTGGGAGCATAACACGATCGAACGCAGCGCGCTGATGCGCAGCGAGGACGCCCGCGAAGGCCCGCTCGCCTTTGCGCAGAAGCGCAAGCCCGAGTGGAAGGCGCGCTGATCGTGACGATGACCGATCCCGAGCGGATTCCCGTCATCATCGGCGTCGGACAGGTGGGCGACCGTCCCGACGATCCCGACGCGGGGCTCGATTCGCTCGGGCTGATGGTCGCGGCACTTCGGGTCGCCGCCGACGATGCGGGCGTGTCGCTGACCGACATAGACAGCCTCGCGATCGTCGACCAGATCAGCTTCCATCATCTCGGCAAGCTCTGCGAACCCTTGGCCGCCGCGATTGGCGCCAACCCCGCGATCAATTACCAGTCGGCCGCGCCGCACGGCGACACGCCCGTTCGCCTGCTCAACGAGGCCGCGAACCGGATCGGCGCGGGCGAGATCAAGCTCGCCGCCATCGTCGGCGGCGAGGCTCTGCGCACCGCCGCCGGCCGCGCCGCCAAGGCCGCGAGCGGCGAGGACAAAAGCTATAATGCGATCCGCAAGGTCGCGACACGGCGCGAGCCGAATTACGCCCAGAAGCATGGCCTCGCCGCGCCGGTCGACGTCTATCCGCTTTACGAGAATGCGACGCGCGCCGCTTGGGACCAAAGCCTTGAAGAAGCGCAGTTCGAAAGCGCCGAAATCTGGTCGCGCTTTTCGCAGGTCGCCGCAGCGAATGACGGCGCATGGATTCGCAAGCCCGCGTCGCCCGAGGATATCCTTCGGGTCGACGAACGCAACCGCCCGATCGCCTTCCCCTATTCAAAGCTGATGGTCGCAAACTCGTCGGTCAACCAAGGCGCGGGCTTCATCGTCGCCAGCCTCGCCGAAGCGCGCCGCCGCGGGGTCGCCGAGGATCGGCTGATCTACGTCGGCATGGGCGCCGCCGCGAAGGAACCCGCAAGCATCCTCCACCGCGACCGCTACGATGGCAGCGTCAGCATGGAGACGTCGATCACCCGCACGCTCGAACTCAACGCGATGACGGCCGATGATTTCGATTTCGTCGAACTCTATAGCTGCTTTCCCTGCGTGCCCAAGATGGCGCGGCGTATCCTCGGCTGGCCGTGGGATCGCCCCGCGACGGTTTTCGGCGGTCTCACCTTCGGCGGCGGCCCGATCGCCAATTATATGAGCCATGCGATCGTCTCGATGGTCGAAAAGCTGCGCCACGAGGGCCGCTACGGGTTCCTCTTCGCCAATGGCGGCTTCGCGACCGACAATCATTGCATCGTGCTGGGCAACAAGCCGGTTGCCGCTGCGAGCTTCCCGCAGGACTTCGACTATCAGGCCGAAGCCGAAGCGAAGCGCGGGCCGGTGCCCGAACTGATCGAGGATTATGCAGGGACGGCGACGATCGAGAGCTATACGGTGTTTTATGGCCGCGATGGGGGGCCGAAGGCCGGGGTTGTCGTGGCGCGAACGCCCGAAGGCCAGCGCACGCTGGCGCATGTCGATGTTGGCGACGGCGCGATGCTGGCGTTTTTGACCGATGGTAAGGTGGAGCCGGTTGGGACGGGGGGCGAGGTCATTGCACTGGATGAAGGCTTCGGCTGGCGGGCCTAAGCCTCTCCCCTCCCGCATGCGGGAGGGGTCGGGGGTGGGCAGCGACATCGCGATAGCCCACCCCGCTGCGACTAACGAGCAAGCTCGCAAGTCTCGCTGCCCCTCCCGCAAGCGGGAGGGGGATATCAAATCTCGAACGAAACCCCCTGCGCCAGCGGCAGCGCATCCGAATAATTCACCGTGTTCGTCGCGCGCCGCATATAGGCCTTCCAGCTGTCCGAGCCGCTTTCGCGCCCGCCGCCGGTTTCCTTCTCGCCGCCGAACGCCCCGCCGATCTCCGCGCCGCTGGTCCCCAGATTGACGTTCGCGATCCCGCAATCGCTCGCGGCGAGGAAGCGTTCGGCCTCGCGCATGTCGGTGGTGAAGATCGCCGACGACAGGCCCGCCGCCACATCGTTATGCAGTTCGATCACCGCATCGAGATCATAATAGCGCATCACATAAAGGATCGGCGCGAACGTCTCTTCGAGCACCGGGCCGACCTGCCCCGGCATTTCGACAAGCGCGGGCTTCACATAAAAGCTCGCGCCCTCCCCCAACCGCTCGCCGCCGTGCACGACCCCGCCCGCCGCCTTGGCGGCCGTTAGCGCGTCCTGCATCATCTCAAACGCCGCACGGTCGATCAGCGGCCCGACGAGTACCTCGCCCTCCAGCGGATTGCCGACACCGACGCTCGCGTATGCCGCCTTCAGCTTGGCGACGAAGCCGTCATAGATGCTGTCGTGCAGGAACAGGCGCCGGGTCGTCGTGCAACGCTGCCCCGCGGTCCCCATCGCGCCGAATGCGACCCCGCGCAGCGCGAGGTCGAGGTCGGCCGAGGGCGCGACGATCACGCCATTGTTGCCGCCAAGTTCGAGGATCGCGCGGGCGAAACGCTGAGCTAGCCGCGGCGCGACTGCGCGGCCCATGCGCGTCGATCCGGTCGCCGACACCAAGGCCACGCGCTTGTCGTCGACCAGCGCCTCGCCCGCTTCGCGCCCACCGATCAGCAGCTGCGCCAGCCCCGCCGGCGCATCGCCGAAGCGCGCCACCGCGCGCTCGAAAATCGCCTGCGTCGCCAAGGCGGTCAGCGGCGTCTTTTCCGACGGCTTCCACACCACGCTGTTGCCGCACACCAGCGCGATCGCTGCGTTCCACGCCCACACGGCGACGGGAAAGTTGAACGCCGAAATCACCCCGACGACGCCCAGCGGATGCCAGACCTCCATCATCCGGTGCCCCGGCCGCTCGGTCGCGATGGTGAGCCCGTAGAGTTGCCGCGAAAGCCCGACCGCGAAGTCGCAGATGTCGATCATCTCCTGCACCTCGCCCGCGCCCTCGGACGGAATCTTGCCCGCCTCGATCGTCACCAGCTTGGCAAGATCATCCTTCGCGGCGCGGAGTTCCTCGCCCCACAGGCGGACGAGCTCGCCGCGACGCGGTGCCGGGACGCCCCGCCATGCGCGAAAGGCCGCGCTCGCTGCGTCGAGTTTTTCATCGATCGCGGCGCTATCGACGACCTGCACCATGCCAAGTTGTTCGCCCGTCAGCGGCGTCACCGACGACATCGACCCATCGATCCACAGCGTGCGGTCCACGCCGAGTCCATCGAGCAACCGTGCGACCTCTTGGCCCAATGCCGTCATCATCTGTCCCTTCGTCGGCGCCGACGCGCCCTTGCAGTTTGTGGCTCGCGGGTTATCGCAGCGGGCGAACAATGCAAAGCCGATTGGAGAGTCGCCCGTGTCCGAACTGCCGCCGTCCGAACCCTTTGTTCCCGTTCCGGTCGATACCGCGGCAAACACCCACTGCACCGCCGCCGATTATGACCGGCTCTATGCGCAAAGCATCGACGATCCCGACGCCTTCTGGGCCGAACAAGCCAAGCGTCTCGACTGGGTGACGCCGCCGACGAAGATCGGCAACTGGTCTTACGATCCCGTCGCGATCAAATGGTATGAGGACGGCGTCCTCAACCTCTGCCACAATGCCGTCGACCGCCATGTCGCCGCGGGTCATGGGACACGCACCGCGATCATCTTCGAACCCGACGCCCCCGACGGCGAGACGCGGACGATCAGCTATGCCGCGCTGCTCGCCGACGTTATCCGTTTCGCGAACACGCTGAAGAAGCTGGGCGTCCAGAAGGGCGACCGCGTCACCATCTATATGCCGATGATCCCCGAGGGTGCGGTCGCGATGCTCGCCTGTGCGCGCATCGGCGCGGTGCACAGCGTCGTCTTCGGCGGTTTCTCGCCCGAGGCAATCCACGGCCGGATCGAGGATTGCGCGAGCGACTGGGTGATCTGCGCCGACGAAGGGCTGCGCGGCGGCAAGGTCGTTCCGCTTAAGGCCAATGTCGACAAGGCGCTCGAGCGCGTCACCGTGAAGGCGGTGCTCGTCATCGCGCACACCGGCGGCGACGTGAGCATGAAGGAGGGCCGCGATCATTGGTACGACGCGCTGTCGGCCGATGTCGACGCCGACTGTCCTTGCGAGCCGATGAATGCCGAGGATCCGCTCTTCATCCTCTACACCTCGGGCTCAACCGGAAAGCCCAAGGGCGTGCTGCACACTGTCGGCGGCTACAGCGTCTGGACCGCGAGCACATTTTATTACGGCTTCGACTATCGCCCGGGTGAAATCTTCTGGTGCAGCGCCGACATCGGCTGGGTCACCGGACATTCCTATGTCGTCTACGGCCCGCTCCAGAACGGCGCGACGACCTTGATGTTCGAAGGCGTACCCAATTACCCGGACCACGACCGTTTCTGGCAGGTCGTCGACAAGCACCGCGTCAACATCCTCTACACCGCGCCGACCGCGATCCGCGCGCTGATGCGCGAGGGCGACGAGTATGTGACGCGCCATGACCTCTCGTCGATCCGACTGCTCGGCAGCGTCGGCGAGCCGATCAACCCCGAGGCGTGGCGCTGGTATCATCAGACCGTCGGCAAGGGCCGCGTCCCCGTTATCGACACTTGGTGGCAGACCGAGACGGGCGGGATCATGATCACCACCCTGCCCGGCGCGCATGCGATGCAGCCGGGCAGCGCCGGCAAGCCCTTCTTCGGCATCCGCCCGCAATTGGTCGACGCTGAGGGCGGCGTGCTCGTCGATGAGCAGACCGGCGGCGCGGCCGAAGGCAATCTCTGCATCACGCACAACTGGCCCGGACAGGCGCGCACCATCTACGGCGACCACAAACGCTTCGCCGAGACCTATTTCTCGACCTACAAGGGCAAATATTTCACCGGCGACGGCTGTCGCCGCGACGCCGACGGTTACTGGCGGATCACCGGCCGCGTCGACGATGTCATCAACGTCTCGGGCCACCGCATGGGCACCGCCGAGGTCGAAAGCGCGCTCGTCCTCCACGAGGATGTCGCCGAGGCCGCGGTCGTTGGCTTCCCGCACGACATCAAGGGCCAGGGCATCTACGCCTATGTCACATTGAACGCCGGGGTCGAGCCTACCGAAGAGGTGGCCGCGACGCTCAAGCAGCAGGTCCGCAAGGAGATCGGCCCGATCGCAACGCCCGATCATATCCACCTGACGCCGGGCCTGCCCAAGACGCGCTCGGGCAAGATCATGCGCCGCATCCTGCGCAAGATCGCGGAGAATGACTTCGGGTCGCTGGGCGATACGTCAACGCTCGCGGATCCGAGCCTCGTCGATGGGCTGATCGAAGGGCGGAAGAACAGGTGACCTTTATCC
>CBINGC010000060.1:0-18839 GCA_966250105.1 uncultured Sphingopyxis sp. | reverse complement strand
TGGGGTGGCGAGCGGCGGTTGGGTTCCGTTAAACCCCTCCCCTTCAGGGGAGGGGTTGGGGTGGGGGCCATCGGCCTTACGCACGGCCGATGGCCCCCACCCCACTACGACTAGGCAAGCTGCCAAGTCTGCGTTGCCCCTCCCCTGAAGGGGAGGGGCTTTCTCCCCCATGGCAGCTTCCGGTCGAAACCGGCCTTTCCGGAGTGTCAGCCCACCGGTAGCGCCCCGGGCAGAACCAACGGAATCCCCGCCTGCGCGGCAACGGCTTCGGCCCAGCCGACGACCTGCGCTATTTCCTCGCCATAGGCCGCCTCGGCAGCGGTGAGATCGCGCTGCCGTTCGCCTTCGGTGAAGGCCGCGCCCGACTTGCTGTTGCGCGCCAGCGCGGGATGATCGGCGATCGCGGCGCGGTCGCCCGCGAGGTGCAGATGGTCCATCGCCGCCGCGACCGTCGCGGCGGGATCGCGCGTCAATGTCTCGCTGTCGAGCGAGGCGATCCGTTCGGGCGCCCAGCCCAGCAGCGCGGCGAAGGCCTGTTGCTGGGCGAGCCAGCCGACCGCCGCGATCTGCAGGTCCGACTGGCGGAAATAATCGCGCGGTTCGAAACCGAGCGGGACGAAACCGTCGGCAAGATAGGATTCGAGCAGTTCGCGGCACCACAGGCGGCACCACATGCCCTTGCGCGCGACCGACAGCAGAAAGGGGCGGAGCGGCGCGTAGAGAAGGATCGCGCGCGCCTGTGGCCGCAGCATCAGTGCCCCGCGCGCGAGCGGGTTGAAGATGTTCGACGGTTTGACGATCACCGCCTCGCCCGGCGCGAAACCGCGCCCCAGCATCGCGAGCGCGCTGTCCATCACCCGGCCATGATCGCGCGGCGCCGCGCCCCGCCGGCGCCAGCCCACCATGTCGTTGAGCAGCACAGGCTCGGACAGGCCGGCCGCGACGCCCGGCTGGTCGAGCGCGTGGGTCAGCATCGTCGAGGCACAATAAGCCGAATGAAAGATGAAATGGAGCGGCGTCGATGCCTCACCCATCGCGTTCAGGCAATCGCTCCGGCGCAATATCACGGGCTTCGTCTCTTCGCCCAGATGCGCATCGATAAGGAACGGAACCGCGGCGCGCGCCGCGCGCGCGACACGGCGAAAATGGAAGGCGTCGTGTTCCGGGTCATAGCGATGCGTGAGCCATTCGGCGTCATTGACGATGGCGGACACGGAGGGGTTTGCGGTCATCAATCGACCTTGCCGATTGGTCCTGTCGATGGCAAGCATGGGCATGACCAGCACTCCTTCTTCCTCGGCCGTCGAGGCCAACCGGCTCGGTATCGCCGCCCTGCAAGCCGGTGACAATGAAGCGGCCGCACGCCATTTCGGCGCGGCGGTCGTCGCTGATCCGCATTCGGGCGCGTTGCAGCGCAACCTCGCCTCGGCGTGGCGCGCGCTCGGTGATGAGGCGCGCGAGCTCGAGGCGCTCGACGCCGCGCTCGCGATCGACCGCCGCGACCTGATGGCGTGGGTCCGCAAGGGCGAACGGCACGAGGCGCGCGGCGAAATGGGCGCGGCGCTCGCCGCGTGGAGCGCCGCCATCGCGCTCGGCGCGCAGCTCGACCCGGTTCCGCCGCCGCTCGCGCCGCTGCTCGCGCACGGCCGGGATTTCGTCACGGGCGCCACCGATACGATGTTCACCGCGGCATCGGGGGCGTTCGAGGCCATGCGCGGCGACCTGTCGGAGACCGAGGCGCGGCGCGGCGCGGCCTTCATCGCGAGCGCGCTCGGCCGCCGCCGCGTCTATCGAAACGAATGCGCGGGGGTCTATTATCCCTTCCTGCCCGCCGACGAATATTTCGATCGCGGCCATTTCCCCTGGCTGTCCGAAATCGAGGCGCAGACCGCCGCGATCCGCGCCGAATTGCAGGCGCTGCTCGACGATCCGGGGGAGGCGCTGCGCCCCTATGTGCGGATGGAGGCGGGGACGCCCGAAACGATCTGGTCGGGCCTCGACAACCGGCTCGACTGGGGTGCCTGTTTCCTGTGGGAATATGGCGAGCCGAACCAGCCGGTGCTCGACCGCTGCCCCGCGACCGCCGCCGCGCTCGCCGCCGTTCCCGGGGTGCATATCCCCGGCCGCGCGCCCAGCGCCTTCTTCTCGATGCTGAAACCGCATACGCGCATCCCGCCGCACACCGGCGTCACCAACACGCGCGCGATCGTGCATCTGCCGCTGATCGTTCCGCCCGGCTGCGGCTTTCGGGTGGGAGGAGAGACGCGCGAATGGCAGGAGGGCACCGCCTTCGCGTTCGACGATACGATCGAGCATGAGGCATGGAACGACAGCGACGAACTGCGCGCGGTGCTGATCTTCGACGTCTGGAACCCGCATATGACGACAAGCGAACGCGAGCTGCTGCTGCGCTATTTCGCGTCGGCCGACGCGTCGGGATATGCCGTGCCGCGCTAGGCTGGCAGCCCCCGTTCGCGCGGAGATTCAGCTTTGCGAAAACCGCGAGGGCCAATATGATGCGGGGCATGAGGCTGCGGGCGATGCCCGCGGTAGGAGGACTAGCATGAACCGGACTTTCTCTGCCTTTATCGCCGTCGCGCTATTGGCCGCGCCGGCGGCGTTCGCCGCCGAAAACACGCCCGCCGATCACGCGCCGCCGCCCAAGGCACCCTCGGCGATGACCCCGACCGAGATCAAGGCGTATAATGAGGGGCTGGCGCAGACCCACCCCCATTATATCAAGTGCCGCAAGACGCTCGAAATCGGGTCGCTGGTGAAGAAGAATCGCGTTTGCTACACCAATGAAAAATGGAAGGAAGTGACCGCGCTGGGCAATCAGAATGCGCGCGACACCGCCGAAGCGATGACGAGCAAGGCGATGAACGGGGCGAACTGATCGTTCTACCCGGGCGGACAGGGGGACAGGATGCGGACGGCCATCATCAGCCTCGCGGCTATCGCCGGCTTCGCCGCGGCGCCGGCGGGCGCGCAAGAGGGCGAACTTCGCCTCGCGCGCGCGCCTTCGGACATGTCGGGCGCCGAAATCGACGCCTATAACGAAGGGCGGATGGCGAGCGACCCCGACTATATCCGGTGCCGCCGGATCGAGCAGACCGGCTCGCTCGTCAGGAAATTGCGCGTCTGCAACACCAATTCCGAATGGAAGCGGATCGTCGACAAGGGCAATCAGGACGCCCGCGATTCGATGGAGACGCTCGCGCGCGGGTGGAGCGTTCCGCAGGAACCCCAGGACCAATTGGTGCGGATGCCGAACCGGCCACAATGAACCGAAGGATGTCTCGTCCAATGCTGTATATTCTGACCGCTCTGGCGCTTGCCGCCGCCCCCGCGCCGGCGGGGGCCGAAACGCGCCGCGCGCTCGACAAGGCACCGTCGGCGATGACCAATGCCGAGATCAAGGCGTATAACGACGGGCTGGCGATGACCCATCCCGACTATATCAAATGCCGCAAGATCGAGGAGAGCGGCTCGTGGGTCAAAAAGGCGCGCGTATGCCGCACCAACGCGCAATGGAAAGAGGCGTGGGCGCAGGGCAACCAGAATGCCCGCGACACCGCCGAGGCGATGGTGGGCAAGGGGTTGAATTCGTCGAACTGATCGCGCGGCGACGGTGAGGGCCGACCTGGCTCAGGCCGGGGTCAACACCAGCGCCCCATCGCCCTCATCGACCCTGATCGTCTGCCCATCCTTCACTTCGCCTTTCAGGATCAGGTCGGCGAGCGGGTCCTGCAGATATTTCTGCACCGCGCGCTTCAGCGGCCTTGCGCCATAGACGGGATCGTAGCCGACGCGGCCGAGCCACGCGCGTGCGGCGTCGGTGAGGCCCAGCGTCACCTTGCGGTCGGCGAGCAGCTTCTGGACCCGCGCGACCTGAATGTCGACGATGCCGCCCATATGCTGCTGTGCGAGGCGGTGGAACAGCACGATCTCGTCGAGCCGGTTGAGGAATTCGGGCCGGAAATGCGCGCGCACGACTTCCATCACCGCGGGTTCGGCCTGTTCGACCGGGGCGTCGTCGGGCAGCGCGGCGATCGCCTGGCTGCCGAGGTTCGAGGTCAGGATGATCAGCGTGTTGGTGAAGTCGACCGTGCGCCCCTGCCCGTCGGTCAGGCGCCCGTCGTCGAGCACCTGGAGCAGAATGTTGAAGACGTCGGGATGCGCCTTTTCGACCTCGTCGAACAGCACGACCTGATAGGGACGGCGGCGCACCGCTTCGGTGAGCGTGCCGCCTTCCTCATAGCCGACATAGCCCGGCGGCGCGCCGACGAGGCGCGCGACGCTGTGCTTTTCCATGAATTCGGACATGTCGATGCGGACCATCGCATTGTCGTCGTCGAACAGGAAGCGCGCGAGCGCCTTGGTGAGCTCGGTCTTGCCGACGCCCGTGGGGCCGAGGAAGAGGAAGGAGCCCAAGGGCCGGTTCGGATCCTGTAGCCCCGCGCGAGCGCGGCGGACGGCGGTCGAGACGGCGCGCACCGCTTCGTCCTGACCGATCACGCGCTGGCCCAGCGTTTCTTCCATGCCGAGCAGTTTTTCGCGCTCGCCTTCCATCATCCGGTCGACGGGGATGCCGGTCCATTTGCTCACGACCGCGGCGATGTCGTCGGCGGTGACTTCCTCGCGCAGCATCGCGTTGCCGGCAATCGCCTGAGCTTCTTCGAGCTGCTTTTCGAGGCCGGGGATGGTGCCGTAGCTGAGCTCGCCCGCCTTCGCGAGATCGCCGGCGCGCTGCGCCTGCTCGAGCTGGCCGCGTGCGGCGTCGAGCTCTTCCTTGATCTTGGCCTCGGCGTGGATCTTGTCCTTTTCGGCCTGCCATTTCTGCGTGAGTTCGGCCGATTGCTGTTCAAGATTGGCGAGTTCGGACTGGAGCGTGGCGAGCCGGTCCTTCGACGCGGCGTCGCTCTCCTTGCCGAGCGCCGATTCCTCGATCTTCATCTGGATGATGCGGCGGTCGAGGCTCTCGATCTCCTCGGGCTTCGATTCGACCTCCATGCGGATGCGGCTTGCCGCCTCGTCCATCAGGTCGATCGCCTTGTCGGGCAGGAAGCGGTCCGAGATATAGCGGTTCGACAGCGTCGCCGCGGCGACGATCGCGCCGTCGGTGATCCGCACGCCGTGGTGCAGCTCGTACTTCTCCTTGATGCCGCGCAGGATAGAGATCGAATCCTCGACCGTCGGCTCGCCGACGAAGACGGGCTGGAAACGCCGCTGGAGCGCGGGGTCCTTTTCGACATGCTTGCGATATTCGTCGAGCGTCGTCGCGCCGATGCAGTGGAGCTCGCCGCGCGCGAGTGCGGGTTTCAGGAGGTTCGACGCATCCATCGCGCCCTCGCCCTTGCCCGCGCCGACGAGCGTGTGCATCTCGTCGATGAACAGGATGATCTCGCCCTCGGCGGCCTTCACATCGTCGAGCACGCCCTTCAGCCGCTCTTCGAACTCGCCGCGATATTTGGCGCCCGCGATCAAAGCGCCCATGTCGAGCGACAGCAGGCGGCGGTCCTTCAAACTGTCGGGGACGTCGCCGTTGACGATGCGCAGCGCGAGGCCTTCGGCGATCGCGGTCTTGCCGACGCCGGGTTCGCCGATCAGCACCGGGTTGTTCTTGGTCCGGCGCGCGAGAATCTGCACGGTGCGGCGGATTTCCTCGTCGCGGCCGATGACGGGATCGAGCTTGCCCTCGCGCGCGACGGCGGTGAGGTCGCGGGCGAATTTCTGAAGCGCGTCGTAACGATCCTCGGCCGAGGCACTGTCGGCGGTGCGGCCGCCGGTCAGCTTGGCGATCGCGGCGTTGAGCGCTTCAGGTTTCACGCCCGCATCGGCGAAGGCCTTGCCCACCGGGGTACCGCTGCCAAGCACCATCGCGAGCAGGATATTCTGCACGGCGACGAACTCGCCGCCTGCCTTGGCGGCGACCTGTTCGGCCTGGTCGAGCAAGCGCACGGCGTCATTGTCGAGGCCCGGCGTTTGCTGGGCACCCGATCCCGACACGGCGGGAAGTTTGGCGAGCAGCGCGTCGATGCCCTGCACCGCGCGCGCGGTATCGCCGCCGCTGTTCGCGATCAGGCCCGCGGCCATGCCCTGATTGTCTTCGAGCAACGCCTTGGCGATATGCTCGGGCGCAATCCGCTGGTGGTTCATGCGGATCGCGATCGTCTGCGCCGCCTGGAGGAAGCCCTTGGCGCGGTCGGTGAATTTTTCGAGGTTCATTCAGAAAGCCCCTTTCTCGCCGAGCAAGATAGTGTTGCACTTTGGCAACACAAGAGCGCTCAAATTGTTCCTGCCAAACCATGTGTCCCCGCGAAGGCGGGGACCCATCTCCGGCCGGCTCAATCTGGCGCCGATCGGAGATGGGCCCCTGCCTTCGCAGGGGCACGAGCGTCCTTTATTCTCCGCTGCGTGCCAGCTGATCGAGCAGGCGGACGCCGAAGCCGCTCATCCCTTTGGGGACGAGCGCGGACGCCTTGTCGGCCTGATTCACCCCGGCGATGTCGAGATGCGCCCACGGCGTCGCTTCATCGACGAAGAAGCCGATGGCGTGCGCGCCGAGGCTCGCGCCCGGGCCCTGGCTTGGCGCGATGTTGCGGATGTCGGCGATGTCGGATTTCAGCTTCTCGGCATAGTTTTTGTGGAGCGGCATCCGCCACAATTCCTCGCCGCTCGCGGTTCCCGCGGCGAGCAAGGCGGCGGCGAGCTTCTCGTCGCGCGCGAACAGTCCGGCATATTGATCGTCGAGCGCGCCGACGATCGACCCCGTGAGCGTCGCGATGTTGACGATCGCGCGCGGTTTATACGTCGCCGCGGCATATTCGTTGGCGTCGGCAAGCACCAGCCGGCCTTCGGCGTCGGCGTTGAGCATCTCGATCGTCTTGCCCGACATGGTGCGGGTGATGTCGCCGGGGCGCTGGGCGTTGCCGTCGGGCATATTCTCGGCGAGCGCGGCGACCGCAACGACATGGACGGGCGCGCGCGATTTCGCGAGCGACAGCGCGGCGCCGACGACCGAGGCGGCGCCCGACATATCGCCCTTCATATTCCACATGCCGTTGCCGGGTTTGAGCGAGATGCCGCCTGAATCGAAGGTGATGCCCTTGCCGATAAAGGCGATCGGCGCGTCGGGCGCGCCCGCGCCGCGATAGCGCACCGCGAGCAGCCGCGAGCCGCGCGGGCTGCCCTGACCGACCCCGACGAGCGTGCCCATGCCGAGTTTGCGCATCGCCGCCTCGTCGAGCACCTCGATGCTGACGCCCGGCGCCCCGGCAAAGGCTTCGCGTACGCGCGCGACGAAGCTTTCGGGATAGATGACGTTCGC
This sequence comes from uncultured Sphingopyxis sp., assembly GCA_966250105.1. Classification (GTDB taxonomy): domain Bacteria; phylum Pseudomonadota; class Alphaproteobacteria; order Sphingomonadales; family Sphingomonadaceae; genus Sphingopyxis. Next base: position 11,509 of record CBINGC010000060.1, on the reverse strand, counting down.
GGGCTCGTTGGCGAGGTCGCGCGACAGGCGCACGCCATCGGCGAGCGGCTTCCAGCGGTTCGCGAAGGCGGCCTCGGCGGCGGCGGGGTCGGCCCCGACCAGCGTCACCGCGCCCGCCGGCGGCGCTTTTTTATCGACGGTCTTGTACCGGTCGAAGCGATATTGGCCGAGCGCGAACCCATAAGCGACGTCGGCGGCCGATGCATCGCCATAAGCGCCGGCGATCGTCACCGGATGCGCTTCGCTCTTGAGTTCCTGCGCCGCCTTGCCCCCCGCTTCGGCGAGCGCGAGCGACGCTGGGGTGGGGCCCGCGCCGACGAGCAGGATGCGCGGAAAGGCACCGATACCGCGCAGCGACAGCGTCGATCCGGCCTTGCCATCGAAGCCCGCCGCGGCGATCCCCGCGGCGACCGCCTGACGCTCGGCCGCGCTCAGCGCGACGCCGTCGAGCGGTGGCAGCGTGGCGTCGGTCATCACGATAACGAGCGCGGCGCCCGCGGGCGCGGTGGCGGCAAAGCCGATCGCGCGCTCGGCGCTGTTCGCGGCGGTGGCGGGGACGACACCCGATCCGGTGACGGTTTGCGCGATCGCGGCGGGTATCGGCGCCAGCGTCAGGCAGGCGGAAAGGAGCAGGCTTTTCATACGCATTTTCGATAATCCCCGTTGTTCAATGACCTGCACCCTGCATAGCGGCGCGGCGCTCACCGGCAAATCCGCCTCGACGAACGACAGCCGCTTGCCATCGGACGACATGGCCGCCACAGATGCGCGCGGACCGGCTACGAAGAGGACCAACGATGCTGCGACGGATTTTGCTGGGTTTCTTGGTTCTGGTCGCCGCCGCCGCCGTGTCGCTCGCCTTCTGGGAACCGCTGACCGCCGAAGCGCCGCCGGCCCCCGCTTTCACGCCTGCGGACGTCCGCATCGCGCGTGACGCGTTCGGCGTGCCGCATATCTTCGGAAAGACCGACGCCGACGTTGCCTATGGCGTCGCCTATGCCCATGCCGAGGATGATTTTTCGACGCTGCAGGAGGTGCTCGCGATGACGCGCGGGCGCGCCGGCGCGATGCTGGGCGAGGATGGGGCGAAGATCGACTATGCCGAGGCGCTGCTCGATGTTCGCGCGACGACGCGGCGCGACTGGCCGCGGCTGCCCGATGATGTGAAAAAGCTGTTCACGGCTTATGCCGCGGGGCTCAACCATTATGCCGACAAACACGCCGATGAGGTGCGCCTGTCGGGGCTGTTCCCGGTAACCGGCGAGGATGTCGTCGCCGGCTTCGTATTGCGCTCGCCTTTTTTCTTCGGGCTCGATTCGGTGCTCGGTTCGCTCACCGAAGGCAGCGAGATCGGGCGCGAGGGCGGCCCCGCGCTCGACAAGTCGGGCAAGCTCGTCCCGCGCGAGCTGACCCCGGTCGGCACCGACCCGGCCGACAATGGCTCCAATGCGATGGCGGTCGCGCCCGCACGGTCGACCGACGGCGCGACGCGGCTCGTCTCCAACTCGCACCAGCCATGGACCGGCGGCGTCGCCTGGTACGAACTGGTCGTCCATAGCGAAGAGGGTTGGGATTTCGCCGGCGCCAACTTCCCCGGCTCGCCCTATCCCTTTCTCGGCCATAATAAATATCTCGGCTGGACCAACACGGTGAACCGGCCCGATCTGATCGATGTCTATAAATTGTCGCTCGACGACAGCGGCAAAAATTACCGCTTCGACGGTGCGTGGCGGCCGCTCGAGGAAAAGCGCATCTGGCTCAAGGTCAAGTTCGGGCCGTTCGTGCTGCCCGTGCCGCGCACCATCTACCGCTCGGTCCACGGTCCCGTCGTCAAGAATGAAAAGGGCGCCTTCGCGATCCGCTATGCGGGGATCGACCAGGCGAATATGGTCACCCAATATTATAGGCTGAACAAGGCGAAGAATTTCGCCGAATGGCGCGCGGCGATGGCGGGGCAGGGCGTGCCCGCGACCAATTTCATCTATGCCGATGCGAAGGGCAATATCGGGCTTTTCTATAACGCGATGTTCCCCGATCGCCCGGCGGGGTTCAACTGGCGCGGCGTGCTGCCCGGCGACACCTCGGCCGATTTGTGGACGAAGACGCTGCCGTTCGAGCGCGTGCCCGCGCTCGTCAATCCGCGCTCGGGCTATGTCATGAACGCGAACAATACGCCGTGGGTCGCGGCGGGGCCGGGCGACGAGCTCGACGCGGCGGCCTTTTCGCCCTTGCTCGGGATCGAGGACGATATGACCAATCGCGCGGTGCGGCTGATCGAATTGTTCGAGGCGTCGGGACAGATCGACGAGGCGCGGCTGAAGGCGATCAAATATGACACCGCCTATGCGAAGACGGGCTATGCGAAGGCGTGGATGGACCGGCTGCTCGCGCTCGATACGAAGGGCGATCCGGCCCTCGCCGAAGCGCAGCGGCTGCTGCGCAAATGGGACTGGAACCTCGACGGCCGGGGCAAGGGCGACGCGCTCGCGCTGATGGTGCTGCGCCCGGCGAACGGTCGTCACTACCAGCGCCGCGCCGCGCCCGATCCGCGCACCGTCCTGAAAGAGAGTGTCGGGCATCTGCAGGAATATTTCGGCGGGCTCGACCCGAAGCTCGGCACCGTGCTCCGCCTCCGCCACGGCGAGGGCGCGAACCGCGTCGACCTGCCGCTCGACGGCGGCAACGACACGGTGCGCGCCTCGACGCTGTGGGACGAGGAGCCCGACGGGCGGCTGAAGGTGCGGCACGGCGACAGCTTCATCATGTTCGTGACGTGGGACAAGGGTGGGCGCGTCCGCTCCGAATCGATCCAGCCGTTCGGCGCCGCGACGACGCGTCCCGACAGCCCGCATTATAACGATCAGGCGCCGCTGTTCGTCGCGCATAAATTGAAGCCCGTGCTCTTCGATCCGGCGGCGCTGAAAGCGAGCGGGGCGCGTTTCTATCGGCCTTGAAAGCCGCCCCTCGCTGTCCTAAACCATTGATACAGTGCCGTCCGGCACCCGATTTTGAGCAGGCGCTCGCCTGCATGCCTTGATCTGGGGGATTTCCATGGTCCGTTTTCGTCGTTTCGCCGTCGCCCTTGCCCTGTCGACCTCGCTCGTCGCTGCCGCTCCGGCGCTTGCCAAGGCCAAGGCTGCAGCGCCCGCGCCGACCGCCGACCTCGTGAAAGCGGTCGATATTCCCTACGAAGCCTTCACGCTCGACAATGGCCTCCGCGTGATCGTCCACGAGGATCGCAAGGCACCGGTCGTCGCGGTGTCGGTCTGGTATCGCGTCGGGTCGAAGCACGAGCCCGCCGGCAAGACGGGCTTTGCCCATTTGTTCGAACATCTGATGTTCAACGGGTCCGAGAATGCGCCCAATGATTTCTTCGAACCGCTGCGTCAGGTCGGCGCGACCGATTTCAACGGCACGACCTTCCTCGACCGCACCAATTATTTCGAGACGGTGCCGACCGGCGCGCTCGACCTCGCGCTGTTCCTCGAAAGCGACCGCATGGGGCATCTGCTCGGCGCGGTGACGCAGGAAAAGCTCGATAACCAGCGCGGCGTCGTCCAGAATGAAAAAAGGCAGGGCGACAATAATCCCTATGGCCTGCTGCGTTACGAGATTTTCGAGAATCTCTTTCCCAAGGGCCACCCTTATCATCACAGCACGATCGGCTCGATGGCCGACCTCGACGCGGCGAGCCTCGATGATGTGAAGACATGGTTCACCGACAATTACGGCCCGAACAACGCGGTGCTCGTCCTCGCGGGCGACATCGACGTGCCGACCGCGAAGGCGAAGGTCGGCGAATGGTTCGGCGACATTCCGCGCGGGCCCGAGATCAAGGCACCCGCGACCTCGCTGCCGACGCTGCCCGCGCCGCTCGCGAAAGAGGTCAAGGATATGATCCCGACGACGCGCATCTATCGCATGTGGACGATGCCGGGGCTCAATGATGCCGAATCGGTGCCGCTCCAGATGGCGATGTCGGTGCTCGGCGGGCTGTCCTCGTCGCGGCTCGACAATGCGCTCGTGCGCAAGGATCCGGTCGCGGTCAGCGTCTCGGCGGGCGCGTCGCCGTTCGAGGATGCGGGGATCGTGCTGGTGCAGGCCGACGTCAAGCCGGGGGTCGATCCCGCGCATGTCGCCAAAAGGCTGGACGAAGAAATCGCCGCCTTCCTCGCGAGCGGGCCGACCGCCGACGAATTGCAGCGCGCGACCGCGAGCTATCTCGGCGGTGCGATCTCGCAGCTCGAATCGGTCGGTGGCTTCGGGGGCAAGGCGGTGACGCTTGCCGAGGGCGCGCTCTATTCGAATGATCCCGCCTATTACAAGGTCGAGCTCGAGCGGCTCGCCAAGGCGACGCCCGAGCAGGTGCGCGACGCGGCGCGCAAATGGCTGTCGCGCCCGGCCTTTTCGCTGACCTACACCCCTGGCGAGCGCACCGAAGGTGGCGAGAATCGTGGCGGTGCGGTCGTCGCGGCGAAGGGCGCCCCGGCTGTCCAGCCCGACCGTTACTGGAACCCCGCGCTCGGCGATGTCGGACCCGACAGCGGGATCGGCGCGGCGACCTCGATCGCCGACCGTTCGCAATTTCCCGACGTGACGGGCCTCAAGGCACTCGAATTTCCCGAGATCGAGCGCGCCAAGCTCAAGAACGGCATCGAGTTGGTGTTCGCGCGCCGCACGACGGTGCCGACGGTCAATGTCCAGGTCAGCTTCGACGCAGGCTATGCCGCCGATCCGCACAGCGCGCTCGGCACCCAGTCGCTGATGCTCAGCCTGATGGACGAGGGCACGACGAGCCTCGATTCGATCGCCTTTGCCGAGGCGAAGGAACGGCTCGGCGCGCAGACCTATGGCTATGCCGACGCCGACGAAACCGCGCTCGGGCTGTTCGCGCTCAAGCCGAATTTGCGCGCGTCGCTCGCGTTGCTCGCCGATTATGTGCGCAATCCGGCCTTCGATGCCAGGGAGTTGGAGCGGGTGCGTGCGCAGCAGCTCAACCGGTTGAAGGCCGAACTCAACGAGCCGCGCGCGATCGCGCAGCGCGTGCTGATGCCCGCGCTCTACGGCGCAGAGCATCCCTATGGCATTCCGCCCTCGGGCCTCGGCAATGCCGAAGCGGTCACCGCGGCGACGCGCGACCAGCTCGCGGCCTTTCATTCGGCGTGGATCCGCCCCGACAATGCGCGCATCTTCGTCGTCGGCGACACGACACTCGCCGAGGTGAAGAAGGAGCTCGACGCCGCGTTCGGCGACTGGAAGGCGCCGGCAACACCGAAGCCGGTGAAGCATTTCGAGATTGCGGTGCCCAAGCCGCAGCCGCGGATCCTGCTCGTCGACCGGCCCAAATCGCCGCAGTCGGTGATCCTCGCGGGCAAGGTGCTGGACGTCAAAGGCGGCGACGGGCTGGAAGTGCTGCGCGCGGCGAACGACATTTTCGGCGGCAATTTCCTGTCGCGCTTCAACATGAACCTGCGCGAGACGAAGGGCTGGTCCTATGGCGTGCGCACGAGCGTGTCGGGCGAAAAGAACCGCGTCAGCTGGATCGCCTCAGCACCGGTGCAGGCCGATCGCACCGGCGATTCGATCAAGGAACTGCAAAGCGACCTTACGGCCTTCCTTGGCGACAAGGGCGTGACCACGGAGGAATTGCAGCGCACCGTAAACGGCAGCGTCCGTGAACTGCCGGGCAGCTTCGAAACCTCGTCCGACGTGCTCGGCGGGCTGCGCGCGATCGCCAAATTCGACCGTCCCGACGATTATTACGAGAAGCTGCCCGCGACCTACGAGGCGATGACGCCCGAAGCGCTGGATGCCGCAGCGCGGAAGGCGCTGAGTACCGACGACCTCGTCTATGTCGTCGTCGGCGACGCCGCCGTGGTGAAACCGCAGCTTGACGGATTGGGTCTGCCCGTGGAAACGGTGTCTCCCGCTAACTAACATCAGTTTCAGTAAGGAGAGCCGCAATGTCCCAAGTCGATGGCAGCTATGATTGCGTAACCAAGTCGCCGATGGGCGATCAGAAATCGGTGTTCACCGTCAGCAGCGACGGCGGCAGCTTCACCGGCCAGAACGCCGGCGCGATGGGGTCGCTCGATGTCGAAAATGGCAAGGTCGACGGCAACAAGCTGACCTGGACCATGAACATGAAGGTGCCGATGCCGATGACGCTCGAATGCGAAGCGACGATCGACGGCGACGCGCTGACCGGCACGATCAAGGCCGGCGCGTTCGGCTCGATGGCGATGACGGGCACGCGCCAGGGCTGACCTACCAAGACGAAACAAGCGAAGGGCCGCCTTGATCGGGCGGCCCTTTTGCTTTGCATAGCAATGCCCTTTGGCTTTGCGGGTTATTGGGGGGCTATCCAAAGCGGCGGCTTGGGCGCATAGGCTGCTGCCATGCACAAGCCGGCCCAATCCCCCCAACGGAGCCTGCCGGGCGCCCGTGAAATGGTGGTCATGATGGCGATGGTCATGGCGCTCAATGCGCTCGCCATCGATTCGATGCTGCCCGCGCTGCCAGCGATCGGCGAGACGCTCGGCGTTACCGTGGCCAACGACCGGCAGCATGTCATCTCGATCTACCTGCTCGGTATCGGGTTCGGCTCGCTGCTCTATGGACCGCTCTCCGACCGTTTCGGGCGCAAGGGCGTGCTCGTCCCGGCGCTCTTCGCCTATCTTGCGCTCTCGATCGGCTGCGGGCTGGCGACAAGTTTCGCGATGCTGCTCGTACTGCGCTTCGTCCACGGGCTGGTCAGCGCCGCGCTCGGCGTGATCGTCGTCGCGGTGATCCGCGACCTGTTTTCGGGCGACGCGATGGCGAAAAGGCTGTCGCTGATCTTCCTCGTCTTCATGATCGTGCCGATCATCGCGCCGACGATCGGCGCGGGTATCGCCGCGGTGGCGGGCTGGCGCGCGATCTTCATCGTGCTCGCGGTGATGTCGATCGTGATGCTGCTCTGGCTCCGCCGTCTGCCCGAAACGCTCGACCCCGCCGACGTGCGTCCGCTCGATTTCAAGACGATGGTCGCGGGTTGGGCGACGGTGACGCGGCATCGCCGCGCCGCGGGCTATATGATCGCGTCGGGGATGATGCAGGGCGCGCTCTATGGCTATCTCAACAGCAGCGAGCAGATCATCGCCGAGGTGTTCGGCGCTCGCGCGATGTTTCCGCTGATCTTTGCCATCGTCGCGGTCGGCATCGCGATCGCCAATTTCTCGAACGCCGCGATCGTCGAACGCTTCGGCGCGCGCCGCGTGTCGCAGTCGGCGGTCTTCGCCTTCATGGCGACCTCGATATTGCAGATCATCGCGGCCTTGAGCGGCGCCGAGACCTTGTGGATGTTCACCGCGCTGATGATGGTCAACGTCGGCCTCGTCGGCTTCATCGGCAGCAATTTCGGCTCGATCGCGATGGAGGATTTCGGCCATATGGCCGGCGTCGCCTCGTCGTATCAGAGCTTTGCCAAGACGCTGTTAGCGGCGACCGTCGGCGCGACGATCGGGCAGCAATATGATGGCACGACGCTGCCGCTGGCCTATGCCTTTCTGATCAGCGCGGTGGTGGGATTGGCGCTGGTTTACTGGGCCGAACGCGGCAAGCTCTTCACGCGTCCGGGAACCGCGCCGAAAAGTCCGTACTGACATAGAAAAGGGCCGCCCCGGCATCACCGGGACGGCCCTTTTGCCATCGACTCGTTCGAGCTTCAGTCGTGGATCGGCGCAGCCGGTTCCAGATCATCCTCATGCACCTCGACGATGCCGCGGCCCAGATGGCTGCGGCTGCGGCTATAGAGGTAATAGAAGACCAGGCCGATCGCTCCCCAGATCGGCAGCACGAGCATCGCGTCGAGCGGCAGGTTGAGGAACAGGAAGATCGTGCCGGCGATGGTCAGCGGACCGACGAGCCACAGCGCCGGCGTGGTGAAGGCGCGCGGCTGATTGGGCGCGGTCTTCCGCAGGATCATGACCGCGATAGCCACCATCATGAACGCATAGAGCGTGCCCGCATTGGCGATGTCGGCAAGCTTTCCGACCGGCAGAAAGGCGGCGGCCACCGCGACGGCGACACCGGTGATCGCGGTGATCACATGCGGGGTCTTCCACTTCGGATGCACCTTGCTCCACGATTCGGGGAGCAGGCCGTCGCGGCTCATCACGAAGGCGACGCGGGTCTGGCCGAACAGCAGGATCAGGATTACCGACGGCAGCGCGACGAAGGCGGCGATGCCCAGCATATTGCCGACACCCGACCAGCCGATCTGACGCAGCACATGGGCTAGCGCTTCATTCGAGCAGACCAGCGGCAGTTGGTCGGCGGCGAAGGTCGCGCATTGGCGCGCCAGCTCTTCCGACCCCGCGGGGAATGGCACGCCGTTCGGGCCCATGATTGGCTGGCCGCCGACGGTTCCGATCGCGCCTGCCGCGACGAGGATGTAGAAGATGGTGCAGAAGAGCAGCGAGCCGATCAGGCCGATAGGCACGTTGCGTTGTGGATTCTTGGTCTCTTCCGCCGCAGTCGAGACCGCGTCGAACCCGACATAGGCGAAGAAGATCGTCGCCGCCGCGCCGACCGCGCCGATGCCTGACCCGAAACCGCCAAAGATGCCGGCGGGCAGGAAAGGATTGAATTTGTCGGTGGTGAAATAGTCGCTGGGCAGGGTCAGCGCGATGAAGGCGGTGAGCGCGGTAACCTTGATCGCCACCAAGATCGCGTTGACACGGGCGCTTTCGGTCGTGCCGATCATCAACAGCCAGGTGATCAGGAAAGCTATGAAGACTGCGGGCAGATTGATGAAGCCCCCCTCGATCCCGCCGAGCGCAAGCGGGGCGCCGGCCAGATAGGATGGCAGCTGTATTCCCAGAAACTCGTTCAATATCGTGCCCGTGAAATAGCCGGACCAGCCGACCGACACCGCGGATGCCGCGACCGCATATTCGAGCACAAGGGCCCATCCGACCGTCCAGGCGAGAACCTCGCCCATTGTCGCATAGGTATAGGTATAGGCGGAGCCTGCGACCGGGACCATCGCGGCGATCTCGGCATAGCAGAGCGCCGCGACGATGCAGATCAGTCCGGCAATCGCGAAGGCCAGCATCAGACCGGGGCCGGCTTTCTGTGCGCCGGCCGAGGTCAGCACGAAAATACCAGTGCCGATGACGCAACCGATCCCGAACAGGGTCAGTTGGAAGGCGCCGAGTGTTCGATGAAGCGACTTTTTCTCGGCGGTGGCCAAGATGGCGTCGAGCGGTTTGACGCGACCAAATATCATCCAAAAAAATCCCCTTTGGGGCCCGGTGCGGGCCTTCTCATGGCGGGGCAGACTAGCCGCTCCGCGCGTCAGCGCAACTTAATTTCAGGGGCGACCCGGCTTACCGTACCGTAAAGCGCACGCGGTCGATCATCCGGCCGCCCGGATCGACCAGCGCGAGCATATGCGCGCCGGGGCGGGGCAGGACTTGCTGGCCGGCATCGGCATCGCCGAGCGGCTTCTTGTCGAGGATCAGCCGGTATCCGGCGACCGCGCCGCTGACCGTGACCGCGAGCCGCTGGCGGTCCAATGGAATGTCGGGGTCGAGCGCATAGACGCTGCCGCTGACCGGGCTGGTGATGCGCGGGCGGCGCGCGGCCTGCGGCGCGGCGGCGATCTCGGTTTGCGCGGTGCCTGCGAGGAAATATTCGCGGCGCGGCGGCTCGCGCGTGCCGGGGAGGCTGACCTGCCGCATCTCGACGCCGCGGGGCATTTTCGGCGGCTTGCCGGGATTTCCCACATGAAGCGCCATCATCACGTCGCGCCAGACGGGGGCGGCGCCCGAGGTGCCCGAGACGGCGCGCATCGAATCGCCCTCGAGATTGCCGACCCAGACGGCGACGGTGAAGCGGTCGGACCAGCCGACGCACCAATTGTCGCGCATGCCTTTCGATGTCCCCGTCTTCGCGGCCGCCCAGAAGGGCAGGCGGAGCGCGCTGTCGGCACCGAAGGCGTCGGCGCGCGCGGTGGCGTCAGCGAGGATGTCGCCGACGATGAAGGCGGCGGCGGGGTTGACGATCTGGCGTGAAACTTCTCGATCGTTGCGCACATCGACGAAGTGGAGAGGCGACCAGTTCCCCAAATTTGCTAATGTTCTGAACGCGTTGGCTTGTTCGATCAGGCTGACCTCGGCCGAGCCGAGGGCGAGGCTGAAGCCGTAATATTCGCCGTCCTCGACGAGGCCATGGTAGCCCAGGGCCCAGAGGCGGTCGCGGAACTGCTGGACGTCGTCGATGATGAGCGTGCGCACCGCGGGGACGTTGAGCGACGCGGCGAGCGCGTGGCGGACGCTGACCGGTCCCTTGAAGCTGCGGTCGTAATTCTTGGGGACATAGAGTCCCGAGGCGGTGTCGAGCTGGACCGGGCTGTCGTCGAGGATCGACGCGGCGGTGAGCCAGCCATGTTCGATCACCTGCGCATAGAGATGCGGTTTCAGGGTCGAGCCCGCCTGGCGCATCGCATTGGCGCCGTCGACCTGCGCCGCGGTCGATCCCAGGCCGACGCCGCCGACATAGGCGAGCACTTCGCCCGTGGCATTGTCGAGCACGACGACCGCACCGTCGCGGACGCGGTTCGCGCCGAGCCCCGACAGCTGGCGGCGCAAGGCCACGATCGCGGCGGTCTGGATGCGGCGGTCGATCGTCGTCGTGACGCGCTTGCCGGGTTTGTCGAGCAGGCGGACGGCGAGGTGCGGCGCGAGGCCGGGGTCGAAGCGCGCGGCATGTTCGCCCGACACGAGCGTCGCGGCGGCGGCGCGGATCGCGGTGCAATCCTTCGCTTGCGCGACACGGCAGGCGCGGCGGCCGAGCGCGTCGGCATCGGCGGCGGGGTTGGGGAGCAGGCCGGCGAAGAGCGCGGCGTCGGTGCGGTTCATCTGGGCCGGTTTCTTGCCGAACAGGCTCTGCGCGCCGGCGCCGATACCCTGCGCCTCGCCGCGCAGGGGCAGGAGGTTGAAATAGGCCTCGAGCATCTCTTCGTGCGACCAGTTCGCCGCGAGCGCCTGTCCGGCGCGCATCTGGCGGATCTTGGTGCGCCAATCGCGCTTGCCGGGCTGCGCGAGGCTGGGGTCGAGGAAAGCCGCGAGCTGCATCGCGAGGGTCGAGGCGCCGCGCGAGCGGTCGCCGGTCCGCCCCATAGTCAGGCGCGCGCGAGCGGCGCTGGCGACCGCGAGCCAGTCGACCCCGCCGTGCGACCAGAAGCGGCGGTCCTCGCTTTGCACCACGGCGCTGCGCACGGCGGGACTGATGTCGCTGAGCGGCACCCATGCGAGGCGGCGGCGTTCGAAATCGACGCGTTCGCTGTCGAGGAGTTGGCCGGTGCGGTCGTAGAGCCACGCTTCGCTGGGGCGCCAGTCGGCGCGGACCGTGGCGAAGGCGGGCATCGCGGGTGGTTTCGTCGCGAGGTGCGCGATGGTGGTGAGGATGAGCAGCGCGAGCGCGAACCATGCGAGGGCGTCGAACCAGCGGCGTTTGGCGGGGG
>CBINGC010000059.1:0-19493 GCA_966250105.1 uncultured Sphingopyxis sp. | reverse complement strand
GCCTTCTCCGCCGCCGCTTCGTTATAGACGCGGCCGTCGGGCGGGCACCAGCCGTGCTGCGCGGGATAGACCTCGACCTCGTGCCACTGCGAGCGGGGTTCGAGCACCGATTTCAGCAGCAGCTTCTCGTTCGGCGTTTCCTTGTCGTCATCCTCGGCGATCGCGAAAAGATAGCCCGCGCTGGTCGCCGGGATCAGCAGATGCGGGCTGTCGGGCTTGTCGGTGCCGACCCCGCCGCCGTGAAAGCTCGCCGCCGCGCCGACGCGGCCGGGGTTGAGGGCGGCGGTATAAATGACCATCGGTCCGCCCATGCAATATCCGCTCGTGCCGATCTTGCGGCTCGTGTCGACCTCATCCTGCGCATCGAGAAAGGCGAGATGCGCCTTGGCGTCGGTCTCGACGACCGGCTTGGTGAGCTGCTTCAGATAGCCGAACAGCTTTTCGCGCACATCCGCATTGCCCCAATCGTTCGCCGCATCGACGACGGGCGATTTCTGCCAGCGGTAGAAGGGGTTCACCGTCAGCACCGCATAGCCCTCGCCCGCCAGGCGGTCGGCCATCTGGCGAAAGGCGGGGCGCAGCCCGCGAATGTCGGGCCACACCAGCACACCGGGATGCTTGCCCTCGGCCGGCGCGACGAAATAGGCGTCGCAGGTGCCATCGGCGGTCTTGATCATGACGTCGCGGCCCTTGACCGTCTTCCCCGCCGCCGCGCGCGCCGGCAGCGCCGCCATCAACGCGCCCGCGCCCGCGAGCGCGGTGAAGCTGCGGCGCGCGACGGGCATTCCGGCGCGGTCGCGATCGGCTTCCATCTTCTCGGTACACATGGCGGCTCTCCTTGGGGGCGTTCGGAAAAGTCACGGAAAAATGCGCAACTTCACTCGCGATTTGCTGTTTCGTCCCGTGATCGGGATCGATCCGGGCGCGAAGCTAATCCAGCGATCCAAAGTAGGACAGCGATTTTTGCAGCTTCGATCCTCCCTGCGGCGAAGCCGTTGGGAGGTGGCAGGCGCGCCATCGCGACCGATCGGAGCCGCCACGGTTTCCCGCGCGAAGCGCTGACGGAGGGGTTATGGCGTGACGTCGCCGCCCCTCACCACCGCCTAAGGAGGCGGTCCCGCTGGCGCTACGCGCCGTCTGCGACTCCCCATCGCTACGCGATAGGGAGGATCATTATCTCCGCAAAGCTGAGCGCCACATGATGCACGCCGACCTCGCGCAGCATCGCACCATGCGCCGCGCGGTCGACGATATGCCCGGCGCCGCAGAAGCCGACCACGGTCATCCCCGCCGCGATCGCGGCGCGTGCGCCGGTCGGCGAATCCTCGATCGCGAGGCAGGCCGAAGGATCGACGCCAAGCCCCTTCGCCGCCGCGAGATAAATATCGGGATGCGGCTTGCCGCGATCCCAACCATCAGCGCTGTAGACATGCTCACCGAAATGATGGCCGAGCCCGAACAGCCCGAGCGCCCAGCCGATATATTCGGCGCGGCTCGACGAAGCGATCGCGCGCGGAAGCGGCCCGAGCGCGCGCAGAAACTCCGCAACGCCCGGGACGGCGTCGAAGCCCTCCATATAGCGCGCCCGCGCGCGCGTTCGGTGCGTCTCGCGGAAATCGGCGGGAAGCGACCGGCCGTAGCGCGCCACGATCCGCCGCTCGGTCTCCTGCCAATTATGGCCATAATAGTCGCGCAGGCACTCGTCATAGGTCGCGGGCATGCCCGCCGCGGTCAGGCTTTCGGCAAGCGAGAGGTTCGCGCGCACTTCGCTGTCGGCGACGACGCCGTCGAAATCGAAGATCACCGCCGCGTAGGACATGAGGTCAGGGCATGACCTGATGATCGCGCGCATAGTCCCACGCTCCTTCGCCCGACCAGCCACGCCCGTCGGGAAAGACGAGCTTCAACCCGCTGAGTTGCGCCGGCGCGAACAGGCGCATGTTAACGCCCATCAGGTCGACCTCGCCGCCCATCCGCTCGATCAGCCCCGCGGTCGCCGACCAGTGCGTGGTGCAACCGCACGTCGCGCAGAAATGCAGGTCCGAATTGGGACTGGCGCGATCGGCGCGATTATAGGTCCGCGTTTCGCCCTCGATCACGACGTCGCGCGGCGACATATAGGTCCAGAGGATACCGTGGGAGAAGCAGAGCGAGCAATTGCACTCGGCGAGTTCTTCGGGCGCCTTGGCGAGCCGCACCGAGACGGCGCCGCAATGGCAGGTGGTGTTCAAATTCATTGTCTTTCGATATTGGAGGGTAGTTAGAGCAGGTGCTTGACCGCCGAGTGAGCTACCCAATTTGAAGATGCACTCTTAACTGCCAATTCGACAAACGCTCGCGCTTGCATGGTGTCCCCTTGCGCTTCACGAAACAGCGCAAACGAGACATAATCCATAGGCAGCCCTCGTCCCAATTCCTCTGGCGTCGCCGTGCGAATAAACTGTGCCCGCTCTTCAAGATAGCTTAACGCGCGGCGCTCAAACATATCTGCCGCAGCGCTAGCGGCTTGGATCATCGTTGCAGGGTCGGAAGTGTAAGACCACCAAGTGTCCATATCATCCTCAGATAGTCGATATCGAAATGCGCATTCAATTTCTTTGATCGTCTTCGGATCAGTTTCATCACCGACGACATTGGGAATTCCCAAAGGTTGTAACCCAAGGTTGACGGCAAATTTTCCGCCGTAACGCGAACCCTGCAAGTTGACGGCCTGCACGAACTCATGGTCGATCCTCAGAAAATGCCGACCCGAGCCTTTGAAACCCAAAGCTCTCACACGTGGAGCGAAGTGATCTCGCCAAGCATGCTCTATGGAGCGAATGTCGCGACGTTCTAGGTCGTCGTTGGATGGCCTAGCCAGCGCGTGCTCAGCCGAGTTTCTAGACGCAAATATCCGGCGAAAAATTTTCTTTATGGTCACTCTACCGTCACCGATTTCGCCAGATTGCGCGGCTGGTCGACGTCGGTCCCCTTCGCCACCGCGACATGATAGGCCAGAAGCTGCACCGGCACCGCATAGACGAGCGGCGCGATCAGCGGGTGGACCTTGGGCATTTCGATCGTCGCCATGCAACCCTCGCCCGCTTCGGCGAGCCCTTCGGCGTCGCTGATCAGCACGACCTTGCCGCCGCGCGCCATGACTTCCTGCATATTGCTGACGGTCTTTTCGAACAGGGGTCCGCTGGGCGCGAGGACGATTACCGGGACCGCCTCGTCGATCAGCGCGATCGGCCCGTGCTTCATTTCACCCGACGCATAACCTTCGGCGTGTATATAGCTGATTTCCTTGAGCTTGAGCGCGCCTTCGAGCGCAAGCGGATAGTCGGGGCCGCGCCCCAAATAGAGCACGTCGCGCGCCGGGGCGACGAGATGCGCCATCGCCGCGATATCCTCATCATGCGCGAGCGCGGCGTTCAGCGCGGCGGGCGCTTCGATCAGATGTTTGACGATCTCGCGCTCGTCGGCGGCGCTGAGCTTGCCCTTCTTGAGCGCGAGATGTGCGGCGAGCGCTGCAAGAACCGCGAGCTGGCAGGTGAAGGCCTTGGTCGAGGCAACGCCGATTTCGGGGCCCGCGTGGGTGGGGAGCAGCAAGTCGGCCTCGCGCGCCATGCTGCTCGTCGGCACGTTGACGACGACCGCGATCGTCTGGCCATGCGCCTTGCAATGGCGGAGCGCCGCGAGCGTGTCGGCGGTTTCGCCCGACTGCGAGATGAAGAGCGCGAGCCCGCCGGGCGTGAGTACCGGATCGCGGTAGCGGAACTCCGACGCGACATCGATATCGACCGGAACGCGCGCGAAGGTCTCGAACCAATATTTGGCGACCATGCCGGCGTAGAAGCTGGTGCCGCAGGCGACGATGGTGATGCGGTCGATCTTGCTGAGGTCGAAATCCATCTGCGGCAGCGCGACCGTCTGTTCGAGCGGGCGGATGTAGGAGGAGAGCGTCTGCGCGACCACCGTCGGCTGCTCGAAAATCTCCTTCTGCATGAAGTGGCGGTAATTGCCCTTCTCGACCGCAGCGGCGGTAACGCCCGAGGTGGTGATTTCGCGTGTCACGGGATTGTTGTCGGCGTCGAAAATCTGCGCGCCTTCACGCGTGATGACGACCCAGTCGCCTTCGTCGAGATAGGCGATTTTCTGTGTCAGCGGCGCGAGCGCGAGCGCATCCGAGCCGAGATAGGTTTCGCCCTCACCATAACCGACGACGAGCGGCGAGCCGAGGCGCGCGCCGATGAGGAGGTCCGGGTGCTGACGAAAGGCGATCGCGAGCGCGAAAGCACCGCGGAGTTGGGGAAGGACAGCCTTGACCGCATCCTGCGGCGACAAGCCGGCCTCGACCTGCTCGGAAACGAGATGCGCGACGACCTCGGTGTCGGTCTCGCTTTCGAACTTGCGCCCGCGCGCCTGCAGCGCCTCGCGCAGCGGCTTGAAATTCTCGATGATGCCATTGTGGACGAGCGCGACCTCGCCCGTCGCGTGCGGATGCGCGTTGCTCGTCGTCGGCGCGCCGTGCGTCGCCCAGCGCGTGTGGGCGATGCCGACGGTGCCCGGCGCCGGATTGCCCGCGAGTTCCTTGACGAGATTGCCGAGCTTGCCCTCGGCGCGGCGGCGGATCAGCTGGCCGCCCTCGACCGTGCACACGCCCGCCGAATCATAGCCGCGATATTCCATGCGCTTCAGCCCGTCGACGAGGCGGTCCGCCACCTGGGCCGTGCCGATGATTCCGATGATTCCACACATGGTTGGAGAGCTTTCCTCTTATAAAATATAGGGGACGCGGATTCCCGGCATATTGGCCGGAAAATCCTTGGTATTTCTTGTTATTAGGATAGCGCCGTTCACTTGCGCGGTCGCGAGGATATAGGCGTCCATCAGTTTCATTTTCGACCGAAATCGAATGTCGGCCGCGGCCAATGCTATGCGCGCATCGATTTCGACGACTTCGAACGGCGACAAAATCCCTTGAATGACGTCGCGCTTCTCAAGTGGTTCGCCAGCCGAAATCTCCGTCCACACGATGCGGCTGATCCGATGGCGCGGATAACGCGACAGTTCAGCGATGGCTTGCGATCGATCGCACAGCCAATCAATCAGAATGTTGGAGTCAAAAAACGGGTCGGCCACTGCTTAGATGTCTTCATAAGGCGTGCGGTCTTCCCGCATCGCCCGCTGATACTCCACGGCATCGCCGATATCCGTACGGCCTTTCCAATAGCCCGCACCGCGCGCGATCCAGTCCTTGTTGTCTGCATTGTGGACGAGATAGAGCTTCACCGCGTCACGGATTGCGGCTGCACGCGAACGCTTCGATTTCGCCGCCAGAGCGTCGAGTTTCTCAATATCGTCATCGGGGATATCGGTCAGGATTCGCATGATATCATGATATCATATCGAGATATCATGTCAATCTCGCCCGAAATTCCGGTCGACGAAGATCATCGCGAATTGCACCGGATCGGGCGCCTCGCCATTGCCTTGCTCGTATCGCGCCTTGCCGTCGGTCCAGATTTTCAGAATCTGCGCGGGCAGGTCGGGACCGAATTTCATCTGCCGCTCGACGACCTGCTCCCAGCTTCCGGCCATGCCAAAGCTTTGTTCGAGCTGGGGCACCATCGCCTTGCAATAAGTCTCGGTCGCGGCGTCGAGATGACCGATCGCCTTCAGCACCCACGCATCGACAAACCGCAGGAAGGGCTTGTCGGTATAGCGGTCGCTCATCTCTTCTTCTCCATCGTCCATTCGTCGCGCAGCAGGCCATAGATTAGCGAATCGCGCACGCCGATATGCGTTTGCCACTCGCCGCGCAGCCGGCCTTCGCGCCGGAAACCCAGGCGCTCGAGCAGCCCGATCGATCCGCCGTTTTCGGGGTCGGTGTCGGCAAAGACGCGGCGCAGGCCCATTTCGCCGAAACCATGGTCGATCACTCGCGTCACCGCTTCGCGCGCGATACCGCTGCCCCATTGGTCGCGGCGCAGGATATAGCCGATTTCCTTTACGTCCGGCTTTCCATCGATCAGGATCACCCACCCGAGCGCGACATCGTCTCCGGCGGTGATCGCCCAGCAAAGATAGCCCCGCCCTTCGGCGGCATTGCCTTTGACATATTCCACGGTTTCGGCCGGCGAGGCGTGCGGGCCGCTCGACCACCAGATCATTACCTCGGGGTCCGACAGCGCCGCAAACAGCGCGGCGGCATCATCCTCGCGCAGCTGGCGCAGCACAAGGCGCGCGGTCGTCAGCGTCGGTGCGGGCATTAGCCCTATTTACCCGCCTTTTTCTTGCGCATCGCCTCGTGAAAGCGGTCGGCCCAGCCCGGTTTGACCAGCTGCTCGCCGCGCACCAGGCGAAGCTCGCCGTCGGCGACGTCGCGCGTCACCGCGCTGCCTGCCGCGACGATCGCATCGGCGCCGATCCTGACCGGTGCGACGAGCGCGCTGTTCGATCCGATGAAGGCGCGCTCGCCGATCTCGGTCCTATATTTGAAATAGCCGTCGTAATTGCAGGTGATCGTGCCCGCGCCGATGTTGGCGCCCGCGCCGACGCTGACATCCCCAAGGTAAGTGAGATGGTTCGCCTTCGCGCCCTCGCCGAGCACGGCCTTCTTCGTCTCGACGAAATTGCCGATCTTCGCCTTTTCGCCGAGGATCGTGCCGGGGCGGAGGCGCGCGAAGGGGCCGACCTCGCAGCCCGTACCAATCGTCGCGCCCTCGATATGGCAATTGGCGCGAATATTGACGCCATCGGCGACCTTCACGCCGGGCCCGAAGAAGACATTGGGTTCGATCGTGACGTCGCGGCCAAGCTCGGTATCCCACGAAAACCAGACGGTCTCGGGCGCGCGCAGCGACACGCCGCCCGCCATCGCTTCCTCGCGCTTATACGCCTGCCACTGCGCCTCGGCCGCCGCGAGCTCGGCGCGGCTGTTGATGCCAGCGACCTCGGCGGCGTCGGTTTCGACGACGGCGACCCGCTTGCCCTCGGCGATCGCGCCGGTCGCTACGTCGGGCAGATAATATTCGCCGGCCGCATTGTCGTTGCCGACCGCTTCGAGCAGGCGCCACATGTCGTGGGCGGCGGCCACGATAACGCCCGAATTGCACAGATCGACCGCGCGCTCTTCGGGGCTCGCGTCCTTATGTTCGACCATCTTCGACACATTTCCATCGGCATCGGCGATGATCCGCCCATAGGCGGCGGTGTCACGCGGCCGGAAACCCAGCACCGCCACCATCGCCCCGCCATCGAGCGGCGCGCACAAGCGCCGCACGGTGTCGGCGGTCAGCATCGGGCAATCGCCGAAGCAGACGAGTACCAGGCCGTCGAAGCCGGCGAGCGCCGCCTTGGCCTGGAGCGCGGCGTGCGCGGTGCCGAGCTGCGGATCCTGAACCGCGACCAGCGCGCCGCTTCCGGCCACCACCGCCTCGACCTGCTCGCGCTTGTCGCCGACGACGATCACCGTTTTCGCGGGAGGCAGCGCGGCAAAGCTCGCCATCAGGTGCAGCAGCATCGGCCGCCCGGCGAGCGGGTGCAGCACCTTGTGCAGATCGGATTTCATGCGGGTGCCCTTGCCCGCGGCAAGGATGATGGCGGCGATGGGATTGCTCATGCGCGCTGCCATGCCAGCAAATCATTGCGGTTTCCAGAGCATCGCGCCATGCGCGGTGGATGAACGGATTTCCTTTCGCGATCGTCGGCTTCGATCTCGACGGCACGCTCGTCGACACGCTTGATGACCTCGCTGCCGCGCTCAACCACGCGCTGGCGCTGGCGGGGCGTTCGCCGCTGAGCCGGGACGCCGTGCGGCCACTCGTCGGCCTCGGCACCACGCACCTGCTCGAAGGGGCGCTGGCGGCGACCGGGGATATTCCGAAGGACGAGGTGCCGCGGCTGCTGCAAGAGCTGATCACCTATTACGAGGCACATATCGCGGTGCACAGCCGGCCCTTCCCCGGACTGATCGACGCGCTCGACCGGCTCGATGCGATGGGCGTGCGAACCGCCGTCGTCACCAACAAGCTCGAGGGACTCGCGCGCCAGCTGCTTGGCGATCTCGACCTCGCCGATCGGATGGCGACGATCATCGGCGGCGACACGCTGGGCCCCGGCACGGCCAAGCCATCACCCGCCCCGACGCTTGCGATGATCGAGCGGTGCGGCGGTGGCCGCGCGGCGCTGGTCGGCGACAGCGCTTTCGACGTCGAATCGGCGCGCGGCGCGGGCGCGACGAGCGTGCTGGTCAGCTTCGGCTTCCTGCACCGCCCCGCCGCCGAGCATGGCGCCGACCATATCATCGACCATTATGACGAGCTGGTTCCGCTCCTCGCGCGGCTCTAACCTTTCCGCCACTTCGTCCACAGATGCTGCGCCAGCATCGCGGGCGGCATACGCAGCCAGTGCGAGCGAATGTAGAAGGCCTGCTCGAGCAGCGGCTGCGTCACCCGCCCCCAATCGTCGCGCGCCAGCAGACGGCGGACAAACAGATCGTCGCTCCACCGGCGGTCGAATTCGAGCGTCAAAGGCTGGGAATAGGTTTGAAGCGGTGGGCCGTAGAGCCGGTGCGAAAGTCGAAAGGCGCGTTTCACGACGTCCACAAGGCCGTGCCGAGCGGCCTCCTCGATTGCGTCCAGATAAAAGTCCGGATCGCCTTTGAGGAAATCGAGCGTGAGGCAGTGAAAATCCCAAAGATTTCTCAGCCCTCCCTGCAAGTCGCCGTCGGCCAGCAGGTGGGCGGCGCAATGACAGACCATCGCGGCGGGGTTGAGTATTCGAAAGCCTGAAGGAAGTTCGACGGCATCGGCGATCAGCGCGAGCGCGTCGGGCGTAATGCGGTGCGTTTTTGGCAGGATCGTATGGTGGACGTCGATCATCCGGTCGCGCGCCTTGTGGATCATCGGCGGCAGTTCGTGCATGTGCGCGCGGTAATAATGATCGTCATAGGGGTCGGATTTGACCCATTCCCACCCCGCTTTGAGCAGCGCATTTTCGGCGCGGCGAATGTCGGTCGCGAGCACGAGGATATCGATGTCGCCGATCTGCCGCCCCGCCGCGCACCCCATGTTCGCGGCGGCATAGGCCGCGCCTTTCAGCAGCACGAATTCGATCCCCACCGGCGCGAGCGCTCGGCGCGCCATTTCGGCTTCCCACAAGGCTTGGCGCTGCGCGACCTGTGCGGCGGCGCGCTGGTCAGCGAACAGCGCGGCGACGGCGGGCGGCACGGTGGCGCCTTCGAGGCGGTGCGCGAGGGTCGCGAGCATCGCTTCGCTGCGCGCGACGCCGATCACGCCGTCCCAGTCGCGCGGTCCCAGCGTCGCGGCCTCGCGCCGCCCGGCGAGCAGGTCGACGAAGGCGGCGATGGCACTCACTTCGCTGCCTCGTCCCAGAGTTGCTCGACCAGCGCGATCCCCGCCGCGCTGTCGGGATAGGAGATGCCGAACGCCGGCGTTTCGCGGACCAGCCGCGTCAGCGCCGCAAAACCCGCCTCGCCGAGCGCGACATAGTTGGTCGACGCCTCGGTCAACCGGACGAACGCCTCGCCCTCGCCCATCGGCTCGATGCCCGCCGCGCCGCCGAAGCGCGGGAAGAGGAGCAGCGCCGGGCGCGCGGGTTCGTGCATCGCGGCGATCGCGCCTGCGCGCGGGATCAGGTGGCGAACGTCGCCCTTCGGCGTCCCCGCCATCAACGGCCCGAGCCGCGCCGCATCGACGCGCGCCGCGACCTCCGCAATGGCTTCATTTTTCAGGCTCACCGCGCGCGGAAACGCGAACGCATTCCCGTCCACCGGGTCGATCAGCGTGAATTCGTCGCCCATCAGCCGCCAGTCGCCCCCACCCTCCTTCTCGCCGAGCAGCGCGGCGAGCGTCGATTTGCCCGATCCCGATTCGCCCGACATGATCAGCGCCCGGCCTTCCTTCGCCACCGCGCTCGCGTGGAGCAGCATGTGCCGCCGCCAGCCGAGCGCGACCTGCAAATTCATCCCCATCTCGGCGGCGAGCAGCCCCATCGACAGCGGCAGCGGCAGCGCCCCCGGCACGACGAAATCACCGGCGATATGCACCGACGGACGCAGCCAGCGCCGCCACGGCCGCGCCGCGAACAGCCGCACCGTCGCGTCGGCGGGGCGCGTTTCGTCCTGCGGATAGGCGGCATAAAGATGTTCGAGCGCCGCGACCGGCCCGGCCCAGTCGCTGCCGACGCGGAATTGCACCGGGCCGACCGCAATGCGCACGCTGTGCCTCACGCGCGCTCCACCAGCCCCATCGCGGCGAGTTCGGACAGCCGCTCGGCGAGAATCGGCTGCGCCTCCTCCGCGCCGCCCAGATCGAACTTCGCTGCCAGCCGCTCGGCAACGCGCGCGGCGGTGCAGGCGTCGGCGCCCATCGCGTCCAATATTTCGGGCACCGGCGACACGACCAGATGCGTCTGCATCGATCGCCGGTCGAAAATCGCGGTCAGCTGGCCGAGCGGCTCGATCCGCAGCGCATCGGCGGGCGCGGCGCGAAAGGCGCGATCAGCCATAATCTTCGGCGGCGGCGGTCAGCTTGGCGAGGATCGCCATCATCGTCGCGCGTTCGCCCGCGCTGATATTCGATTCGAGCTGCGCCTCGCTCGCGAGCGCCGCCGGTACGATCGCGTCGTAGAGCGAGCGCCCGGTTTCGGTGAGCTCGAGATGATGCGAGCGACCATCGGCCTCATGCGCCTGGCGCGCGATCAACTGGCGATCGGCCAGTGCCTTGGCGGCGCGGTTCACCGTCACCTTGTCCATGCGCGTCGCGGCGACAAGCTCACGCTGCGTCTTCGGCTGGCCTTCGCCGAGCACCGCCATCAGCCGCCATTCGGGAATCTTGAGCCCGAAGCGATTCTCATATTCGGCAGCGATCCGGCTCGACAGGGCGTTCGATGCGATCGACAGACGATAGGGCAGAAAATTATCGAGATTCAGCTTCTTCGCGGCCATTGCCTTTTAATCCCCACAGCTTGCTTGATCCCGGCGAGGTCTATCCTATCGCCTGTTTTGGGCCTGTGAAGGCCGGAATGGCGCAACATCAGAAAGAAAGACGCGCGCCGATCCACAAGGTTCGCGGCGTCGCGCGCTCGACGATGCCCGATGAGGAGATGGCCGCCGGGACCAGTTCGTCGAACAGATTTTCGCCGCGCGCCTCGATGCTGACCGCATCGCTGAACCGCCACGACAGCCCGGCGTCGAGCGTCAGCGCATCGTCCAGCGCGAGGAGGCCGAGGTCGTCCTCATTCTGCCTGCCGATATAGCGCAGGGTCGCGAAACCGCCCAATGGACCCGGCGCATGGCTGCGCAGCGACACGCTGCCGCCATGCTTGGCGATCTGCGCGGGGCGCAGGCCGTCGAGCGTCGCCGCGCCGCCCGAGGCGTCAACCTCGGCGTCGGTATAAGCGTAAGTGGCGCGCAGCGTCGCGGGCCCGATCCGCTGTTCGGCGGCCACCTCGACCCCCTTGCTGTCGATCGCGTCGAGATTCTGCCGCTGGTTGAGGTTCGGCGCGAGCGTCACATTGGCGATCGCATTCGTCAGGCGGTTGGCGAAAAGCGTCGCCGACAATTTGGTGCCGCCGCTTTCCCAGTCCGCGCCGACCTCGCCGCCCCACAGCCGCTCGGGCTTCAGCATCTCGTTCGCCATCGTCGTCTCGGCGCCGACACGGAACGGGCGATAAAGCTCGTTGAGCGTCGGCAGGCGCCAGCCGCGATAGGCGGCGGCGCGGAGCGAAATTGAATTCGACGTCCAGCGCACGCCCGCGCGCCCGCTGCCTTCCCATCCCTGCCGCGCGGCAAAGCTCAGGTCGGTAATGACCGGCCCACCGCCGCGATTGCGCTCGAGCCGAGAGCCGGTGCCCAGCCACCAGCGATCGACGCGCCCGCTCAGCGTCCAGAGGAAGCCCACGTCCGCATCGCCCGACGTCCATTCGGCAAAGGCGCCGACGGTATCGCTGCTGCCCCCGGCCGTGCGGTGGCGGCCGGGGATGCCATCGGTAAAGAAATAATCCTCCTCGGTCCGGCCGACCGTGCGCCGCCAGTCGGCGCCGATGCGCAGCGGGTTGGCGTCGCCGATCGCGGGGCGCAGTTCGACGCGCGCGCCAAGGCCGGTCGCCGGGACCCGCTGAAACAGTGCCGGCGCGGCGCTGTCCCGACCCGCCGCAACGCTCGCGAAGCCGCTCTCGAAATCGCGAAGTTGGATATAGCCGAGCGCGAGCCATTGGGTCGCGCTCGCCGGGTCGTGGACAAAGCGCAGGCTGGCATCGACGCCGTCGGTCCTGCTCGCCGTGAAATCGACCCCGCGGTCGCGCCGGTCGGAGAAGCCGCGGACGCTCGCCTCAATCCGGCTGTCATCGCCCGTGTTGAAGCGCAGCCGCACACCAAGCCCGCCCTGTTCGTAAGGCGCCGCGCGATCGACCGCGCCGCGCTGACCCGCCACGACGGGGATGAAACCGTCGCCCCGGCCGTAGCGTCCGTCGACAGCGATTTGCCCATTGCCAATTTCGCCGCCGACCGACGCCGAGGTATCCCAGCCGTCGCGGCTGCCATAGGCAAGGCTTGCATCCACGCCATCGGTCATCGAAGAATAAAGGCCGATGGTGCCTGCGAGCGCTCCGGGACCGTCCACCCCGCTACCGCCGCCGCGTGTGACGATCACGCCCCCGAGCTTGATCGCATCATAGGCGCTCCACGCGACCCAGCCGCCGAACGGGTCCGCCTGCGGCACCCCGTCGAGCGTCACCAGCGCGCGGCTCGACGCGTTGCCGCCGAGGCCGCGCAGCGTTACGCCCTGGCTCGTCGGATGCGCCGAGCGGCCGTCGGATCGGCGGAACTGCACGATACCCGCTTCGTCGCGCAGACGGTTTTCGATGCGGGAGCCCAGGCCGAATTCCGGATAAGCGATAAGGCTGGAGCCTTGTACCGTATCGCCGTCGGCGGGCTGAAGGGCGCCGCTGCCCCGGACGACGATGATTTCTGTCTCAATGCGCGGAACCCAGAAGCTGCAACAGCCGCCGTCGAATTCGGGCTCGTCCGCTTCGGCTTGCGCCGTCTGCGCCATCGCACCCGCCGGCAGCGCCAGCGCCGCGAACCCTGCGATCAAGCGGATCACGCGGGTTTGACCGCGTCGGGATGCGCCCGCTGGAACGCCTCCAATTCCATGCACGCCACGTCGATCGCCACCAGGCGCGGATAGTCGTCGAGCGGCACTTCGAAACGGCGGGCATTGTAGATCTGCGGGACAAGGCAGCAATCAGCGATCCCCGGCGTGTCGCCGCCGAGATACCGCCCCTCGCCGGCCATCGCTTCCAGCGCCTCGAACCCCTGCGCGATCCAGGTCGCGATCCAGCGATCCTTCGTCTGTTCGTTGAGCCCCAGATCGCGCTTCAGATATTTGAGCACGCGCAGGTTGTTGAGTGGGTGGATGTCGCTCGCGATCACCTGCGCGCGCGCGAGCGCGACCGCGCGCGGCATGGCTTCCTCGGGGATCAGCCGCGGTTCGGGATAGGCGCGATCGAGCCAGTCGATGATCGCCATGCTCTGGATGATCGGTTCGCCATCCGCGACGAGCATCGGGACGAAGCCCTGCGCATTCTGTTCGAGATAGGCGTCGCTGCGCTGCTCGCCTGCAATGAGGCTGACCTCGACACGCTCATAATCGAGCCCTTTCAGGTTCAGCGCGATGCGAACGCGAAAGCTGGCCGAAGAGCGGAAATAATCGTGGAGGACGAGATTGGTCATGCGCGGACCTAGGATCAGTTCGGCCCTCTTGGCAAGCGCCCTCCAAAAGCCGCGTCATTGCGAGGAGCGAAGCGACGCGGCAATCCAGAGTGTGCCGACACCGCCCTGGATTGCGTCGCTCCGCTCGTAATGACGAAGTAGGGGCGAAATGCCAGGCGATCACCCTCCCTTCGGCATCTCCGCAATCCATTGCCGAAGCAATGCAGCGCCTTCCTTATGCACCGTCGAACGCCCTACCTCGGGCATCGCGATGCCGGGTTCGGTGCTTTCGAGGCGATAGATGAGGAAACTGTGGTCGGGGTCGCCCGGTGCAATCGCGAATTCCATGCCGCCACTGCCGCGCCCCGCCGCGGTCGGCCGCTTGCCGATTCCGTAATTCACGCCGGTCGGATCGTCGGTCCAGCGCAGGAACAATCCGCTGTTCGACGCGCTGCCCGCGGGATTGTGGCAATGCGCGCAATTGACGTCGAGATAGGCGCGGGCGCGGGTTTCGACGCTCCCGGCCTTGGGATCGTCCCATTGCGGCATCACCGGCTTCAGCGCTGCCGGATTTTCGAAATAAAGGCCTCGCACCTTCTCCGAAACCGCGGGATCGAGGATGAAATTCCGCGCCTTCGGCCCGATCGGCACGATCTCGCCATTCAGGCTGTGACATTCCTTGCACTGATTCTTGTTCGGCACCGCATAGCGGATGCTGTGCGCCTCGCCATCGGGACTCCTGAGCGTCACCGGCACCCGCCGCCCGCCCAGCGCCAGAGTCGCATCCTTGCCGTCGGCGTCCCAGATATAGGGCAAGGCGGTCCACCCCGAAGCGCGGTGGATGAGCAGCCGCGTTTCGACCGGCCGGCCTCCGTTGACGTCCGGCCAGCCGAAGCTTTTGACGAGCACGGTTCCGACCGGAAATTCGATCGTGCCGTCGGCGGCGACCTTGGCCGTCTTTCCCGCAGGGATCGCGACGAAGCGATGCTTGTCGGTATAGTCGCTGAACAAGGACGAGCGCAGCGTGTAGCCGATGCCGGTCACGGGCACCTTCGGATCATTGCCGCGAAACAGCCCGAACGCCGACAGTTTCGGCGGCATCGCATCGCTCTCGACCAGCGCCTGATCGACGCCGGGCAGCGACCCCGCCGCTCCCCCGCTCGTGCAGAGCAGTGCCGCGGCCAGCGCGGCGAAAATGCGCTTCACTTGACCTTCGCCTCCATGCTTTCGGGCAGCGTGATAGCAGGCAGCGCCGCGGGCGGCGTGCCCTTCGACAGGTCGGCCGGCGCGGGCTTGGCTTCGCTCTGCGGCGTCGCCACGTCGGGCAGGTTCAGCGACAGCACGCCGACCGGATCGAGCACGATCGCATCGCCCGCGCCGTCCCACAAAATCGGTGGAATGCTGCCACCCATCGCCGCGGCGATCATGTCGCCGCCGAGGAATTTGGGCGCATAGCCGGCCTTGCCATGCTGGTTACCGCGCACGATGATCGCCTTGGGCAGCGGCTGATATTTCGGATCCTTATGTTCGTAGCGATAGCCTACGATCATCACATTGGCGGTGCCATTATTGTCGAAGACATTGTCGAAAATCTCGACATTGCGGTTCGCCATGATCAGCACGCCAGTCCCCGTCGGCACGCTCGCGACGATATTGCCCTTGGGCGCGAAATTGGGCGTGCTGTTGTCGTTCACGACATTTTCGAAAACGCGGACATTGTGCCCGCCCTGCATCGGCAGGCTCGGCAGGTCGAATACCAATATGCCGCCGGTGTTCTTCGTCGCGACATTGTCGTGAACGTCGGCGCCATAGCTGTTCTCGATCTCTATCCCCGCGACATTTTCGGTCGCGATCGAATCGCGGACGACGATATTCTTCGACTGGCCGACATATATGCCCGCGTCGGACGCCCCGCGCACATAGACGCTGTCGATCAGCACGTCGGCGCTTTCGACGGGATAGATGCCGTACGCGCCGTTCGTTTCTTTCGGCCCCGCGGTCCATTCGACGCGCAGCTTGTGATAGACGATGCGGTCGGCGCCCTTCGACTTGATGCCGTCGCCCTTCGTATTGAGCACCGCGAATTCGGTGAGGAGCACATCGTCGGAGGTGACGAGCAGCCCCTCGCCCGCGCCCTGCTGTCCCGCAAAGTCGAGGATAGATCCGCCCTCGCCCGCCCCGGCGCCGCGCACGGTGACGCCCGCGACGTCGAGCGACAGCCCGTCGGTGAGCTTCCAGGTGCCCGCACCCAGTTGCACCGTATCGCCCGGCTCGGCGAGGATCAGCGCCTCTTGCAGCTTTTCATTAGCGTCGGGCGTTGTCGCACTGACGCTGATGACTTTCGCAGCCGCCGGCTGGGCGGCAAGCGCCGCCACGAGGCAAAGCGTCGCCGCGTGGTGGCTGAGGCCATGGAATCGCATATGTCTCTCCCCTAATTTTCGGGGAGCATGGTGCAAGACTTGACGGAAGCCAAGCGATGTTGCTGACATATGTGTAGCTAACCGGGGAGAGGTCGCTTTGATTCACAAAATTGGACTGGCGCTTGTCGCCTTCATTGCCGTGCCGTCGATCGCGGCGGCTCCCGCGTCGCTATCGGGACGCTGGAAAACCGACGACGGCAAGGGCATCGTCGCGATAACGAAGTGCGGCGCGAAGATGTGCGGGCGGATTGCCGAACTCCTGATCAAGGAGCCCGCCGGCGGCCAGCGCGACGAGCGCAACCCCGACAAGGCGAAGCGCGGCCGGATGGTCGAGGGGCTGCAGATCTATTGGGACCTCGTGCCGCATGGCGACGGCTGGAAGGGCGAGGGCTATAGCCCCGAGGACGGCCGCTATTACAACGCCCACCTGCGCGTGAAGGGCAACAAGCTGACGATGAAGGGCTGCGTGTCGGTATTCTGCCGCACGGTCACCTGGACGCGGGTGGGGTAAGCCGGTTTCCACTCCCGCTTGCGGGAGGGGAGCTCTTGATCACCCCTCGCCTAAAATCCAGTCGACCCCCGCCGCGACGTGAATGCGCGTCGTGTCGTAGATCGGCAGGACATTGGCGTCGGTGTCGACGAGCATCACCAGCTCGGTACACGCCAGCACCACCGCCTGCACATCCTGCTTCGCAATGTCGGTGATGAAGGTCTTCATCGTCCGGCGCGAGCTTTCGTTGATTTTGCCAAGCATCAGCTCTTCGTAGATGATCCGGTCGATCTCGTCGGCGCGGCTCGCGTCATAGGGCGCGAGCGTCAGACCGTGGCGGACGAGGCGCTGGCGGAACCAGGGCTCGGTCATCACGCCCCGCGTGCCGATCACCGCCGCCGCCTTGATGCCGTCGGCCTTCATCTTCTCGCCGGTCTCGTCCACGATATGCAGGATCGGGATCGAGATCGCCGCGGCGACATCCTCCGCGACCTTGTGCATCGAATTGGCCGCGATCATCAGCGCGGTCGCCCCCGCCGCCTCGAGCCGCTGCGCCGAGGCGATCAGCACCTCTTTGGCATGCGTCCATTGCTCGGCGGTGGTGATGCGCGAAAGTTCGCAATAGTTCAGGCTCTCCAACAGGATCGGCGCCGAACAGGCGGTGCCGAGACGCTTTTGCACGCCCTTGTTGAGATGGCGGTAATAAAGCTCGGTCGACGCCCAGCTCATTCCCCCGATCAGGCCGATTTTGCGCATAAAGTCCCTTTAAAACACGTCGCCCCCGCGAAAGCGGGGGCCGCTGGCAACCTCGCGCTGCCTCGATAGCGGCCCCCGCCTTCGCGGGGGCGACGATTTATGTCAATGCCCGCTGCCGCTCAGCGCCTTGACGATGTCGTCGGCCATCTTCTTGGCATCGCCGAGCAGCATCATCGTCTGGTCCATATAGAAAACATCGTTGTCGACGCCGGCATAGCCGACCCCGCCCATCGACCGCTTCACGAACAGCACGGTCTTGGCCTTTTCGACGTCAAGCACGGGCATGCCATAGATCGGCGAGGTCTTGTCGGTCTTCGCCGCGGGGTTGGTCACGTCATTCGCGCCGATGACGAAGGCGACGTCGCACTGCGCGAATTCGCCGTTGATGTCCTCGAGCTCGAACACCTCGTCATAGGGCACATTCGCTTCGGCGAGGAGCACATTCATATGGCCGGGCATACGTCCCGCGACCGGGTGGATCGCATATTTGACGTTCACGCCTTCCTTCTTCAGTTGGTCGGCCATTTCGCGCAGCGCGTGCTGCGCCTGCGCCACCGCCATGCCGTAACCGGGGACGATGATGACATTTTCGGCCTGGCTCATCAGGAAGGCGGCGTCTTCGGCGCTGCCCGGTTTCCAAGGACGCTGTTCTTTCGAACCGCCCGCGCCCGCCGCTGCATCGTCGCCGCCGAAGCCGCCCGCGATCACGCTGATGAAGCTGCGGTTCATCGCGCGGCACATGATGTAGGACAGGATCGCACCCGACGAGCCGACGAGCGCGCCGGTGATGATCATCGCGGTGTTGCCGAGCGTGAAGCCCATCGCCGCCGCCGCCCAGCCCGAATAGCTGTTGAGCATCGACACGACGACCGGCATGTCGGCGCCGCCGATCGGGATGATCAGGAGGAAACCGATCAGGAAGCTGAGGCCGGTCACCGTCCAGAAGACCCATGGGCTTTGGTCGAAGGTGAAATAGGCGACGAGGCCGATGATCGCGGCGAGCGTGCCGAGATTGATGACATGCCGGCCCGGCAGCATGATCGGCGCGCCCGACATATTACCATTGAGTTTCAGGAAGGCGATGACCGATCCCGAGAAGGTGATCGCGCCGATCGCGATGCCAAGCCCCATCTCGACGCGGCTGACAGTGAAAATCTGCCCCGTGGCATCGGCGATGCCGAACGCCGTTGGATTGAGATAAGCGGCCGCCGCGACCGCGACCGCGGCGAGGCCGACGAGGCTATGGAAGGCGGCGACGAGCTGCGGCATCGCGGTCATCGCGATCTTGCGCGCCATGACGATGCCGATGACGGCGCCGATGCCGATGGCGGCAAGGATTTCGACGAGTGCGATGCTGTCGAGCATCCCGCCGTCGAGGCGCGGCACATGGGTCAGTAGGGTCGTAACGACCGCGATCGTCATGCCGATCATGCCGAAACGGTTGCCCCGCTGCGACGAAGCCGGGCTCGACAGGCCGCGCAGCGCGAGGATGAAGAAGACGCCCGACACCAGATAGGCGACCGCCGCCCAAGGATTTACCGCGCCATGCCCGCCGGCTGCGGCGGAAAGGATCGACTGAAATTCCATCTCAGCGTTCCTTCTTCTTGTACATCGCCAGCATGCGCGCGGTGACCGCGAAACCGCCGAAGATATTGATGCTCGCCATCACGACCGCGGCAAGCCCGAGCCATTTGGACGAGGCCGAGCCCGCCGCGGCGCTGGCGATCAGCGCGCCGACGATGATCACCGACGAAATCGCGTTGGTGACGCTCATCAGCGGCGTGTGCAGCGCCGGGGTCACCGACCAGACGACGAAATAGCCGACGAAGCACGCCAGCACGAAAATCGAAAAAATCGCGATAAAATCCACGGGCTCGCTCCCCTGCTGATTCCGTTTCGCGCACCTCTTGCCGCGCGCCGTCCGGCCTGTCGACTCCAAAGCGGGCAAAAAGGACGCGCCGGCGTTTCAGAAGACGGGAAATGCGGACGCTTTTCGACATTAAATGTCGCGGCCGGAGCTTCGGGCCTAGCATCGAACGTCGGTTATGGGGTGTGAGCGGACGTTCAGATCCTCCCCTTTGCGCAGCAATGGGGAGGTGGCAGCCCG
>CBINGC010000058.1:0-20806 GCA_966250105.1 uncultured Sphingopyxis sp. | reverse complement strand
CTGTCTCAGCCCGCACGGCCGATCCGCTCGGCAAGGAAATCGACGAAGACGCGCACCCGCGCCGGCGTATTCGCGCCGCCGGCGAACACCGCGTGGATCGCCTCGATATCGCCGGGATTATAATCCTCCAATATCGGCACGAGCGCGCCGCCTGCGATCTGGTCGGCGATACTGAATGCGCCGACGCGCGCGATGCCGACCCCGGCGGCGGCAAGCTGACCCAGCGTCTCGCCATTATTCGCCTCGATATTGCCCTGCACCGAAAGGGCATAGTCGCGCGTCCCGTCGCGGAATGGCCACACCGGCTCGGCGCGGCGGAAATTGAAATTGAGGCAATTATGATCGTGCAGATCCTCGGGCACGCGCGGCGTGCCATGCGCCGCCAGATAGGTGGGTGAAGCGACAATGACTCGGCGGCTTTCGCCCAGCTTGCGTGCGGTCAGCGGGCTGTCGGCGAGCGGGCCGAAACGGATCGCGACATCAGCTTGCCCTGCAGCGACATCGATCAGCCGGTCGGCAAGGCTGATATCGACGAGGATATGCGGGTAGAGCCGCACGAATTCGCCGAGCAACGGCACGATGGTCAGCCGCCCGTGCGCCTGCGCCGCGCTGATGCGTAGCCGCCCGCGCGGCGCGCCTTGGTCCGCGATTGCCTGCTCGGCATCGCCCAGATCGGCAAGGATGCGCCGTGCGGCGCGCAGATAGGCTTCGCCCTCTGCGGTCAGCGCCAGCGCGCGTGTCGAGCGCAGCAACAGCCGCACCCCCAGCCGCGCCTCGATCCGGTCGATCGTACGACTCACGGCCGAGGGAGTAAGCCCGAGGCAGCGACCGGCCGCCGAGAAACTGCCTTCCGCAACGGTCGCGGCAAACACTTCCATCGCTCGGGCACGGTCGCCGCTGCCCTCTATCTTTGCGTTCATTTCAAAAATCCTTCGCCTACGCTGGCGCTACTCCGGCTTAGGACGCGAGTCCATCTATGCGTCCAACGCAACCGAAAGGGTGGATCATGGAATATCGTCAATTGGGATCGTCGGGACTTCGCGTTCCCGCCTTGAGCTTTGGAACTGGGACGTTCGGCGGCCAGGGGGCGCTGTTCAGCGCGTGGGGCACCAGCGACGCCGCCGAGGCGCGGCGCCTGATCGACATCAGCCTCGACGCCGGGGTGACCTTGTTCGACACCGCCGACGTCTATTCGAACGGCGCGTCGGAGGAGATATTGGGCGCGGCGATCAAGGGCCGCCGCGACGCGGTGCTGATCTCGACCAAGACGGGTCTGCCGATGAGCGACAGGCCGCAGGACTGGGGCGCCTCGCGCAGCCGGCTGATCGGCGCGGTCGAGGATGCGCTCCGCCGGCTCGGCACAGACCATATCGACCTGCTTCAACTCCACGCCTTCGACGCCTCGACCCCGGTCGAGGAACTGATGGACACGCTGGCGACGCTGATCGCCGCGGGCAAGCTCCGCTACGCCGGCGTCTCCAACTATCCGGGTTGGCAGCTGATGAAGGCGCAGGCGGCGGCGGATCGCCTCGGCAAGCCGCGCTTCGTCGCGCATCAGGTCTATTATTCGCTGATCGGGCGCGCTTATGAGGCCGATTTGATGCCGCTTGCCGCCGACCAAGGTATCGGCGCGCTGGTGTGGAGCCCGCTCGGCTGGGGCCGCCTCACCGGCAAGATCGGGCGCGGGCGTCCGGTTCCAGCGGGCAGCCGCCTCCACGAAACCGAACAGTTTGCGCCGCCCGTCGCCGAAGAACTGCTCTACCGCGTGATCGATGCGCTGGAGCTCGTCGCCGCCGAATCCGGCAAGACGGTGCCGCAGGTCGCGATCAACTGGTTGCTCCAGCGTCCGACAGTGTCGTCCGTGATCATCGGCGCGCGCAACGAGGAACAGCTTCGCCAGAATCTAGGCGCGGTCGGCTGGGCGCTGACCGCTGACCAAGTGGCGGCGCTCGATGCCGCGAGCGACGTCCTGCCGCCCTATCCGCACACGCCTTATCGGCAGCAGGAGGGCTTCGCCCGCCTGAATCCGCCGCTCGTCTGACAGGATATTCTCCCATGAAAATCAATTTCCCGTTGCTCGCGCTCGCCACGGGCGCCTTCGGCATCGGCATCACCGAATTCGCGCCGATGGGGCTGCTCCCCGACATGGCCGAGGGGCTGGGGGTGTCGATCCCCGCCGCGGGGCTGCTCGTCTCGGCCTATGCGCTCGGCGTGATGCTCGGCGCGCCGCTGATGACGCTCACCACCGCGCGGATGAACCGGCGGACCTTGCTGATCGGCTTGATGGCGATCTTCACGTTCGGCAATTTTCTCTCCGCCATCGCGGGCGACTACACGACCTTGATGGTCGCACGCGTCATCACCTCGCTGAACCACGGCGCCTTCTTCGGCGTCGGCTCGGTTGTCGCGGCAAGCCTCGTCGCGCCCGAAAAGCGTGCGAGCGCGGTCGCGGCGATGTTCATGGGGCTGACGCTCGCCAATGTGGTTGGCGTGCCGCTGGCGCCATGGATCGGCGAGAGTTTCGGCTGGCGTACCGCGTTCGGCATCATCGCGATCTGGGGCCTCTTCACCATGGCCGCGCTTCGCTTCGCGCTCCCCGACCTCCCGCGCGCCGGGGGCGGCAACATGCTCGCCGAACTCGGCGTGTTGAAGCGCCGCGAGGTGCTCGTCGCGCTCGCGCTGACCGCGATCGGTTCGGCCGCGATGTTCACCGTCTTCACCTATATCGCGCCGATCCTGACCGAAGCGACGGGGGCGGGCACCCTGTTCGTGACCGCGATGCTGGTGATCTACGGGCTGGGCCTGACCGCCGGAAACTGGCTCGGCGGCGTCTTCGCCGACCGCTCGATCGACCGCACGCTGATCGTCTCGCTCACCGGGCTGGCGGCGATGCTGATCCTGTTCGCGGTGACGATGGTTTCGCCCCTTGCCGCAGCAGTCACGATCTTCCTGTGGGGCGTCGCGACTTTCGCGATCGTCCCGCCGCTCCAGATGCGCGTGATGGAGGCGGCATCGGACGCGCCCAATCTCGCGTCGGCGGTCAATATCGGCGCGTTCAACCTCGGCAACGCCATCGGCGCCGCGGTCGGGGGCGGGGTGATCGGCCTCGGGCTCGGATTCCCGGCGGTGTCGATCGCGGGCGCAGCGATGGCGGTGGCGGGGCTCGTGATCGTGCTGGCGACGCGGGCGCGCGCCGCCCCGGCGCTGGCGCAAGCCTGACGATTGCCATTTCGCTCGCGAAGCCTATGCAATCGACGGCATGGAAACCCGAATACTCGCTGTTCTCACGGGCAAGGCGCGCCCCTTCCGCGATGATGAAGCGAGCGCCATCGGCAAGCTGCCGGTGGCGGACTCGGTGGCCGTCGGGCCGATGGGCCTCGCGGGCGACGAACAGGCCGACCGGACGGTGCATGGCGGCGTCGACAAGGCGATCCATCACTATCCCGCCGATCATTATGACTGGTGGCGCCAATATCTGGGCGATGCGCCTTTGCTCGATGCCCCGGGCGCGTTTGGCGAAAATATCTCGACGGCCGGACTCCATGAGGAAAATGTCTTCCTCGGCGACCGCTTTCGCCTCGGTTCCGCGCTGGTCGAAGTGACGCAGGCGCGCCAGCCGTGCTGGAAGCTCGACCATCGCTTTCAGGCCAAGGGCGTGATGGCACAGGTGGTCAAGACGCGGCGGACGGGCTGGTATTATCGCGTGCTCGAACCGGGAGAGGCGCGCGCGGGGGACCTGCTCGAACTCGTCGACCGGCCGTATCCCGATTGGCCGCTCGCGTCGCTCTTCGGTCTGCTGATCGGCGGCGAGGCGAAGTCGCGGCTCGCCGACCTCCGCGCGCTGCGCGACGTGCCCGTGCTGGCCGAAACATGGAAGGTCCGGCGCGCCAAGCTCGCCGAGCAGTTTGGAGCCGATTAGCGCCCGGACCTAACCGCCCCGCTCTTCCTCGAAAAATTCGGCGTCGGCTTGCCGCGCTTCGGCCGCGATGCGTTCGACATGGCCTGCGAGCAATTCGGTCTCCGCCGCCGTAAAATGCAGCCCCAGCTTGCTACGCCGCCAAAGCACATCGTCGGTCGTGCGCGCCCATTCGCGCACCGCCATCCAGCGCAGCTCGGCGACGCTCAGCCCATGCGCGATCTCGCCGCCGAGCGCGTCCCAGTCGGTCGCGCCGCCCAGCCAGCAGCGCGCATCGGTGCCATAGGCGCGGACGATGCGGTCGACCGTCGCGGCGGAAAGGAAGGGATGGGCGAGACGGTATTCGGCCCCGAGCGCCGCGCCGCCATCGACCGGAAAATCGCCGCCCGGCAGCGATGCGCGCGCGGTCCAATGCTTGCGCGCGAGCGCAGGGACGTGGCCCGCGAGTTCGTCGACCGCATCCTCCGCGACATGGCGATAGCTGGTAATCTTGCCGCCATATATGGTGAGCAGCGGCGCGCCTTCGTCCGTGTCGAGATCGATACGGTACCCGCGCGTCGCCGCTTCGGGGCGCCCCGATCCGTCCTCGATCAGCGGACGCACGCCCGAATAGGTCCACACGACGTCGGCGGGGGTGATCGGCGTGCGGAAATAGAGGCTCGCGCCTTCGCAGAGATAGGCGATCTCTTCGTCGCTCGCTTCGGCCTCGCTCGCCGGACCGTCATGGTCCTGATCGGTCGTACCGATCAGCGTGAAATCGCGCTCATAGGGGATCGCGAAAAAGATGCGCCCGTCGGGAAGCTGGAAGAAATAGGCATAGTCGTGATCGAACAGCCTGCGCACGACGATGTGCGAGCCGCGGACGAGCCGCATCCGGTGATCGGGTTCGGCATCGGCGCGCCGCAGCAGGTCGAGCACCGCGGGTCCCGCGGCGTTGACGACGCTGCGGCCCGTGAAACGATATTGCTGCCCCTGATCGCCCACCGCGTCGACGATCCACAGCCCGTCCTCGCAGCGCAGCATTTCGGCGCGCGTGCGCGTTCGCACCCGCGCGCCGCGGTCAGCGGCGTCGCGTGCGTTGAGCAGGGCGAGCCGCGCATCGTCGACCCAGCCATCCGAATATTCGAAGCCCTTGACATATTGCGGCTGCAGCGGCCCGCCCGCGACATGGCGGCGCAAATCGACCGAGCGCGTTGCGGGCAGTTTCTTGCGGCCGCCGATATGGTCATAGAGAAACAGTCCGAGCCGCAGCAGCCAGCGCGGGCGCAGTCCGTCGCGATAGGGCAGGACGAATCGCATCGGGCGGATGATATGCGGCGCGATGCCCCACAATCGCTCGCGTTCCTTCAGCGCCTCGCGCACGAGGCCGAATTCATAATGTTCCAGGTAGCGCAGCCCGCCGTGGATCAGCTTGGTCGATTTCGACGATGTGCCTTCGGCCAGGTCGCCCGCCTCCAGCAGCAGGACCCGCGCGCCGCGCCCTGCTGCATCGCGTGCGACCCCCGCGCCGTTGACGCCGCCGCCGACGACGATGACATCATAGGGGAGCGGCGGTTCGGTCATCGGGTGGCGTCTTAGAATCGTTCCTATTCCATTTCCATATGTCACTGTGCCCCTGCGAAGGCAGGGGTCCATCTCCCGGCGCTTCGATAACAGGCAACCGGTACTTGATAGCGATGGCATCGGAGATGGGCCCCTGCCTTCGCAGGGGCACGGTGCAAAGGACGACCGGCTTACGTATGCGCGTTGCAATCAAGCGACGGCTCCTCCATTTCAGAAAGCGGATATCCGAGGGGATTTTTGTGAGCGTGAAAGTCGAAACATTGGTGCTGTTCGGCGCGACGGGCGACCTTGCGCAGCGCATGCTCTTTCCCTCGCTCTACAATCTGCACCTCGACGGGCTGCTCGCCGACGCGCTGACGATCATCGGATCGGGGCGTTCGAAGATGGACGTTGCGGCGTTTCGCGAACAGGTGCAGGGCGCGCTCGCCGAGCATCTGTCCGCCGATCGCATCGACGATGCGGGCGTCGCGAGCTTCCTCGACCGCATCGATTATTGCGCGATCGATGCCGGTGCGGGCACGGGTTATGACGAACTTGCGGCGCTGCTCGGCGACCGCATGGGCCGCCCGATCGGCGTTTACCTCTCGACCCCGCCGTCGATGTTCGGCCCGATCGCGCAGGGTCTAAAGGCCGCGAACATCGCCTGCGCCGAATGCCGCATCGCGATGGAAAAGCCGATCGGCCACGACCTTGCCTCGTCGCGGGAGGTGAATGCCGAGGTCGGCGATGCCTTTGCCGAGGACCGCGTGTTCCGCATCGACCATTATCTCGGCAAGGAAACGGTGCAGAACCTCCTCGCGCTGCGCTTCGCCAACATGCTCTTCGAACCTTTGTGGAATGCGCAGGCGATCGACCATGTGCAGATCACCGTTGCCGAAACCGTCGGGCTTGAAGGCCGCGTTTCCTATTATGACGGCGTCGGGGCATTGAAGGACATGGTGCAGAACCATATGCTCCAGCTGCTCGCGATTATCGCGATGGAGCCGCCGTCGAGCGTGTCGTCGACCGCGGTGCGCGACGAGAAGGTCAAACTGCTGCGATCCTTGCGCAAGATGAGCGCGGAGGACGTCAAGGCGCATAGCGTCAAGGGGCAATATACGAGCGGCGCGGTGGGCGGACAGGCGGTCTCCGGCTATGCTGACGAGCTCGGCAATCCGTCGAACACCGAAACTTTCGTCGCGCTGAAGGCGTTCATCGATAATTGGCGCTGGAAAGGCGTGCCCTTCTACCTGCGCACCGGCAAGCGCATGCCGCAGCGCCAGTCCGAAGTGCTGATCCAGTTCAAGCCGGTGCCGCACAATATCTTCGCGCGCGTCGGTGCCGGCAAGCTCGATGCCAACTGCATGATCATCAACCTTCAGCCCGAAGAGAATATCAGGGTCAAGGTAATGGCGAAGCAGCCCGGGCTCGACCGCGACGGCGTGAAGCTGAAAGAGGTGACGATGGACGTCTCGCTCTCGCACAGCTTTGCCGGCGAACGCCGCCGCATCGCCTATGAGCGGCTGCTGCTCGATTTCATCGAGGGCGACCAGACTTTGTTCGTGCGCCGCGACGAAGTCGAGGCGCAGTGGCAGTGGATCGATTCGATCCGCGACGCCTGGGCGGCGGTTGACATGGCGCCGCAGAATTACACCGCGGGAAGCTGGGGGCCGTCGAGCGCGATCGCGCTGATCGAGCGCGACGGAGCGAGCTGGCATGATTGAGCGCCTCCCAAGCCTTCTCCCCTTGGGGGAGAAGGATACGAAGCCTTGTCGCGCAGCGACTAGGCGCAGTTGGATGAGGGTCTCTGCCGCTGCTTTCGCCGCTGCCGTTCACACCCTCACCCAGCTTCGACTAGCGAGCAAGCTCGCAAGTCTGCGCATCCCTCTCCCCCAAGGGGAGAGGGTTTTGGAATTGTCATGACCAACCTCCACCCCACCATCGCGGCGGTCACCGACCGCATCATCGCCCGCAGCGCCCCGCGCCGCGCCGCCTATCTCGACCTGATGGACCGCCAGCGCGAAGCCGGCACCAACCGCGGCAACCTGTCGTGCGGCAACCTCGCGCACGGCTTCGCCGCCTCGGGCGAGGACAAGCCCGTCATCCGTACCGGCGCGGCGATGAACATCGGCATCGTCACCAGCTACAACGACATGCTGTCGGCGCATCAGCCCTATGGCCGCTACCCCGAGCAGATCAAACTCTTCGCGCGCGAGGTCGGGGCCACCGCGCAGGTCGCGGGCGGCGTCCCCGCGATGTGCGACGGCGTGACGCAGGGGCAGGCGGGCATGGACCTGTCGCTGTTCAGCCGCGACAATATCGCGCAGGGCACCGCGATCGCGCTGAGCCATGCGATGTTCGAGGGCGCGCTGCTCCTCGGTATCTGCGACAAGATCGTCCCGGGGCTCCTGATCGGCGCGTTGCGCTTCGGCCATCTGCCGCAGATCCTCGTGCCCGCGGGCCCCATGCCGTCGGGCCTCGCCAACAAGGAAAAGCAGCGCGTCCGCCAGCTTTATGCCGAGGGCAAGGCGAGCCGCGACGAACTGCTCGAAGCCGAAGCGGCGAGCTATCATGGCGCGGGCACCTGCACCTTCTACGGCACCGCAAACTCGAACCAGATGATGATGGAGCTGATGGGGCTGCATGTTCCGGGCAGCGCCTTCACCAACCCCGGCACCAAGCTGCGCCAGGAACTGACGCGCGCCGCGGCGCACCGCATTGCCGAGATCGGCTGGGAGGGCGACGATTATCGTCCGCTGGCGCGCTGCATCGATGAGAAAGCGATCGTCAACGCCGCGATCGGGCTGCTCGCGACGGGCGGCTCGACCAACCATGCGATCCACTTGCCGGCGATCGCGCGCGCGGCGGGGATCGTCATCGACTGGCAGGATTTCGACGAATTGAGCCACGCGGTGCCGTTGCTCGCGCGCGTCTATCCGAACGGCGCGGGCGACGTGAACAACTTCCACGCCGCGGGCGGGATCGGCTATGTCGTCAAGGAACTGCTCGGCGCGGGACTGCTGCACGGCGATATCCTGACCGTCAGCGGGACGATGGCTGATTATGCCGCCGAGCCCATGATCGTGAACGACGAACTCCACTGGCAAGCGGCGCCCGCCGACAGCCGCGACGACAATATGCTGCGTCCGGTCTCGGCGCCTTTTTCGCCCGATGGCGGGATGCGCCTGCTCGCGGGCAACCTCGGCCGCGCGATCATCAAGACCAGCGCGGTGGCCGAGGATCGCTGGACGATCGAGGCGCCGTGCCGGATCTTCGACGACCAGAATCAGGTGCTCGCCGCGTTCAAGGCCGGCGAGCTCGAGCGCGACGTCGTCGTCGTCGTCCGCTTTCAGGGGCCGCGCGCCAACGGCATGCCCGAACTGCACAAGCTGACCCCGGCGCTCGGCGTGCTGCAGGATAAGGGCTTCCGCGTCGCGCTGCTCACCGACGGCCGCATGTCTGGCGCGAGCGGCAAGGTGCCCGCGGTGATCCACCTCTCGCCCGAAGCCTTGCCCGGCCCCGACGGGGTGAGCGGCCCGCTCGCCTATCTTCAGGACGGCGACATCGTGCGCGTCTGCGCGGTGAAGGGCGAAGTGATCGCGCTCGTCGACGAAGCCGAATGGGTGGCGCGCCAGCCCGCCGCCGCGCCGCCGCCGGCGGTGGGCGTTGGCCGTGAACTCTTCGCGCTGTTCCGCCATCACGCCGACGAAGCCGAAAAGGGCGGGTCGGCGGTACTCGCGGCGATGGAAACCGTGATTTAATCCGTCGCCCCCGCGAAGGCGGGGGCCGCGACCGGCCTTGCGCCATCTTGCCAACGGCCTCTGCCTTCGCGGGGGCGACGAATGAAATTGGAGTGAACATGTCCGACAGCGGTATCGAACAGATCATGGCGCTAGCGCCGGTTATCCCGGTGATCGTCATCGACCGCGTCGAGGATGCGGTGCCGATGGCCGAGGCGCTCGTCGCGGGCGGGCTCACGGTACTCGAAGTGACGATGCGCACCCCCGCAGCGCTCGATGCCATCGCCGCGATGAAGAAGGTCCCCGGCGCCGTCGTCGGCGCGGGGACGGTGCTCAATCCCCGGATGCTTAAAGATGCGATCGACGCGGGTTCAGAATTCATCGTTTCGCCCGGCCTCACCGACAGCCTCGGCGAAGCGGCGGTCGCGAGCGGCATTCCCTTCCTCCCCGGCGTCGCCAATGCGTCCAACATCATGGCGGGGCTCGACCTCGGCCTCGACAGCTTCAAATTCTTCCCCGCGGCGACGAGCGGCGGCATCCCGGCACTGAAGGCGCTCGCCGGCCCCTTCGGCGGGATCAATTTCTGCCCCACCGGCGGCATCAGCGCCGCGACCGCACCCGAATGGCTGGCGCTTGGGCCGGTGCGCTGCGTCGGCGGCAGCTGGGTCGTCCCGTCGGGGCCGCTCGATGTGGTGAAGGTCGAGGCTTTGGCGCGCGAGGCCGCGGCGCTCCGCCCCTGATCATCGCCCCCGCCTTCGCGAGGGCGACGAATTGGGTGCATTGATTAACCCCATTTTACCTGTCATCGTGCAGGGATAAGGCGGCAAACAAGCCGTTGGTGGGGAGATGCGCGTGCCGAGGCCGCAGCCGCATTTGGAAGAAGTCCTGGCGTCCGAACCCGGACCGCATATCGCCGCGCTCTTCGATTTCGACGGGACGATCATCTCGGGTTATTCGGCGACCGCGATGCTGCGCGAGAAGTTCCAGCGCCGCGAAATGTCGGTCGAGGAAATCGCCGAGACCGCGAACGTGCTCGCGCAGCACAGCCTCGGCAGCATCGGCTTTTCGGGCCTGATGACCGGCGCCGCGAAATTCATGAAGGGTGTCGAGGAAGAGAGCTTCATCGAGTTCGGCGAGGAACTCTACAAAAAGCATATCGCCCGCAAAATCTATCCCGAGACGCGCGCGATCATCGAGGCGCATCAGGCAAAGGGCCACCGCGTCGCGATCATCTCGTCGGCGACGATCTATCAGATCGAACCGACCGCGCGCGACCTCGGCATCACCGACATCAAATGTTCGGCCTATG
The DNA here is from genome assembly GCA_966250105.1 of uncultured Sphingopyxis sp. Lineage (GTDB taxonomy): Bacteria > Pseudomonadota > Alphaproteobacteria > Sphingomonadales > Sphingomonadaceae > Sphingopyxis. Next base: position 10,299 of record CBINGC010000058.1, on the reverse strand, counting down.
AGATCGAGGACGGCGTCTTCACGGGCGAGATCATCCGCCCCTTGTGTTTCGGCGATGGCAAAGTGCTCGCCGCCGAGGAACTCGCCGCCGAATATGATCTCGATCTCGATCAGAGCTTTTTCTATTCGGACAGCGACGACGATATCGAACTGCTCGAACGCGTCGGCAAGCCGCGACCCCTCAATCCGAACCTCAAATTGAAGGGCATCGCCGACGAGCGCAATTGGCCGGTGCAGCGTTTCGCGAGCCGCGGCATGCCGTCGTGGGTCGATTATACGCGCACCATCTATGCCACCGGTTCGCTCGTCGGCGCCTTCGCCGCGGGGCTTCCGATCTGGGCGCTGACCCGCTCGCAGCGCGAGGCGGTCAATTTCTCGATGGGGCTGTTCGGCGACTTCGCGACCGCGATCACCGGGGTCGAACTCGAGGTCGAGGACGAGCGCCACCTGTGGTCGTCGCGCCCCTGCGTCTTCATCTTCAACCACCAGAGCAAGGCGGACGTGATGATCCTCGCCAAGCTCATCCGCCGCGATATGGGCGGGGTGGGGAAGAAGGAGATCAAGGACATCCCCATCCTCGGCAAGCTGATGGAATGGGGCGGAACCGTCTTCGTCGACCGCGCCGACGGCAAGAGCGCGATCAAGGCGATGGAGCCGCTCGTCGACGCGATCCAAAAGGAAGGCAAGTCGATCTGCATTGCGCCCGAGGGCACGCGCAGCCTGACGCCGAAGCTGGAGCCGTTCAAGAAGGGCGCCTTTCACCTCGCGATGCAGGCGGGCGTGCCGATCGTGCCGATCGTGATTCATAATGCGACCGACGTCGCGCCGAAGAACGAGTTCGTGATGCGCCCCGCGACGGTGCGCGTCACCGTGCTGCCGCCGGTCGACACGTCGAAATGGACGCCAAGGACGATCAATACGCACGTTCGCGACGTCAGGAACATGTTCCTGCGCACGCTGGGGCAGGCGGAGGAGAGTGCGGCAGAGTCGGTGGCGAAGGAGCCGGCGCCCGAAGCCGCACCGCCCGAGGCCAAGGCCAAGGCCGAAAAGGCCAAGCCGAAAAAAGCGGCCGCAAAAAAGCCCGCCGCGAAGAAGAAACCGTCCGCCGGCAAATCCCCACCTCGAAAGGGAAGGATGGCCTAGCGCATGTCCCACATCGTCATTGCGAGCGAAGCGAAGCAATCCAGAGCGGTCCGCTCGACGCTGGATTGCTTCGCTTCGCTCGCAATGACGGAGAGTTTCTAGGCGATGGCCGACGGAACGCCCCGCGGCCCGATCGTGGCGGAGCAGGCGGCCGACCGGCTCTATATCATCGACGCGCGCAACGGGGTCGAGCGGCGCATATTGCTCGACTGGATCCACGCCACATCGGGGGACAATGAACCGGCCTGGGCCAGCCTCGATATCGAGGACGGCGATCATGCGCTCCCCGTCGATGTGCTCCAGGCGCGGCTCGGCGGTGCGGCATCGCGGCAGATCGTCCCGCTCCGCGTCGCGTGGCGCATCCCGGGTTTCGACAAGGACCGCGCGCTCAAATTCCGCCACCTGATCTTCGGCGATCCGCGCCATCCCGGGCCGCTCCGCGCGCGGTTGATCCTGCTCCGCGACCGTCGCCGCGCGCAAATATTGGTCGGCGAGGCGGCGAGGCTCGACGCGCTCAGGACGCGCTTCCGCGCGCAGACCGGCGGCGGCGATGGCGAGGGTGCCGACAGCCCCGAATTCGCGGGCTTCGTCGCGCGGCAGGCGGCGCTTGCGCTCGATGTGGCCGAACGCGGTATCCGCGGCACGCGCTACAAGGTCCCGCGTTTCGTCGCCGATGGCCTGCGCACCAGCCCCAAATTCCGCGCCGCGCTCGCCGAACTGGCGGACAAGACGGGACGCCCCGTCGCCGATCTCTACCGCGAGGCGCGGCCGCTGATGAAGGAGGTCATCGCGCGGCCGTCGGCGCTGTTCCTCGACCTGCGCGCGCGGCTCGACCGGATGATGTTCGGTGGTTACGCGCCCGAGATGGAAATCGACGCCGCCGCACTCGCGAAGCTGCGGTCGATCCTGCGCGAGCATCCCACCTGCATCCTCTTCACGCACAAAACCTATATCGACGGCGCAACACCCAGCCGCCTCGCTTACGAAAACGACCTGCCGATGCTGCACAGCTTCGGGGGCGCGAACCTCGATTTCGCGGTGATGGGCGAATTCTTCCGCCGCTCGGGGATGATTTTCCTCCGGCGGAGCTTTCAGGACCAGCCGGTCTACAAGCTCGTGCTGCGCCATTATATCGCCTGGCTGCTCGCCAAGCGTTTCCCGCTGAGTTGGGCGTTCGAAGGCACGCGCTCGCGGCTTGGCAAGCTGATGCCGCCCAAATACGGCCTGATGAAATATGTCCTCGACGCGGCGCATGCGACGGGGACGCGCGGCGTCCATTTCGTGCCTTTCGTCACCAGCTTCGACCTGATCCGCGATGTCGAGGAATATGCCGCCGAACAGACGGGGCGGAACAAGAAGCCCGAGAGCCTGTCGTGGTTCATCGGCTATATGAAGAGCCTGAAGGAACCGTCGGGCCGTATCCGGCTCGACATCGGCGAGCCCGTCGTCATCGACGCCGCGCCGGGCCCCGACGACAAGCGCGCGCTCGAACAGATCGCCTTCGCGGTCGCGGTCGAGGCGAACCGCGTGACGCCGCTCACCGTCACCTCGGTGATGTGCCTGATCCTGCTCGGCATGGCGCCGCGCGGCGCCACCTCGGCCGAACTGCTCGGCGCGATCGGCGCGGTGACCGATTGGGCGCGGACGCGCGGCATCCGGCTCAGCAGCGAACTTGAAAGCGGCGACGATAGCGCGCTCTCGGCCACCGTCGACACGCTCGTCGCGAGCGGGCTGTTGGCGCGTTACGAGGCGGGCAGCGAGACTATCTATTCGATCGACCCCGCCAAGCATCCGATGGCGAGCTATTATCGCAACATCATCGCGCATCATTTCCTCGACCGCGCGATGATCGAGCTGGCGCTGTTCGAGCTGCGCGACGCCGACAGCGGCGATGCGACCGCCGCCTTCTGGGCGAAGATCGACCGCCTGCGCGACCTGTTCAAATTCGAGTTCTTCTATCCGCCGCGCGAGGAACACCGTGCGGCGATCGAGGCGGAACTCGCGCGGATCGATCCCGTGTGGGATCGCCGCCTCGCGAGCGGCGACCGCGGCATCGCGCAACTCATCCGCCGCTGCCAGCCGGCGGTCGGCCATGCGATCCTGCTGCCGTTCGCGGAGGCCTATTCGGTCGTCGCCGAGCAGCTGGCGCGCGCGCAGCCGGGTGAGGCGGTCGACGAAAAGGCGTTGCTCGACGCCGCGCTGGTCGAGGGGCGGCAAGCGTGGCTGCTGCGCCGGATCAGCAGCGAGGCGGCGATCGGCAAATTGCTCTTTGCCAACGGCCTGTCGCTGATGCGCCATATGGGGTTCGCGGAGGAAGCGACCCCCGTCAATCTCGCGGCGCGCCGCGCGCTGCTGATGGAATTGCGCGGTCTCGCCAATGTCATGGAAACGATGCGGCTTTCGACCGTGGCGCTGGCGGACATGTTGCCGGGGCCCGGAGATGAACGAGTTTAGCTTCCCTTCGTCATTCCCGCGCAAGCGGGAACCCAGTTGCGACGTTTGCTCGCTGGGTTCCCGCTTTCGCGGGAATGACGGGATATTTTATGATTTCAGAGGATAGGCCCTAAAATGCTCAAACAGCTCAGCGCGCAGGACGCCCAGTTCCTCTACACCCAGACCGCGAACAATCTGACGCACATCATGGGCGTCTATATCTACGACCCCGCAACCGCACCGGGCGGCTTCGTGCGCTTCAAGGACATCATCCGCCACGTCGAAAGCCGCGTCGACACCTCGCCCCTGTTCAAACGCCGCCTCCACCGCCTGCCGTTCGACATCGACCATCCCTATTGGGTCGAAGACGAGCATTTCGACATCGAAGCGCATATGAGCCATGCGCGTCTGCCCGAACCCGGCGACTGGCGGCAATTCTGCATTGCGGTCGCGCGCTGGTTCTCCAAGCCGATGGATATGAACCGGCCGCTCTGGGACATCTATATCATCGAAGGGCTCGACCGTATTCCGGGCATTCCCAAGGGCAGCTTCGCGATGCTCCACCGCGTCCACCATGCCGCGGTCGACGGCGCATCGGGCGCGCACGCCTTCATCGCGATGAGCGATATCGATGCGAAGGGCACGCCGGCGATCGCCGAACCGCCGCCGGTCGAGGAGCTGGGCACGGCGCCGTCGAGCAGCGAAACATTGTCGCGCGCCTGGTCGGCGTCGATGCAGTCGCCGGTCAAGTTCATGAACGCGCTGATGAAGATGTCGCCCGCGATCGTCGCGTCGGCGCGCAAGTCGATCGCCGAGGGCGGGATGGCGGCGGGGGTTCCCGAAACGCGCTTCAACGTGCCTGTCGGCCCGCACAAGATGTTCGATGCGACGACGGTCGCACTGACCGACGTGGCCCAAATCCGGGGGAAGGTCCCCGGCGCGACTGTCAATGACGTCGTGCTGACCACCGTCGGCGGTGCGCTGCGCAAATATCTGGCGAAACACAAGGAGCTGCCCAAGGAGAGCCTCGTCGCGGTCGCGCCGATCAATTTGCGCGGCAAGGGCGGGAAGGCGTCGAAACCGGGCAATCAGGTGTCAGCGATGAGCGTGCCGATCCGCACCGACATCGCCGATCCGCTCGAACGGCTTGCCGCGGTGCGCGATTATACGCTCGAGGCGAAGGAGGCCAAGGCAGGCGTCAGCGCGCGGATCATGACCGACCTGTCGCAGCATATTCCGGGCGCGACGATGGCGGCGGTCGCGCGCCTCGTCACCAGCGAGCGTTTCGCGGTGCGCGGCACCAATCTCTTCATCTCGAACGTGCCGGGCGCGCAGGTGCCGCTTTACCTCGCGGGTGCGCAACTCGTCCAGCAGCACGGCATGGCCCCGCTCGCGAACAATATGGGGCTGTTCGTCGCGACGCCGAGCTATAACGGGCGCATCGCCTTTTCGATCGTCTGCGAACGTTCGATCATGCCCGACATCGCCTTTTTCCGCGAATGTATCGACGAAAGCTTCGCCGATCTGATGGCGGCGGCGCCCAAGGCGGGGAAGACATCCGCAACGCCGAAGACCGCCATGGCAAAGCCCAAGCGGGTTGCGAAGGCCAAGGCGAAACCGAAGGCGGCGACAAAGGAAAAAAGAAGACGCCAAATGTCGTCACGCCGGACTTGATCCGGAATCCAGCGAAGCGACGGCGAAAAGCTGGCCCCCGGATCAAGTCCGGCGTGACGGGGTGGGGAGCAATCTCAAAACAGTTGCCAAAGGCAACGTAAGCCCGCAATTATCGTTGATAAGCTGAAACAACACAGGACCAGTGAATGATTTTTGCCCCGACGCTCAGCGCCGATGCCGAACTTGCGAGAGCGTCCGATTATGCCGCCTGGTCGAAGGCGGCGCGCGAACATGACCGGAAATCGGGGCTCCAGGCATGGCGCGACGCCGATGACAGCAAATATTTCGATTCCAATGCGATCCGTGCGCGGCTCGAAAAATTGCGCAAGCTGTCGGCGGCCGATGACGTCAAGGGCCTGCTCTTCGTGCTCAACGAGGGCATCCACGGCAATATCGACGGCATGGGGCACGAACGCCTCTATCAAAAGGCGCGCTTCGGCACGAAGAAGCTGATCGAGGATTATGTCGCCGAGGTCGTGGCCTCGTTGAACAAGATCGCGACATCGCGCGGCATCCCGCGCGAAGAAAAGCGCGACTTCTTTCGCCGCGCCCAGCATTGCTACGGCCGTTCCGCGCTGCTGCTTTCAGGTTCGGGGAGTTTCCTCTTCTTCCATATCGGCGTGGTGAAGGCCTTGTGGGAAGAGGGCGTGCTGCCCGCGATCATGTCGGGCGCAAGCGGCGGGTCGATCGTCGCCGCCATCGTCTGCACCCGTAAGAACGCCGACATCGGCGCCTTCCTCGAAAGCGAGCGGCTGGCGAACCCCGGCCGCGATCCCCGGACGCGCCGCCTCGCCTCCGACGAGGTGCGCGACCGCCTCGCCGACCTGATCCCCGACCTGACCTTTCAGGAAGCCTATGAGGTCAGTGGCCGCCACCTCAACGTCTCGGTCGCCCCGGCGGAAAAGCATCAGAACGGCCGGCTCCTGAACGCAATCACCGCGCCGAACGTGCTGATCCGCGAAGCGGTGCTCGCCTCGTGCGCGGTGCCGGGGGTCTTCCCGCCCGTCATGCTCATGGCGCGTGACGACAACGGCGAGCGCACCCCCTATCAGCCCGACCGGCGCTGGGTCGACGGATCGGTGACGCACGACATCCCGACCAAGCGGCTCGAACGCCTCTATGGCGTCAACCACCATATCGTCAGCCAGGCGAACCCGATCGCGCTGCCCTTCGCGACCGACACGCGCAAGCAGATGGCGCCGATCGAGGCGATCCAGCATGCGTCGATGACGACCTTCAAGGCGTGGCTCAACGCCAATATGGTAATTTTCCAGAAGCCGCTCGAGTTGATCCCACCCCTCAACAGCGTCGCCAATATGGCGCGTTCGGTGATCAATCAGGATTATACCGGCGACATCAACATCATCCGCCCGCCCAAATTCTGGTCGCCGACCAAAATCCTCTCCGATCTAGGGCAGGAGGATATCGACGAACTGATCGATACCGGCGAGCGCACCGCTTGGCCGAAGGTCGAGATGGTCCGCACCCAGACCGCGATCAGCCGCGCGTTGGAGGCGATATTGGCGAAAATCGACAAGGCGGGCGACGACGGCCCCGGCCACCGCAGCGCGGCGCTCAAAAAGGCGGTGCGCTGAGCATGGCGGCAGGGACGACCGGCACGGTGATCCTGCCCGCCGAATCCGCCGGCGCCGGGGCGAAGCTCCACGTCACCCACTGGCTGCCCGACGGCCGTCCGCGTGCCGTGGTGCTGCTCGCGCACGGCTATGCCGAACATGCCGGGCGCTATGGCCATGTCGCGAAACGGCTGACCGAGGCGGGCTATGCGATCTATGCCGTCGATCATTGGGGGCATGGCGCTTCGGACGGCGAGGGCGGCTATGTGCCGCGTTTCTCAGCCTTTCTCGACGGCATGGCCGAGCTGCTGACGCTCGTCGAGATCAATCATGGCGACACGCCGCGCCTGCTCCTCGGCCACAGCATGGGCGGGCTGATCGCGACTTTGTTCCTCGTCGAGCGCCAGCAGGCGTTCGTCGCCGCGGCGCTGTCGGGCCCCGCGATCCTGCCCGCCGAGCCGCCGTCGCGCGTCACAGTCTGGCTCAGCCGCTTCCTGTCGCGCTTCTTCCCGCGCCTCGGCGTGCTGTCCTTGGATGCCAATGGCGTCAGCCGCGACCCCGCGGTGGTCGAAGCCTATCGTGCCGATCCTTTGGTCTATGAAGGCAAGATCGGCGCGCGGCTCGGCAAGGAGTTCATGGACGCAATGGCCGTCGCGCAGGCCGATGCGCCAAAGATCCGCCTGCCGATCCTGATCCAGCATGGCGAGGCCGACCGCCTGACCGCGCCCGCGGGTTCGCGCTATCTGTTCGACAATGTCGCGTCGAAGGACAAAAAGCTCGAAATCTATCCCGGCCTGTTCCACGAAATCTACAACGAGCCCGAACAGGGCGTCGTGCTCGACGATCTCGTCGGCTGGTTCGATGCGCATGTGAAAGGCAAGGCTGCGGCATGAGAATCCTGCTGATCCTGATCTTCGCGCCGCTGATCGCGCTGGCGCTGATGTATTTCGTCTTCCCCGGCCGTCTCGTCGCCATCGGGCGGGCGTTGTTGCGGCGGCGCGGTGGGATGGTGCAGAAAAGCATCGTCGTCGATGGGCGGAACTGGCCCTATCTGGAAGGCGGCGACGCGTCGAAGCCGCTGCTGCTGCTCGTCCATGGCTTTGCGGGCGACAAGGATAATTGGTCGATGATCGCGCCGTATCTGACGCGCGATTATCATGTCATCGCGCCCGACCTGCCGGGGTTTGGCGAGAATGAACGCAACCCCGATCTCGCCTATGACCTGCAGGCGCAAACCGCGCGGTTGAAGGCGTTCGCCGACGCGCTGGGCTTGTCGCGCCCGCATATCGGCGGCAACAGCATGGGCGGCTGGATCGCGCTGCGTTACGCGATCGATTATCCGGACGCGCTCGCCAGCTTGATCCTGCTCAACAATGCCGGCGTCAACGGCGCCAACGAAAGCGAGCTCCAGAAACAGGCGGCTAACGAGGATTATAATCCGCTCGTCCTCGCCAATCTGGAGGATGCCGACCGGCTGGTGGCGATGGTCGTCCATAAACCGCCGCATATTCCCTTGCGGCTGAAACCGGTGCTTTACGCCGACGGCCTCAAATATCGCGATCAGCTCGACACGATCTTCTGGGTCATCGCGACGGAGGGGCGGGATCATCCGCTCAACGACCGCCTTGGCGAAGTGAAGGTGCCGACGCTGATCATCTGGGGCCGCCACGACAAGCTGCTCGACGTCAGCTGCGTACCGGTGCTCGAAGCCGGCATCGCGGGAAGCGTGTCGCATATTTTCGAACATGTCGGCCATGTCCCGATGATCGAGGACCCCAAAGCGACCGCGGCGGTGATCAAGGGCTTTCTTGCCAAGCACTGAAATGCGCGCCACTCTCGCTGAAAAAGGGGGAGAGAGTTATGCGCCTCAAGGTGGGGTTGCTCGGCGGGGGCAGTTGGGGGACGACGGTCGCGTCGGTCGTGTCGCGCAATGCGCCGATCACGCTGTGGGCGCGCGATGTCGAAACGGTGGAGAGCATCAACGGCGCGAGCGAGAATCGCAAATATCTGCCCGGCATCAAGCTGCCGCCCGCGCTTCGCGCAACGAACGATATGGCGGAAGTCGTCGCGAGCGCCGACGTGCTCGTCATGGGCGTGCCGTCGCACAGCTTCCGCGCGGTGCTTGAGGAAGCGGCGGGTCATCTGCGGCCGTGGGTGCCGGTGATCAGCCTGACAAAAGGCCTCGAACTCGCCTCGGGCAAGCGCATGACCGAGCTGATCGAGGAAGTCCTTCCCGGTCATCCGGTCGGCGTGCTCACCGGGCCCAACCTGGCGCGCGAGATCATGACCGGGCAGGCGGCGGCGAGCGTGCTGTCGATGGAGGACGAGATCGTCGTGCGCGCGCTGCAGCCCGTGTTCCATTCGGGGCTGTTCCGCGTCTACACCAACACCGACCTTCTCGGCTGCGAGCTCGGCGGGGTGCTCAAGAATATCATCGCGATCGCGGTCGGCATGGGCGACGGATTGGGTGCGGGCGACAATACGCGCGCGGGGCTGATGACACGCGGGCTCGCCGAGATCACCCGTCTCGGCGTCGCGATGGGCGGGCGGCCGGAGACTTTCGCGGGGCTCACCGGCATGGGCGACCTGATTGCGACCTGCACCAGCCCCTTGTCGCGCAACCGCCATGTCGGGGTCGAACTCGGCAAGGGGCGCCCGATCGACGAGATCATCGCGGGCATGAACATGGTCGCCGAGGGCGTGAAGAGCGCGCCGACGGTGATGGCGCTCGCCGACCGATATGACCTCGACATGCCGATCGCGCGCGACGTGTTCGACGTGACGCAGGGCCGGCGCAGCGCGATGGACGTGTTCCGCGGCCTCCTCAAATCCACCGTCGGCGACGAAGCGCATCCCGGCTGAAAACAGTGTATTTTGGCAATTCCACCGCGAACCGTGCCGAATCATCGTCGAGCCGGGAATAAATCGCGCCGCTCCTTCGTTTCTTCTCCTGTCCAACGGGATCCAGAAGGAGACGAAAAATGAAAAAATGGACGACTCTGGCGATGCTCGCCGCTCTCCCCGCCACAGCCGCGGTCGCCGCCGTTCCCTATCATGCGATGCCCCCGGGCTTCGACGCTCCGCCGATCCGCGCCGAACCCATCGCCGGTATCGTGAACCAATATTGGTATAATTACCAAGCCGACATCATGGAGGCGGAGAAGGAGCTGCACAGCGATCTTCGCCACGCCACCGACCGCGAAGACCGCTGGGACGCGTGGGATGAATGGATCGTCGAGGTGGTCGACGCCGACAAGGATTATGTGAAGGAAATGCGCGAGAAGGGCTATCGCAGCGGCCGCGTGACGGTCGGCGGCTGAGGCCCCGGATTTCCCCGAGCCCTGCTCGGGTCGCAGGGAAGGGCGGATGTCATGGGGCATCCGCCCTTTCTTGTTCTGCTCATCGAATCGTCATTCCCGCTTTCGCGGGAATGACGAAATTTGTCGGGTAGCTGGAGAATCGAGCCATAAATTTGA
>CBINGC010000057.1:0-21295 GCA_966250105.1 uncultured Sphingopyxis sp. | reverse complement strand
CCGGGGTCCCGCTTACGGTCGAAGTCAATGAGTGCGTCAAAAAGCGGGATCCCGGATCAAGTCCGGGATGACGAAAGGGGTAACGCCTGCTGCCCACCCCAAAACCGCCCCCAAAAAAGGGAAAGGGCCTGCCGCGACAGTGCCCGGCCGCCGCAGGCCCTCCCTACGCCCTCCCCGACTGTGGGGAGGGGGAGAGACGGTCAGAACTGGCCGCGCAAGGTTACGCCATAGGTGCGCGGTTCGCCGGGGAAGCCGACGAAGAGCTGGTTCGCGGTCGCCGGGAAGCCAAGTGCGGCGGGCGCTGCGACCGAACGGAACGATCCCGATCCCTGCAACGGCATGTCGGCGCCGATCTGGTAATATTGCTTGTTGAACAGATTCTGCCCCCACAGCTCGATCCCCCAGCGCCGATCGCGCCCGTAAAGGCCGATGCGGCCGTTGAAGACCGCAAAGCCGTCCTGGATCTTTTCGACGTCGAGGTCCGACCCGGTGTTGGTGTCGCTCTGGAGCCGGGTGTCGAAATAGATAAGCGCGCTCAGCCCGCTGTCGCCGATCGGCGGCGTCCAGCTGATCCCCGCGGTCGCGACATATTTGGCGGCGTTCGACACGCCGCGCCCGGGCAGCTGGAACAGCACCGGCGACAGCGGCCGTCCGCCGGTGCCCACCAGATTGCGGCGATAGAGGGTGTCGACATAGGTCAGCCCCATATTGACCGACAGATAGCGCGCGGGGCGCAGAAAGGTCTCGATCTCGACCCCCTTGGCGACGACGCCGGGTTTCAGCCGGTCCGACGCGCAGGCGCCGGTCGCGGCGCTGTTGTCGATCGGTCCCGTCCCCAGATCGTCCTTGCATGCCTGGATGTTGGTGACCTCGAAATTGACGCCGTTGAAGGTGTTGAGCTGGTAATTGCTATATTCCTGCCAGAAGGCCGCGAGGTTGACGTCGATTCCCGGACCATCCCATTTGACGCCGAGTTCATAGGCGTCGACCTTCTCGCTCGCGAATTGCAGGTCGCTCGCCTCGGGCCGCGCGTTGCCCGGCGTGTTCGCCGGCCGCGCGAGCGCCGCGGCGCAGGCGGCATCCTGCGCGTCCGAGCCCGCCGTTGTGCTGCACGGCCGGTCGAGCGCGGAATAGTCGAGGTTGAAGCCGCCGGCCTTGTAGCCCTTCGATGCCGAGGCATAGACGAGCCATTCGGGCGCCGGCTTCCAGCTGAGCACCGCGGTCCCCGTCCACTGGCCTTCGCTGAATTTGGTTCCCGGCGCGCCGCCGACGATGTCGGGCGCGGTGCCGTTGATCACGCAGGCTAGGCTCGCCAAGGCTTGCAGCGGTGAATTGACGATCGCCGGGCAGAGCGTGTTGGTGAAATTGGCGTCGCCGCTCAGCGTCTTCTTCTCATGCGTGTAGCGCGCGCCGACGGTCAGCGTCAGCGCATCTTCGACGATGTCGAAGCTGTTGTGGGTGAAAATCGCATAGTTGGTGCTGCGCTGCGCAAAGGTCGACCCATTGTTGCCGGTGCCGTTCAGCGGCGCGGCGCCGAGCAGCGCGGCGATGCCCTGAAAGCCCGGAAAGCTTGCCGCGGGCAGGTTCGAACAGGTCGCCGAGGCCGGGTTGATGAGGGTGGGGGCGAGCGCCGCCGCCGCGAGGCAGTTGGCATAGCGTTGATAGTCGGCGCCATAGACGATGTCGTCGTCGACATCGAGCTTCTCATTCGCATAATAGCCGCCGACGAGCCAGTCGAGCCGGCCGCCGAACGCTTCGCCCTGCAAGCGCAGCTCCTGCGTGAACAGCCGGAAACGGCGGTCGAGGTCGGTGCGCCGCAAAATGTCGAGCGCGTTGAAATCGGCGTCTTGCCCCTGCGCATTTTTGTAATCGCGATAGGCGGTGATCGAGGTCAGCGTCGCGCCGCCGAAATCCCAGTCGAGCTCGCCCGACACGCCCCAATCCTTCGTGTCCGACCGATAGCCGACGCCCGGGGTGGTCGACTGGCGGCGGACGAAACTGTCACCGGCGGGTGGAACCTGATGGTTGGCACCCAGGAACTGGAGCAGCGGCAGCAGCGTGTTGGGCGACGCCACGGGGAAGCCATCGGGCCCGCGCGTCAGGCTGCGTACGGGGTTCAGCAGCACGCCGCCGCAGCAATTTTCGTTGCGCTTCGAATAGTCGCCGATCAGCCGCAGCGTGATATTCTCCGCGGGTTCGAGCAGCAACTGGCCCTTGACCAGCCAGCGGTCGCGGTCGTTGATGTCGGGCTCGCCATCGGTCGCATTGTCGATGAAGCCGTCGCGTTGCTGCCAGACCCCGTCGAGCCGCACCGCCGCCTTGTCGCCCAGCGGCGCGTTGATCATGCCGTCGACGCGCCAATAATCGTAATTGCCATAGGATATCGACCCCTTGGCGCCGAACGCTGAAAGGTCCGGTCCCTTGGTGACGATGTTGATCAGTCCCGCGGTCGAGTTGCGGCCGAAGAGCGTGCCCTGCGGCCCGCGCAGCACCTCGACGCGTTCGATATCGCCGAGCTCGGACAGGCCGACGCCCGTCCGGCTGCGATAGACGCCGTCGATGAACAGGCCGACCGAGCTTTCGAGGCCCGGATTCTCGCCGACCGTGCCGATACCGCGGATGCGCGCGGTGAAATTGACCTCGCTCGTCGCGCCCGACACGAGCAGCGACGGCGCGACCTGTCCCAGCGCGCGCACGTCGGTCGCTCCGGTCTTTTCGAGCGTGTCGCCAGTGACCGCGGAGACCGCGATCGGCACGTCGGACAGCGCCTCGCTGCGCCGCGTCGCGGTGACGATAATGGTGCTGTCGTCGGTTTCGGCGCCTGCGGCGTCCTGCGCCATGGCGGGTACGGCGACAAGGCCGAGCGAAAGCGACAGGCCGGCGGCGCTGGCTTGCAGCAAGCGGGCGGTACGGCGGCAATTATTTTTCATAAAAATAGCCCTCCTCTCACGATCGTTCGTCTGTGCGGGGAGAGCGCTTTTATTTATGACCGAGGCTTATCACGACTTGCTCGCGCCATGCCAGCGCGGCGCCGCTGCCGTAACGTCATTTTCGCAGGGCACGCGGCTTTTGTGTCACAGCTGTCAGATGTGACGGGTTGACGTGTCCGGGCAAAGAAAAGGGGACGAAGCCACCGGCTCCGCCCCCTCGAAAGTCACAAGATCGACGCGATCAGAATTTGCCGCGCAGCGTCACGCCATAGGTCCTGGGTTCGGCCAGGAACTGCGAGAAGATCTGGCGACCGCCCGGATATTGCGGGTCGGAGAAAGCGGCGCCGGTCGAGGTGCCGCCTTCCTGGAACGGCGAGTTGAACGCCACCTGGGCATATTGCTTGTTGAAGATATTCTGGCCCCAGAACTCGATGCCCCATTTCTCGTCGGGGCCGCGAATGCCGATGCGCGCGTTGAACAGCGCATAGCCGTCCTGCGCCTTTTGCGGGAACAGATCCGACCCGGTGTTATAGTCGCTGGTCATGCGGCCATCGACATAGACGAGGCCGGTCAGCCCGCTGCTACCGATGTCGGGGGTCCAGGCGACGCTGCCGGTCGCGACCAGTTCGGGCGCGTTCGACAGATTGTTGCCGGGCAGCAGGCGCAGCGCCTGATCGAGCGGATCGCCCGAGCTGTTGCCGACCAGCTGGCCGCGATATTTGGTCTTCGCATAGGTCAGACCTGCGGTCATGCGGAAGCTGCGCGCCGGAACGAGCGAGGCTTCGAGTTCGAAGCCCTGCGAGCGCACGCCATGGCTGACGTCGTCGGTGGGACAGGCGCCCGTGGTCGCCGCGGCGGGGTTATAGTTCGGCGCCCCGGTGAACTTGCTCTGGTCGCGGTCGCCGCCGCCCAGGTCGCTGTCGCAGCCGTTGACGTTCTGGACCAGGAAGACGGTGCCGTTGAACGTGTTGAGCTGGAAGCTCGAAAAGTCCGACCGGAAGAGCGTCAGGCCGAGGCCGAACGGACCGCTCGAATATTTGGCGCCGATTTCATAGCTATCGACCGTTTCGGGATCGAACTGGAGCGCGCCGACCAGCGCCTGCGCCCCGCCCGCCGCCGCGAAGGGCAGGATCGGCGATTTCAGCGCCGACCGGTCGAGGTTGAAGCCGCCCGCCTTATAGCCGCGCGAATAGCTCGCATAGACCATCAGGTCATCGACCGGCTTGTACGACAGGATCGCCGTTCCGGTGAACTCGTCCTCGCTGCGCTTGTCGTTGATCGACACACCATTGAGTTCAGCGGTCGAATTGCCCTGGCAGCTGAGACCAATGAGTGCGCCCGCGAGCGTGCGCGCCGTATTGCGTTGCGCGATAATTGCGTCGGTGTCACCGGGCTGGTTGGTCTGCACCAGATCGTCGAGCACCAGCCCCTGCACGGTCGTGCAGACGGTATTGTCGTTGGTGAAGCTCGCCGAGAATTTCTTCTTGTCGTTGGTGTAGCGGAGCCCGAAGGTGAAATCGAGCTTGTCGGTGATGTGAAAGATATTGTGCGTGAACAGCGCCCAATTCTCGCCATCCTGGCGATAGACGTCGTTGATGCTCCCCAGATCGCTGAGCCCGTCGAGCGCGGTGAACGCTGCGACGATATCGGGGCCCGACGCGCCGCTTGCTCCTCCGATCGCTGCGAGCCCGGGGACGCCGGGCGCCACGAAGGGCACGACGCAACCGGGGCTGGCCGGCGAATAAAGCCCGGCCAGGCCGCCGCCCGAGACGATACGGCAGGTCGCGAAACGGCCGTAATCCTCGCCGAAGCGCAGATTGTCGCGCACGCGCAGCTTTTCATTGGCATAGAAGCCTCCGACGAGCCAGTCGAGCTTGCCGTCGAAGGCTTCGCCCTGCAGGCGCAGTTCCTGCGTGAAGGTGTGGAACTGGCGATAGGCGTCGTCGTCGTCCGCACGATAGAGGATGTCGACCGTGCCATAGTCGACGTCGCCCGCCTGGCTCGACCGATATTCGCGATAGGCGGTGATCGAGGTCAGCGTCGCGCCGCCGAAATCATAATCGATCTGGCCCGAAAAGCCGTAATCCTTCGTCTTTCCGGCAAAGCTGCGCCCCGGCGTGACCGAAATGTCGCGGCTATATCCCTGGTTGAACGCGTCGGGATCCTGGCCGAGGTCGATAAGCACCTGGGTGATATTATTGGTCGTCGGACCCGCAGGCACCCCCGGATTGTTGAGGTTGCCGATATAGGGATTGACCGACGGCCCGACATAGGTGGCGGCGCAGCATTCCTCGTTGCGATAGGTATAGTCGGCGATCAGTCGGACCGACAGTGCGTCGGTCGGCTCGAACAACAGCTGCCCGCGCAGGAAATAGCGATCGCGGTTGTTGATGTCGCGGTCGTTCGCGGTATCGTTGTAGAAACCGTCGCGCTTGACCCACACGCCGTCGAGGCGCGCGGCGAGCGTGTCGCTGATCGGGCCGGTGACGCTGCCGCCGAGACGCCAGAAATCATAATTGCCATAGGTGATCTCACCGGTGGCGCCGAACTGGAAATCGGGCTTTTTCGAATAGATGCTGATCAGGCCCGCCGACGAGTTGCGGCCGCCGAGCGTGCCCTGCGGGCCGCGCTGCACTTCGATGCGGTCGATCTCGCCCAGCTCGTTAAGGCCAATGCCGGAACGCGAGCGATAGACGCCGTCGATGAACACCGGGACCGAGCTTTCGAGGCCGGGGTTGTCGCCGACGGTGCCGATGCCGCGGATACGCGCCGAACCATTGGCTTCCGAGCCGGTCGACGAAACGAGCAGCGACGGCGCGACCTGGTTCAGCTGGCGAATGTCGTTCGCGCCGCTGTTCTGCAGCGTTTCGGCGCTTACCGCCGAAATCGCGACGGGCACGTCGGACAGCAGCTGCGAACGACCCTGCGCGGTGACGATGATCGGCGTGTCGTCGCTGTCGTCGGTCGCAGCCGTGTCGGCCGGCGCATCTTGCGCGAAGGCCGGGGCCGCGACCGCCGCCATGGCGATCGAAACGCCCAGCGCGCTGGTACGCAGAAAACGGGCAGCACGAAGGGAAGATGATTTCATATCGGGCACTCCTCTCAACATTTCATTATTTTTGTTGCCGGCCGAGCATAACTCAATTGCGCATCCGATCCAGCCGGAGGCGCCAATTTGCGTCGTTTTTGAAAAAGTGATGCTTTTCGGTCACAGGCGGAAAAGCGCCTGTTCGACGGGACTTAAGTCCCCGTCCGCCGAAGGAGGCGGCTTGCCGTAGCGTCATCGCGCGCGCGCCCTGGGCAGGGGAAGCAGAGCCGGCGTCCGCGCGCGACGAGCATCGCCTGATAGGGTCCATCAAAATTTTCGGCGATGACGGGGTCTTCGGCGGCCAGACCGCCGGTCAGGCTGCCGAAGGCGGGTAGAATCAACCGCCGCGCATCGCCCGCGAAACAGGGGCGCGAAATCTGCCGGCCCCGGATGTGGAGCCGCAATTTGGGATGGAAATGTCCCGAGATTTCAGGGCGCGTCTCGTGGCCCAAGCTCTGGTGGCGAAAGACGATGCCATCGACGGCCAGCTCGTCGGCGACCTCGCCGCCCCACGCGCCGCCGGAGAGCCCGTCGTGATTGCCCGCGATCCACAGCAGCCGCGCCGATGCCGCCTGCCGCGCCAGTCGCTCGGCCACCGCCGGCACGATGCGCGCCGCGGCGTGACGATCGTGGAAACTGTCGCCGAGGCACCAGATCGCGCGCGCGCCGGTCTGGTCGGCGAGCGTGGCGAGCCGGTCGAGCGTGTCGTGGCTGTCATATGGCGGCAGCGGCTGGCCCAGCGCCGCGTACCAGCTCGCCTTTTCCAGATGCAGGTCGGCGACGATCAGCGCGCCGTGGCGCGGCCAGAACAGCGCGCGGTCGGCCAGCATCTCGAACTGCTGGCCCGCAAAGACAAAGGTCGGCGGCGCGGACATGGCGCCGCTATGCCGCCGCCGCCGCTCCGCGGCAAGCGCCCAATCGGCGCTAGCCGCCGATGCGGATTCCATTGGCGGCAAAGCGCCGTCCCATGTCGCGGCTCGCGCCTTCGGGCAGGTCGAAAACGACGCGCTTGTTGGGGAAATCGATTTCGACGCGGTCGAACAGCGACAGGCTGTCCATGCCGAGCAGCAGCGCCGGCCGCTCGACGAGGCCCAGCGCGCGAAACGCCTGGCTGTCGGCAAAGCTGACGGGCAGATCATTGACGTCCATGCCGTTGATCACGATGCGCCGGATCGCAGTGCGCACCGCCGGAACCGCCTCGCCGGTCACTGCACCCAGCGTCGTCGGCAGAAAGGGCAGGCGGTTTGCGCGCTTCGCCGCGACCAGATTTTGCAGCGCGAGGTTGCCGACGCTGGTCTGCGCGCCGGTATCGACGATGACGTCGATGCGTTTGCCGTCGAGCCGCGCGTCGGACAGGATCAGCCGTCCCGCCGAGTTGCGCGCGGTGACGACGATCGCATCGTCGTCGCGGATGATCGGGCGCGCGCGCTTGCGCGTTTCCAATATCTCCATCGACTCCTTGCGGAAATCGATGAGCACGCGCCGCTCCTCGAGCATGTCGACGCCGATCAGCCCCGCGGCGCCGATGTGGCGGCCGAAAAAGGCGGGGGCATCGACCGGCGCGAGGTGCAGGTCGGACATTCGCAGCGCCGCGACGCGGAAACTCGGCACCACCGCCGATCCGCCGATCGTCGCGAGCTTGAGCTTTGCCCCTTCGGCAAGGCCCAGCCGGGCGGCGAGTTCGCGCGCGATCACCGTGCGCTCGGCGCCCGTATCGACGAGGAAGGAGAAGGGGCCTTCGCCGCCCACCATGACCTGAACCGCCATGCGCCGCGTCGCGTCGAGGTCGAACGGCTGGATGAAGGGGACGACGGTGACCGGCGGCGCGACCGGCCCGCCGGGCGGCGTCGGGGCCGCGGCGGGTGCGGGCGCGGGATCGGCGGGCGCCGGAGTCGCGCCAGAGAGCGGGACGGCGGCGAGCGGGGGGGCGGTCAGCGCGGGGGCGGCGAGCAGCAGCGCCAATGGGACGGACCATCTGGTTTCATGGGTCATCGCTGGCATCCTCATTATATCTGACGCCAGTCTACGCCTGTGCGACCCTTGCAGCAAGCGGCGCGCCGCTGGGCGTCCTATTCCTGCGGGTCAACGCGCATCGCCTCTTCGGCCAGCGCATCGGCGAGTTCGCCGAGCAGCATGTCGTCGAGATCGGATGCGGCGACATTCTCGCGCCCGATCAGCACCAGCACGGGGATGGCGAGCGGGCTGATCCGGTCGAGCGTCTTGTGCAGCATCGTTCCTGCCGCGCGGTCGAGCAGGTCGCCGAGCCGCGCGACGTCGGTCAGCCGCTCGCGCGCATCGGCCCACGCGGCCTCCAGGAGCAGATGGTCGGGCTCATATTTTTGCAGCACGTCGAAAATCAGGTCGGTCGAAAAAGTCACCTGCTTGGCCGTCTTGCGCTTGCCGGGGTGCTGGCGCTCGATCAGCCCGCCGATCACCGCGACCTCGCGGAACGCGCGCTTCAAAAGATGCGACCGCTCGACCCATTCGACGAATTCTTCGGACAATATCTCGGCATCGAACAGATTCTGGGGGTGCGCCACGGGCCGCAGCGACCAGATCGCGATCGCATAATCCGACGCCACGAAGCCCAATGGCTGCAACCCGGCGCGTTCCATCCTTTTGGTAATCAGCATGCCGAGCGACTGATGCGCGTTCCACCCCTCGAACGGATAGCAGACGAGATAATGATGTCCCTCATGCGGGAAGGTCTCGACGAGCAGTTCGCCGGGACGCGGCAACGCCGAGCGCAGCGCCTGCATTTCGAGCCAGAAGCGCACATCCTCTGGAAACCGCCCCCAGCTCGCCGGATCGGCGAGGAAGCTGCGCACGCGGTCGGCGAGCCGCGTCGAGATCGCGAGCCGCGCGCCCATATAGCTCGGGATGCGGGCCGGGCGCGTCGTCGCGCGGACGATCAGGTCGGTGTCGCGGATCGCTTCGACCTCAAGGCTCAAACCGGCAAAGGCAAACGTGTCGCCGGGGGTCAGCGTGCTCGCGAAATATTCCTCGACCTTGCCGAGCCGCCGGCCGTTCTTGAAGCGCACATCGGCCATCGGCGCTTCGACGATGATCCCTGCGTTGAGCCGGTGCTGCGCCGCGAGCCTCGGATGCGCGATCCGCCACTTGCCCGGTCCGTCGGGGGCGAGGCGGCGGAAGCGGTCGTAGCTTTTGAGTGCATAGCCACCGTCGCGCACGAAGCCGAGCAGCCGCGCGAAAATATCGGCATCGATCCAGCGATAGGGCGCGGC
This sequence comes from uncultured Sphingopyxis sp., assembly GCA_966250105.1. GTDB lineage: Bacteria > Pseudomonadota > Alphaproteobacteria > Sphingomonadales > Sphingomonadaceae > Sphingopyxis. The sequence continues at coordinate 12,032 of CBINGC010000057.1, read as the reverse complement.
GGTGCGGATTTCGGCGAGCATGTCCCGTTCGTCGAACGGTGCCGCACAGGCGAGCGCCATCACATGCTGTGCGAGCACGTCGAGCGCGCCGGGGCGGAAACGGTCGGCGTCGCGCTCGCCCGCCTCGACCGCGTCGAGCGCCGCCTGTGCTTCCAGATATTCGAAACGGTTGCCCGGCACGATCAGCGCGCGGCTAGGCTCGTCGAGCCGGTGGTTCGCTCGGCCGATGCGCTGGAGCAGCCGCGAGCTTCCCTTGGGCGCGCCCATCTGGATCACGCAATCGACGTCGCCCCAGTCGAGCCCCAAATCGAGGCTCGCGGTCGCGACGAGCGCGCGCAGCCGCCCCTCGGCCATCGCGGCTTCGGCGCGCTGGCGCGCCTCGCGATCGAGGCTGCCGTGATGGATCGCTATCGGGAGCGAGAGGTCGTTGACCTTCCACAGCTCCTGAAAGATCAGCTCGGCGAGCCCGCGGGTGTTGCAGAAGATGATCGTCGTGCGGTTCTTCGCGATCACCTCCATCACCTGATGCACCGCCCAGCGCCCCGAATGCCCCGCCCACGGCACCGCGCCTTCGGGCAGCAAAATCTCGATATCGGGATCGGCGCCCGCCTCGCCCTCGACGACGGTGACCGTACCGGCCTCGGCGTCGGGCGCGAGCCAGCCGGCATATTGCACCGGGTCGGCGATCGTCGCCGACAGCCCGACACGGCGCAGCCCAGGCGCGATCGCCTGGAGCCGCGCCATCGCAAGACTCAGCAAATCACCGCGCTTGCCCGGCGCAAAAGCGTGAATCTCGTCGATCACCAATGTCTTCACATGCGCGAACATCGTGAAGCTGTCGGGATAGGAGAGCAGCAGCGACAGCGATTCGGGCGTCGTCAGCAGGATGTTCGGCGGCCGGCTGCGCTGGCGCGCCTTCTTGTCCGACGATGTGTCGCCGCTGCGGCTTTCGACGCTGATGTCGAGCTCCATCTCGGCGATCGGGACCAAGAGATTGCGCTCGACGTCGGCCGCGAGCGCTTTCAGCGGCGACACATAGAGGGTGTGGAGCCGGTCCGACGGCTTTTGCGCGAGATCGACGAGGCTCGGCAGAAACCCCGACAAGGTCTTGCCCGCCCCCGTCGCCGCGACGAGCAAGGCGTGCTCGCCGCGCTCGCCCGCGGCAAGCATATCGGCCTGATGCCGCCGGAGCCGCCACCCGCGCGCGTCGAACCAGTCGGTGAAGGGGGCGGGGAGCGGCATGGACGAGATGTGGCGCGGCGGGGGGACGGGGGCAAGGGCTTCAAATCCTCGACGCGCGTCCAGGCAACCGGCTGCGAGCCCCGATCGTCAGAAGATTCCGGCGACAAGCCCTTCCGCGAGCGCGGCGCCCATGTCGCGGGCTTCGGCAAGCCTGTCCGTCGCGATGCGCTTCGGCGCGAGGATGGCTTCGGGGGTCTGCGCTGCCGTATGGACGATCACCCGATCGGCGACGCGCTTCAGCCGCCAGCCGGTGGCGATACGGTCGAGTTGGCGCTGGGCGTTCTCGCCGTCCGACCCCGCGCAGATGATCGTCGCATAGGGACGGCCCTCGAGCTTCCCCAGACAGGGATAATAGCAGCGATCGAACATCTCCTTCATCGCGCCCGACAGCGCGGCGAGATTTTCGGGGCCGACGAAGAGGTAACCGCCCGCTTCCTGCAGAAGCGCTGGTGTGACCTCGTCCGCGGCGATCAGCTTCGCGGCCGTAGCGGCACCCTCCGCCGCCGCTTCGGCGAGCGCTTCGCTGCCGCCGGTGCGGCTGTGCCAGACGATGAGGAGGTGCGGCGCGTCGGTCATGCGGCGATGCTTGCCAAGCGCAAGAGCGCGGCGCAAGCTGCCCCGAACAGGGGGAGAGATGTGATGCGCCGATTGACGATGATGCTGCTTGCCGGCTGCCTGCCGTTCGCCGCGCTGGCGCAGGATGCCGCGAGCGAGGCGACCCGCGCCGCGCAGGCGGAACTCGCAAAGCGCCTGCCGCTCGATGATCCGCGCGACGAAGCCAATGCGACGCGCGGCAAGATCGCCGAGATTCCGGACGGGCTGATCCAGACCGCCGACGGCAGGATCATATGGGACCGGCGACCCTATGCCTTTCTCGATGCCTGGGAAGCGCCCGATACGGTCAATCCGTCGCTCTGGCGGCAGGCGCGGCTCAATGCGGTGCACGGATTGTTCGAAGTGGTGCCGGACAAGGTCTGGCAAATTCGCGGCTATGATCTGTCGGTGATGACGATCATCCGCGGCAAGACCGGCTGGATCGTCGTCGATCCGCTCTTGTCCGAAGAAGCGGCGGCGGCCGGATGGAAGCTGTTTGCCGATACGGTCGAAGCCAAATCGGGCAAGCGGCCGATCAAGGCGGTGATCTTCAGCCACAGCCACAGTGACCATTTCGGCGGCGTCGGGGGGATCGTGACGCCCGAACGGGCCGAGGCGGAGAAAATCCGCATCATCGCGCCGCACGGCTTTTCGGAGGAAGCGACGTCGGAGAATGTTCTCGCGGGCGGCGCGATGGGGCGGCGCGCGCTCTATATGTTCGGCGCCATCCTGCCGCCCGGGCCGATGGGGCAGGTGGATACCGGGCTGGGCCCGAAGCTGTCGTCGGGGACGATCGGCTATATGGAACCGACCGAGACTGTCGGCGAAAAAGGCGGCACGCTGACGATCGACGGGCTGGCGTTCGATTTCCTCGACGCGGGCGGCACCGAAGCACCGTCGGAGTTCGTCTTCTACATTCCAGCTTACAAGGCGCTGCACACGACCGAGGTCGTAACGCATAATCTGCACAATATATTGACGCTGCGCGGCGCGCAGGTGCGCGATGCGCTGCGCTGGTCGAAGGTGATCGACGCGATGTTGCTCAAATGGGGCGGCACGGCCGAGGTCGCGATGGCTTCGCACCATTGGCCGACGTGGGGCGCGGGGGAAGTGTCGTCGCTCCTCGCCAACCAGCGTGATGCCTATCGCTATGTCCACGACCGCACGCTCTTCCTCGCGAACCGCGGTGCGACCTTGCACGAACTCGCCGACCAGACTGCAGAAGCGCCGGTGCAGGCGGCGGATTTTTCGACGCGCGGCTATTATGGCACGGTCAATCACGACATGAAGGCGACCTATCAGCGCTATTTCGGCTGGTGGGACGGCAATCCGGCGAACTTCAACCCGCTGCCGCCCGAGCAATCGGCGCCCAAATATGTCGCGCTCGCGGGCGGCGCCGACAAGTTGCTCGCGGCGGGGCGCGATGCGCTGAAAGCCGGCGACTATCGCTGGGCGGCGGAGCTTTTGAACAAGCTGGTATTCGCTGAGCCGGACAATAAGGACGCTCGCGCAGCGCTTGCCTCGGCTTACGACCAGCTTGGCTATCAGGCCGAATCGGGGGCGTGGCGAAATTATTATCTCGCCGGGGCCGCTAGCCTGCGCGGCAACGCGGCCGAAGCGGTGACGAGCAATGGGCAAAGCCGCAGTTTCGTCAGTGCGATCCCGACGGCGGTTTTCTTCGACGCGCTCGCGACGCGCTTCGACGCGGCGAAAGGAAGCGCGCTCAAAGGGACGTTCCAGTTCATCCTGCCCGATAGCCGGGAGACGGTCGCCGTGGTCGTCGGCGGCGGGGTCGAATTTCCACGCTATGGCGTGACCGACCCGGCGCCGACCGCGACGATCAGGATCGACCGCAAGATTCTCGATGAAGCGATGATGGGCCGCGCGCAATTTCCGGCGCTGATCCAGTCGGGCGCGATCAGGATCGACGGCGACCGGCAAGCCTTCCTGTCGTGGTTTGCGCTCCATCCGCCCGCCAATCCGCGCTTCAATGTTGTTGTGCCCTAACGATAGAAGCCGCTAACGGAGGAATATGACCGACACGCCCGCCGCGCATCCGACCGATCCCTTCGACGCCGAGGCGATGAACGCCGTCGAAGGGCTTCACCCGGTCGATCCGGCCTATGCCAAGGTGCTGCGCATCGCGACCGCGCTCAACCTGATCCCGCTCGCGATCGGCGCCAGCATATTCGACGCGCTGCTGATCCGCCATATCGAGGGGCCGTACGGGCTGATCACCGCGCTGGCGTGGCTGATCGCGATCGTCACGATCGTCAGCTTCCCGTCGCGGCGCGTGTCGCGTTGGGGTTACAAGATCGGTGAAGGGCAACTCCGCGTCGCGCGCGGCTGGCTGTTTCGTACCGATACGATCGTACCCTTCGTGCGCGTCCAACATATCGACGTCGGGCAGGGGCCCATCGAACGCTGGTTCGGCCTGTCGCACCTGATCGTCCACACGTCGGGCACGCACAACAGCACGGTCACGCTGCCCGGACTGTCGAGCGATTTGGCCGCGGCGATGCGCGAGACGATCCGCCGCCATATCCAGACCGACTTCGCATGAGTGACCCCGCCGCCCTCGCCGCGCCCGGTGACGAGACGCGCTGGCAGCGGCTGCACCCCGCGACGCTGGCGCTCGCGGTCGTCGCGCTCGGGCCGAAGTCGCTCAACTTCCTGCCCGCGGTCGCGGCGCTTGGCTTTACGGGCAACTGGATCTGGATCGTGCCCGCGATCGGCGCCTTCCTGCTCATCTCGCTGCTCGCCGCCTGGTTCCAGTGGCTGCGTTTCCGCTTCCTCGTCGGCGACGACGAGGTGGTGATCGAAAGCGGCGTCTTCGCGCGCCAGCACCGCACCATCCCCTTCGACCGCATTCAGGACGTCAGCATCGAACAGGGTCTGATCTCGCGCGCGCTCGGCATCGCCAAGGTCGGGTTCGAAACCGGTGCGGGCGGCAAGGAGAATGACGCCCATCTGAATGCGATCGCGCTCGACGCCGCGCAGGCGCTGCGCACGACAATCCGCGCGCATCGCAGCGGTGAGGCGGTGGCGGCGACCGTCAACGCGCCCGACATCGCGCCCGCGCCGGACGACCGGTTGCTCTTCGCTATGGCGCCTGGCCGGCTGTTGACCGCGGGGCTGTTCAACTTCTCGCTCGCCGCACTGGCGGTGGTCGGCGCGGCGATGCAGTTTTTCGATGGCCTGCTGCCGTTCGATTTCAACATCTTCAATCCGATGGATTGGATCGACATCGCTGAAAGCTATGGCCTCGATCAGTGGCTGCTCGCGCACCGCTGGATCGCCGGGATCGGCGCGGCGCTGTCGCTGTTGCTGATCGGTTTCGTGAGCGGGATCGCCACGATGGTCTTCGCCAACTGGGACTTCCGCCTGACGCGCGAGCCGCGCGCGCTCCGCCGAACCCGCGGGCTCACGACGCGCACCGATGTCGCGGTGCCGTTGAAGCGCGTGCAGGCGGCGATCCTCGTCACCGGCTGGTTTCGCCGGCGTTTCGGCTGGCACGAGCTCCGCCTGCAAAGCCTTGCGAGCGATGGCGAGAAGGAGCGCGACCATCAGGTCGTCCCCTTCGGCAAGCTCGCCGAGATCGACCCGGTACTGGACGAGATCGCGATCGCGCGGCCGGGCACGGAGGCGGCGTGGCAGCACAGCCATCGCATCGTCGCGCTCGGCGGCCTGATCGGCGCGGTGTGCGCAGCGGCCGGCGGGCTTGTCGCCGTGTCGTTCGGTCAGCCGCTTGGCTGGCTGGGCCCGGTCGCCGGACTCATGATCGGCGCGGGATCGCTGTTCGGCGCCCGCTTCCATCGCTGGACCGACCTCGGCGAGCAAGTGGCGACCCGGCGGGGAATATGGAAGCCCAAGACGACCCTGCTCCCGCACGCGTCGGTTCAGAGCGTCGACCTCAAGAGCGATTTCATCCTGCGCCCGCTGGGCCTCGCGACTCTGGTATTCGGCGTGCCGGGCGGCAGTTCGCTCGCCAGCCATGAAATTCCGGCGATCCCGGCCGCCACGGCACAGGCGCTGCGCGCTCGCATCCTTGCCGCGAGGGCGCGGCGATGAGTGATGCGGCGCTCGGAATAATGCGCTCGATCGCCGGCCAACCTTGGCGCTGGCGGCGAGCTAGCGCCGACATGGCCTCCGAAAATCTCGCGCCCGACGATCTCGTCACCCAATTGCTGCTCGCGCGCGGTGTCGCGCGCGACGACCTCGATCGCCAGCGCACGCCGACCTTGCGCGGCTTCATGCCCGATCCCTCGCTGTTCCGCGACATGGACGCCGCCGCCGCGCGGCTCGCCGATGCGGTCGAGGCCCGCGAAGCGGTGACGATTTTCGGCGATTACGACGTCGACGGCGCAACCTCCGCGGCGCTGCTCGTGCGGCTGCTCCGCGCGCTCGGCCTCCCCGTCGGCGCCTATATCCCCGACCGCTTGATGGAGGGCTATGGCCCGTCGGGGGCCGCGCTCGTCAAGATCGGGGAGGCGGGATCGAAGCTCGTCGTCACCGTCGATTGCGGCGCGCAGGCATTCGATGCAATCGCCGAGGCCAAGGCGGCGGGGGTCGAAGTGATCGTCGTCGACCACCATCAATGCGCGACGACGCTGCCCCAAGCCCTCGCTCTTGTGAACCCCAACCGGCTCGACGAGGAGGCCGATGCTGCGATCCACGGCAATCTCGCCGCGGTCGGGGTCGCCTTCCTGCTCGGCGCCGCGCTGCTCCGCACCTTGCGCCTGCGCGGCTTTTTCGCAGGCCGCGACGAACCGGCGCTGATCGAACTGCTCGACCTCGTCGCGCTCGGGACCGTTGCGGACGTGGCGCGCCTCACCGGCTTCAACCGCGCGCTGGTGACGCAGGGGCTGAAGGTGATGGCGCGGCGCGGCAATATCGGCCTCGCCGCGCTGATGGACGCGGCGCGGCTCACCAAGCCGCCGAGTGCAAGCGACATGGGCTTTGCGCTCGGCCCGCGGATCAACGCCGGCGGGCGCGTCGGCAAGTCCGACCTCGGCGTGCGGCTGCTCACCACGAGCGACCCGCAGGAGGCGGCGGAGATCGCTCAGGAGCTCAATCGGCTGAACGAAGAACGCCGCGCGATCGAGGCGGCGGTGCTCGAACAGGCGATCGAGGCGAGCATCGCCTGCGGCAACGCACCGGTCGCGATCGTCGCGGGCGAGGGGTGGCACCCGGGCGTGATCGGCATCGTTGCCGGACGCCTGAAAGAGAAATTGCATCGCCCGGCGATCGTGATCGCGGTCGACGAGGATGGCGTCGGCAAGGGATCGGGACGCTCGATCAGCGGCGTCGATCTGGGCGCCGCGATCCTCGCCGCGAAGGAGACGGGGCTGCTCGTCGCGGGCGGCGGCCACGCGATGGCGGCGGGGCTGACCGTCGCGAAGGACAAGGTCGATGCGCTCGGCGCCTTCCTCAACGACCGGCTTGCCGCCGATATCGAGCGCGCGAGCGGCGACAAGTCGCTGCTGATCGACGCGGTGCTCGCACCGCGCGGAATCAATCCGCTGTGGTGCGAGGCGATCGAAAGCGCGGGCCCCTATGGCGCCGGCTGGCCCGCGCCGCGCGTCGCGACCGGCCCGGTGCGAATCGTCGAATCGGGGATCGTCGGCACCGACCATGTCCGCCTGATCGTATCGGGCGACGACGGCGCGCGCTTCAAGGCGGTCGCCTTCCGCAGCGCCGCGACCGATCTGGGACAGGCTTTGCTCCACGCGCGCGGGCGCAAATTATGGTTGGCGGGACGCGCAAAACGCGACGATTGGGGCAGCCGTCCGGCCGCCGAGCTTCATCTCGAAGACGCCGCCTGGGCCGATTGATTTGCCGCCGCGCAACATTTTTGCGCGCGATCCCGCCGCCGCGCTTGACCGCACCGGAACGCCCGTCTAAGGCGCCCGCTCACCGATCAGACGGCCCCTTCGTCTAGCGGTCTAGGACGTCGCCCTTTCACGGCGAAAACACGGGTTCGAGTCCCGTAGGGGTCACCATCGGTCATAGGAGCGGTCGGCTCCTCTCTCCCGCAAAATTTCCGACCCAAGGCCCCTTCGTCTAGCGGTCAGGACGCGGCCCTCTCACGGCTGAAACACGGGTTCGATTCCCGTAGGGGTCACCATAATCCTCTATCAGAGGGTTCCAAGCGGTCTCATAAATGGCTGTTTTATGCGGATTTTTCTGGTATAACCGTCTCAAGCAGAGCGGCTGGATACCATTCCATACCAACATTTCGATGGTAGATAGGATGGCATGACACCGCTCCCGAATTGGGAGATACCATCATGGCGCTCACTGCCATCGCGATAAAAGCCGCCAAGGGACGTGAAAAGCCCTACAAGCTTACAGACGGGGACGGGCTGTACCTCGCCGTGATGCCCAACGGTTCGCGCTACTGGCGTATGAACTACCGCTTTCTGGGCAAGCAGAAGACCCTCTCCTTCGGCGTCTGGCCAGATACCGGACTGGCCGATGCGCGTGCGCAAAGGGATGCAGCGCGCAAGCTCCTCGCCCGCGACGAGGATCCGGGTGAGCGGATCAAGCTCGACCGGATCGCTGCAACGGTCGCAGCGGCGAACAGTTTTCAGGCAGTTGCCGAAGAGTGGCTTGCGAAAATGGAACGCGAGAACCGGTCGGCTGGCACGATGAAGAAGCTGCGTTGGCTCACAGCTTTCCTCAACGGCTCCATCGGGAAGCGGCCGATCGCGTCGATCTCGGCGCAGGAGCTTCTCGTGGTACTGCGAAAGATGGAGAGCAAGGGCCGTTACGAGACGGCAAAGCGTCTGCGCAGCACCTGTTCGCAGATTTTCCGTTATGCGATTGCTACCGCCCGCGCCGACCGCGATGTCGCGGCAGATTTGCGCGGCGCATTGATAGCGCCTCAACCGGTTCACCGACCCGCTATTATCGACCCCAAAGGCGTAGGCGGTCTCCTACGCGCCATAGAAGCCTTTGAGGGGCATCCGAACACCAAAGTGGCGCTCCGGCTCCTCCCACACGTCTTTGTGCGCCCGGGCGAACTTAGGCACGCCGAATGGAACGACTTTGATTTGGAGAGGGCGATCTGGCTCATCCCGCCGCACAAGACGAAAATGCGCAGGCCACATGCGATCCCCTTGTCGCGGCAGGCGATAGTGATTCTGAGCTCGATCGAGCATGATGCGAGCTACAGCCCGTTCTTGTTCCCCCCACTTCGTTCGACGGATCGACCGATGTCGGAGAATACGATCAACGCTGCGCTCCGGCGCATGGGGTTTGCCCAGGACGAAATGAGCGGCACGGCTTTCGTGCAACGGCGGCGACGCTTCTCAATGAAATGGGACAGTGGCATCCCGACGCGATCGAGCGGCAGCTCGCTCATTGTGACAACAATGCGGTGCGCCGCGCCTATGCGCGCGGAGAATATTGGGAGGAGCGCATCCGTATGATGCAGCACTGGTCCGACCATCTCGACTTTCTCCGAGATGGCGCGAAGGTGATGCAAGGTGCGTTTGGAAAAACCGGCTGCCCGGCCGACGAGAATCCAGCTGAAACGCGCTGTTTTTCAGGCAGAGATATCGGAAAGCCGACTTTTGCCAACCGAGCACTTGAATCCCTCTTCTCCAGATCCAACGGCAACGCTGCATGACGCAGCCCCACTGGCGCGGGGACCACGCCATTGCAGCGCGCCCATTGGAGTCTTATTTAAAGGAAAGGCTATCTAGGGGCGGCGGGCCGAAGCCCGTCGTCTCCATGAATGCGCTTCGATTGGAGAAGGTGCTTTTAAGGGCAAACTATCGACCTTCATTAGCTCGGCGACGTTCCGTCGACAAAACCAAACACGGTGTAGTTGACGCGGCCCGTAGGCCCCCCGGCCGTAGACCCAATCTGAACTTGCGCCACCAGTTGATCCAGCGAGACGCGCACAGGCGGGTTGAGTACCTGCGTTTGCGAGGCGAACGTATTGCCGGGGCCAGCACCTGCCCCGGTCGTCATGCTGGATCCGATCGGCGATGAAGATGTTGACGATCGTGCCTGCAGCAGAATGTTACGCGTAACGGTCGATGCCTCTGTATTGTCCAGCTTGATCGACGTCACATAGAAAGCACGACCCGGGTTGGATCGTAGGTGTTCATAATATTGCTGGGCAACATCCGTTTTAATCGAGATGGCGGTGCTAAGCGCCATAGGCCAACGCGTCGCCGTCCCGAGATTATTAATCGTTGCCGTAGCATGACCTGAAAGCGCCGGAGCCCCCTCCAAGCGCACGTTCACGCAGGTAGCCGCGATGGAAATGCCATACGGATGCGCCAAGCCACTCGTGACTTGCGATCGGCGGACTATTGGATCGACGATCGAAAGGTTGTTAGCGTTCGAGATGGCAATGCCGCTATAGGTCGATGCAACCTGTCCATAGTTGGGATCGACAACGACTGGACGAATAATCCAACACGATTGCGCGGCGCCTGCGGACCCTTCCCATCGGATGCCTTCCTTGCGCGGGCGAAGCACGGTCAAATCGCTAAACTGCAAAAAGCGGGCCTCCGCGGCCACGACCAGCCCGATCTCGACATCCTTGATTACTGCTCCATCGACGAAGACGTTATAAACCCGGTCGGCAACGTAGATGCCTGTAATTTCCGCCCCGGACCCCGCATAGCTGCCGCCATGAACATGGATGTCGTGAATCGGATAGTTGGTAAAAGTGCCTCCGGATTCGTCACATTTCATTTCCAGCAGACCGTTGAAGCAATTGTTGCCCATGGGATTGCTGATGAAAATATTGTGTAGATCATCGACGGCGTCATGCGCCGAAATGATATCAAAAACCTGGCCCGCGGCGCTGTTTCGGCCCCAACAATCGGAGAAGAATAGGTTGTGGCTGGACCTGGTCGACCAGTCGATACCCGAGGGGTGGTAGTAACCCGTGATCTTGAAGCAATCCGCCGCGGAGCCGACGCCCCGAGTGGTGTCGACGCCGCAATCTGCGAAGGACGAGTTTCGCGTTCCGGCGATAAAGAAGCCCCACAGGAACGAATTTCGAACGATGACATCTTTCGCGGTCAATCGATCATTATCGATCGACATCACGCCATATTTTCCGCCGTTTGTGGCGAAACCTTGCAGTTTCACATCAGACGTTCCGCGAATGAGGATGCAGATGCCAGTCCGTCCGCCGCTGTTCGTTAGCGGACCGGAAATATGCGCGTCGCCGCGACCGATAACTGTGACAGCATCTGCTTCGATCAAAAGTCCGCTCTCGATCGTGTTGTCTTCGAAGAACAGTTCGGCGCCATCGTCGAGCACGAGTGTCAGGTCTTGAGGGAGCACTGTTTGAGCAGCTAGCTTGAAGTTTCCCTTGGGGATTAATGCTGGCCGGCCCTCTGCGACGGCGGCGGCCGTCAGCAATGCAAAAGCCGCGTCAGCCGCCAAAGCGCCGGCGACAACATTCAATTTGTCTGCAGCGGCGACAAAATCGAGAAGTGAAATCGGTCTCTCGATCAACTTGTCGCGCACGGTCCCGTCGGATGCCCCGGTGCTCGCCTGCTTAAATCCAACGATCGCGGCCCCTTTGTCGCTATGCGTAGATCCGAGGTCGGTCGCATAAACCGAAGCATCGTAGGGATCATCATCGAACAATGCACCGCTGGCGTCAGTGACTTCGACGCGAACGTTCCCTGCAAAGCCGTGATAAAGAATTGGAATCGGGTTGCCGCTCGTGACCGTCAGTGGATATGGGAGGGCGTTCGTCAGCGCCTCGTCACTGAATAATGGCACGAGCGTTGATGTCCCGGCCTCGTAAACGGTAATCATGGTATCGCTGAGAACTGCGTTCCCATTGACGATGCGATGCGGAATGTCAGTAATCTGTCCCATGGTCTTTGCTCCTCGCGTTATGAGAACAAAGGTGAAACATTCGATTTCCTACAACGCATCCTATTTCGTGCGGCCAGCCTCCTATTTCATAACGGCGGCCCCATATGCCCGACCTTTCTTAGATTGGTCGACGCCCAAGATTTCGCCTTCTATCTGATCGCCGATTGCCTGGGCACGTGCTCCCCATTCAAAACGGGAGATTGACAATTCCGATCGGGAACGTGGCATCAAGCCACTGGCTTTGGCGGATTTTGGACTGGCCGCTTCCCGGCGCGTACAGAGAGAAGCGGACGTTCGCAGACTGTGGAGCCAGAATGACAGCTCGCGACCGGTAG
>CBINGC010000056.1:0-21316 GCA_966250105.1 uncultured Sphingopyxis sp. | reverse complement strand
CTACAACAACTCCAGACTCCCCAGCATCAGCGCTTGCCGTGCCGGCCGTTCGGCCATCACCGCGAACATTTCGTCGCCGCGCGCCGTGCGTTCGACGCTCATCGACGCGAAGACCGCCATGAAATAACCGCTGAGGGCGCCAATCCGGTAGTCGATCCACAGCCCGGCTTCGTCGGGCTCAATGCCAAGCTTCCCTAGCGCGCCGATCCAGTGGTCGAACGCCGGCCGGTCGGCGGCCGCGCGCTCGATGGGATCGGCGATGCTGGTGCCGACGAGATAGGCAAGGTCGCTCGCCCCGCTGCCGCGTCCCAGCGTCTGCCAGTCGACAAGCCAGCAGCGCTCGCCGCCCGGAGCAAAGAGGATGTTGTCGATCCTGAGGTCGCCATGAACGATCGTCCGCGCCGCGGGTGCGCGCGCCAGATAGGCGTCGAGCCGCTCGACGATTCCCGCGCCGAGGTCGAGCACCGCCGGGTCGAGCCGCGTCGCATAGCGTTCGCGAAAGCCGAGGTAGAATTGCGGAAAGAGATGGCGGACCAGATCGCCGTTATCGCGTGAGAGCCAGGGCAAGGCTTCGAGCTGCGGATCGTTCCAGAGCAGCGCGTGCAGACCCGCCGCGGCTTCGATGCAGGGAAGGAGCCCGGCAAGCTCCAGCCCCGCGAGCTGGTCGCCCTGCCGCGCCGGCGCGAGGTCGGAGAGGATCAGCACGAAATCGACATCGTCGTCGGCGATCTCGGCGTGATGGCAATGGGGCGCGGCGACGCCGCTGCCCGCCGCGAGTTCGCGATACCAGCTGACTTCCTTGACATAGGTGCCGGTCAGCTTGGCGATGTTGCGGCTGGCCTCGTCATGGCTCGGGCATTTGGCGACGACGCTGGCGGGCGCGTCGACCCCGTCCTCCCAATCGAGTGCGAGGCGGTAGCTGTCGCACATCTGGCCGGTGCCGACCCTGGCGGCGTCGAACGCCTTCAGCCTTCCCGGCTGCCCAAGCACATCGCCGAGCCATGCCGTCGTCATCGCCTCGGGCGAGGTCGGAAAGCTCAAGGCGCGGGGTCCATCAGGCCGGCAAGGCCGGTCGGCTCATGCGGTCCGACGAACAATTGTTCTAGCACGCCCATGCCGCGATGGACGCTGCCGCCGTCGGTCAGTTCGGCGGTCACGAGCGCCTGAACGTGGATCGCCAGCGGATTGCCCCAGTCGCGGTCGGTTTCGGGCAAGCTGTCATGCGCGACGGCAAGCTCCGGGCCGTGGTCGAGCCCGTGCCCCCAGAGCGGATGCGTGTAGCCGAGGCCGCTCATCGCGAAGACCGGGCCCGCCGGCGTCAAAGAGAGGCTCCGCTCGCCGCCCAATCCGGTGGTCATCGCCGCAATTCGCCGCGACCCCGCTTGCCATTCGATGTCAAAGCTGGCGGCCTCGAAATGCCGCTCGGTCCCGCCATCGCCCACGACCACGGCGCGGCGGTTCCACGCGTTGCCCGCGCCGTCGTCATTGCTGTGGAAGAAAAGCGAGCTCGCTTCGAAATTGCACGGCGTCCACAGCCAGAAGAATTGGCTGAAATTACCCTCGGGCGGCGGCTGCGGTTCGCTCGCGCCGACGGGGCGCACGCCCCAGCTGCGATCGCGCGTTCCGGCCCAGTCGGGGGCGACCTCGACGCGCTGCCCACCCACCGCCAGCCAGCCCGACCAATGGCCGTTCTGCGTCATGCGCGTATAGTCCATGAACAGCCGTGTGCCGTTTCGGCGGATGAAGCGCGGTTCTTCGATCGGGAAATGGCGGCCGGTAAAGCGCAATTCGCCCGCGAGCGGCCCGTCATTCGGCGCGATGCGCAGCGCAACGGTTTCGAGCGGGACGTCGATTTCGAGCGCGATCGGCCCCACCGACAAGTCGAGCCGCTCGCCCCCCGACCGGCGACTGGCGCGGAGATTGTGCTGCACGCCATCGGCAATGACGCAAAAGCTTGCATCGACGACGCCCAGCTGCGGATAAAAGCCCATCGCGGCGGCGAAGAAGATCGATCCGTCGGGCGAATAGCCGTTGAAGAAATAGCGGTCGTAGAAGTTGCGATCGGTCCCCGCGAACGCAATCGGCTCGCTGGTCTGATGCAACGGATAATCGTCGCCTTTTGTCAGCATATGTCCTCATCCCGTTTTTTGTTGCAACCTAACGGGAAGCGGCGCGGCGTCAATGGACCGGCGGATCGACTTTCGGCACCGCCGCGACGGGCGCCACCGGTTCGCCGGGTTCGCGGGGAGGCAGGGCGTCTGGCGGCACATCGTCGATCTGCATGTCGGGGGTCGGGACATGATCGAGATTGCGCACGCGGACGTCGATCGCCGCGCCTTGGATGGTCAGGTCGTTGAAACTCGGCGGCGTCGAACGGATGCGCCGCGATAGCGTCCCCGCGCCGATCATGCGGATCGGGCCTGCCGCGGTCTCCTTCACAAGGTCGAAGGCATCGTGGACGTGCCCCGTAAGCACCGCCGCGACGCCGCGCTTCGCCAGCGCCGCCAGCGCGCGTTCGCCGCCGCGCGTCAGCGCGCGGCCCTTGGTGCCGGCCTCGACCAAGGGATGATGCGCGGTGACCAGCGCCGTCGTAACGGGCGGGAGGGCATCGATTGCCGCGAGCGTCTTTTCGAGCGCACGCCCCGTCACCCACCCCTTCGACCAGTCGAGCCGCCATTGCGCGCGCGCCGTGGTCTTCAGCGGCACGACGACGACACCGGGCAGATCGAGTTCGCGTTCGACCAGCCGCTCGATCCCCCGGATGCGTCGATAGGGAAAGAAGAAGCGTTCGACGGGGTTGAAATAGGGAAGGTCGTGATTGCCGACCTCGACCGTCACCGGCACATCGAGCGCGCCGATCCAGTCGCACGCCGAGCTGAATTCGCGGCTGCGCGCGCGCATCGTGAGGTCGCCGGTAATCAGCACCGCATCGGGCCGCTCGGCGCGAACGCAATCGGTGAACCAGCCGAGCGCCGCGCGGTCCTCCAGCCCGAAATGCAGGTCGCTGATATGGAAGAGCCGGGTCATGCCGTCGCGACGAAGTCCACCGCGCTCGTTCCGAGGCCGAAGCGCGCGGGCGAGGGCGTTTCGCCGAGCTCGCCGTCATATTCGAGGCTGATGGGCGCATCGCTTTCGAGGATGATCGTCTCGCCGCTGACGATCTCCTCGCTCGGCCCGTCGCGGAAATCGCCGCCGAGCCAGGCAAGACCATGGCGCAGCACATCGGCGGTGCCCTCGGTCAATATGCCGTCGGCGCGGATGCCGTGCGCCGTCGGGGTGAGAATGACCGCCGGATAGGCCTGACCATGTCCCGCGACCGCGACGCCGGGGGCGTTCATCATCGCGTCGAGCGCGTCGGGCGCCGACCGGCTGGCCTCGATCAATCCGTCCTGTCGCATCGTTTCGCGCACCTCGGCCCACTGCGTCGCGGGTCCGGCGACGATCGTGATAAAGGCGTCGCCGCCGTCGGACCGGATCATCGGGACCGGTTGCCGCCGGCCCTTGCCCTTCAGCGCGTCCGACAGGATTTCGGCCACCGGCCGGTCGCCGTGCAGGTTCTTGGACAAAAGGTTGAGCGTGCCGCCCGGCAGCGGCAGGACGGCGCCGTCCCAGCCCGCCGCCTTGGTCGCCGCGGCGTTGATCGTCCCGTCGCCCGTCCAGACGAGCAGCAGATCGATTCCTCGCCGATCGAGTTCGGCGGCGTCGGGGATATCATCGTCGGGCAGCGCGAAAGTCGCGGCGAGCGGCGCGCCCGATGTGCGGCAGATCTCGGCAATCGCCCCCATAACGTCTTCGTCGTGACCGCCGCTTTGGCT
The DNA here is from genome assembly GCA_966250105.1 of uncultured Sphingopyxis sp. GTDB lineage: Bacteria > Pseudomonadota > Alphaproteobacteria > Sphingomonadales > Sphingomonadaceae > Sphingopyxis. The sequence goes on along the minus strand of CBINGC010000056.1, from coordinate 17,501 downwards.
GTTGCAGATCAGGGCGGGGCGGGAAAAATGAGTGGCCATCGTCCTTTTCTACGCGCGAGCGCCGAAAAGGTATCCCTTGAATTTCGTCATCCCGGCGAAGGTCGGGATGACGGATGGCGGATGAACGCCTGCATATGCTCTTCCCCCGCTTGTTCACCGCCCGGCCGCCCTGTAGGGCGCGAAAGATGGCGAGCCGGTTTCCAAAGGACAGCGATTGATCAAGATCCTCTTCGTGGTGCTGCTGCTCGTGCTGCTGTTCGGCGGCGGCGCGAAGATGATCGTCGCGGGCGGCGCCAAGTCGCTCAACATGGCGGACCGGCTGCTCGGGCAGGGCGATGGCGCGCGGCTGCTAATTGGCAATCAGCCCTATGGCCGCGGGCCGCGCCAGTCGCTCGACATATGGGTGCCCGAAAACATGAGGGAGGGCGATCACCTCCCCGTCGTGGTCTTCTTCTATGGCGGCGGCTGGGACAGCGGCGAGCGCGGCAGTTACGGCTTTGCCGGACGCGCGCTGGCGCGGCAGGGCTTTGTCGTCGTCATTCCCGATTACCGGACGGTTCCGAAGGCGCACTGGCCGGACTTTCTGGAGGACAGCGCGGCGGCGGTCGCCTGGACGCACGAGCATATCGGAACGCTGGGGGGAGACCCGGACCGGATTGCGCTGATGGGGCATTCGGCCGGCGCCTATAATGCCGTCATGCTCGCGCTCGACCCGCAATGGCTGCGGGCGGCGAAGAGCGATCCGTCGATCGTCCGCGGCGTCGCGGGCCTGGCGGGTCCTTATGACTTCCTGCCGCTCGAAAAGGGTGGCCGCGCCGAAAAGGCGATGGGCAAGGTCCGGCCGATCGAGAAGACCCAGCCGATCCACTTTGCGCGCGGCGACGCGCCGCCGCTGTGGCTCGCGACCGGCGACGAGGATGACACGGTGCGCCCGCGCAACAGCCAGAATCTCGCCGCCGCGATCGAACGCGCGGGCGGTGCCGCGACGTTGCGCATCTATCCCGGCATGGGGCACACCGGCATCGTGATGGCGCTCGCGGCGCCGTTTCGCAGCAAGGGACCGGTGCTCGACGAGGCCACCGATTTCCTACGCGGCGTCACCGGTCGCCGTATCGCACCCGCCGAGGCCGCACGATGAGTGCGCCGATCCCCGCGATCGTCCTCGCGGGCAGCCGTCCGGGCCCCGATCCGCTGCTCACCGGCACCGGCGTGTCGACCAAGGCCTTGCTGCCGATCGGGGGGCAGCCGATGCTCGTCCACGTCGTGAAGGCGCTGCGCGCGTCGCCCGACGTCGGCGCGATCACGATCCTCGCGCAGAACAGCGCCGAGCTCGCCGCCGAACCGGGATTGGCTGGGCTCGCCGACCTGCATTTCGCCGATTCGGGGCAGGGGATCAGCAGCTCGCTCGCCGCTGCCTTGCCGCCGGGCGACGATCCATTGCTTGTCACAACAGCCGACAATGTGTTGCTGACATCCACGATGATCGCCGAATTCCTGAGCGATGCTGAGGACAGCGACGTCGCGGTCGCGATGGTTGAGCGCGACACGCTGCTCGCGCGCTATCCGCAGTCGAAGCGCACCTGGCTGAAATTCCGCGGCGGCTGGTGGTCGGGCGCGAACATGTTCCGGCTGCGCGGGCGCCGCGTGCTGCCTTTGCTCGACTTTTGGGGGCGCATCGAGCGCGACCGGAAGAAGGGGCTCAGGATCGTCGCCGCCTTCGGGCCGTGGCTCCTCATCGGTGCGCTGCTTCGCCTCTTCACGATCCATCAGGGTGTCGCGCGCGCCGGGCTGCGTTTCGGCCTCAAGGCGAAAGTCGTGCCGATGTCCGAACCCGAGGCGTGCATCGACGCCGACAAGCCCGCCGACATTGACCTCATCGAAGCGATATTTGCCGCGCGACGGCAAGGCGCTATAGGGCAGCCCCTATGACCATCGAAAAAGCCATCATCCTGTCGGCCGGGCAAGGTTCGCGTCTGCTGCCGCTGACTCGCGACATTCCCAAATGCCTGATCGAGTTCAATGGCCGCAGCCTGATCAGCTGGCAGGTCGCGGCGCTCGTCGCGAACGGCATCAAGGACATCGTCGTCGTCACCGGCTTTCGCACCGAACGCGTCGAGGATCATGCGCTGCAGCTTTACCGCGATACCGGTGCGCGTATTCGCACCCTGTTCAATCCCTTCTTTCAGGTCGCCGACAATCTCGGCACGTGCTGGATCGCGCGCGAGGAGATGGACCGCGACTTCATCATCCTTAACGGCGACACTATCATCTCGGACGAGATCGTCGCGAAGCTGATCGAAGGCGCGAACGAGCCGATCAACGTCACGGTCGATGTGAAGGCTGAGTATGACGACGATGATATGAAGGTGAACCGCGACGCGGAGGGGCGTCTGCATCACATCGGCAAGCGGCTGCTGCCGCCCGACACCAATGCCGAATCGATCGGGATGCTCGCCTTCGTCGGCGACGGCCCGTCGATCTTCCGCAATCAGGTCGACCAGATGATGCGCACCCCCGACGGGGTCGAGCGCTGGTATCTGCGCGCGATCGACATCATCGCCAAGGGCAACCGCGTCGGCACCGTATCGATCGAAGGGCTGGAATGGCAGGAAGTCGACTTCCCGCAGGACGTCGAGGCCGCCGACGCGCTTACCGCGAAATGGGTCGAAGAAGGCCGCTACGCGAAATAGGGTTTGAGCCAGCCGGTCAGCGCGGCGACCTGTGCGTCGTCGAGTTTCACCGCCTGCCCGAGATCGGGTTGCCCCGGCCAGCCGGCGTCGGCCACCGTCAGCCCCGCGCCGCTACGTTCGCCCTCATAGCGGGGCAGGATGTGGAAATGGACGTGCGGGTCGACCATCATCAGCATCAGATAGTTGATCTTCGCATAGCTCACCGCTTGGCTGAGCGCGGCCTCGATCGCCGCGGTCGCGACTTTCAGCTCGGCATGCGCTGCGGCGGGCAGGTCGCCGAATGCCGTCGCGTCCGATTTCGCGGCCAGCACCAGCGCGCCGAGCGTCGGCTGCGCGGGGCGGAGCAGCACGACCCAATGTTCATATTCGGCGATCAGCGTCGCGGGATGGCCGAATTTCTCGATCGTTACGTTCATGCTGCTTCCATCCAGCTGACGATCGGGCGGCCCGAACGTTTGACGGCATAGGCCTGCACCAGCCGCACCGCATGGACGATCAGCGAGATCATCGTCCACCAGGCCACCGCGATCAGGCCGATGTCGGGGCGTCCGGCGAGGGTCGCGAAGAACAGGATGGCGAAATTGGGGTTGCGGCGCGCGGTGATCAGGCGGAACTGGCTGTCGAACCTTTGCCAGACATGGATGTCCATGCCGAAATCCTTGATGAACAAGCCCTCGATCACGCGCTGGAGCACATAGCCCGCGACGACGGCAATCATCACCCAGACGAAGGTCTGCGTCGACAGCGCGAGGCCCCAGGCGCCAAGGCCGACGCCCCAGAAATACCACCAGAAGGGCGGGTGGATCAGGTCGACGCCATGATCGGCGACATTGCCCCATTTCGACGAGGTGATCGTGCAGCGCGCGAGCTTTCCGTCGACCGTGTCGAGCACCATGAAGATGAAGCCCGCGAGCATCCCCGTCCAATAATGACCATAGGCGAAGAGATAGGTGGCGTAGACGCACAGGGCGGCGCCGATGGCGGTGACCATGTTCGGCGTCATGCCGATGCTCGCGGCGCCGCGCGTCAGCCACAAAGCGAGTTCGGGCCACAGATATTTGGTCAGCGCATCGGTGACGCCCTTGTATGCGCCGAAATAGCTCTTCCGCTCGATCTCGCGCCGCGTTTCGGGAGTCAGCTGCCGGATAAAGGGGCAGTCGAGCTTGCGGAGCTGGCGGTTGTAGATTTGCGGATTGCCCTGATAGTCGATGATCGTCAGCGCCCCGCCATGTTGCGCGATATCCGCCGGGGTCATGCCGCCGGTCAGATGCGCCATCACCAGATCGCCGCCGTCCATCACCACCGTGCCGGGCAGCGTCACGATATGCCGCAGCCACACCGGGTCGAAGACATAGTCGAGATTGACATAAAGCTGCGCGCCCGATGCCGCCTCGGGCAGCCCTTCGGCGCGCGCGAGCCGCCGCAGCCGCTCGGCATTGGTCATGCCCCACAGCAGGGTCGGATTGTCGCCGATCGGCGTCAGGGCGGGGAGGGGCTTGGCGTCGGTCATTCGCCGCTCTTATCCTGCTCGGCGTTCTTTGCAAGAAAGCCGAGGATCGCCTCGGCGCCGCGCCGCGCCGCGCCCGCCGGATCGCCGCCGATCGATTCGGCCAGCCGTTCGCGCTGGGCATCGGCATAAAGCGGATGGCGAACGGGCGCTTGTTCCAGCGCCCGTGGCAATTCGGCAAGATCGTCGATGACGTCGCCGAGCGTCCAGAAAAGATAATCGGGATCGCCCTGCCAATCGACCTGATGCGCGTTCAGGAAAATGCACGGGCGCGGGGTCGCGAGAAACTCATACACCTGGCTGCTGACATCGCCGAGATAGATGTCGGCGCCGCTCGTATAGCTCATGTCGAACAGGCGGTCGGATGCGAGGTCGATCAGGATCTTGACCGGCACCGCCAGCTTCGCCACCGCCGCGCGCTCGGCATCGCTCGCTTCGGCGAACAGGCGAACATGCGGCGCGACGACGAGGTTGTAGCGATCCTGGCCCGCGAACCAGGCGATGATGTCGCGGCCGAAGCGGTCCCACGACGACAGTTCGCGCTTGAAATGCGGCGAATAAAGGACCGTCGGCCGGTCGCCTTCGAACAAGGGTTCGCGCGCCGCCTGCAGCCGCGGCATCAGGTCGAGCTTTACATAGCCGTTCACCGCATAATGGCCCGGCCGGATCGTCCGGGCATCGAGCATCCGCTGTTCGCTCTTTTCGCCCGCGACGAGCGCAAAATCGAAATGCCGGTCGCGCACGTCGAAGGTGATCGCGCGGTCGCCCGCGCCGTGCGGCGTGAAGATCAGCCGCGTCCCCTGTGACAGGAAATGCCGGATCGCCGTAGTCGTCCGCTCGGGCACGACAATCGCATCGAACCGCCGCAGAAAGGGCAGAGCATCGAGCAGCATCGGCAGGCGCGGATTGCGAAAGAGGCCGATGTCGCGGAGCCAGCGCGCCAGTCCCTTCTGGCCGAGCAGGGTGATATTCGGCGCGAAACCCGGATAGGCCAGCACCACCTGCTCGACCATTCGTAAATGATCCGCGCTCGCCACCGCGACGTCGATGACCTGCCCCGCGGCCGCCATCTCCGCGGCGATGGGCAGCGCGTGGAATACATGATGCGGCTCGCCGATGAAGAGGAACAGGATGCGCATCAGCGGACCTCCGTCACCGCGGGATCCTCGAAATCGGCGGCGCGCCAGCCGTGCTTTGCGGCGAGCCGGACATATTTGTCGCCGCGCCCGATCAGCCAGGCCTCGCCGGCCAGCGCAAAGGTCGGCGCGTCGCTGAGATGATCCGAATAGGCGCGAATATGCGCGGTGCCGTCCGGGGCGTTCGTGGCAAGCCACTCGCCGACGCGCCGCGCCTTCTCCGCGCCGTAGCAATTGGCTCCGTCGAGCAGGGGGAGCCAGTGCCCAGCATCGTCACGTCGGTGGCGCGAGGCGACGATGGCGTCGAATCCGAGTGCCTCGGCGATTGCGCCCGCGTAGAATTCGGGCGCCGCGGTCGCCATCAGCAACCGATAGCCCTCGGCCCGGTCGCGCGCGATGCACGCGGCGGCGCCCGGCGGGACGTCGCGCGGCACGCGCCACGCGGCAAAGGCGGCGGCGAGAGCTTCGGCCCGCGCCGGCGCGATGTTTTTGCCGAGCATCAGCCGAATCGCGGCAGGCTTGAACCGGTCGCGCCCGTAAAGGCGCAGCGCATAGCCGATCATCAGCGCCGCGAGCGCGGGCAGTAGCAGCAGGCGCCATGGCGCCTCACGCCAAGCCGCCCACAGCAGGAAGAGGGTGAAGGTCGGGGTGCGCAGCACGGTCCGGTCGAGATCGTAAATCGCGACGCGGGGGGAGGATGGCGCGTCGGTCATACGGCTTCGGGCTCGAACAGCCGGAGCTTGCGGCCGGTCTTGCCCAGCGACATGCGATCGGCGAGCGGCAGCGCGAAGCGCAGCGCAAGCCATATCGACGCGGCGGCGATCAGCCCGAGCAGCGGCAGCGAAAGCGCGTCGGGCAACAGGTCGGCGAGCATCGCCGCGGCGCCGGCGATGAGGGTGATCGCAATCCCGCGCAGCGCGACGACCGGAAATTGCGCGTCGAAGGGATGCAGCTTCTCGGTGATCGCGAGCTGCGCCATCGGGATCGCCGCCATCACGACGAGGCCGAGGGCGGTGGCGAGCGTCACGCCCGTCAGCGGATCGAGATGGCCGACGATCAGCCAGCCCGCGCCGATCGCGACCGCGACGCCGAAGATGCTGGCGGTGAGCTGGTGTCGGAAGGCGGCGACGACCTGCAGCACCGGCGCCGAAATGCCGAGCGCCGCTTCTGCGGCGCGCGCGAACAGCAGGATGACCAGCGCGGCTTGTGCGGCTTGCGCGCCATGGCCGAACAGGCCGAGCAGCGACGCGCTGCCCGCAGCGAGCACCGCGGCGAGCGGCAGCGCGATCGCCAGGATCAGCCGCGTCGCATAGGCATAGATGTCGGCGACCTGCCGCCGGTTCTCGCGCTCGGCGCTCGCGGCGAGCGGCGCCATTACATAGGTGAAGGCGATACGCACGAGCTGGACGACGCTCGACAGCTTGCGCGCGATGGTGAACAGCCCCGCCGCCGCGGCGCCCGCCGCACCGGGAAGCAGCATGTTGAGGATCAACGCCGGCGCGTCGCCGAACAGCCGTGCGATGATGTTCGACGGCAGGATCGAAAGCCCCGCCAAAAAAGTGTTGCGCGCGGTCTCTCCCGCCCACGGCCCGCGCCACAGGTCGGCGAAGCTGTAGTGGCGCGCGAGCAGCCGGATGCTGAGCGCCGCGGTGATGGCAAGCGAGCAGAGGTGCGCGATGAACAGCCCCTTGAGGCCGAGGCCGCCGGCAAAGAACAGCCCCGCGAACACCAGCCGCATCACCTGTTCCCACACGATGCGCAGGCGTATCTCGGCCCCGAACACCATGCGTGCGCGCAGCGCCGAGGTCGCGATCTCGACAAAGGCCCAGAGCGGCAGCGCCCAGACGAAGATGCGGATGGCGGGGGTGACGAGATCGCGGTCCTTTGCCGCGACATTGAGCAAGGGCCCGAGTTCGGCGGCGAAGACGGCGACGAGCGCCGCGACGAGGAGGCACGGGCCGACGCCGAAGATCATCGCTGTGCGGAGCGCCGCCGCGGCATCGGCATTGCTGGCCGATTGGGGGACGGTACGCTGCATCGCGCTCGTCATGCCGAGGTCGAAGATATTCTCGAGCAGGTTCACCGCCGCCCACAGCACGGCATAGAGGCCGTAACCCGCGAGCCCGAACATCAGGACATAGAGCGGTTGCGCGACGATCTCGACCACCGCACCGAGGCGTGCCAGCACGGTCGTGCCGAGCCCGCGCGCGACGCTGCGGCTGGTAACGGCGGGCTGGGCGGCGCTTTCGCTCATCGCAGCCGCCCTAGCGCCTTGCCCGTGCCGCTGCCAGCGGCTTTCGCGCGTTGATCCCCCCATCACCCCCTTGTCGAGGCCGCCAATCGGGTCTAGGCAGCGCGCGATTGCATAGGGAACCCCGCGATATGGCCCAATTCGTCCTGCCCAAGAACAGCCGCCCGCAAAAGACGGGCACGGTCCACAAGGCCGAGGGCGCGACCGCCGTCAAGAAATTCAAAGTCTATCGCTACGACCCCGACAAGGGGCAGAATCCGCATTTCGACACGTTCGAGATCGACACCGAAAAATGCGGTCCGATGGTGCTCGACGCGCTCATCAAGATGAAGAGCGAGCAGGATTCGTCGCTGACCTTCCGCCGCTCGTGCCGCGAGGGCATCTGCGGCAGCTGTTCGATGAACATGAACGGCAAGAACGGCCTCGCCTGCACGACCGCGATCGAGGATCTGAAGGGCGACATCACGATCACCCCGCTGCCGTCGATGGACGTGATCAAGGATCTCGTCCCCGACTTCACCCATTTCTATGCGCAATATGCGTCGATCGAGCCCTGGCTGAAGACCAAGACGACGACGCCGAGCGGCAAGGAGCGGCTGCAATCGCCCGCCGAACGCGAAAAGCTCGACGGGCTTTACGAGTGCATCCTTTGCGCCTGCTGCTCGACGAGCTGCCCGAGCTATTGGTGGAACAGCGACAAGTTCCTGGGCCCCGCGATTCTGCTCCAGGCCTATCGCTGGCTGGCCGACAGCCGCGACGAGATGACCGGCGAACGGCTCGACGAACTCGAAGACCCCTTCCGCCTCTATCGCTGCCACACGATCATGAACTGCGCCAATGCGTGCCCCAAGGGCCTGAGCCCCGCGCGCGCGATCGCCGAAATCAAGAAGCTCGAGGCTGAGCGGCAGGTGTGAACGACGGGATCGAGGAACCGAAGCGCCGGGACCATTTCAGCGCGGAGACGCTGAAGGATGGTTGGGTCAGCTGGAACCTCAAGGATCCCAGCCGCTTCAACGCCTTCATCGAACCACTGACGGTGCGCGTCGAGGCGCCGACCGAGGATGGCCGTCCTCGTGCCAGGGTGCGGATGATCCCCGAGCGCAAGCACAGCAATCTCGGCGATAATGTTCATGGCGCGGTGACGCTGGCGCTGGTCGATATCGCGCTGTTTGCGGCGTCGCACCAGTTCGGATCGCTCAACGCCGGCCATTCTGTGACGCTCGACCTGTCGACGCAATTCGTCGGTGCGGGCCGCGTCGGCGAACCATTGGATGCGGTGGTCGAGCTGGTGCGCGAAACCGGCCGGCTGATCTTTCTGCGCGGGCTGGTCGTGCAGGGTGAGGGCGACAGCCATATCGTGCTGAGCTTCGCGGGAACGATCCGCAAGGCGAGCAAATGACCACCGTCCTTGGGGCCTATGACGCGCTCGTCGCGGCGGGCGAGCTTCGCCCCGATCCCGAACAGCGCGCCGCCGCCGAGCGGCTCAGCCAGTTGCAATCCGAGCTCGAAGCGGTGCCGAAGCGCGGAAGCCTGCTCTGGCGCCTGACTGGCCGCAAACCTGATGCGCTGCGCGGCGTTTATCTGTGGGGTGCGGTCGGGCGCGGCAAGTCGATGCTGATGGACTTGTTCTACGACCAGCTTGCCATTCAGCGGAAGCGGCGCGTCCATTTCCACGCCTTCATGCTCGACGTCCATGCGCGGCTGCGCGAGGTGCGCAAGAGCGAGAGCGGCGATCCCATCCCGCTCGTGGCCGAGGCGCTCGCCGAAAATACCCGCTGCCTCGCCTTCGACGAGATGGTGGTGAACAACAGCGCCGATGCGATGATTCTCTCGCGCCTGTTCACGGCGCTGATCGATCAGGGTGTCACGATGGTCGCGACGTCGAACCGGCCGCCGAAGGATCTCTACAAGGACGGGCTCAACCGCGAGCATTTTCTGCCCTTCATCGCACTGGTCGAGGAAAGGCTCGACGTGATGGGGCTGAACGGGGCGACCGATTACCGCCGCGACCGGCTGGGCGACGGGGCGCGCTGGTTCGTTCCCGCCGACGATGCCGCGACCGCGGCGCTGTCGGCCGCCTTCTTCCGTCTCACCGACTATCCGCCCGAGGACCGCGCTCATGTGCCGAGCCTCGACCTCGACGTCGGCGGGGGGCGAAGCTTGCATGTACCCAAGGCGCTGAAGGGCGTCGCCGTCTTTTCGTTCAAGCGGCTCTGCGGCGAAGCGCGGGGGGCGGCCGACTATCTCGCCGTCGCGCGCCACTTTCACACCGTGATCATCGTCGGCATCCCCCGCATGGGGCCCGAGAATCGCAACGAGGCGGCGCGCTTTGTCACGCTGATCGACGCGCTTTACGAATATAAGGTCAAGCTGCTGGCGAGCGCCGCGGCGACGCCCGATCAACTGTATGTCGCCGGCGACGGGGCGTTCGAATTCGAGCGGACCGCGAGCCGCCTCGCCGAAATGCAGTCGGACGATTACCTCGGCTTAGGCCATGGCCAAGAGGATGCCGCCGGCGATCTTCCCCCAGCGTGACGTGTTGGCGGTGACATAGGCGAGGCTGCGGACGTAACGCACTTCGTGGGCGAGATGCCCCGCCGCCTGTTCGGCGGTGCGGCGCAAGGTCCGGAGCGGCCGCGGTTCGGGCGGCCTGATCGGCCCGGGCTGCGCCGGCGGCTGGGGCAGGTCGGCGAAGCCGCCGCTGGTCACGCGGGGATCGGCGGCGACCGCCTGGCAGAGCGCCTCCATGCGCGCGATCGCCAGCCGGTTGGCGACCGCGCGGTCGCGGCTGAGCAACTCGAAACTATGGCTGAAGGCCGAGAATTGGATCGCCCCGCTCGCCGCCGCATGATCGAGCGCGTCGCCCATTTCTTCTTCGGACATCGCGCAGAGCTGCGCCGGACGAAAGCTGTCGACGCGGTCCATCAGGCCGCTGACCGGTACTTCGCAGACGCCATGATGCAGGCGCATCCCGATATTGCGGGGGTCGAGTGTGATATCGCAGCCATGGCCGACATGGGCGCCGTTGAAGCTGCTGTCGAAAAGGAAGCCGAGCGCATCGAGCGCGCGCAGCGTATCGTCGTTGGCGCCGAAATTGCCGGCGCGAAAGGCGACCGGATCGGGCGCGCCCGCGCGCACCAGCATGTCCGCCGCGAGGCCGATCAGCTTTTTCTGCGCCCCGAGCGGGAAGTCGCCGATGTTGCGCCCGGTCAGCCGCCCGACCGGATTGAACCGCGCGAAGGCGAGCCATTCGGTGTGGATGTGGAGCTGCACCTCGTGACCGCGCGCGACGATGGGAGCCACGATGTCGCGGATGATCGACGGGCCGTGGACGAGCGCCGGCATCGGATCGACGAAGAAGGCGCCCTTCAGGCCGTAGCGTTCGAGCACGTCCATCTGGAAATGGATGCCGAAATCGCCCTCGCGGCAGCGACCGAGGATCGAGCTTTCGAAATTGGCACGGGCGTCATGACCCCGTTGATGGAGGCCGGCCGACAATTCGGTGTCGAAGCTGATGATCGCGCGCGTCACCAAGGGCGCGTAACAAAGCGGGGATAAGGGAGGGTTAATCGGTGCCGGGCCGATCCCCTATGCGGACGACGCATTTTTGTTCCATCCTGCCGCGAACCGGTTGCGATCGGGTCATATCACGCGCCAGCCTGTCCTCTAAATAAGTTTTTGCGCGCTTTATTGTTATTGCGAACTATTATCAAAGAAAGGCGGTTTTTCGGCCTTTTCGCTGTTGTTTCCTTAAGGGAATCGGCGTAGGGGCGTCGCCAGTCTTGGGACCGGAGCGGAGCTTTAGCCCGTGCTCCCGCCGGTCCGTGAACCAATGCCGGGCTTGCCACGAAGGAGTGCCGCGCACCATGGGACGCAAGAAGATCGCTTTGATCGGAGCCGGGAATATCGGCGGAACGCTGGCGCTGCTCGCCGCGCAGAAGGAACTCGGCGACGTCGTCCTGTTTGACGTGGTCGAAGGCGTGCCGCAGGGCAAGGCGCTCGACCTGTCGCAGGTCGGCCCGATCGCGGGCTTCGACGCGAAGATCACCGGCACGAACGACTATAAGGATATCGCCGGCGCCGACGTGATCATCGTCACCGCCGGTGTCGCCCGCAAGCCGGGCATGAGCCGCGACGACCTGCTCGGCATCAACCTCAAGGTCATGAAGGCCGTTGGCGAAGGCATCAAGGCGAACGCCCCCGACGCGTTCGTCATCTGCATCACCAACCCGCTCGACGCGATGGTCTGGGCGCTGCGCGAATTCTCGGGTCTGCCGCACAATAAGGTCGTCGGCATGGCCGGCGTGCTCGACTCGGCGCGCTTCAGCCACTTTATCGCCGACGAATTCGACGTGTCGGTGAAGGATGTGAACACCTTCGTTCTTGGTGGTCATGGCGACACGATGGTTCCGGTCGTCCGTTATTCGACCGTCAACGGCATCCCCGTTCCCGACCTCGTCAAGATGGGCCTGTCGAGCCAGGACAAGATCGACGCGATCGTCAAGCGCACCCGCGGCGGCGGCGGCGAAATCGTCGCGCTTCTCGGCACCGGATCTGCCTTCTATGCGCCCGCCGCCAGCGGCATCGCGATGGCCGAAGCTTACCTCGGCGACCAGAAGCGCATCCTGCCCTGCGCCGCCTATGTCGACGGCCAGTATGGCGTTGACGGCCTCTACGTCGGCGTGCCGGTGCTGATCGGCGCGAACGGTGTCGAGAAGATCGTCGAGATCGAACTGGACGATGCCGACAAGGCGGGCCTGCAGGTCTCGGTCGACGCGGTCAAGGAACTGCTCGACGCGTGCAAGTCGCTGGATCCCAGCCTCGCGTAACTAGCTTGTGCCCCTGCGAAGGCAGGGGCCCATCACCTGCGCTCGAAAGATCGGGCGACGGGTGAGCCAAATGTCTGGAGATGGGCCCCTGCCTTCGCGGGGGCACGAGAAACGGAACGAGATCATGAGCATCCTCATCGACAAGAATACCAAGGTCATCACTCAGGGGATGACCGGTGCCACCGGCACCTTCCACACCGAACAGGCGCTCGCCTATGGCACGCAGATGGTCGGCGGCGTGACGCCGGGCAAGGGCGGCACGACGCATATCGGCCTGCCGATGTTCAACACGGTCGAGGAAGCCAAGCATGCGACGGGCGCGACCGCCTCGGTCATCTATGTTCCGCCGCCGTTCGCCGCCGACTCGATCCTCGAGGCGATCGATGCCGAGATCGAACTGATCGTCGCCATCACCGAAGGCATTCCGGTGCTCGACATGGTCAAGGTGAAGCGCGCGCTGTCGGGCTCGAAGTCGCGGCTGATCGGCCCGAACTGCCCCGGCGTGCTGACCCCCGACGAGTGCAAGATCGGCATCATGCCCGGCAATATCTTTTCGAAGGGCAGCGTCGGCGTCGTCTCGCGCTCGGGCACGCTGACCTATGAAGCCGTGTTCCAGACCACGAACGTCGGCCTGGGTCAGACGACCGCGGTCGGCATCGGCGGCGACCCGGTCAACGGCACCAACTTCATCGACGTCCTCGAACTCTTCCTCGCCGACGAAGCGACCAAGTCGATCATCATGATCGGCGAAATCGGCGGCGACGCCGAGGAACAGGCGGCGCAGTTTCTGATCGACGAAGCCAAGCGCGGTCGCAAGAAGCCGATGGCGGGCTTCATTGCAGGCCGCACCGCACCTCCGGGCCGCCGCATGGGTCATGCCGGCGCGATTGTGTCGGGCGGCAAGGGCGACGCCGAAAGCAAGATCGCGGCGATGGAAGCCGCCGGCATCAAGGTGTCGGCGAGTCCGTCGGAACTCGGCACGACGCTCGCCGAGGTGCTGAAGGAACGCGTCTGAGCCAAGCGGCCCGCCGGCACCCTTTGCCGGCGGGCCTCCGCTTCCCATATTTGAGAATACCCACCCCTTCCTCCCCGTGGAAAAGCAGATGAACCTCGAGAGACAAAGCTTCGACATCGACGAGCCGCAGGCCGGCCCGAGCTGGGCGCCGAAGAACTGGCCCCAGGTCGACAGCGACGACCTGACAGCCGCGCTCGATCCGCAGCAGATGCAGGTCGCGGTGAAGGCCGCCGCCGCGAAGGCGGGCGCCGCGCTGTCGAGCGCCGAGGTCGAGCGCGCTGCCGATGATTCGATCCGCGCGATGATGCTGATCCGCACCTATCGCGTGCGCGGCCACCTCGCCGCGACGCTCGACCCGCTCGGCCTCAGCCAGCGCGAGTTGCCCGCGGATCTGACGCCCGAATATCACGGCTTCGTCGGCGCCGATCAGGACCGGCCGGTGTATATCGGCGGAACGCTGGGGCTCGAAAAGGCGACGATCCGCGAGATCGTGGCGATCCTGCGCGCCAATTATTGCGGCCAGGTCGGCCTCGAATATATGCACATTTCCGACGTCGAGGAACGGCGTTTCCTGCAGGACCGGATGGAGGGCGCCGATAAGAGCGTCGAATTCACCCAGGAAGGCAAGCGGGCGATCCTCAACAAGGTGATCGAAGCCGAGGAATGGGAGAAATTCCTCGCGCGCAAATATGTCGGCACCAAGCGTTTCGGGCTCGACGGCGGCGAGTCGATGATCCCCGCGATGGAATCGATCATCAAATATGGCGGCCAATATGGCGTGAAGGAAATCGTCTATGGCATGGCGCACCGCGGGCGCCTCAATATGCTCGCGAACGTGCTCGCCAAGCCGTATAAGGTGATTTTCCACGAATTTGCGGGCGGCAGCGCCAACCCCGACGATGTCGGCGGATCGGGCGACGTCAAATATCACCTCGGCACGTCGACCGACCGCGAGTTCGACGGCATTTCAGTGCATATGTCGCTGGTCCCCAATCCCTCGCATCTCGAGGCGGTCGATCCGGTCGTGCTCGGCAAGGTCCGCGCGCAGCAGGTGGTGCGCGACGATCTGACCAAGCATGAGCAGGTGCTGCCCGTGCTGATCCACGGCGACGCGGCGTTTGCCGGGCAGGGGATCGTCTGGGAATGCCTCGGCTTTTCGGGTATCCGAGGATATAACACCGGCGGCTGCATTCACTTCATCGTCAACAACCAGATCGGTTTCACGACCAGTCCGCAGTTCGCCCGCTCGTCGCCCTATCCGTCGGACGTCGCAAAGGGCGTGATGGCGCCGATCCTGCACGTCAACGGCGACGATCCCGAAGCGGTGACCTTCGCGTGCAAGCTCGCGATCGACTTCCGCCAGCAGTTCAAGCGCGACGTCGTGATCGACATGTGGTGCTATCGCCGCTTCGGCCATAATGAAGGCGACGAGCCTTCGTTCACGCAGCCGCTGATGTACGAACGCATCCGCAAGCATCCCCCGGTGTCGCAGCTCTGCGCTGCGAAACTGCAGGACGAGGGCGTGATCGACGCCGGCTGGGCCGACGCCCGCCGCGCCGAATTCACCGCGCGGCTCGAAGGCGATTTCGAGGCGGCGAAAAGCTACAAGCCGAACAAGGCCGACTGGTTCGCCGGGCGCTGGTCGGGGCTCCACGCCCCCGCCGATCCTGAAAACGCGCGCCGCAACATCGCGACGGGCGTTTCGGAAAAGCTGTTCGACTCGATCGGCCGCACGCTGACGACGATCCCCGCCGACGTCGAGGTCCACAAGACGCTGCGCCGCGTGATCGACGCGCGCGGCGCGATGTTCGCCGACAAGAAGGACGGCGAAGTGTTCGACTGGGCGACCGCCGAAAGCCTCGCCTTCGGCACCTTGCTCAGCGAAGGCTATCAGGTGCGCCTGTCGGGACAGGATTCGGGGCGCGGCACCTTCAGCCAGCGCCACGCCGTCTGGGTCGACCAGAAGAGCGAGCAGAAATATGTGCCGCTGACGACCGTGCCGCACGGCCGGTTCGAGGTGCTTGACAGCCCGCTTTCCGAATATGGCGTGCTCGGTTTCGAATATGGCTATGCGATGGCCGATCCGAAGAGCCTCGTGCTCTGGGAAGCGCAGTTCGGCGACTTCGCCAACGGCGCGCAGATCATGATCGACCAGTTCATCGCCGCGGGCGAGGCCAAATGGCTGCGTGCCAACGGGCTCGTGATGCTGCTGCCGCACGGCTATGAAGGGCAGGGCCCCGAGCATAGCTCGGCGCGCCTCGAACGCTTCCTCCAGCTGTGCGCGGGCGACAATATTCAGGTGTGCAATATTTCGACCCCGTCGAACTATTTCCACGTCCTGCGCCGCCAGATGCTGCGTTCGTTCCGCAAGCCGCTGATCATCATGACGCCCAAGTCGCTGCTCCGCCACAAGCTGGCCGTGTCGCAGCGGTCGGACTTCATCGGCGAGGCGCATTTCCGCCGCATCATGTCGGACCGCACGCCGCCCGCCGACAAGGACGTCAAGCGCGTCGTCCTCTGTTCGGGCAAGGTCGGATATGATTTGATGGAGGCGCGCGACGCCGCGGGCCTCACCGACACGACGGTGATCCGCATCGAGCAGATCTATCCCTTCCCGGGTGAGGCGCTCGCGGTCCGCCTGAAGCGGATGCCGAAGCTCGAGGAGGTCGTCTGGGCGCAGGAAGAACCGCGCAACAACGGCGCCTGGTTCTTCGTCAATGAGCTGATCGAGGAATCGCTGACCGAGGCCGGCAAGAAGGGCATGCGTCCGCGCTATGCCGGCCGCGCGGCCGCGGCCTCGCCCGCGACGGGCCTGATGAGCCGCCACCAGACCGAACAGTCGGCGCTCGTCGCCGATGCGCTCGGCCTTTCGGTTCGCGCCGAAATCCGCCGCGCCAAGAACAAAGCCTGAGCCAAAGCCTAAGTCCCCAAGGAACTGCACCTATGAGCACCGAAGTTAAAGTCCCCACGCTGGGCGAAAGCGTCACCGAAGCGACGATCGGCGAGTGGCTGAAGAAGCCGGGCGAAGCGGTCGCGCTCGATGAGCCGATCGCGAGCCTCGAAACCGACAAGGTCGCGGTCGAAGTGCCGTCGCCGGTCGCGGGCGTGATGGGCGAGCAGCTCGTTGCGGTCGGCGACACGGTCAATGTCGGCGCGACGATCGCGACGGTCGAAGCCGGCGGCGCTGCGGCCGCTCCGGCACCCGCCGCGGCGGCTCCCGCACCCGCCAAGGCCGAAACAGCCGCCCCCGCGCCCGCCGCGACTGCGGTCCCCGCCGGCGAGAGCGTCGACACCGTCACGACCATGTCGCCCGCCGTCCGCCGCCTCGTACTCGAACATGGCGTCGACCCGACGAAGATCCAGGGCACCGGCAAGGACGGCCGCCTGACCAAGGAGGATGTACTCGCGGCCGCCAGCGCGGCGCCTGCCGCCGCTCCGGCATCCGCTGCCGCGCCGGCGCCTGCCGCGAGCGCCGCGCCGGGCCGTCAGGAAGAGCGCGTCAAGATGACGCGTATGCGTCAGACGATCGCCAAGCGGCTAAAGTCGGCGCAGGACACGGCGGCGATGCTGACGACGTTCAACGACGTCGACATGTCCGCGGTGATGGCGACGCGCGAAAAATACCGCGACAGCTTCGAAAAGAAGCATGGCGTGCGCCTCGGCTTCATGAGCTTCTTTACCAAGGCGGTCGCGCTCGCCGCGCATGACATCCCGGCGGTGAACGCGCGGATCGATGGCGACGAGATCGTCTATCACAATTATCTCGACGTTTCGGTCGCGGTCAGCGCCCCGAACGGCCTCGTCGTGCCCGTCGTCCGCAATGCCGACAGCATGTCGTTCGCCGACATCGAAAAGGCGATCGCCGACCTCGGCAAGCGCGCCAAGGACGGCACGCTGACGATGGACGACATGACCGGCGGCACCTTCACCATCTCGAACGGCGGCGTGTTCGGCGGCCTGATGTCGACCCCGATCATCAACCCGCCGCAGTCGGCGGTACTCGGCCTCCACCGCATCGAGGATCGTCCGGTCGTCCGCGATGGGGAGATCGTGATCCGCCCGATGATGTATCT
>CBINGC010000055.1:0-21745 GCA_966250105.1 uncultured Sphingopyxis sp. | reverse complement strand
TCTATTTCAACCGCTACAAGCTGGGCCGCACCTTCTCGCTCAGCGCGTCGATCAAATTTTGAGCTAAGCTACGCCCTCCCCTTTTAGGGGAGGGCGGCCGCCGCGGCGGGGATAAAGCGCTAGCCATCGCGTCAAAACAGGAATTTCGTCATTGCGAGCGAAGCGAAGCAATCCAGAGTAGCGTAAACCGCCCTGGATTGCTTCGCTTCGCTCGCAATGACGGGCTCTGGGTGAGTTTAACGACTTACTGGCTCCTGAACGGCAGGGGCTCTGCGGGCCGCCCACCGCACCGGACTCGCCCGGCTGACAAAAAACTGTAATCTTGCCGTCAACTGATTGTCACCAATCGTCCCTAGGCGATTCGTGAGACCGCACTCTTTCAGTTGGGGGACAGGGAAACCACATGGCAACGCTGATGTCCGGATCGGCCGTTCGGCTGCCGCGCGCGCTGCCTTCGTGGCTCCGCGCGCGAAAGCGGACCCCGCGCGAAATCTGGCCGCAATTGCTCGTCGGTCTGCTCGGCGCGCTCCTGATCTGGCAATGCGTTCGCCTGCTCTGGACGCTCCTGACCCCGCTGTCGCCGTTCGGGGCGTGGCAGCCGCAAACCGCCGTCATCGTATCGCCCGCCGAACGGCGCGCGCTCTTCACCAGCCTCGATCCCTTTTTTCGCGGCAATGTTCAGGGTCCCGCGACGGCGACCGTGACGTCGGCGGGGCTCACTCTGTTCGGGATCAACCTCAACGAGGCGACGGGCGGCGGTTCGGCGATCATCGCGGGCGAGGATGGGGTGCAGACGAGCTATGCCGTCGGCGACGAGATCGCGCCGGGGCTGAAGCTTGCCGGCGTCGCCTTCGACCATGTGCTGCTCGATCGCGGCGGCGCGCGCGAAAGCCTGTTTCTCGACCAGAGCGGCGCGGCGCCCGCCGCCAGCCCGGGAACCGCGCTGCCCGCGCCGACGCCTGAAATCGGCGCGGCGCCCTCGGGCACCAGCGGCGACATGACCCCCGCGGCGATCAAGGCGGGCGTCGCCTTCGCTCCGCGCGCCGAAGAGGGCCGCATCACCGGTATCGTTGTCCAGCCGCAGGGCGACGGGGCGACGTTCCGCGCCGCGGGCCTCCGCCCCGGCGACGTCATCCGCTCGGTCGGCGGCCGCCCGATCACCTCGGCCAGCGACGTTGCGGCGCTCGCCAATCAACTTGCCCCGGGCGCGCGCATCGCGCTCGAAGTCGAACGCGGCGCCAGCGTCGTTCCCGTCGCCATCTTTTTGTCGAAATAGAGATTATGCGCTTCAAACTTTCTCTGATGCTTGCCGCCGCGCTCGTTTCCGCCACTCCGGCACCCGCGGTTGCCCAATATACGCTCAACGTGCGCGACGCGGACATCCGCGCCTTCATCCAGGATGCGGCGCGGATCACCGGGCGCACCTTCGTCATCGACGGCCGCGTCAACGGCAAGGTGTCGGTGGTGACCGACCGGCCGCTGTCGCGCAGCGAATATTTCGAGATTTTCCTTGCGACCCTGCGCTCGAACGGTCTCGTCGCGGTGCCGGGACCGAACGGCAGCTATCGCATCCAGCCGATCGACGGCGCCGCGTCGCAGCCCGGTCGGATCGGCAGCGCGCGCGCGGCGCAGAACCAGTTCGTCACCGAAATCATCCGCCTCCGCCATATCGACGCGGTCGCGGCGGTCGAAACGCTGCGCCCGCTCGTCAGCCCGCAGGGCTCGCTCACCGCGAACCGCAACGCCAACAGTCTGGTCGTCGCCGATTTCGCCGACAACATCCGCCGCATCCGCGCGCTCGCGGCGAGCATCGACCGTGACAGTTCGACCAGCCAGATCGTCACGCTGAAGAACGCCGGCGCGCGCGAGATCGCCGCCGCGCTCCAGGCGCTTGTCCCGGCGGCGGGGGAGGGCGCGCGTGCGCCGGTCGCGATCGTGCCGATCGACAGCAGCAACGCGATTGCGCTGCGCGGCGATCAGGCGCTCGTCGCGCGCTTCGTCGCGATGGCGAACGATCTCGATGCGAAGGCGGCGGGCGGCACCGAACTGCGCGTCTATTGGCTCGAACATGCCAATGCCGAAACATTGCTGCCGACGCTCCAGCAGCTGATCGGCGGCGGCAGCGACCCGGCGCAAAAGGCGGGCCTGCCGCCCGCCTCCTCTTCGACCTCCTCGTCGGATGGCGGCAGCACGCCGGCGCCCGCAGCCGCCCCCGCCGTGACCTCGACCGGTGGGGGGGGCAGCGGCAGCATCTCGACGCGCGGTCCCGCGATCATCACGCGCTACGAAGGCGCGAACGCGATCATCGTCGCGGCGAATAGCGAAGTGCAGCGGATGCTCGGCGAACTCATTCGCCAGCTCGACACGCGGCGTCAACAGGTGCTCGTCGAGGCGATCGTCGTCGAAATCGGCGACGATGCCGCGAAGCGCCTGGGCGTCCAGTTCCTGCTCGGCGGCAAGAATATCCCGTTCGTCGCGACGAGCTACAGCAATGCGCAGCCGAATATCCTGACGCTCGGCGGCGCTTATGCGGCAACCAAGCTTACCGAGGACAAGACGACGGTCGACGGCGAAACCGTCGTCACCCAGACGACAAGCGCGCTCGGCAACAGCTTGCAGGAAGCCGCCGCCGCGTCGCTGCTCGGCGCCAGCGGCGGTTTTGCCGGGTTCGCGGGCGACATCGGCAAGAACACGATCTTCGGCGCGATCATCAACGCGGTGAAATCGGACACGACGTCGAACCTGCTCGCGACCCCGCATATCGTCACGCTCGACAATCAGGCGGCGAAATTCCTCGTCGGACAGGAAGTGCCGATCACGACCGGCGAGGCGCTCAGCGACAATTTCGACAATGCCTTCCGCACTGTCCAGCGCGAAGAGGTCGGCATCAAGCTCGACGTCACGCCGCAGGTCAATGGCGCGGGCGAGGTCAAGCTCTTCCTTCGCCAGGAAGTGTCGAGCGTCGCGGGTCCGGTGTCGTCGCGCAACAGCGATCTCATCATCAACAAACGGTCGTTCGAAACCGTGCTGACCGTCGACGACGGCGAAATCCTCGCGATCGGCGGCCTGCTCAACGACGACGAGCGCAAGACGATCGAACGCATTCCGCTGCTCAGCGATATTCCGCTGATCGGCGAACTCTTCAAATCGCGCAGCCGGACGCGGTCGAAGACCAATTTGATGGTCTTCATCCGCCCGACGATCCTCAAGGATCGTGAGGACAATGCCGCGCTCACCGCGCGTCGCTATGGCTATATCCGCGACTTCCAGCTTCAGCGGAACCCTGATCAGGAGCCCGCGATCGACGCGCTGGTGCGCGACTATATGGGGACGACCCCACCATCGCCGCCGACCGCGGCCGACGTCACCGTTGGCCCGGTCAATCTGCCCGCGCTGCGCGGGGAGGGCGGCAGCGTCACGCCCACCGACGTCCCGCCCTCGACATCAGAGGCGCCAGCGCCGCCTGCCGGAGACTATCCGTGACCGACATCGAACCGGCGGCGCCTCCCTGGGCGCCGGTTGATATTCCATACGGCTTCGCGCGCACGCACGGCGTCGTCATCGCGCCCGGCGAAAACGGCATCTGGCTCGCGACGCTGCGCGAAGGCAGCGATCCCGCGGTGCTGATCGAGGTCAAACGATATCTCGCGCAGCCGCTGCGCGTCGCAACCGCGGGCGCCGCCGATTTCGACCGGCTGCTGTCGGATCATTATGCCGTCGACAGCTCGGCCGCCGCGATGGCGGGCTCGCTCGACGGCAGCGATCTCGACCTCGGCATCCCGAGCGCCGAGGATTTGCTCGACAGCGCCGACGACGCCCCCGCGATCCGCCTCATCAACGCGATCATCGCCGAAGCCGTCCGTCAGGGCGTCAGCGACATCCATATCGAGCCCTATGAAAGCGGGCTCGTCGTGCGGATGCGCGCCGACGGCGTGCTGCGCGAACATCTGCGCATGCCGCCGCATGTCGCGCCCGTCGTCGTCAGCCGCATCAAGGTGATGGCGCGCCTCGATATTGCCGAGCGCCGCGTGCCGCAGGACGGGCGCATCGGGCTGACGCTCGCGGGCAAAGCGGTCGACGTCCGCGTCTCGACCTTGCCGAGCCGCGCGGGCGAGCGCGTGGTGATGCGTATCCTCGACAAGGACACGGCCGGGATCGACTTCGACGTGCTCGGCCTTTCGGGCGAAGCCGACCGCATCCTGCGCGAGGCGCTCGCCGAACCCAATGGCATCATCCTCGTCACCGGCCCGACCGGATCGGGCAAGACGACGACGCTTTACGCCGCGCTGAAACAGCTCAACGATGGTCAGCGTAACATCCTGACCGTCGAGGATCCGGTCGAATATGCGGTCGACGGCGTCGGTCAGACACAGGTGAACGCCAAGGTCGGGCTCGACTTCGCCGCGGGGCTGCGCGCGATCCTGCGTCAGGATCCCGACGTGGTGATGGTCGGCGAAATCCGCGACCGCGAAACCGCCGACATCGCGGTGCAAGCCTCTCTCACCGGCCACCTCGTCCTCTCGACCGTCCACACCAACGATGCCGTCGGCGCGATCACTCGTCTTAAAGATTTGAAAGTAGAGCCTTTTCTTCTCGCCTCTACTCTCCGCGCCGTCCTCGCCCAGCGCCTTGTGCGCAAACTTTGCGACAATTGCCGCGAGCCGGTGCAAGCCGACAACAGCGTCGCCGCGATGCTCGGCCTCGACATCGGCACCGTGATCTGGCGCCCCAAGGGCTGCGAGGCGTGCGGCGGCACCGGCTTCAAGGGCCGCATCGGCGTGTTCGAGGCGATCAAGGTCGACGAGACGGTGCGCCGCTATATCTACGCCGGCGGCGACGAGTCCATGATCGCCAAGCACGCCTTCCTCAAATCGCCGACGCTCGCCTCGGCGGCGCGGACGATGGTCGCGAAGGGGTTGACCACCGCCGAGGAAGCGATCCGCATCGCGCGGCGCGAGGATGTCGATGCCTGATTATCGCTATGTCGCGATCGATCCCCAAGGCCGCGAGCGCAAGGGACGGCTGACCGCCGCGAACGACGACGCCGCGCGCGCCGACCTGATACGACGGAAATTCCACATCGTCGCGGTCGAGGCGGCCGGGGCGAAGCCCGCCGGCCGCTCGCTGCTCGCCTTCCGCAAGACCAAGCTCAGCAGTAAAGAGCTGGCGCTCTTCACTCGCCAGCTGGCAACGCTCGCCGAGGTCGCACCGCTCGAAGAGGCGCTGCGCACATTGACCCGCCAGAGCGAGGCCGAAAGTGCGCGCGCCATCATTGGCGACGTTCACGCCGGACTGCTCGAAGGCCGCCGCCTCGCCGACGCGATGGGGCGCCAGCCGGCGAGTTTCCCGCCGCTCTATCGCGCGATGGTCGCCGCGGGCGAGACGACGGGCAGCCTCACGACGATCCTCGCGCGCCTCGCCGATCTGCTCGAACGCCAGGCCGAGGTGCGCGGCAAGCTGATCGCCGCGCTCGCCTATCCGATCGTACTCGCGGTCGTTGCGATCGGCGTCGTTGCGGCTTTGATGATCTTCGTCGTCCCGCGCGTCGTCGAGCAATTCACCGACACCGGCCAGCAACTGCCTTTCCTGACCCGCGCGGTGATCGCGATCTCCAGCTTCGCCGCCAATTGGTGGTGGCTGATCGCGCTGCTGATCGCCGCCGCCGCCTTCGGCTGGACCGCCGCGCTGCGCCGCCCGACGTTCAAGGCCGCCGTCGATGCGCGTCTCTTGCGCCTCCCGCTTCTCGGGCGCCTGCTCCGCGACCTTTACGCGGCGCGCTTCGCACGGACGCTGTCGACCATGGTGTCTAGCCGCCTGCCGCTGGTCGAAGGGTTGAAGCTGACGGTGCCGACGATCCGCAACGCCGCGCTCGCCGGCGCGACCGCCCATATCGTCGATCAGGTGCGCGCCGGCGGCGGCCTGTCGGCCGCGCTCCGCGACGCCGGCGTCTTCCCACCGCTGCTCGTCTACATGACCGCCAGCGGTGAAAGCGCCGGTCGGCTCGAGGTGATGCTCGAACGCGCCGCCGATTATCTCGAACGCGAATTCGACCGCTTTACGGCCGCGTCGATGGCGCTTCTCGAACCTGTCATAATTGTCGTTATGGGGTCGTGCGTGGCCCTGATCATCCTCGCCATTCTGCTGCCGATCCTTCAGTTGCAGAATCTAGCCGGACTATGAAAATGTCGCTGATGCAGCTATTCCTTCACCTGATGTTCGATACGTCCTTTTCCGATCGGGGGCGTCCCCCCGTTCACCGCCGCCGCAAGAGGGACGAGCGCGGTTTCACGCTGACCGAACTGATGGTCGTCATCTTCATTATCGGGCTGCTCGCGACGGTGGTGATGATCAACGTTCTGCCGAGTCAGGACCGGGCGATGGTGACCAAGGCGAAGGCCGATATCGCGACGCTCGAAAATGCGCTCGAACAATATCGCCTCGACAATCTGACCTATCCCGCTTCGACGGACGGGTTGAACGCGCTCACCACCGCGCCCCCGGCGCTGGCCCAGCCCGAACGCTATCGCCGTGGCGGCTATATCAAGAAACTCCCCGCCGATCCGTGGGGGCGCCCCTATAATTATCAGGCGCCGGGGCCGAACGGGAAGGCGTTCGACGTCTGGTCGCTCGGTGCCGACGGCGCCCCCGGCGGGACCGACGACAATGCGGATATTCGCAGCGACGCCTGAGGCGCGCCCGCGTCCTCACGCCAACGGCTTCACCCTCGTCGAACTGATGGTCGTGCTCGCGATCATGGCGCTCGCCGCGACCGCGGTCGTGCTGACCATTCCGGGCGAGGAACGCACCGTGCGCAGCGAAGCCGACCGGCTTGCGGCGCGGCTCGCCGCCGCGCGCGATGTCGCGGTGATCGAGGGGCGCAGCGTCGCGGTCAATTTCGCGCCGTCGGGTTATGGGTTCGAACGGCGGATTGCGGGCGAGTGGCAGCGGCTTCCGGGCCGCGCCTTCGAACAGCGGAACTGGCCGGGTAACGTCCGTTTCGCGGCGGGTGATGGGCGCCGCGCCGCGCGCCTGCTCTTCGACCGCGTCGGTACCAGCCCGACGCCGCAAGCCATCATACTTGCCGGCGGCGACGCGCGTGAGGTCGTGCGCGTTTCCGCGACGGGGGAGGTCAGTCGTGGGCGCTGAGCGCGAAGACGGGTTTACGCTGCTCGAGATGCTGGTGGCGCTCAGCGTCATCAGCATCGCCGCGCTCGCGCTCATCCGCCTCGACGCCTTTGCGGTCCGCACCGCGGGCGACCTCGATGAAAGCACGATGGCGGGCATCGTCGCGCAGAACCGCGCGGTCGAGCTGTGGACCGATCCCGCGCCGCCGACGATCGGCACCAGCGCGATCGGGGTCGCGAATGCCGGCCGCAACTGGCGCGTCGAACAGCGCGTTGCCAAGACCGCCGACGATGCGCTGCTGCGCATCGACCTGCTCGTGCGCCCCGAAAGCGGGCGCGGGCAGGCGGCGCTGACGATTATCCGGCCGTCGCGATGAAGGGCGAGCACGGTTTCACCCTCGTCGAGATGCTCGTGGCGCTCTCCATCTTCGCGGCGATCGCCGCGATGGGGGTCGGCCTTTTGCGCAGCAGCGTCGATACGCAGGACGCGGTGCAGGAACGGCTGAAAGCGATGGGCGGCATCAACCGGCTGCGCGCCGTGATGGCGAACGATCTGGCGCAGGCGGTCCAGCGCCCGACGCGCGGTCCGGCGGGGGAAGCCGTTCCCGCCTTCATCGGGTCGTCGAACGGCTTTGCCTTCGTTCACGGCGGCGCCGGCGCGCTCGATGGCAGCCCGCGTCCCAATGTCGAGCGCGTCGGCTATGCGCTCGTCGGGGGCGAATGGCGCCGCGCGACGCAGCCGATGCTCGACGGAACGGCGCTCGGCGACGGCGACCGGCTGGTGGACGAGGTTGCGGCCGTCGCCGTGCGCTATCGCGACGAACGCGGCGACTGGAACGAAAGCTGGACTTCGGAACCGGGCGACCGGCTGCCGCGCGCGGTTGAGGTTCGGCTGACGCGCTCGGGGCGCGCGCCGCTGACGATGTCGTTCCTGACCGCGCCGACCTTGCCGCCGTCACCCGCGGCCGGGGTGCCGGCGTTATGAACCGCGATGGCAAGGGAGAACGCGGCGCGGCGCTGCTCAGCGTGTTGTTGCTCGTCGCGGTGATGGCGGTGATCGCCGCGACCGCGCTCGACCGCTTGACGCTGGCGACGCGCATCGCGGGCAGCGCGGCGACGGTCGATCAAGGACGCGCTTATGCCTTCGCCGCCGAACAGATCGCGCTGCGCCGGGTCGCCGATCTTGTGGGGCGCGACCCGGCAAAGCTGACGCTCGCGGGCAATTGGTTGGGGCGCGATTTCACACTGCCGCTGCCCGGCGGCGAAGGGCGGGCGAAGCTCGCCGATGCGAACAATTGCTTCAATCTCAACAGCCTTGTCGCCGAAACGATACCCGGACGGTTCAGCCAGCGGTCGGGGGCGATGCGCCAGTTCGGCGAATTGATGACCTTGCTCGGGATCGAAACCGGCGAAGCGCAGGCCATTGCGGGTGCGGCCGCCGACTGGATCGACAGCGACAGCAACGAAGGCCGGCTCGGTGCGGAGGATAATGTCTATCGGTCGATGCAAAACGCCTATCTGCCTGCCAACCGCAAGATGGCCGACGTCAGCGAACTGCGCGCGGTGCGTGGGGTCAGCCCGAAAATCTATGCGCGGCTGAGGCCCTGGATCTGCGTGTTGCCGGTGACCGATCCGGTGAAGCTGAACGTCAACACGCTCGCGCCAGAACAGGCACCGCTGGTCGCGATGCTGCTGCCGGGCGAGATCGGTATCGCCGACGCGCGGGCGGTGCTGGCGGCGCGCCCCGCTGGCGGCTATGGCAGCAGCGTGCGATTCTGGGAGGCGGGTCCGTTCGAAGGACGCAAGCCGCCGAGTGATGTGGCCGAACAGGCGGGCGTGACCAGCCGTTGGCTCGCGCTGACGACGAATGTGACGATGGGGGACGGTTTCTTGACCGCAGTTTCGCTGATCGATGCCAATGGCGGGGCGCCGTCCGCCGGAATGACGCCGCCGGTGATCGTGCGCCGCGATTGGGGCGAGAGCGACTGACATGCCGCGCACGCTGGTTCTCTGGCTGCCCCCGGTGGCGGCGCTCGGTGAGGAAAATGCACCGCACCCCGCGTGGCTGCGCATCGACGACGGTGTGATCGTCGATTCGGGGCAGGACGACGGCTGGGTTAGCGCCTGGGAGCAGCCGCAGGACGATAGCGCCGACGACCGGCTCGTCGCGTTGGCGCCCGCGGTCGATGTGCCGCTGCGCTGGCTTCATTATCCCGACGCCGCGCCAGCGCAGGCCGCCGCCGCGGCGCGCATCGATGCGCTGAAGGATAGTCTTGGCGATGCGGCCTTGCTGCATGTCGTCACCGGCCAGCCGGTGGGGGAGGGGCAGGCCGTTCCGGTCGCGGTCACCACTCACGCCGCGATGGCCGCGTGGACCGACTGGCTGAAGGCGCGCGATCTGGCGCCCGCCGCTATCATCCCTGCCGCCGCCGCGGTGCCCCCACCCGAACCGGGCACGCTATGGACCGCCGATGTTGGCGGCGAGCAGATCGTGCGTAGCGCCGATCGCGCCTATCGCTCCGACCCCGAGCTCGACCCGCTGATGGCGGGTAGTCATGACGTGGCGCCGCTCGATCCCGACCGGATGCGCGAGGCACTGCTGCTGACCCTTGCCGCGCCGCCGCTCGACCTGCTCAGCGGCGGGTGGAGGCCCAAGCGGAGTTGGGCGGCCGATCCGGCGCTGCTGCGGATGGCGAAGCGGCTGTTGGTTGCGCTTGTTGTCGTGAGCGTGCTGATCCCCATTATCTATGCCGTGCGGCTGACTTCCGACACGGAGCGGGCCGATGACGCGGTCGTGGCGATGGCGAAAAAGGCCGGGGTGACGGCGGACGACGCCACCGCGGCGGAAGCCGAAATCGACCGCGGCCTTGCGGTTGCCGGCGGCGGACCGCTCGCTTTCTCGGTCCCCGCGTCGGCGCTCTACGATGCGATGAGCGATGCGCCCGGCGTGTCGCTCAAGACGCTGTCGCATCGCACCGACGGAACATTGACGACGACGCTCGCTGCGCCGCGTGTCGAGGATATCAATCAGGTGCTGCTCGCGCTGCAGGCGCGCGGCTATCGCATCACCGCGCAGCCGATGGCGGGCAGCGACGGTCAGCAGATGGCCAATGTGACGATCCGGGCGGTGCCATGACAGAGCGTTTGAAAAACTGGTGGATTGGCCTTTCGACACGCGAACGCTGGCTTGTCGGCGTCGCAGGCGCGCTCGCGCTGGGCGTTCTGATATGGGGCCTCGCCCGTCCGGCGGTCGCGGCGTTCATCGATCTCGAAAGCGAGCATCGCGCCGCGATCGAGCGCGAGGGACGGGTGAAAGCCAAGGTGCAATTATTTGGCCGGCGCCCCGCGAAATCGGTGGCGACGGCGGTCGACGCGGTCGCGATCGACCAATATCTCGCCCAATCGGCGGGCGAGATCGGGCTCACGCTCGACCGCAACGAGGCGCGGGGCGGCCGGCAGGCGACGATCGCCATCGCCACCGCCAAGGCACCGGTGCTGATCGACTGGATCGCTTCGCTCGAGGGGCAGGGTTTTGTCGTCGACCAACTGACGATCACCCCCGCCGTCGACGGCACCGTAGGGGTGACCGCCGAACTCAGAAGGAGCGGGCAATGATCGCGCGCAGACGGTGGATCATTGCCGGGGCGCTGTTCGCGCTGCTGCTCCTCGTCGCGACCTTTCCGATGCGGCTCGCGCTCGCCTGGTCGGGCGCGACCGATGCGGGCGTCGCCGCGCGCGAGGTGCGCGGCTCGGTCTGGTCGGGCGAACTCGTCGATGCGCGGCTGGGGGCCTTGCCGCTGGGCACCGTAAGCGCGAGCCTTTCGCCGCTCGCGCTTGTTGGCGGGAGCATCGAACTGGCTTTTTCGCGCACCGACGAAAGGCTTGGGGCATTGGCCGGCCGCCTCTATGGCAGCGATCCGCGCGGTATGTCCAACGTCAGCGGCACGACGTCGATGTCGGGCGGGCTGGGCGCCGTCCCCGTGGACAGGATCAGTTTCGAAGGCGCGACGGTGCGCTTCGACGATGCGGGCAAATGCGCTCTCGCCGGCGGTCGGGTCCGGCTCGTGGTCAGCGCACCCATCGCCGGCCTTGATCTGTCGCGCGGCCTGTCCGGTCCGCTCAGCTGTGTGGGCGGGCGGGCGCAGGCGGCGCTCGCCAGCCAGTCGGGCATGGAACGGCTGACGCTGTCGTTCGACGGCAGCGGCGCCTATCGCGCGCAATTCGCGATCAATGTAGACCGCGACCCGGCAATGGCTGCGGCGCTCGCCGCGCTGGGGTTCAAGGCGGGCGCGGGCGGGTTCGTGCTGGCGACGACGGGCCGCTTCTGACGTGACTTTATTCGATGCCTTGCCCTTCGGCATGGGCATCGGCCTTGCCGCATTGGTTGGATTGATTCTCGGCAGCTTTATCGCGACGCTGGTGCTGCGCTGGCCCGCACGCCGTTCGGTGCTGGGGCGATCGCAGTGCGACGCTTGCGGACGGCCGCTCGGTGCGCTCGATCTCATCCCCTTGCTCTCGGCCCTCGTGTCGCGGGGGCGCTGCCGGACGTGCAAGGCGCCGATCGACCCTTTTCATTCGCGGGTGGAGGCGGGCTCGGCGCTGATCGGCGCGGTCGCGTTTGCACTGATGCCGGGGACGGTCGGCTGGCTGTGGGCGCTCTTCGGTTGGCTGCTGCTGCCGCTCGCATTGCTCGATGCGCGGCACTTCTGGTTGCCCGACCGGCTCAGCGCGCTGCTGGCTGTCGTGGGATTGCTGTTGGCGGGCCCCTTGTTCGGCGCGGCGCTGCTCGATCGCTGGATCGGCGCCGTCGTGGGCGGAGCAGCGCTAACCTTTCTGGCTTGGGGTTACCGGCAGGTGCGGGGCGCGGAGGGGATGGGCGGCGGAGATCCCAAACTCGTCGCGGCGATCGGCTGCTGGACGGGGTGGCAGGCCTTGCCGCTGCTGCTGCTGCTCGCAAGCGCTGGGGGGATCGGTTGGGCTATCCTGGCGCAGCGAAAAGGGGACCCGTCGCTCGGCGAGCGACAGGTCCCCTTCGGTGTCTTCCTGTGCACCGCGGCGTTTGCCGCGGTGCCGATCTGGCGCTGGCTTACTGGCCGATAACGACGGTCACCGCACGGCGGTTCTTGGCATAGGCTGCTTCGGTCGAGCCGAGTTCGGCCGGACGTTCCTTGCCATAGCTGATGACGTTGATGCGGCCTGGGTTGATGCCGAGCGACGCCAGATAATTTTTTGCAGCGTTGGCGCGGCGCTCGCCGAGCGCGATATTGTAATCGCGGGTGCCGCGTTCGTCGGCGTGGCCTTCGAGCGTGACGCGGACCGCGGGGTTGCGCTGCAGCCACTGCGCCTGGCTCTGCAACGTCGCCTGATCCTGCGCATCGACATTATACTGGTCATAGTCGAAGAAAACACGGTCGCCTTCGAGACCGACATTGGCGAGGAAATCTTCCTGCGAGCCCGGGACCACGCCAGTGCCGGTTCCGGCGCCCGGATCGGTTCCGGTGCCTTCGGGGGCGGGGGGGAGCGTGTCAGGAGCCTTTTTCGCGCAGGCGCCAACAGCAAGCATGGTGATCGCCGCGATCATCGCGGTGCTTTTCCGTATCGTCATGTTTTCTGTCCTCTTGTTGTTGTTGGGAAATCATTCTGCGGGCAAAAAGAACCGGCTGGACGCGATATTTGAACCCGAGCCGCGCATTTTGGTTCCGCTTTGCTCAAGGCAGGACCGGACCCCAGCTCGGATCCGACCCGTCCTGCGGTGTCGGCAGGCGGCGCAGGTTCACACCGGTCAGGTCGACCTGCCACAGGCTCGATTTGCCTTCGCGCCCGCGCGTCGTGCGGAAAAACTGGATGACACGGCCGTTCGGCGACCAAGTCGGCGCCTCGTCCTGCCAGCTGTTGGTCAGCATGCGCACCCCGCCGCCCGACGGGGTCATCACGCCGATCCGGAACTCGCCGCCGCCCATGCGGGTAAAGGCGATCAGGTCGCCGCGCGGCGACCATTCGGGGGTCGCGGCGCGCCCGCCGCCAAAGCTGATCCGTTGCTGGTTCGACCCGTCGATGTTCATCGTATAGATTTGCTGACCGCCCGACCGGTCGCTCTCGAACACGATCTTCCTGCCATCGGGCGAGAAGCTGCCCCCGACATCGATCCCGGCGGTGGTCGTCAGCCGCACCGGCGTCCCGCCGTTCGCCGAGATGCGATAGATGTCGGTGTTGCCGTTAACCGCCATCGAATAGAGGATTTGCGTGCCGTCGGGCGACCAGCGCGGGGCGAAGGTCGCATTCGAGCTTTCGGTCACCAGCTTCTGCGTTCCCGCCGCGACGTCGTAGATGAAGACGCGGACGCGGTTGTTCAGATAGGAGACGTAGACGATCTTCTTGTAATCGGGCGAGAAACGCGGGCTGATCGCAAGCGCCTGACCGTTGGTGATGAAGCGGTGGTTGCCGCCGTCCGAGTCCATGATCGCCAGCCGCTTTATGCGGTTCCCCTTGGGGCCGCTCTCGGCAATATAGGCGACGCGGCTGTCGAAGAAGGGCGCCTCGCCCGACAGGCGCGAATAAATGGCGTCGGCGCATTTATGCGCGGCGCGGCGCCAGTCGGCGGGCTGAATCTCGAACCCCTTGCGCACCAGTTCGCTGCCGAGCGCGGTGTCGTAAAGATAACAACCGACGATCAGGCTGCCGTTCGACCCGGCATCGACGAAGCCGTGGACGACATTTTCGGCGCCCCGGGTCTGCCATTCGGCGAAGCGCGGTGCCTGCACCTCGGCGCGGGTGATCGCGCGGACGCCGTTCGGACCGATCGGCTCGTACAGGCCGCTGCGCTCAAGGTCGGCGGCGATGACTTCGGCGATCTGACGGCCGAGACTGTCGGTGCGCAGCCCCGCAACCGTCTGCACCGAGGCGGTGGCGAGCGGCGGGATGCCGATGACGGTGCGTTCCTGCGACAGCGTGCCCTCGATCGTCTCGCGCGGCGTGGTGGTCGGCGTGACCACGGGCGGGGTCGGAGCAGTTTGGGCGAGCAGCGGCGCGGTGGTCAGCAGCAGCGCGAGTGAAAGACTGAGCGGACGGAGAAACATGTCTCTTACCTCTTGATGAAATCGAGCGTGTAATTCTGCCAGAAGCTGTAATTATCTTCGGGCAGGTCGAAGGGGGCGGCGAGTTCCACCGCGCGTTTCGCGCATTCCTGATGACGCGGAATCTGAAATTTGTTGCTGTCGGTCTCACCCGACGTGGTGACGCCGGTAAAGCCGGCAAGAGCGCCCGATGGCGTCAGACGAAACTTCACGACGGTTTTGAGTTGGTCGACGTCGACCCCCGAAATGCGGCAGCCGTTCCAGCGTGGAAGGACCGCCGACTTGATGCTGACGTCGATCGAGCGGCGCACCTCGGCCGCGGTCGCCGCGGCAGGGGCACCCTTGCTCGACGGCGATTTGGGCTGCGAATTCGAAAGACCTTCGGCGATCCCGTCGAGCCGGCCGGTCGGCCGAGCAGGGCGGTCTTTTGCCGGCGGCGCCTTTGGCGCGGCCTTGGGCTGCGCCTTTTTCGCGGCGGGGCGCTGCTTCGGCGGCGCCTGTTTCGGGCGCGCCACCTGTTTGGGCGTCGGAGCGGGGGTCGGCCGCACCACGGGGTCGGGAAGCGGCGGCGCCGGCATCGGCTCGGGCGCGGCGATGTCGACATCATCCTCTTCGCCCAGCCGTGCGGCGGGGGGCGTCTCACTGATCACCGGCGCGGTCGATTGTACTGCGGTTTCGGCGATCAGGTCGACTTCCATGGGGGGATTGTCGAAGCGGCGTTCGCCCGCGGTCCACTGAACCGACAGCAGGGCGATAATCAGGACATGCGCCGCCACCGCGATGGCAAAGCCGCGTCCTTCCTTCCCCCTCACTGCCCGGTGTTCGGCCATCGTCTTAGCCTATTGCCCCGTTTCTGAACCGTCGGTGACCGCCGCGGCGGCCGGCTCGGCGTTGGCGCCAGTGGTGACCAGCGAAATCCGCGTCAGGCCGGCGCGGTTGAGTTCGCCCATCACGCGCATCACGCGGCCATAATCGAGCCCCTTGTCGGCGCGCAGCATGATCTGGCGCGGCCTGTCGTCGCCCTCATTCGCGCGCGCGATCGCGTCGAGCCGCGCGGGCAGTTCGGCCTCGGGCACCACCTCTTCGCCGATATAGAGCGTATCATCGGCCCCGACCGACAGCTGGATCGGCTCCTGATCTTCGGTCTCCACCGGCTTCGCCCTGCTTTCGGGCAGGTCGATCGGCACTGCGGAGGCGAGCAGCGGCGCCGTGATCATGAAGATGATCAGCAGCACGAGCATCACGTCGACGAGCGGGGTGACGTTAATCTCCGCCATCGGCGCGCGGCGGTTGCCGCGACCGCGCCGGCCGCCGATGCCGCCCGAAGGTCCGGACATCGCCATCAGGCTTCGACCTCGAGTTCGCGGCTGAACGTCGCGTGCAGCCCGTCGGCGAAGCGGCCGAGCCGCGATTCGAGCCGGTTCAGCCGCTGCGAAAAACTATTGTAGGCGATGACGGCGGGAATCGCCGCGAACAGGCCGATCGCGGTCGCAAACAGCGCCTCGGCGATACCCGGGGCGACGACCGCGAGGCTGCTGTTATTTTCCGCCGCGATCGCGGTGAAGCTGCGCATGATGCCCCAGACGGTGCCGAACAGGCCGACGAAGGGCGCCACGGCACCGATTGTGGCCAGCGTCCCGATTTTTTCGGCGAGCCGATCGACTTCGCCCGCGACCGCCGAATTCATTGCGATGCCGAGGCGCTCGCGGGTGCCCTCGCGGTCGACATTCTTGCCCTTGGTCGACCGGCGCCATTCGCCGATGCCGGCTGCAAGAACCTTCGCGCTCGGCAGATCATCACCGCTGTTCTTGTCATAGAAACGGTCGATATCCTCGGCGCGCCAGAAATCGCGTTCGAAGCGTTCGGACGCGCTCATCAGCTTGCCCACGCCGCGGCCGTGCGTGAAGATCACCGCCCAGACATAGATCGACGCGAGCAGAAGGCCGATCATCACCGCCTTCACGATGATGTCGGCCTGCAGGAACAGCGCGACGGGGGACAAAGTCGCCGCGTCGGCGGCCAGCGAGATATTGTCTAGCAAGGGAAAGTCTCTCCATTCATGATGGCGGTAAATCGTTGGGCCCAACCCGCGGGCTGGCGGCGTGGCCTTCCTTCGGGCGATAGAAAGGCTGCGGTCACTTGCCCCGTTGTCAATGTCTCGCCGCTTAACGTGTCACTTCCGCGAAGGATGCGCTGCGCGATGATCACGCTGGCACCGCGCACGGCCTCGACCGTGCTGATGACGAGAAGATCGTCGTCGAGCTTCGCGGGATTGCGATATTTGATGGCTAGGTCGGTGACCGCCCAGGCGCCTTCGCCGGCCTCCATCGCCGCGCGCTGGTCGATGCCGGCAAGGCGCAGCATGTCCGACCGCGCGCGTTCCATATAGCGCAGATAATTGGCGTGATAGACGATGCCCGAAAGGTCGGTGTCTTCAAAATAGACGCGCGCCCGGTAATGATGCTCGGCCCCGACGAAGGCGCCGGGCACAAAGGGGGGCGGGGGGTTTACCATCGTCCCGACCGATAGCCCGTGGGCGACTCGCCGCAAAGCCCCATTAAACGGTTCGTCGCAGATCGGCGCCGCTTGGTGGAATGAAAGCCACGGAAATCCGTCTATTTCGCCTGATCGAAAAGTCCGTCTTGCGAACCCGCTGGCGGATTGAGCCCGAGATGTTTCCACGCGCTCGCGTTGAGCATGCGTCCGCGCGCGGTGCGCGCGATCAGCCCGGCCTGCAGCAGATAGGGTTCGATCACATCCTCGATCGTGTCACGCGGCTCGCTGAGGCCCGCCGCGAGCGTTTCCACCCCGACCGGACCGCCGCGATAGATGTCGGCGATCATGGTGAGGTAGCGCCGGTCCATCGCATCGAGCCCGAGCGCGTCGACTTCGAGTCGGTTGAGCGCTGCGTCGGCGGCTCTCGCGTCAACAACCGCATGCCCTGCGACGGTCGCGAAATCGCGCACGCGGCGGAGCAGGCGGCCGGCGATGCGCGGCGTCCCGCGCGAGCGTTTCGCGATCTCCAGCGCCCCATCGCTGGCGATCGGCAGCGACAGCAGCCGCGCAGCGCGCGAGATCACCTGTTCAAGTTCGGCGTGGGTATAGAAGTTGAGCCGAACCGGTATGCCGAAGCGGTCGCGCAGCGGCGTCGTCAGCAGCCCCTGCCGCGTCGTCGCGCCGACCAGCGTGAATTTTGGCAGATCGATCCGCACCGACCGCGCCGACGGTCCTTCGCCGATCATGATGTCGAGCGCGCGATCCTCCATCGCGGGGTAAAGGATTTCCTCGACCGCGGGCGACAGGCGATGGATCTCGTCGATGAACAGCACGTCGCCATCCTCGAGGTTGGTGAGCAGCGCGGCGAGGTCGCCCGCCTTCGCGATCACCGGTCCGCTGGTCGAACGGAAACCGACGCCGAGCTCCTTGGCGACGATCTGCGCCAGCGTCGTCTTGCCAAGCCCCGGCGGCCCGTAAAAAAGCACATGGTCGAGCGCATCCGATCGCGCCTTCGCCGCCTCGATGAAGATGCGAAGATTCTCGCGCGCCGCCGCTTGCCCGACGAATTCGGCGAGCGATTTGGGGCGTAGCGCGGCGTCGGCATCCTCGGGGGTGCGGATCGGGGTCGTGAGGGCCGGCTCAGTCATAACGCTCTATTGCCTCGCCGAGGATACAAACCCAAGGTTCCTGACGATCCTCATAGACTGAAAATTGCAGCTCAAAGTCATGGCCTGGTTCGAAATTGCCGATCGGCACGGCATAGCTGTCGAGCTCCGGGTGATTGAGGAACCACAGAGTGGAGCCGCAATTGCCGCAAAAATAGAAGTCCGCGAGCGTGCCGCTCCCGCCCGGATGTTGGTAGAGCTTCGCGTCGCCTTCGGTATGAACCTGATCGGCGGGGAAGCGCGCCTGTGCGGCGAAGGCGCTGCCGCTCCGCGCCTTGCAATTGCGACAGTGGCAGACCGAAACGCGAATCGGTTCGCCGGCGCAGACGATCCGGAGCTGTCCGCAGCGGCAGGAGGCGTTACGAACGCGGTCGGTCACTTTGCCGCCTTTTTAAGCGCGGTGCGGACGAGCGCGTCGAGGCTGGCGCCGGCGCCGAGTTCCTCGTTGGCGGCCGCGACCGCAGCGCTCGCTTCGCCGGGCTTGAAGCCGAGGCCGGTAAGGGCGGCGACGGCATCGCCGAGGGGGCCGGATGTGGTGGACAGGGCTGGATTCGAACCCGCGATGCCGCCCAGTGCGCCCGCCTTGTCCTTCAGCTCATGCGCGATGCGCTGCGCGAGCTTCGGCCCGACGCCGTTGGCGCGCGCGATCATCGCGCTGTCGCCGCTGGCGAGCGCGCGTTGCAAGTCGTCGATTTCGAGCGCCGAGAGGATCGCGAGCGCGACCTTGGCGCCGACGCCTTGCACGCTGGTGAGCAAGCGGAACCAGTCGCGTTCCTCGGCCTTGGCGAAGCCGAGCAGGCGCAGGAAATCCTCGCCGACGAGCATTTCGGTATGGATGGTGACGTCGCCGCCGACCGGGCCCAGCGCGTCCAATGTGCGCGCCGATGCCTCGACCAGATAGCCGACGCCGCCGACGTCGATCACTGCATGGCCTGCGCTGCTGCTGTCGAGCCGTCCTGTCAGTTTTGCGATCATCTGATTCTCAACATCCGTTCGGCCCCGGATTTAATCCGGGGTTGTCGAAGCCCCGTCCTTCCCCTTTTGTTCTCCTTAAGAGAAGAACGGCCCTTCGACAAGCTCAGGGCGAGCGGCGGGGGATTTAGACTTTGGGCCGATGGTTCGCATGGCAGATCGCAACCGCCAGCGCGTCGGCCGCGTCGGCGCCCGCGACCTTCGCGCCCGGGAGCAGGACGCGCAACATCGCCTGTACCTGCTCTTTCGCCGCGCCGCCGGTGCCGACGATCGCTTTCTTGACCAGCCGCGGCGCATATTCGGCGACCGTGAGCCCGCCGCGCGCGCAGCCCAGCAGGACGACCCCGCGCGCGTGCGCGAGCTTCAGCGTCGATTGCGGATTGTCGTTGACGAAGACTTCCTCGACCGCGGCGCACCCCGGCCCATGATCGGCGATTACGGCGGCGAGCACGGTGTCGAGATGCGCCAGCCGGTCGGGCAGGGGGGCCTTGGCCTCGGTCTTCACCTGCCCGTTGGCGATATGGCTGATCCGGCTGCCATCGACGCGGATGACGCCCCAGCCGGTGCAGCTGAGCGAGGGGTCGAGGCCGAGGATGATCATTTTATTCCTCTCCCCTTGGGGGAGAGGATAGGGAGGCTTGCCAGCTTGGCTGGCTAGCCAAACTTGGTGAGGGAATGCGACGGAGGAGGCACACCCTCACCCAGCTACGACTAGCGGGCAGAGCCCGCAAGTCCGCGCATCCCTCTCCCCCAAGGGGAGAGGGTTTGCTCAACCCAGTTTCTCCATCACCGCGTCGGGGATTTCGTAATTGCCCCATACGGTCTGGACGTCGTCGTCGTCGTCGAGCGTGTCGATCAGCTTGAACAGCGTCTGCGCGACGGCCTCGTCGGCGACTTCGCTCTTCAGCGTCGGGCGCCACGCGAGCTTCACGCCCTCGGCCTCGCCGAGCTTGCCCTCGAGCGCCTTCGCAACTTCGTGCAGGCTGTCGACGCTGGTCCAGATGTCGTGGCCGTCCTCGGACGATTCGACGTCGTCGGCGCCCGCATCGAGTGCGGCTTCGAACACCGTATCGGCGTCGCCGGCGCCTGCGGCATAGCTGATCATGCCGAGGCGATCGAAGCCATGCGAAACGCTGCCGCTGGTGCCGAGATTGCCGCCATTCTTGCTGAACGCGGTGCGGACGTTGGTCGCGGTGCGGTTGCGGTTGTCGGTCAGCGCCTCGACGATCAGCGACACGCCGCCGGGGCCATAGCCTTCGTAGCGGATTTCCTCGTAATTCTCGCCGTCGCCGCCCGCCGCCTTGTCGATCGCGCGCTGGATATTGTCCTTGGGCATCGACTGCGCCTTGGCGGCGTTCACCGCGGCGCGCAGGCGCGCGTTCGCGTCGGGATCGGGCAGGCCCATCTTCGCCGCGACGGTGATTTCGCGGCTGAGCTTCGAAAAGAGGCTGCTGCGCTTTTTGTCCTGCGCACCCTTGCGGTGCATGATGTTCTTGAATTTACTATGGCCGGCCAAGCCACCCTCCATCGGTAATTTTGAAAGCTGCGCCGCCCCTAGCGCGCTACCTCGAATCAGACAACCACGGCGGTTCCCGACGCGCTGACCATCAGCATCGAGCCGTTCTGGCCGAGCACTTCATAGTCGAGGTCGACGCCGACCACCGCATTGCCGCCGAGGCGTGCCGCTTCGGCTTCCATCTCGGTGATCGCTTCCTTGCGCGCGCGGGCGAGGACATCCTCATATTTGCCCGAGCGGCCGCCGACGATGTCGGTGATCGACGCGAACAGGTCGCGGAACAGGTTGGCGCCGACGATCACCTCGCCGGTGACGATGCCCAGATATTCGCGGACCGGACGGCCTTCGACTGTGTTGGTCGTGGTGCTGAACATCAGGGATTGTCCTCGCGCTGACTGATTGTATTCAAAGCCGTATAACGAAAGAAATCGATGTTGGGAGGGTGCATTGTCGAAAGTTTCGGAACCGGCGTGGCCGGGGCTGGTTGGCGCTCTATTTCTGGACGTCGATGAGGCAATGTCTAGGCAGGCGCAGACCGATACACCCACCAACCGGCGGGGGTTGTTGCGCACGTTCGTAGCCGCCGTCGAAGGGCTCGCGTGGATGTATCGCGAGCATGTAATGGAAGTCGCCGAAACGATGGGTTTACTCTCGGACGATGAGCGGCGTGCCTTGTCCGAAACCACCTATTTCGTCGGTGAGGACGGCAAGATTTCTGAACAACGTCGTTTTATATCGACCACTGCGATGGTTCGCCTGACGGCCCGAATCGCAGCAAACTGTGCGTTGGGTGATCAACCTGATTTCGGAGTCGAAGGTTGGGAAAATCTGAAACAGACCATTCGCCTTCGTAATCGGATAACGCACCCGAAAGCCGAAACCGATTTGATCGTTTCGGTCGAAGATATCTCCCGCGCAAGATCGGCCTTTTTCTGGTTCTCCGAGCTAATGATGGGCGAGATGGCCCGAGCGAACGATACGCTCCGCAATTTTTCAGAAGGCCTTTGGGAGGTCATCCGATTGCTGGAAGCCGGCGACGAAACTGCGTTGAAGCTCTATCGCCGGCTCCACGAAGAAGATGATTAAGCGAGGCCCAAAGCAGCCTTATAGACGTCCAGAACGGCTTCCATTTCCATCCGATCATCCCTGGACATTTTGCGCAGCTTGATGACCTGACGCATGATCTTCGTATCGTAGCCCTGTGCCTTGGCTTCATTATAGGTGTCGCGGATATCGTCGCCGACACCCTTTTTCTCTTCCTCCATCCGCTCGATGCGCTCGATAAACAGGCGCAGTTGATCGTCGGTGGTGGTGGCTTCGCTCATTTTATACTCCGCTGGATTGGATGATTGTGTGGCGAGAATCGCCTCGGCGCCCGATTAGCGGCGTCAGGGATTC
>CBINGC010000054.1:0-21902 GCA_966250105.1 uncultured Sphingopyxis sp. | reverse complement strand
TTCGGCCACTGGCCGCGGATCGCGGGCGAATACATCGCCTCGACTCGCGTCGGGGGCAGGGTGAAGCGGCCCGAGCCGTTCAAGCGCACGACATATTCGACCGCGTGGGTGCCCGCGGGCATCCAGCCGAAATAGCCGCGCCAGGCGTCCTTGCCGCGCTCGACATAGCTTGGCTGCGCGCCGTCGCCGCCCGCTTGGCTAGCCAGCATTTCGGACTGGCCGCCGAGGTTGCCGACGATCGTCGCGCCGGGGGCGATCGGGTCGCTCACCACGACCCAGGTGCGTCCGGCCGCCGCGACCACCTCGATCCGCACCTTGATGACGTCGCCGCGCGTCAGCCGGTCCTTGTTCGCCGCCTTGACGATGCTGATCGAGCGCTTGATCCGGTAGCCGGCGTTGAGCGGCTCCTTGAGCGGCACCGCCGCCTTGACATTCACGGTGGCCCATGGCGCGCCAGTGCCTTGGTGGCTGAGGCTCATTGTTGCGGCATTGAGCGCGACGCGGAGCGGCGAGACCGGCTCGGCAGGGAGCGGCCAGCTTTGCGATGCGGTATCGCCCGCGAGGCTCACATTGGTGACGCCGGTGATCGCGCTTGCCGGATAAAGCGCGGCGAAGCGGCGGACGGTGACCGCGCCCCATGCGTTGGCGGGGGTGGTGTCCCAATGCCCCTTGCGCTGGCGCTGCGCGACGCCG
Organism: uncultured Sphingopyxis sp.; assembly: GCA_966250105.1. Taxonomy (GTDB): domain Bacteria; phylum Pseudomonadota; class Alphaproteobacteria; order Sphingomonadales; family Sphingomonadaceae; genus Sphingopyxis. The sequence goes on along the minus strand of CBINGC010000054.1, from coordinate 21,209 downwards.
ACCATCAGCTTGCCTGCGTCATCCCCCCAGCCCTTGCGGCCGAGCACGGCCTCCAAGGCCTTGATCGCCATTTCGTCGCCGCTGGTCATCATCCACCACGGCGCCTTGGCATCGTCGACGAGGTCGAGGCGCGTGCCTTCATAAACGAGACGTTTGCGGAGTTCGGCCTCGGCCGAGGTGCGCAGACCGGCGGCGTTCCGCACCCCCGGCGTCTTTTCGAGCGCGACGAGCCAGTCGGCGAGCGTGCCGGTCGCCATGTCGGCGGGTGCGACGTCGATCGCGGCGACGAGGCTGGCGCTCGACGCCTTGTTGCGTGCGAGCGCGGCGAGCGCCGCGATCCGCACGGGACGGATGTCCCACGGGCCATAGCCCTTGCGCGTGAGGCGCCCTTCGACGACCGCCTCCAGCGCCTTCACCATCTTTTCGCTCGATGCTTCGGGGATCGCGAAGCCGTTCGCGGCGGTCACGCTCATCACATAGGCGGTGAGCTCGATCGACCCTTCCATCCGTTCGTTCGGCCAATAGCGGAGCAGCCCGTCATCATCGAGATAGGTCGGCATCGCGCCCGCGAGCGCCTGCCACCGTCCGATGTCGCCGAGCGCGACGGCGCGCGACGTCTGTTGTTCGAAGCAGGTATAGGGATAGGCGGCCATATAGTCGCGCACGCCGGTGAGCGGCGGCGCGAGCGTGCCCGCGAGCGCGACATCGACATAGCCGCCGGGGAGCGCGCCCGCCGGGATCGCGATCGGCAGCGTCGTGTTCGGCCCGACGCGGAAGAGGCTCGCGGCCCAGGTTTCGAGCGGCACCGCGGGTTCGATCGTCTGTTCGAAGACGAGCCGGTCGCGCGCCTTGCCGTCCTTTGACGCCGTCTCGACGGTCCATTCGATCGGGCCGATCCGGTCGGGCGCGGTCATCGACCAGCTGATCGGCACCGCGCCGCCCGCGGGGATGGTGACGGTGAGCGGCGGCGCGGTCGCGATGGCGGGCGACAGCGTCGGGGTCGCGGTGACCTCCATCGGCTGGTCGGTGCCGTTGCGCAGGGTGAAGCGCGCATCGTAAGTGTCGCCGGTGCGGACGAGTTCGGGCATGCCGGCAAAGACGCCGAGATCCTGCACGGTGCGGACGCTGGTTTCGCCGGTGCCGAAATATTGCGACCCGTCGGTCGCGATCGCGACGAGGCGGAAGCCCGAAAGATTATCGCTGAGCGGGACGTCGATGCTCGCGCGGCCCTTCGCATCGAGCGGGACATGGCCCTTCCACAGCAGAACGGGGCGGAAATCCTCGCGCGTCAGGCCCGACAGGTCGCCGCCGCCCCCGCCACCGGGTTCGAGTGCCTTGCGGCCATAGTGGCGCTTGCCGACCACCTGCATCTGCGCGGTCGAGGTGAGCACGTCGAGCGTGCGTTCGCCCATCATCGCATTCAGCACGTCCCAGCTTTCGTTGGGGGCGAGCTGGAGCAAGGCTTCGTCGACTGCGGCGAAAGCGACGTCGGCGTTCTTCGGCGCCTTGCCGCCGGGGGTCTTGACTTCGATGTCGACCTTGGCGGTTTCGCGGACCGAATATTTCTCCTTGTCGGCCTTCACCTTGACGCCGAGCTTATGGCCTTCCCAGCCGACCTTGATGCGGGCGATGCCCATGCGATAGGCGGGCTTGGCGAGGTCGACCAGGGCGGTCGGCGGGGCGCCCTCGCTATTCTCGATCTTGAAGCCCGCCGCGCGCTTCAGCTTGCGGAACCAGCTTTCGCCGCCGGTCACGCGCCCGCGCACCGCCATCACCGAGACATAGACGTCGGGGGCGTAGGTCGCGGGCAGTTTGACCTTCACCACGGGATTGGTGCCCTTCAACGGCACGACGAAGCTCGACAGCACGCCCTCGCGCTCGACGGTGACAAGCGCGGTCGCTTCGCGGAAGGGCATGCGGACCTGGAATTTCGCGGTGTCGCCCGCGGCGTAGCGCGGCGCTTCGGCGATCACGTCCATGCGGTCGCCATTGTCGCCGCCGAACCACCAATCGTCGTCGCCCGCGAGCCACACCGAGCGCACCGCGCGCGCCTCGTTGCCGCCCTCATCCTGCGTGGTCGCGACGACCGTGACTTCGCCCGAAATGCCAGGCGCCATCGCGCAGCTCGCACGGCCGAGCCGGTCGGTGGTCGCGCTGCACGTCGCATCGAGCTTCGTCGTCCGCATCTGGTTGTCATAGGCGTAGAAGCCGCCGATCAGGCGGCGGCGCGCGGTGATGATCTCGCGGTTGTAGAGCGCGACGTCGACACGCTGGCCGCGGATCGGCTTGCCGCCCAAATCGAGCGCGATGAAATTGAGACGCAGGTCGTTGTCGCGCATCAGCCAGCCGTCGGTCTTGAGCCCGAGGCGGACGGCCGACGGATAGAGAGTGATGCGGCGGCTCGAGGTCAGCGTCTCGCCGTTCGCATCCTCATAATCCATTTCGGCGGCCATCAGCGTCGGTTCGGTGATCGGCTGGTCGACCGTGACGCTGGTCGTCGCGCTGCCATTGGCGTCGAGCGTGAGCGGGACCGAGCGCGCGAGCGGCAGATCGGCCGACGGCGTATCGCCGCTGTCGTCGAGCTGGACCACGCCCTCCTTGACCGGCTGGCCGTCGAAATCCCAATCCTTATAGTCTTCGGGCGGCGACCAGCTCGAGCGGAAATTGGTGCGCAGCTCGACCGGTATGTTCGGCGCGGGGCCGCCCGAGAGATAGCCGACGAAGAGATTGAGCGGCACCGCGGCGGGGCGCACGAGCGCGGTCTTCGGCCCGGTGATCGTCGCCTTCATCGTCGGCAGGCGATATTCGTCGACCCGGACCGTCTGGCCCGGCCAGATCGTCTTGTCCTCGCCATCCTCATCCTTGGTGACGAAGACGAGTTCATAATCGCCCATCGGTGCCGAGGCGGGGACGTTCCAGACGGTCTCGCCGCTGCCGGTGGCGGGAATCGCGAAGGGCATTTCGAATTCGGTGTCCGAGCCGCGGTGAACGAGGCGGAGTTTGCCCGCGAGCGGTTCGGGGGTGCGGAAGCCGAGGCCGACCGGGCGGCGCAGGATATGCTTCATATGGACCGTCTCGCCCGCCTTGACGAGCGCGCGGTCGAAGACGGTGTGGAGGATGTCCGCGCGTTCCGACCAGCCATAGGGAAGGTCGAAATCATAGGGGCGAATGCCGCTGCCCCAGTCGGTGAGGGTGAAGCTGAAATCGCCCTCCGAGCGCGCGCTGACCATCAGCGCATGGCCTTCGCTTTTCGCCATGTCGGGATTTTCCTCGCAGCTCGAATATGTTTCGGGCTCGGGCAGCGCCGACGGGAAGGCGAGGCGGCCCGCCTTGTCGGCGGTGCCGCGCGCGAGCAGGCGGCCGGTGCAGCTGTCGGAGACGCGGATTTCGGCGCCCGATACGGGAAGGCCGGTGTCGAGCGCGGTCACCCAGGCGAGCGAGCTTTCGCGGCCCCATTTGAAATGGACCGCCATATTGGTGACGAGCGCCGCGGTCGCGACATAGCGCGTCTCGCGGCGGCCGAGCAGCGCGGCCCCGAGTTCGGGGCTGGCGATCTCGACGATATGGAAGCCCTTTTCGCCCAGCGGAATGCCGACGACCTCGAATGCCTTGCCGCCCCCCGGCGGGGTCAGCTGCATATCGCGGCGTTCGCCGCCCGCCGGGGCGCCCACGAATACCGATTTGGTGCCGGTGTAGTTGACGGTGACGTCCTTGCCCACGGCGTCCTTTTCCTCGCGATAGTCGGTGTCGTCGGCGTCGTCGACGCGGCGAAGCCAGCGCGCGATCGCGGCGTCGTCGTCGCCGATTTTCAGCGCGGCCACGGGCATTTTGAGATTCGACTGGACGAGGCTGGCTTCAACCCCGCGCACGGTGACGGGCAGCACGCCGCCCTCGCCGGCTTCGAGGATGCCGAATTCGGCGGCGAATTTGATCAAGGGCGGGGCGCGATCGATGTGGAATTCGAGCGGGAAGTTCGACTGATTCTGGAGGCTGCGGCCGCTCTGGTCGGTGACGTTCGCGGGGAGGCGAAGCGTCGCGTCGACATTTTGCGGCAGCGGGCCGGCGAAGCGGACGGTGGTCAGCCAGTCGTCATTCTTGTCGTCGTCGTCGATCCTGGGCGTCAGGCGCTTGCCGTCGGCGGTGTCGAGCGTCGCGGCAAGGATCGTTGCGCGCGATACCGGCGACGCGAAGCTCAGCACGACGTCCTTGATCGGGTTGCATCCCGCCTGCGGGTTGACGCGGCTGCACGACATTTTGGCGGTGAAGGCGGGGCGGACGTCGTAATCGAAGCGCTGGTCGCGGCCCGCGGTGCGGCCGGCGACGCCGGCTTGAGCAATGCGCGCATCCCAGACGAGCGCCATCTCGCGGCCCGGCGGCAATGGCCGGCGGCATTTGACCGGGACGATGCGGTCGAGCGCGGCGTCGCGGTCGGCGCCCGCCGCGGGAAAACGCTGCGGCAGGCCGGCGTCGTAAGTGAAGGATTGGCGCGACCAATTATTGTCGCCGAGCCCGGTCAGGATTTCGGTCGCGGTGTCGCGCGGCAGCACGTCGAGCGGGATCTTCTCGCCGATGCCGTCGACCGCGCAATAGCCGTAGCGGCCGACCGAGGCGCGATCGGCGGCGACGTTGGTCGCGACGAGGAAAATCTGCTCCTCCTCGATCCCGCCGCTCATGCCGCCGACAAGCACCGCGCGCGCCGAGGGGCCGCCGGTGTCGAGCGCGAAGCGGCTATTGCCCGCGACCGCGACGCCGCGCGCTGTGGTGAGCCCGTCGCGCAGCTCGACATGACAGGCGAGCCCGCCGGGCAGCGGTTTGTCGAATTCGAGCACCCAGGTGCGCGTGTCGACCCAGCGAGCGGACGCGGGGAGTTTGCAGTCGTTGGTGGCGGGCGCGGGGGCGCGCGGATCGCCGAGCGGGACCATGTCTTCGGAAAAGCGCAGCGTGAAGCGCGTGATCGTGCCGTCGCCGCTGCCCGAGCTGCCGGGGGTCGCGAGCGTGACCTGCGGCACCGTGTCGGCGGTGGCGGTCGCGGCCATCGCGAGGGTGAGGGGCAGGATCAGCGCGACTTTCGCCTTGCCGGTCAGCCGCTGCGCCAGCGCGCGCCATGCCTTGCCCATCGCTTCGTCTCCCCTTCTGGCCCGACGCTTATCCTGCTGGAAACAGGGGCAAGAGTCCACCCGCTGCCGTGCATCGCGCACGGTTAGCCGTGGGCGATAGAAATGCTGTGATGTTGGTCACCGATGCCCGCGAAAATCGAGATATTCGCAGGGCAGAATAGCCATTTTCGTCATCCCGGACTTGATCCGGGACCCATTCAACCGGCGCTGTCTGGATCCCGGATCAGGTCCGGGATCACGAGGGAATGATGCACAGCCGCCGATTACCTTGCGAGCATCGGCCCAAGCTTTTGCCCCGCGAAAATATGGACGTGGAGGTGCGGGATTTCCTGATGGCTGTCGAGGCCGGTGTTGGCGAGCAGGCGGTAGCCGGGGGCGACGAGGCCCTGGTCGCGCGCGACTTTGCCGACCGCGCGGACGAAACCCGCGATCTCGGCGTCGCTGGCGCGCTCGGAGAAATCGTCCCAGCTGACATAGGCGCCCTTGGGGATCACGAGAATGTGCAAGGGGGCCTGCGGGTTGATGTCGTGGAAGGCGAGGGCGAATTCGTCTTCATAGACGGTCTTCGACGGCAGCTCGCCGCGCAGGATGCGCGCGAAGATGTTGCTGTCGTCATAGGGGAGGGTCGCGTCGATCGGCATGGGTGCGTTCCTATTGCTGGCGGCCGGCTTTTTCGGCGTGGCCCGAGGTGCCATGGCGGCGGTCGAGTTCGGCGGCGATCATGTCCCACGACAGGCCGCGCTCGGCGAGCAGGATCGAGAGGTGGAAGACGAGGTCGCTCGCCTCGCCGATCAGTTCGGGATCATCCTCGCTGACCGCGGCGATCACCGCCTCGACGGCTTCCTCGCCGAGTTTCTGCGCGATCTTGCCGCGGCCCTTGGCGGCGAGGCTCGCCACATAAGAGGCTTCGGCTTCGCCCGCCGCGAGCCGGTTATGGATGACCGTCTCCAGCCGCCCCAGCGTTTCGCCCATTGCCTTGCTCATTGCGCGATCCTTTCGCCCGGTCTGTGGCCCGCGTGCCTAGCCCCCCTCGATGGCTGCGACAAGCGGGCGAGCGCCGTCAAACTTACCGCGGCGGTAACCATATCGAAACGCCCTTTCGCGTAGTTTCCGACGCGCCGGGGGGCGTGATCAACCTTTAGTCGGAAGAAGACAATGAAAACTGGCACCCACTCGCAGGTGTTTCTGGTCGCAACGGCCTCGGCGATCGCCTTGTCGGCGAACCCCGCGATGGCGCAGGCCGATGGTGACGAAATCATCGTCACCGGCTCGCGCATCGCGAAGAGCGAGTTCACCAGCGCCGACCCGGTCCAGGTCATCGACCCCGAAACGGCGAAACTTCAGGGGCAGGTCCAGCTCGCCGACGTGCTGCAATCCACCCCGGCGGCGCAGGGGTCGATCCAGATCACCTCGGCAATCTCGAACCGTTTCGTCGCCAATGGCGGCAATGATGTGCAGACACTGTCGCTGCGCGGCCTCGGCGCCGAGCGGACGCTGGTGCTGATCAACGGCCGCCGCGCCGGGCCCGCGGGGATTCGCGGCGCGGTCGCGCCCTTCGATCTCAATGTGCTGCCGCTGTCGGTGGTCCGGCAGGTCGAAATGCTGAAGACAGGCGCCTCGTCGATCTATGGTTCGGATGCGGTCGCGGGTGTGGTCAATATCCTGACCCGCGACGACCTCGACGGGTTCGAAGCGGGCGGCTTTTCGTCGATCACGCAGCATGGCGGCGGTGAAAGCTATGGCGCCGATGCGAGCTTCGGCAAAAAATTCGATCGCGGCCATATCTTTGCGACGGTTGATGTCTTCCGCCAGCAGAATCTGACGCGCCGCGACCGCGGCTTCCTTTTCTGTTCCGAGGAATATCTGAAGCGCGAGGCCGATGGCAGCCGCGCCGACATCGTCGATTTCCGCAGCGGCCGGCCGGCGTGCAACAGCACGCAGGCGAATATGATCGTCTTCAGCGATTTTTCGGGGGTCGATCAGGACGGTTTTCCCACATTCGGCCCCGGGCTGATCGCGCCGAACGGACAGGCGATCTTCGCGGGCCAATATGGCGCCGAGTTCGCCGGGGTCGGCATTCCGATCAATGCCTATAATCCGATCGGCGTGTTCGGACCCGCCGACTTCTTCGGGCTCAATTTCGACGGCCCGTCGACCGGCGCACTCAACCAGTTCGAGCCCCCCGAACAGGATATGGACGTCTTCTCGGGCGTGCGCCGGGTCAGTAGCTTCGTCGAGGGCGCCTATGATGTGACGGGCGGTATCACCGCCTATGGCGAGTTCCTGTTCAGCAACCGCAAGTCGCATAATAATGGCGTCCAGCGGATCGATCTTCAGCAGTTCACCGGCGCGTCGATGTTACCCTTTTTCCTGTGTGACCCGACCGCTTTCAACTGCGATCCCACCGACATGGGCGACCCGCTCAACGGCGAATTCGGCGGCAATGTCATCCTGCACCCCCGCGTGCTCATGAAGTCCGAAAGCAGCGCCGACGTCGATTATTATCGCGGCGTGCTCGGGCTGCGCGGCGAGTTCGGCGGCGGGTGGACATGGGACGTCCACGGCCAGCACAGCCGGTCGGACGCGAGCTATACGCAGGATGTCATCTATCAGGACGCGATCGCGTCGCAGACGCTGCGCACGCGCTCGTGCGCCGGAACGGTGACGGCGATTCGCGGCGTCCCGTGCATCGACATCGACTTCACCGACCCGCGCGTGCTGCGCGGCGATTTCACGCCCGAAGAACGCGCCTTCCTGACGGGGCGCGAGACGGGGCGGACCTTGTTCAAGCAGACGTCTGCCGAAGCGTTGCTGACGGGCAAATTGTTCACCTTGCCCGCGGGGCCGGTCGGCGTCGCGTTCGGCGCGAATATCCGCCGCGACGAAATCGACGACACGCCGGGCGAAGCGACGCTTGCCGGCAATGTCGCCAATTTCACGACCTCGGGAATCACCGCCGGGCGCACCGTGTCGAAGGAGCTTTTCGGCGAAGTCGAGCTGCCCTTGCTCAAAGGCGTGCCGATGGTCGAGCGGCTGACGCTGTCGGGCGCGGCGCGTTATACGCATGTCGAGGCGACCGCGCGTGGCGGCGCGAACGACAGTTTCAGCGACACGACGTGGAAGGTCGGCGCCGACTGGGCGGTCAACGACTGGCTGCGCTTCCGCGGCACCTGGGGCACTTCGTTCCGCGCGCCGGCGCTGTTTGAGCTCTTCCTTCAGGATCAGACGGGCTTCCTCGGCCAGTCCGATATCGACCCGTGCATTCAGAGCGCGGCGCGGCTCGCGGCGGGCGCGATCAGCCAGCGCATCTTCGACAATTGCGCCGCCGACGGGATCGCGCCGGATTATGCCGGCGGGATTGCCCCGGCGACGATCGTGTCGGGCGGCGGGCTCGGCCGGCTGAAGCCCGAAACCTCGACGGCGAAGACGGTGTCGGTGATCCTGACCCCCGATCTGTCGGGCGCGCTGTGGGGCGGGCTCAAGACGCGCCTCGCGGTCGATTATTTCGACATCAAGGTAAAGGACGAGATCACGTTGCTTGGCGCGGGCAATATCCTGACCGGCTGCTATGATTCGGACAATTTCGCGAACGAAGCCTTCTGCGGCCTGTTCACGCGCACCGCCGCCGGCCCCGACGCGCAGAGCGTCGCGAGCGTCACCGACCGCTATGTCAACATCAGCCGCCAGCAAAACCGCGGCGTCGATCTGTCGTTGGCGATCGATCAGGATCTCGGCAATCTGGGCGCGCTGACGTTTCGCGCGCAGATGACATGGCAGGCCCGGGACAAGGTCGAGCTGTTCCCCGGCACCATCATCGACGACAATGGCAAGATCGGCAACCCGAAGTGGGTCGGCGACTTCAACCTTGGCTGGATGAAGGACGGCTGGACACTGTTCTACGGGCTCGACGTCACCGGTGCCGCATCGAACGAGGAGGACCTGCTACGCGCGCAGGGCGGCGATCCGTGCCGCACCTCGAGCTTCCGTCCGGGCGGACGTTTCTGTCCCGACGTCAGCGTGCCCGCGACCTTCTATCACTCGTTGTCGCTGAGCCGCGATGTCGCCGACCGCTTCCGGATCACGCTCGGCGTCGCCAACCTGTTCGACACCCCGCCGCCGCGCATATCGACCGTGGTGACCGCGACGCCGCCGGTGATCGGGCAGGCCCCGGCGTTCGGGACGCAATATGATTATCTGGGCCGGCGCTTCTTTCTGGGGGTGCGGGGGAAGATTTAGGGACGTCGGTTTAGGGGTGGGGAGCGGACATTCCCAACATTCGTCATTCCCGCGAAAGCGGGAACCCAGAGCGCGCGTCGGCTGACCCCAGTCTGGGTTCCCGCTTCCGCGGGAATGACGAAGTTATGAGATACTCAGCGGCAGTTTCCGGCCCAAAACTGCCATTTCCATTGTAAGAAAAAGGCCCGCCGTCCGTGTGGAGGGCGGGCCTTTATTTGGCTCGAAAGATGTGTCAGCCCTTTTCGGGCGGTGCGACCGTGATCCGCACCCGCTCGCCCGAGTTGCCGGGGAAGCCGGTGAACATCGCTTCGACGAGGTTCGGCACGATCGTCTGCAGATTATTGTCACGCGACTGCGCCTCCGCCTGGCCTTCGAACAGCCGCGAGCCGTCTGAAGCGCGGTCGATCTGCAGATTGAGGCCGCTCGTATAGACGGTGTAGCTCGACACGTCGTTATAACCCCAGCCGGGCCCGAAACCGCCCCATAGGAACGGATCGCGATAGCCATAGACAAAGCGGCGCCCACCGCGACCGGTGATGATCACGGGGCGATAGAAGCCGCGGCCATAATAGCCGCCGCCGTACCAGGGATCGCCAAAGCCGGGGCTCGACACGACGCGTTCGCGTCCCTTGTCGACGCCATAGTCCATACGGACGACCAGGTCGGCGCTTTCGCGGTTCGCCGCGGGACGATAGCCATAGCGCGTCAGTTCGCCCGCGACGATATTCGCATATTGGCCGAACTCGATGCCGCCCTGCAGCGCAGGATTGCTCGCCTCGACCACGAAGCTCTGGCCCTGCGGCGCGGGAAGCTGCGACTGAAAGCGCGCGACATCGGCCTTGAAGGGGGTCGCGCAGCCGGCCAGCGCCAGCGCTGCGCCTGTCATGGCGGCAAGGCCCAGCCGCCGAAGGTTCATCATACTCATCGTCCTGGCTCCGTGATTCGGGGTGCGCACTGTCGCGCTCTCAATACCATAGACTATGCCGGCGCGACTTAACCTTGGTTGAACTCGTTTCGCCGCACGGCCGTTCCACAACCCGATATGGGGGCATCAAGCGCGAAAACAAGGAATTTCGCTGGTCGAACAGCGCCTAATAGCCCGACGTCAGCGGCAGAGCCCGAGCGCGGCATAGGCGGCGTCGAGCGTCGGCTTGGCAAGCGCGCGCGCCTTTTCGGCGCCTTTGTCGAGGATCGCGTCGAGCGCCGCGACATCGTCCTTCAGCGCGACGTAGCGCGCGTTGATCGGCCCGAGCTTTTCGATCAGCAATTCGCCCAGCGCGGGCTTGAACGCCCCGAACCCTTGCCCCGCATGGTCGCGCAACACCGCGTCGATGCTCGTGTCGGCGAGCGCGGCATAGATGCCGACGAGGTTGCGCGCCTCTGCGCGCCCTTCGAGCCCTTCGGCTTCGGACGGGAGCGCCTTGGGGTCGGTCTTTGCCTTGCGGACTTTCTGCATCATCGTGTCGGCGTCGTCGGTCAGGTTGATGCGGCTCATGTCCGACGGGTCGGACTTGGACATTTTCGCCGCTCCGTCGCGCAGGCTCATGATCCGCGCGAGGCCGGCCGGGATGATCGGTTCGGGCATGGTGAATACCGGCGCCTCCGAACCATCCGCATTTTTGGGGGCATAATCATTGTTGAATTTCTGCGCGACGTCGCGCGCGAGCTCGAGATGCTGCTTCTGGTCCTCGCCTACGGGCACATGCGTCGTCTGATAGAGCAGCACGTCTGCCGCCTGCAGCACGGGATAGGTATAGAGCGCCGCGGACGCGCTTTCGCGATTCTTGCCCGACTTGTCCTTGAACTGCGTCATGCGGTTGAGCCAGCCGAGCCGCGCGGTGCCGTTGAGCAGCCATTGCAGCTCGGCATGCGCGGGGACGCGCGCCTGGTTGAACAGGATCGAGCGGTCGGTGTCGATCCCGCAGGCGACGAGCGCGGCGGTCATCGCGCGCGTGTTGGCGGTCAGCTCGGCGGGAACATGCGGCATTGAAATGGCGTGCAGGTCGGCGAGGAAATAGAGTTTGTCGCCCTCCATCTCGTCCTGCATGCGCACCCAGTTGCGGATCGCGCCCAGATAATTGCCGAGGTGCAAATTTCCGGTGGGCTGAATGCCCGATAGCGTCCGCATGATGTCTATCCTGTTAGAGTGTGCGCCGGCGCAGCTGGCCGACGGTGTCGCGATTGACCACGCCGAACAGGACGGCGCAACCAAAGAATATGATCGCCCCTGTCGCCACCAACGCGCCGAGCGCGACGATCCGTTCGAACACGCCTCCGATGAAGGCGTCGCCCGCCAGCGGGATCGCATGATAAAGCGCCGCCGCCATCGCCGCCGCGGCAAGGATGATGCGCGCGATTCGTCCGGCGACCTGGCCGGTGAGGCGGAAATGCCCCTTGCGGTGCAGGAGCGCGTAGAGCATCGCCACATTGCACCAGGCGGCGATCGACCCCGCCAGCGCGAGCCCGACGATGCCGAGCCGGGGGATCAGCAGGAGATTGAGCGCGATGTTGATCGCCAGCGAAATCGCCGCGGTCCACACCGGCGTGCGCGTGTCCTTGCGCGCGAAGAAATTGGGAACGAGCACCTTGACCAGCACATAGGCGGGGAGCCCGACGACCAGCCCGCCGACGACCGCGCCGGTCGCGAGCCCGTCGGCGACGCTATATTGCCCGCCGACGTAGAAGGCGCTGGTGATCGCGGGCCCCGCGACGAACAGCGCGACCGCGGCCGGCACGGTCAGCAGCATCGCGAGCTCGACCGCATTGCTCTGAAGCCGGAACGCCCCGTCGCGATCGCCCTGCGCGACGAAGCGCGACAGCGCGGGCAGGATCGCAGTGCCGAGCGCGATGCCGATAATGCCGAGCGGCAGCTGGTTGAGCCGGTCGGCCATCGCGAGATAGGTGATGCTCTTGTCGGGCAGCGTCGCGATGAAGAAGAGGTCGATGAAGCGGCTGATCTGATAGACGCCGGCGCCGAACACCGCGGGCAGGATCAGCACTCCCATCTCGCGCACCCCCGCGGTCAGCCGGGGGCGGCGCAGCGCCGGCCGAAATCCCGATCGCCGGATCCAGTAATAAAGCCAGCCGAGCTGGAACAGGCCCGCGAGCGAGACCGAGATCGCGAGATAGAGCCCCGTCGCGGCTTTCGAGGCTTCGCCGCCGTCGCCGGTAAACAGCCCAAGCAGCAGCGCGCCGATCAGGCAGATGTTGAGCAGAATCGGCGCGGCGGCGGCGGCGGCGAAGCGCGACAGGCTGTTGAGGATCGCCGCGAACAAAGTCGCGACGCTCATGAAGGCGAGATAGGGAAAGGCGATGCGCGCCATCAGCACGGCGAGGTCGAAGGTTTCGCCATCGGCCTGCAACGCGTCGCTCGCGAACAGCCCCATCACCCACGGCATGACGACCAGCAGCAGCGCTGAAAAGACCATCAGGATCGGGATCAGCACCGCGAGCACGGCGTCGGCGAAGGCGCGCGCCTCGCCATGGTCACCGTCCTTCGTCATCCGCTGGTTGAACAGCGGAATGAAGGCGGCGGCGAACGCGCCCTCGGCGAACAGGCGGCGGAATATGTTGGGCAGCTGGAAGGCGAGCTGCCAGGCGTCGGCGACGCCGCCGGCGCCGAGGATGCGGCTGAGCAGCATGTCGCGCGCGAAGCCGAAAATGCGGCTGACCATAGTCAGGCCGCCGATCGTCCCCACGCTTTTGACGAGGCTGCTCAAGCCCTCAGCTCGCCCCCGTTACGGGGTTCAGGCCTGGCCGACCGCGACTTCGCCGGCCGCTTCGGCCTGCGCCGCCTGGACCTGCTGCGCGAACAGGCCGTGGAAATCGATCGGTTCGAGCAGCAGCGGCGGGAAGCCGCCGTCCTGCACGGCATCGGCGACGACGCGGCGCGCGAAGGGGAAGAGGATGCGCGGCGCTTCGGCGAGGAAGAAGGGCTGAAGCTGGTCGTCGGGGACGTGACGCACGCCGAACAGGCCGGCATATTTCAGGTCGATCACGAAGCTCGTGCCCGCGTCGGTCTTCGACGTCACGTCGATCTTCAGCGTCACTTCGTACAGATTCTCGCCCATATTGTCGGCCGCGATGTTGAACTGGACGTCGACCTGCGGCGCTTCCTGCCACTGATAGACGGCGGGCGCGTTCGGGTTTTCGAACGACAGATCCTTCACATATTGCGAGATCAGGCCGATCGCCGGGCTCGTGTCTTCGCCGTTCGGTTGCAGAGCGGGATTGTTGAGGTCGGGGCTCGTTTCGTCGGCCATGATGATCAAGCTTTCACTGAAAAGATGGAAACATATTCGCATCCGCGGACCGTGTCGGAACCGCGGCGGACGGTTGCCGCGGCGCTTAGCAGCGCCCGGCGGCAAGCACAATGGGGCCCGGTGCCGAGCCGAGGTCGAGGGGCGAATCGTTGACCTGTCGCGCGCCCGCGGCCATGGCTATTTGAAACCGGGCCGCGTATCGCCTATGTATCAGCCAAGATGTTTCGTTCTTCCGCATTGGATTTTTGCCCGTGACCGCTTTTTCGATCGTCCTGCTCGCCATGATCGCCGCCTTCCTTGGAATGCGGCTCTACTCGGTGCTGGGCAAGCGCACGGGGCATGAGCAAGAGCCCGTGCTGCCGCGCGAGCGCGCCGCCGCGTCGCCGGTCCGGCTCGACGAGGGCGATGGCGCGTCGGCCCCGGCGCCCGCATCCGCCGACACCTCGGGGCTGGTCTACGAACCCGCCGCCGAAGCTGGCCTCCGCCAGCTGCTCGCGACCGACCGCAATTTCGATGCCGGCCGCTTCATGGAAGGGGCAGAGGCGGCGTATCGCATGATCCTCGAGGCCTATTGGAAGGGCGACCGCGACACGCTGCGCGATCTTTGCGACGACGACAGCTACGACGCCTTTGTCGAAGCGATAAAGGCGCGTGAGGCGCGGGGCGAAACGCTCGACAACCGCTTGATTGGCATCGATTCGGCGAAGATCACCGCGGTCGAAATGAGCCGCAGCGAAGCACGCGTCACCGTGCGCTATCATGCCGACATCAGCGCGGTGACCCGCGATGCAGACGGCAAGCTGATCGCCGGGTCGATGAGCGACGCGGCAGAGGCCGACGACCTCTGGACCTTCCGCCGCCAGATCGGCAGCAACGACCCCAATTGGGTGCTCGACGAAGCCGAATCGGCCTGATCCCGTGAATCAGACGGTGGGGGCGCCGCGCGCGCGCGCTTTCGGATTCGCGCTCCTCGCCGCCCTGCCGCTGCTGTCGGGCTGCGCGTCGGTCGTTCCCGCGGGTGGCGGCAGCCGCCCGGCGACCGCCGCCCCCGCACCTTCGCGCCCGCTCGGCACCCCGCGTCCCTATGTGCCGCGCCCGTCCGAGCGCCCCGGCGCCGCCGCGCAGCCAATCCCCGCTACCCCGCTTGCACCGCTTCCCGCCGCCGCGCCTCCCGCCGAGGCGACGACCGCCGCCGCCAGCGGCGTGATCGCCGGGCCCGATTTCGCGACGCTGGGCGTGACTGCGCAGCAGGCGACCACCGCGCTCGCCGCCTTCCGCATCAGCTGCCCTTCGGTGCAGCGGCGCACCGATACGAGCGGGCTTACGTTGGGCGCCGACTGGACCGAAAGCTGCGCTGCGGCGAAAAACTGGGCCGACACCGACGCGCTCACCTTCTTCACCCGCTATTTCGGCACGGTGCAGGTCGGCGGGGGCACCGCCTTCGTCACCGGCTATTACGAACCCGAGATCGCCGCATCGCGTGACAAGCAACCGGGCTATGACGTCCCCATCTATCGCCGCCCCGCCGATCTCGTCGAAGTCGACCTCGGCCAGTTCGCCGACGATTTGAAGGGCCGCAAGATCCGCGGCCGCGTCGAGGACGGCAATTTCGTCCGTTATTACGACCGTACCGCGATCGAGAGCGGCGCGCTCGAGGGACGCGGGCTCGAAATCGCCTGGGCGGCCGACGCCGCCGAATTCTTCTTCTTGCAGGTGCAGGGCTCGGGCCGGCTCCGCCTGCCGGGCGGCGGCATCATGCGCATTGGCTACGACACGCAGAACGGCCGCGGCTATGTCGGTATCGGCAAGCTCTTGCTCGACCGGGGCGAATTGCAGCGCGGCCAGGCGTCGATGCAGGGCATCCTCGATTATCTGCGCGCCGATCCGGTGCGCGGCGCCGCGGTAATGAACGAGAATCCGAGCTGGGTCTTCTTCCGCGAATTGACCGGCCCGGGCCCGCTCGGCGCCCTGGGCGTTCCCGTCACCGGCCGCGCGAGCGTCGCCGCCGATCCCAAATATGTGCCGCTCGGTGCGCCCGTCTTCCTGTCGCTCGATCGCGCGGAACCCAATGGCCTCTGGATCGCGCAGGACACCGGCGGCGCGATCAAGGGCGCCAACCGCTTCGACAGCTTCTGGGGTGCGGGCGAGGAAGCGCGCGCGCTCGCTGGCGGCATGGCGGCGCGCGGCTCGGCGCTGCTCCTTCTCCCGCGCGCGAGCATCGCGCGGCTGATCCCACCGGCCGGCTGAGCCCGCGATGCCCCGGCGCCTCGATCCCGACGAAAGCGCGCTGTGGAAGAAGGTCGCGGCGACGGTGAAGCCGCTCGCCAAGACGAAGGCACCGCTCGCGCCCGCTGCCCCACCGACCGTCAGGCCACCGAAACCGGCTCCGCGCAACGCCGCCGCGCCCGCGGCCGCGCCGCGTCCATCCGCGGAATTACCGCCGCCGCGCCGCACCCATCAGGCGGCGACACTCGACGGCCATTGGGACCGGCGGCTGCGCAAGGGGCTCGTCCGCCCCGATATGAGCATCGATCTCCACGGCCATACGCTGGCCTCGGCGCAGGCTTTGCTCGACGAGGCGATCGGTCGCGGTCTGATGCGCGGTGCGCGCGTGCTGCTCGTGGTCGCGGGGCGGTTGCGCCCGGGCGCCGACCGTCTGCCGACGATGCACGGCGACCCGCGCCCGCGCGGCGCGATCCGCGCCTCGCTCCCCGACTGGCTGGCCTATTCGCCCTATGCCGATCAGATCGTCGCGCTCCGCCCCGCGCATATCAGCCATGGCGGTGCGGGGGCGGTCTATGTGATTTTGCGGCGGGGGCGGGAGTAAAAGAAGAATTTCGCGCAAAGACGCAAAGACAGGAAGAAGGGGTGTTTCCCGCGAAGCGCCTTTCCTCTCTGGCATTGCCACCCGGCGCATCTTCAATGGAAAGGCGAACCTGACGGCCCGCGCCGGCTTCTTCGTGTATTCGTGTCTTTGCGCTAAGCAATCAATCCAGCAGCGCCCGCATCAAAATCCCGCGATAGATGGCGGTCAGCGTGTGCAAATCTTCCACCGCGACCGCCTCGTCGAGCTTGTGCATCGTCGCGTTGGTAAGCCCGAATTCGACCACCGGGCACAGCGCGTGGAGGAAGCGCGCGTCCGATGTGCCGCCCGTCGTCGACATTTCGGGACGGAGGTCGGTTTCGGCATGGATCGCCTCGGCGACCAACTCGGACAGCTCGCCCGGCGGGGTCAGAAAGGCCTCGCCCGAAATCTTGCCCAATATCTTGGCGTTCGGTTCGACGTCATGCGCGATGCGCTCGATCATCGCGACGAGGTCGGCACCCTTGTGCTGATCGTTGAAGCGGATCGACAGCCGCGCGCGCGCCGAGGCGGGGATGACGTTGGTCGCGCCGTTTCCGACCTCGAGATCGGTGAATTCGATGTTCGACGGCTGAAACCAGTCGTTGCCTTCGTCGAGCGCCACGGCGTCGATCACCGCCAAAATCCTGACCAGCTTGGGGATCGGATTGTCGGCGAGGTGCGGATAGGCGACGTGGCCCTGCGTCCCCGGCACGTCGATCCAGATATTGACCGACCCGCGGCGCCCGATCTTCACCATGTCGCCGAGCCGGTTCACCGAGGTTGGCTCGCCGACGACGATCATGTCGGGCTTCACCCCGCGCGCGTCCATATGTTCCATCAGCGCGCGCGTGCCGAAAATCGCGGGGCCTTCCTCGTCGCCCGTGATGATCAGGCTGATCGTGCCCGCATCGACCGGCGTCGCCGCCGTCGCCGCGACGAACGCCGCGATCGAACCCTTCATGTCGACCGCGCCGCGGCCATAGAGCAGATCGCCGCGCACTTCGGGTGCAAAGGCGTCCCCGGTCCAGCCGACGCCCGGCGGCACGACGTCGAGGTGCCCGGCGAAACCGAAATGCTTGGGTCCCTTCCCCGCGCGCACAGCGAGCAGATTCTCGACCGGGCCGTCGGGCTCGATCCCGTCGATGAAGCGTTCGACGGTGAAGCCCAGCGGCACCAGCGCCGCCTCGAGCGCATCGAACACGGCGCCGGTGGCGGGGGTGACGCTCGGCGCGGCGATCAGCGCCTTGGCGAGTTCGATGGGGTCGATCAGAATTGTCATGAACGCCCTTTATCCGTTCGTGTCGAGCGAAGTCGAGACACCAATCGTCATGGTACAAGGCCGAAGGGCATCTCGACTTCGCTCGATGCGAACGGCAAGAGAGCGGGAGGAGGACTGCCATGCCCAAGCTCGATCTCGATACGATCCCGCAAACCAACACGACCGGCTATCCCGCGCCTTACGACGCGCCGGTGCAAGGCCGTTGGTATCGCCGCCTCGCGCCGCCGACGGGGCTCAGCGATTTCGCCGCCAGTCACGTGGTGCTCAAACCCGGCGCCTGGTCGTCGCAGCGCCACTGGCACGACGGCGAGGACGAGATGCTGGTGATGATCGCGGGCGAGGCCGTGCTGGTCGAGGACGACGGCCGCTGGCCCATGCAGCCGGGTGATATCGCGGTGTGGCCGAAGGGCAGCACCAATGGCCATCATCTGATCAACGAATCGGACGCCGACTGCGTCTTCGTCGCGCTGGGTGGCGGCAAGGCGCACGACACCGGCGGTGGCTATTCGGACATCGACATGCTCTTCACGCCCGACGGCTATTTCCACAAGGACGGCACGCCCTATCCGACGTCGCGGATACCGTAATTGGCAGAGCTGCGGTGGGGGCTTTGAAGTGGAAGGTTGCCGCAGCGGGGTGGGCCATCGCGACGCCGCTGCCCACCCCCCTCCCGCAAGCGGGAGGGAGAATATGTCCGTTACCGGTCGAACCACGCCCAATCAAAGCTTTTATTCCCCTATGCTCCTAAGCAATTGCATATCGCGGCGGGAAGGCTTAACCGGCGGCGCATCGACCGTTTAGAGTCAAGACAGGGCTGATATGGCTGGCAATGAACCAAGCGCGCGTCCGCGCTCCCCGCATCTGCAGGTGTATAAATGGACCCCCGCGATGGCGGTTTCCATTTTTCATCGCGTCACCGGCGACGGCATGGCGATCGTCGGCGGGTTGATGTTTCTCTGGTGGCTCGGCGCGCTCGCCGCGGGACCCGATGCCTATGCGGCTTTCCTCGCCTGCGTGTGGCACGATCCCAGCCCCGAAATCAGCACCCTGCACCAGGTCACCAACATATTGGGCAAGGTGGTGCTGATCGGGCTGAGCTGGGCCTTTTTCCAGCATCTCTTCTCGGGCCTGCGTCACCTCGTGCTCGATACCGGCGCGGGTTATGAGCTCAAGACCAACAAGCTCTGGTCGATCCTCGTTTTCGTCGGCTCGCTGACCGCGACCGCCGCCGTCTGGCTCACTGTCTTTGCGGAGGCGCTCAATGGGTAACGGAACGCGTCTCGGCCGCGTGCGCGGGCTCGGCTCGTCGCAGCACGGCTCGCACCACTGGATCCAGCAGCGCCTGACCGCGCTCGGCAATATCCTGCTCGTCACCTGGTTCGTCGTCTCGATGTTCCGCCTGCCGCTCGGCGATCACGCCGCGGTGCTGCGCTGGGCATCGAACCCGACCGTCGCTCTCGCGCTGATCCTGATGGTCGCCAACGTCTTCTGGCATCTGCGCCTCGGGCTCCAGGTGATGATCGAGGACTATGTCCATGGCGAGGCGACGAAGATCCTCTCGCTCGTCCTTCTCAACTTCTACGCGATCGGCGGCACCGCCTATGGTATCTTCGCCATCATCCGCATCGCGCTTGCGCCCACCGCGCTCGGCCCGGGGGCCATGTAAGATGACCGAAGCCTACAAGATCATCGACCATATCTATGACACCGTCGTCGTCGGCGCCGGCGGATCGGGCCTGCGCGCCACGATGGGCAGCGCCGAAGCGGGGCTGAAGACCGCCTGCATCACCAAGGTGTTCCCGACGCGCAGCCATACGGTCGCGGCGCAGGGCGGCATCGCCGCGTCGCTCGGCAATAATTCGCCCGACCATTGGCAATGGCATATGTACGACACCGTCAAGGGTTCCGACTGGCTCGGCGACCAGGACGCTATCGAATATATGGTGCGCGAGGCGCCCGCCGCGGTCTACGAACTCGAGCACGCCGGCGTGCCGTTCAGCCGCAACGCCGACGGCACCATCTACCAGCGCCCGTTCGGCGGCCATATGCAGAATATGGGCGAAGGTCCGCCGGTTCAGCGCACCGCCGCCGCCGCCGACCGCACCGGCCACGCGATGCTGCACGCGCTCTATCAGCAATCGCTGAAATATGACGCCGACTTCTTCGTCGAATATTTCGCGCTCGACCTGATCATGGAAGACGGGGCCTGCCGCGGCGTCATCGCGATGTGCCTCGAAGACGGCAGCATCCACCGTTTCCGTTCGCAGGCCGTGGTGCTCGCGACCGGCGGTTACGGCCGCACCTATTTCACCGCGACCTCGGCGCACACCTGCACCGGCGATGGCGGCGGCATGGTGCTGCGCGCCGGCCTACCGCTGCAGGATATGGAATTTGTCCAGTTCCACCCGACCGGCATCTATGGCGCCGGCGTGCTGATCACCGAAGGCGCGCGCGGCGAGGGCGGTTACCTCACCAACTCCGAAGGCGAGCGGTTCATGGAACGCTATGCCCCGTCGGCGAAGGATCTCGCGTCGCGCGACGTCGTCTCGCGCTCGATGGCGCTCGAAATCCGCGAAGGCCGCGGCGTCGGCCCGCACAAGGATCATATCTACCTGCACCTCGACCATATCGATCCCGCGGTGCTGGCGGAACGCCTGCCCGGGATCACCGAGAGCGGCAAGATTTTCGCCGGCGTGGATCTCACGCGCCAGCCGCTCCCTGTCGTGCCGACGGTCCATTACAATATGGGCGGCATCCCCTGTAACTATCATGGCGAAGTCGTCACGCTCGGCAAAGATGGCCCCGACACCGTGGTCCCCGGCCTGTTCGCGGTCGGCGAAGCGGCGTGCGTCTCGGTCCATGGCGCGAACCGCCTCGGCTCGAACAGCCTGATCGACCTCGTCGTCTTCGGCCGCGCGACGGGCCATCGCCTGAAGGAAATCCTGACCCCCGGCGCGGCGCAGGCGCCGCTGCCGAAGGACAGCGCCGACCTCGCGCTCGCGCGCCTCGACCATTTCCGCAATGCCAATGGCGGATCGCCCACGGCCGAAATCCGCACCGAAATGCAGCGCGCGATGTCGCAGCACGCGGCGGTGTTCCGCACCGATGAGCTGATGGCCGAGGGCAAGGAAAAGCTGACCAAAACCTATCAGCGGATGAACGACGTTCATGTCACCGACCGCAGCCTGATCTGGAACACCGACCTCATCGAAACGCTTGAGCTCGACAATCTGATCAGCCAGGCAACGGTGACGATGCACTCGGCCTTCAACCGCAAGGAAAGCCGCGGCGCCCACGCGCACGAGGATTTCCCGAACCGCGACGATGCGAACTGGATGAAGCACACGATCGGCTGGTTCGACGGCTGGGGCGGCAAGGGCGGCGGCGTCCGCCTCGATTACCGCCCGGTCCACGAATATACGCTGTCGGACGACGTCGAATATATCAAACCGAAGGCGCGGGTTTATTGA
>CBINGC010000053.1:0-22470 GCA_966250105.1 uncultured Sphingopyxis sp. | reverse complement strand
CCGGGGAGCGCGAAGGCGAGCATCGCGGCCGCGATCGTCATCAGTTTTCGCATGTCAGTCTCTCCTTTTCGTGGCGTTCAAAGTCCCCTTCATCGTTGAATGCGCTGTGAATATTGGCTCCGATGCCGCCGATCGGGCGGTGACCCGGCGTCTCCATGCGGCAGGCCGATGGCGGGAGAGACGGCGTCGCGCTGCATGGTGGGCACCCGTCCCACGTGGACGAAGCGGGACGGGTGCGGCCCTCATTTGCCCTTTGCCGCGACCGCGGCCTGAACCTTGGCCTCGACCTGTTCGGGGCTGGGCTGGACGAGCATCTCGCCATTGACGAAGAAGGTCGGGGTGCCCTTGACGCCGACCGCTCGCGCGTCGGCAATGTCCTGCTCCATCCATGCCATCGCATCGGCGGTCGGCATCGCGCGCGCCTTCGCGACATTGAGGCCGGCCTTCTCCGCCGCGGCCCAGGCCCCGTCCATCTTTCCGTCATGCCAGTCGGGCTGCGCCTCGAGCAGCGCGGCTGTCACCGGTTCGAGCTTGCCCTGCACGCGCGCTGCTTCGAGGATCACGATCGCCTCGGCCGAGCCGGGGTGCAGCGGCAGGTAGCGCATCACGAGACGCACATCCTTGGGATATTTGGCGACGATGCCCTTCACCGTCGGATAGAAGGCACGGCAGGCCTCGCACGAGGGGTCGAAGAATTCGACGATCGTGACCGGGGCATTCTTCGGGCCGATGATCGGCGAGTGCGGGCGAATGAGGCTGTCGACGGGCCCCGCCACGACCTTCTTCGTGGGTTCGCCCTCGGCGGTTCCGCTGTAGAGCATCGCGCCCCCGGTGAAGGCGAGTGCCGAGAGTACAAGCGTGGCCACCACTCCGATACGTCTGTTCATGATTTCAGTCTCCTTTGGAAGTTGAGCAAGAGGGTAAGGATGAGCGCGAATGCGGCCAGCGACAGGAGGGGCAGCGGCACGCCTCCGATTGCCATGCTCTCACCCGAGCACGACGGGCCGCCGGTACAAGGGACGATCGGAGCCGGAATGACACCGACGTAGAGCAGGCTATGGTAGAGCGCGACGAGGCCGCCGCCGAAAGCCAGCGCCAGTCCATAAGGAACGACGGCGCGGTCCGACCTGAACGCCGCGATGCCGAGAATGATCGCCAGCGGGAACATGAAGGCGCGCTGGAACCAGCAGAGGTCGCACGGCGCCTGGCCCATGACCTCGCCGACGAAGAGAACGGCAAGGCTCGACAGGAGGGCGATGGCCCAAGCCGCGCCGAGCGGACGCCATTTGTGCGGCGCGAGCAGCGGAAAGCTCATCATCGCCGACCGCCTTTGAACTTGGACTTGGGCCGTCGCGGCGGCGATTGCGGCTTGCTATATTTGGACTTGAGGTAGCTGACCAGGATGCCGTCGATCGACGCGAGCATCCTTTGAAAGCTCGTCTTGATGCCGGGAAGCCGGAGCCAGGCAAAGGGCCCGCGGCAGCGGTAGCGATGGAGGAATCTGGTCCCTTCCGGCGTCCGGGTCAGGATATAGCTCTCCTCGAATTGGAGGATGAAGCTCGGCTTCACGTCGAGTATCAGCTCCTCGCCGGCGCGCGCGGAAAGGACCGTCGCGGACACTTCAAGAAACTTGGGTTTGTGCGGATCCATGCGCATCGAATAGCGGATCGCGATCGGATCCTCGGCAAGCCGCTCGATCCGGACATAGGGATTCCAAATCCGGTGGTTCTCGAAATCGCCGAGGACCGCCCATATCTGTTCCGGACTATAGGGGAGGTCATGCTCCCGCTCGAACTCCATCAGCTTCACTCCTCTATCGATCGGCCGCCGGGCTTTGCCCCGCGCCGATGTCGGTGACACCCGCAGGCGATGGGTCGGCGTGCGCACCGCCCGTTGTGAACCAGCGGCGCAGGCGCGGGGCCATCCGGCGTTCGAAGCCCGCCGCGAGGCTGAAGGACGCCGGCACGATCAGCAGCGTCAGCATCGTCGAAAGGATGAGCCCGCCAATCACCGTGACCGCCATCGGCGCGCGCCATGCGCCGTCGCCGTTGAGCGACAGCGCGGTCGGGATCATGCCCGCGACCATCGCGACCGTGGTCATCAGGATCGGCTGCGCGCGCTTGTGCCCGGCGTCGACGATCGCCTCGTCGCGCGGCACCCCGGATGCCATTTCCTCGATCGCGAAATCGACGAGGAGGATGCTGTTCTTGCCGACGATACCGAGCAGCATCAGCACGCCGATGAACACGGGAAGCGAGAGCGGGTAGCCCGTCAAGAGCAACGCGATCGCCCCGCCGAGCGGGGCGAGCAGAAGCGAGCCCATGTTGACGAAGGGCGGGATGATCTTGCGATAGAGCAGGATCAGCACAGCGAGCACGAGGAAGATCCCCGATACGACCGCGATTGCGAAGTTGCGCAGCATCTCGGCCTGCCACTTGGCACTTCCGAGGACCAGCCGCGTGACCCCGGCGGGCAGCGTCTTGAGCGCCGGCAGCGCTTCGACTTTCTCCATCGCCTGACCGGTCACGAGACCCGGAGCAAGGTCGGCCCCGATGGTGAGCTGGCGCACCTGGTTGGTGCGATTGATCTGGGTCGGGCCGGCGCCGAAGCCGATCTCGGCCACGACCGAGAGCGGCACCGTTCCCCCGTTCCGGGTCGGAACCGGCATGTTGCGAAGCGTATCGAGCCGCTCGCGCGCGGTTTCCGCAAGCGCGACGCGCACAGGTATCTGCCGGTCGGAGAGCGAGAATTTTGCACTGTTCTGGTCAATCTCGCCCAATGTCGCGACGCGGATCGACTGGCTAAGCGCCTGTGTCGTCACGCCGAGCTGCGCCGCGAGCGCGAAGCGCGGGCGAATGACGATCTCGGGGCGCTGGAGATTGCCCTCGACACGCGGCGAGCGGATTTCCTTCACGCGTGCCATTTGAGCAAGCAACCGGTTGCCGACATCTTCGAGCTTCTTCGGGTCGTCGCTGCCGAGCGTGATCGAGATGTCACGGCTGCTCCCGCCGCCACCGCCATGCTGCGACTGGAAGTTGATGCGGGCATCGGGAACCTCAGCCAGCCGCGGCGCGCGGTCCTTTTCGAACTCGGTCGAGGTGAGGTCGCGGTCTTTGCGCAATTTCAGATAGACCGTCGCCGTGCCGACATCGATCCGCGACAAAGCGGATTGGACGAGCGGATCGCGCTTCATGAGATCGGTCACCTCGTCGGCAACCGTCTCGGTCTGTTCGAGCGTTGCACCCGGTGCGAGCTGGATGGCGACGCGGCTCGTGTCGGAATCGATCGAAGGCTGAAAGGTCATCGGGAGCAGCGAGAAGCTGAAAATGGTCGCAAAGAGCGCCAGCACCCCGATACCGACCACCCAGAGCCGGTGGTCCTTGATATAGGCGAGCCATTTCCAGCGCCCGCCGCGCGCACGCGCGGCAGCGGCCCCGCTGGTATCGAGGCTCCAGCGCAAGATGCGCATATAGGTGTCGATCAGCGGGCCCTCGCCATGTTTCTGCGGGCCCTGCGCAGAGAGAAAATAGGCGGCGAGCATGGGCGTGATCATGCGCGCGACCGCGAGGCTCATCAGCACCGCGGCCACGACCGTCAGCCCGAAATTCTTGAAATACTGCCCCGCGACGCCCGGCATCAGCCCGACCGGCAGGAACACCGCGACAATCGTCATGGTCGTCGCGAGCACTGCGAGCCCGATCTCGTCCGCGGCGTCAATCGAGGCCTGATAGGCCGATTTGCCCATCCGCATGTGGCGCACGATATTCTCGATCTCGACGATCGCATCG
This sequence comes from uncultured Sphingopyxis sp., assembly GCA_966250105.1. Classification (GTDB taxonomy): domain Bacteria; phylum Pseudomonadota; class Alphaproteobacteria; order Sphingomonadales; family Sphingomonadaceae; genus Sphingopyxis. Next base: position 18,682 of record CBINGC010000053.1, on the reverse strand, counting down.
TCGACCAGCACGCCGGCAACGAGGCTGAGCGCGAGCAAGGTCATCATGTTGAGCGAGAAGCCCATGAGGTCCATGAACAGGAAGGTCGGGACCGCCGACAGCGGGATGGCGAGCGCGGATATCAGCGTCGCGCGCCAGTCGCGCAGGAAGAGGAAGACGACGACGACCGCGAGGATCGCGCCCTCGACCATCGCATTGATCGCCGAATGATATTGGCCCTTGGTATATTCGATATCGCTGAACAGCTCGGTGAATTTGACCTTGGGGTTTTCCTTCTCGAGCTTTCGCAGCTCCTCGACCGCCGCGTCGTAAACGGTGACATCGGAGGCGCCCTTCGCGCGCTCGAATCCGAAGGTCAGCACCTGCCGCCCGTCCTGCTTCGAGACCGAGCGCTGCTCGGCGTAGAGATCCTTGACCTCGGCGATATCGGCAAGGCGCACGGTCCGGTTCGTGCCGACCGAGATCAAGGTCTCGCCGAGCGCGTTGGCGCTGCTCGCATTGCCGAGGATGCGCACCGCCTGTTCGGACCCCGCGACCTCCATCCGGCCGCCCGCCGCATTGATGTTGAGCTGGACGAGCTGGGTGTTCACCGCGGCGGCGGTGAGGCCGTAGGCGCGCATCCGCTCGGGGTTGAGGATGACGCGGATTTCCCGGCTCACGCCGCCCCGGCGATAGGCGTCGCCCATGCCGGGGACCGCGATCAGCCGTTTGGCGACGACATTGTCGACATACCAGCTCAATTCCTCGAGCGTCATGTCGGTGGCGGAGGCCGACCAATAAGCGAGCGTGTTGCCCGAGGTCGAGAGGCGGATGACCTGCGGCTCGAGGATTCCGTTCGGCAGGTTGCTGCGGATCTGGGTGATCTTGTCGCGGATATCGGTCACCGCCCGGTCTATCGGCGTGCCGATCGCGAACTGGACGAACGTCTGCGACTGGCCTTCGGTGACCGTCGAATTGAGCTCGTCGATCCCCTCGATCGTCCGCACCGCCGCCTCGACACGCTGCGTGACCTGGGTCTCGAGTTCGGTGGGTGCGGCGCCCGGCTGCGCGATGATGACGATCGCCCCCGGAAAATCGATGTCGGGATCGCTCTGAACCCCCATCATGAGGAAGGAGACGATGCCCGCCACCGTCAGGCCGAAAAACATGACGAGCGGCGGGATCGGGTTCCGGATGGACCAGGCCGAGATATTCTTGAAATTCATCCTCTCTCCCCTTTCCGGTCTTCCACGCCCGCCGCGTCTGCGGTTCAACCGGCACTGCGGTCGCGATAGGCGAGCAGCCGCAATGCGTTGGCGACCACCACCAGCGTCGAGCCCTCATGCGCGGCCACCGCGGGGCCGATGCCGAGACCGAGGATCGTTGCCGGGACAAGCACGACGACGATGCCGAGGCTCACCACGAGATTCTGGCGGATGATCCGCCGCGTCTGGCGGCTGAGGCCGATTGCAAACGGTAGGTGAGCAAGATCGTCGGCCATGAGCGCAACGTCGGCGGTTTCGAGCGCGACGTCCGACCCGGCGGCGCCCATCGCGATCCCGACGGTCGCGCTCGCCATGGCCGGGGCATCGTTGACACCGTCACCCACCATCGCGACCGGCTGCTGGGCCTTGAGATCGCGAATGGCGTCGACCTTCTGATCGGGCATCAGGTCGCCCCAGGCCTCGTCGATCCCGACCTCGGCGGCGATGGATTCGGCGACCTTCTGGTGATCGCCCGAGATCATGATCATCCGTCCGATTCCGAGCTCGCGGAGCTTGGCAATCGCCGTGCGCGCCGCCTCGCGCGGCGTGTCCATCAAGCCGATCGCGCCCAAATCGCGGTCGCCCATACGGACCACCATCGTCGTGCGTCCCTGCTCGCGGAGGCCTGCGATCGCCGTCGCCACTTCGCCGCCGATCGGCGCGATGCCGTCTGCACCGAACATTTCGGCCTTGCCGATGAGGACGGTCTCGCCCTCGACCTTCGCCGTGACGCCGCGACCCGTCAGGCTGTTGAGGTCGTCCGCTACCGGTACGCGCGTCGACGTCAGCATGGCCTCGCCATCGCGCGCGATGGCAGCGGCAAGCGGATGATCGCTCAGCCGCTCGACCGCCACCGCGATGCGCAGCAGTTCCTCCTTCGGCACGCCGTTGGCCGGCAGGACGTCGGTGATGCGCGGCTTTCCCTCGGTGAGCGTTCCCGTCTTGTCGAACGCCAGCGCGGTCAGCGAGCCGAGATTTTCGAGCGGGCCACCGCCTTTGACCAGCACGCCGCCGCGCGCCGCACGCGCAACGCCCGACAGGACGGCGCTCGGCGTCGCGATGGCCAGCGCGCACGGGCTTGCCGCGACGAGGACCGCCATGGCGCGATAGAAGCTGTCGCGGAATGGCTCGTCGACAACGACCCAGGCGAAGAGCAGGACGAACACGAGCGCGAGCACGCTCGGCACGAAGATGCGCTCGAACTTGTCGGTGAAGCGCTGGGTCGGCGATTTCTGCGTCTCCGCTTCGCTCACCATCTTCACGACCTTGGCGAGCGTCGTATCGGCGGCAAGACGGGTTACCGCGATCTCGATCGCGCCATAGCCGTTGATGGTGCCCGCGAAGACACGATATTTCCCGTCGAGTGCGTCGGGCTTTGCCGCAGCCTGCGCGCGATCGGCCACCGGTTCCTTGTCAACGGGGACGCTCTCGCCGGTAACCGGGGCCTGGTTGACCGCCGTGCGGCCAACGACGACGAAGCCGTCGGCAGCAAGTCGCTCATTGGGCTTGACGATGACGGTGTCGCCGATCGCCAGCTGATCGACGGAGACTTCGCGGGCCGTTCCGTCGACATCCTTCACCGTTGCGGTCTGAGGCGCCAGCTCGGCGAGCGCTTCGATCGCGCGCTTGGCACGGCCCATGGCATAATGTTCGAGCGCATGGCCGAGGCTGAAGAGGAAGAGGAGCAGCGCGCCTTCGGCCCAGGCGCCGAGCGCTGCGGCGCCGGCTGCGGCGACGAGCATCAGCGTGTCAATCTCGAAGCGCTTGAGCTTCAGATTCTCGATGGCCTCGCGGACGGTAAACCAGCCGCCGAAACCATAAGCGGCGATATAGAACGCGAGCGGCACCCACTCCGGCACCGCGGCGAGCTTCTCGATCGCGAAGCCGATGCCGAGGACGAGACCGCACAGCAGCGCGAAGATCAGTTCGGTCCGCTCGCCGAATATACCGCCATGATCATGGCCATGGTCGTGGCTATCCTCGCCCGTATGGCTATGTTTGTGGTCAGGCCCATGCGCATGATCCGGCCCATGGTCGTGGCCATCATCGCCATGTTGGTGGGCGGCTTGCGCCGGGACAGCCGCGGCGACGGCAGCTGATTTCTGGGTGACGCCCATATCCGAAAGCACCTTCCTGATGATGTCGACCGAGGTTTCCGAGCGCTGGAACTCTGCCCGCAGCGTCCCTGCCGCGCCGACTTCGGCCTCGATCACGCCCGGTATTTCGCGAAGACGCAGCCCGATCGTCCGCGCACGCCGCGCGTGGCCAACGCCTTCGAGGTCGTCCCAAAAGAGATGCTGATATTGGCCTGTGAGCTCGGCACCGGCGCTACGCGCGAGCTGCCGCACGCGTTCGAGCGGGAGAATATCCGGACGGTAATGAATGCAGAGCTGCGGCGGCGAACCGTCGCTCGAGCGGACCACATGGACCTTGTCGACGCCTTCGCGTCCTTCGAGTTCGCTCGTCAGGCGTGCGACGCAGCGGTCGGCAGTATCGGCGACTTCGGGGAGGAGAAGCGGAATATCGAGCCGCAACTGGTCACTCATGATGCAATCCTTTTCTTCTATCAAATCCGGGAGGAGCCAGGCGGCGCTCGCCCCTCCCGAAAGGATGAGGTGCGGGAGCCTTGGTGGGTTGCGACCCACTCCCGCACCTCCTTGACCGCCAGTGACCCTCGACCGGGGTGGCGGGGGCAAAGAGCCAAGGGCTCCCGGCGGCCAAGATCTCATTGTCCTTCATGCGCGCCGACCACTCGGACGGGCGTAACGGGACTGAACCGTCGTGCGACGGAGTTGCTGTTCGAGCGCCATGTTCGAGCGCTTGAGAAAAACGCTGCAAACCCGTCGAAGCATAGGATAGGCAAGCCACGAGAAGAGACCTCCGCATACGAGACGGTGGGTGATCTCTACTCCCTGCCCGAGCTTTTCGAGCCGGTAGCTTTCTTCGATGACGAGAAGCCCGCGCGTGCCTGTCTGCCACGAGAAGCCGGTCAGCCAGTCGAGACCGGTAATTCGCCCCTCGGAGGCAAATTCCGGACCGTGCTTCCCGCGCGGTGCATAGACATAGTCCACTCGCTCGTCGTCGCCCGGCCGATCGGTGAACCGAAGCGTCGGGTGCCAGTCGCCATAGCGCTCGATATCGACGAGCAGTCGCCAGACGCGACCGATCGGAACCCGCAGGCGGAGCGAGGTGCCTACCGAGAACATCGGTAACCTCCTCGCTCTCGCAAGCTGGTCCGCGACGCAGGCCGGGGACCTGCGCCGCGGTGGAAACCGGCAAGGTGCCGGTCAGCTCTGAACATCGGGAGGCTCCGCGGCGGATTTTCCGCCAAGGATTTCAACCGCTTCAAGGGTGATGAGCCCGATATCGGGTATCTCCCCCAGCTGCCCCGCAAAGTCGCGGAGCCGCTGCTCCTCGTCGATGATCTCGATCACGACCGCCCGGTCATTCTCCAGCGCATGTTTGCGGTGGAGATGCGCCGAGCGACCGAAACCGAGAACCGCTTCGAGCACCGTAACGCCTGCCAGCTTTTGCTGGCGAGCGAGTTCGGAGATGAACTCGAAGACCCGCTGATCGCCGAAGAAGGCGGATTCATCGGTGTAGATGCGCAAGAGCTTGGATGCTTTTGTCATGACAGTCTCTCCCTATTCCGTGACCGGCTGGACCGCCGGCTCCGCTTTCCGCTTCAGGAACTTCGGCTGCCAGTCCGCCCCGAGAACGACCTTTGCGATCGCGGGGAGAACGAGCAGCGTCAGGATCGTCGCCGCGATGAGGCCGCCGATGACGGTCGTCGCGAGCGGCTTCTGCACTTCGGCACCCGTGCCGGTCGCGATCGCCATCGGCACGAAGCCGATCGCGGGCACGAAACCGGTCATGATCACCGCGCGCATCTTCTCGGTCATGCCCTCACGGATTGCCTCCGTGAGCGGGACATCATTCTCGAGCCGCTCGCGGATCGCCGTCATGACGACGAGACCGTTGAGCACCGCGACGCCGGCAAGGCAGATGAAGCCCACAGCCGCCGAGACCGAGAAGTTGATGCCCGTAAGCGCGAGGGTGAACACCCCGCCCGCGAGGCCCAGCGGCACCGCAAGGAACACAGCGGTCGCGCGTCCGAAGGTGCCGAGCGCCATGTAGAGCAGGATGAAGATACCGGCGAAGCAGAGCGGAACCACGATGGAGAGCCGCTTCGACGCAGCCTGCAGGCTTTCGAACTGCCCGCCCCATTCGAGATAATAGCCCGAGGGGAGCTTCACATTGGCGATCTTCGCCTGCGCTTCGGCTACAAAGGACCCCGCATCGCGGCCTTCGAGGTTCACCTGCACGACGACGCGCCGCTTGCCATTTTCGCGGCTGATCTGGTTGAGCCCTTCGGTCAGCCGGATCTGCGCCACCTGGGCGAGCGGTATCTGTCCGCGGTTCCCGCCTTCTGAGGGCAGGAGGACAGGAAGCGCGCGGATGTCGTCGAGATTGACACGGGTCGCGTCAGGCACGCGGACGGTAATGTCGAACCGGCGGTCGCCTTCGTAAAGGAGACCTGATTCCCGCCCACCGAGCGCCGCCGACACAGTGTCGGCCACTTCCTGGACCGACAGTCCGTAGCGTGCGATCGCATTGCGATCGAGCTGCACGTCCAGCATGGGAGCGCCGCCAACCTGGTCGGCCTTGACGCTTCCCGCACCCGGGATGCCCTGCAGCACACGCACCATCTCGTTCGCGGCGAGCGACATCTTGTCGAGGTCGTCGCCGTAGAGCTTGATGGCGACGTCGCCGCGGACACCCGCGATTAGTTCGTTGAAGCGAAGCTCGATCGGCTGGCTGACTTCATAGAGCTGGCCGAGTTGGCCGCCAGCGGCCTTCTCGATACGCTCGACGACATCGGCCTTGGAATCGACGCCCGCCGGCCACTGATCTTGCGGCTTCAGGATGATGAAGCCGTCCGAGATGTTCGGCGGCATCGGGTCGGTCGCCACCTCGGCAGTGCCGGTTTTCGAGAACATCAGTTCGACTTCAGGCAGGCTCGAAATCGCCGTCTCGACATTGAGTTGCATGGCCAGCGACTGTTCGAGGCTCACCGAAGGCACGCGCGTCGAGGCGAGCGCCATATTCTTCTCGTCGAGCTGCGGAATGAATTCCGAGCCGAGCAGTCCGAATGCCGGGATGGCAAGGACGAAGAAGGCAAAGCCGCCGGCGATGAAAGCCCAGGGCTTTGCGAGCGCCTTGTCGAGTAGCGGGAGATAGCGCTCCTTCGACTTGCGGATCGCCCACACCTCCTTCTCGGCAACCTTGCCGCGGATCATCAGCGCGACAAGCGCCGGAACCAGCGTGATCGCGAGAATGAAAGCCGCCACGAGCGCGAGCATGATGGTGATGGCCATCGGCGAGAAGGTCTTGCCCTCGACGCCCGTGAACATCAGCAGCGGTGCGAAGGCGAGCAGGATGATCGCCTGCCCGAAGACTGTCGGTTTGATCATCTCCTGGCTGGCGCGCATCGTCTCCTCGAGACGTTCGCGAAGATTGAGCAATCTCCCTTCATGTTCCTGCCGGTGCGCCAGTCTGGCGAGGCAGTTTTCGATGATGATCACCGCCCCGTCGACGATCAGACCGAAGTCGAGCGCGCCGAGGCTCATCAGGTTACCGGGGACCCGGAATGCGTTCATGCCCATCGCCATCATCAGGAAGGAGAAGGGAATGACGAGCACCGCGATGATCGCGGCGCGCCAGTTGCCGAGCAGGAAGAAGAGCGCGGCCGCAACGAGCAGCGCGCCTTCGGTGAGGTTCTTTTCAACCGTGCCGACGGTCGCGTTCACGAGCTTGGCGCGGTCGAGCACCACCTTCACTTCAACGCCCGGCGGCAGGGTCTTCGACACCTGCGCGATCTTCGCCGAAACATCCTCCGCAACAGTGCGGCTGTTTTGTCCGATCAGCATGAGCACGGTCCCGATGACCGCCTCCTTGCCGTTCATGCTGCCCGCACCGGTGCGAAGGTCGCCACCGATCTTCACATTGGCAAGCTGTCCAACCGTCACGGGCACGCCGCCGCGCGTCGCGACGACGGCATTGCGGATTTCGTCGACCGAGCGCACGCGTGCATCGACGCGCACGAGATAGGCCTCGCCGGCCCGGTTGTAGTAGTTGGCACCGACCGCGAGATTGGCGCGTTCGAGGGCTTCGCCCAGTTCGCTATAGGAAATGCCGTAGCTGGTGAGGCGGGTCGGATCGGGTTCGACCACGAAGGTCTTGGCATAGCCGCCGATCGAATCGACGCCCGCGACGCCGCCGACAGACTTCAATTGCGGGCTGACGATCCAGTCCTGAACCGTACGAAGATAGCCCGATTTGGCAATCTCGTCGGTGAGGATATCGCCCTCGGGGGTCAGGTAGCTGCCGTCGGGCTGCCAGCCGGGTTGGCCCGCGACCTTCTTGGCGCCCTTCCCATCGGGAAATTTATAGCCGACGGTATACATGACGACCTCGCCGAGGCCCGTCGTCACGGGACCGATCTGCGGCTGGGCCCCATCGGGAAGATTCTCGCCCGCCTGGAGAAGCCGTTCGCCCACCTGCTGGCGCGCGAAATAGAGGTCGGTTTCATCGGTGAAGATTGCCGTCACCTGGCTGAAGCCGTTGCGCGAGATCGAGCGTGTCGTCTCGAGCCCCGGAATGCCAGCCAGCGAGATTTCGATCGGGTAGGTTACGAGCTTCTCGATTTCGACCGGCGAAAGACGCGGATCGATCGTGTTGATTTGCACCTGCTTGTTGGTGATGTCGGGAACGGCGTCGATCGGCAGCTTGGTGAGCTGCCAGACGCCGAGCCCGGCTATCACGAGAAAGAGAAAGAGAACCGCCCAGCGTGCGCGGACGGATAGCGCTATCAGTTTCGCGATCACGGTCTATTCCTCCTCGCCCGCGCCCTTGCCGAGTTCGGCCTTGAGCAGGAAAGCGTTCTTGGTCGCGACGATCTGGCCGGGCTTCAGCCCCGAAAGGATTTCGACACGGCCCGCGCTACGCTGGCCGACAGTGACCTGCTGCGCGCGGAAGCCGTCCTTCGTGCGGACGAACACCACGTCGCGGCCTTCGAGCGTCTGGAGGGCTTCGTCGGCGATCACGATCCGGGCCGGCCCACCGGTTTCAGCGCCGCGGCTCGGAAGCAGCCGCACCCGGACCGCGAGGCCCGGCTGCAACGCCCCGGGCACATCGAGTACGGCGGTTGCCGAGCGCGTGTCGCCGGAAAGGCCGGGCGTTACGGCCCGCACGCGGGCATCGATCGTCCGACCGTCGGGAAGCTCGATGATCGCACGGTCTCCGGGCGAGAGCCGCTGCGCGTCGGCCGGGCCGACCGCGGCCTCGATCTGCACCTTGCTGGGATCGGCAACCCGGTACAATTCGGTTTCGGGCTGAACGAAGGCGCCAAGGCTGGCGTTCTCGGCCGTGATACGCCCAGAAATCGGGCTTGCCACGATGACGCTGCTGCCATCGCGCGTGACCTGCGCGGCGCTCGCCGCGGCACGCGCGCGCTGCGCTTCGGCCGCGGCGGCCGCGGCTTCGGCTTGCGCCTGCTCATAGTCGACGCGCGCCGACACCTTCTGGTCGAACAGGGTCTTCTCGCGGTGGAGATTTTTCTGCGCGAGCGTCGAGCGCGCATCGGCGGCAATCCGTTCGGCCGCAATCTGGGCGGCGTCGCGGCTTTGCACGATCGCGATCGTCTCACCGGCGCTGACCGGATCGCCGAGCCGCTTGAAGAGACGGGTGACCGCGCCGCCCGCGCGGGCGGTGACGATCGCCTCGCCGGTCGGCGCGGCGGTAACGGTCGCTTGCGAGATGATTTCCGAACCGAGTCCGCCAGCGCCGATCGTCTCGACGCCGATCTCGGCGGCCTTGATCGCTTCGGGCGTGATGGCGAGGCTGCTCGGAAGGGCTTCGCTCGCCGCTTCCTTTTCGCCTTCGGCAGCCGGTGCGGCCGCCGGGTCGGCGGTGCAGCGTGCAACGCCGAAGCCCGTGACGGCAGCGAGTATCATGGCGCCCGCGACAGTGCCGAGAAGACGCTTGTCCTTGGTGATCATATTCTATCTCCGCTGTTGATGCGGTTCGCGCGCCGACCGGCGGCGCACCCCTGTTGAGTTGGAAGGACGATGGCGAAGATGCCCCCGTCCACTGGAAGGCTCGGCGCGCTCATGGCTGATGATCCGCATCGCCGTCGGCGGCGGCCTGACGCGAGAGGATGGCGCGGGCTTCGGCCCGGGCCTGGCGCGCCGCGATCAGCTCGGCCTGCGTTGCCGCATAGGCCTGCTGCGCGTCGATATATTCGACGAGCGAGGACTTGCCGGCGCGGTAGCTGAGTTCGGCGAGCCGGACGCCCTCGCGCGCCTGCTCGATGCCGCTGCCCTCAAGCGCCGCGAGGCGGGCCTCTGCGGCTTCGAGTTCGGCCTGCGCATTGGCGATCTCCGCCTGAGCATTGACCACCGCATTCTCGCGCCGCGCAATGGCGGCGGCGACATCGGACTTGGCTGCCGAGATGTTGCCGCGGTTGCGATCGAAGACGGGGAGCGGCACGGAGACGTTGGCGATCAATGCGCGATCGCCGGTGTCGCGAAGCTGACGCACCCCGAAGCCGACCGACGGATCGAGCCGCCCATCGGCGCGCTGTCCCTGGAGCCGCGCTTCGGCAATCAGCTTCTCGGTTTCGGCCAAGCGAACGTCGAGCGTCGCGAGCGAGTCCACCGTCTCCGGTGCCACCCACATATCGCCTTCCATCAACTCGGCAGGCGGGACCGAGCTTCCGAGGAGCGCCGCGAGCGAACGCCGGGCGGTTCTTTCTTCGGCCTCGGCCGTGCGTAGCTCGGCGGTGGCCTGAACGAGAGCCGCATTGGCGCGGAACGCGCGGAGCGGCGGCTCGTTGCCGGTATCGACCATGGCCTGTGCCACGCGGACGAGTTCACGGGCCCGCGCTTCATTTTCGCGTGCGAGCGCGAGGCTATCGCGCGCCGCGAGAGCGGTCGCGAACTGGTTGCGGACATCGAGCGCAAGATCTGCGCGTGCAATCTCCAACCTGTACTTCGCGGCCAGAAACTCGGCGTCGGCGAGCGTCATGCGCGCCCGGCGCCGGCCCCCGATATCGACACGCTGGTTTACCGAGACGGTCGTTTCGAGACCGTTGAGGCCCGAATAGGGGCCGGTGCCTGCGAAATTCTCGACATCGACATTGAGCGTCGGATTGTAGCGATAGCCCGCCTGACGCTGGCGACCGCGCGCGGCCTCCACTTCGGCTTCGGCGGCAACCACGCGCGGCGAGCGCGCGTCGGCTTCCTCCATCGCCTGCGCGAGGGACAATCGAGCGGGAAGCGGGCCGGTACGCACGGCCTCGCCTGCGGAAGAAGGCGGTCCCACCAGCTCCGTCGCTGCCGACTGGGCAGCGGCGGGCGCGGAATTTGCGCTTGCAACGAGCGCCACGAGACTCGCGGCGACAACTATGGATTTCATGAAAAAGAGACTCCTGACGTTTCCAGGGAGAAGCGCACGCGAAGGGCGCGCGCAGACCTAGAGCGTCAGGCGATTGGAGGGCGGAACGTCCCGATATAGGCGACGGGCGGCAAGGCGGCCGTCAAGATGCGCGTATGCGCCTCAGGGGCAGGGGTTTCGGTCGCTGCCGACAGCGTTTCCGCCGGGACGCCCGAATGGTGACCATGGCAACCATGAGCGGCGGCAGGCACCTGCTGCTTTTCGCCGGGAGAGGATTTTTTCTTGTCGAATTCGGCGCTTTCGGTCGCCGGTGCGGAAACGCAGCCGGCTTCGATCGCCGCGACAAAAAGGCTCGCTTCGGCCCGATCCTCGGTCGCATGTGCGAGCGACCCCGCAACCGTTCCGGATGCAAGGAGAAGGGTCAGGAGGAAGAGGATCACCCGTCGCATTGAAACCGGCCCCTAGCATCGAAACGGCGCGGTGAAAAGTAGAAGATTTTCAATCAACTTCGGCGGCACTCTTCGAACCCCCGAACCGACTCCGTAATGTTATCTCATGGAGGTAAGGGAGCAGTGCATCTTGCCCCTCTATAGTTGCAGAAGCGTCTAAAGAAACAGGATATCCGCCGAACAATCGCGCGCTAAGCACAATAATTCTACGATTGTCTTTTGCTGTTATTTCTATCGCTTCGCTATTGGCTCCCGCCTCCTTTGTTCGTGACGACGTTCGAGCGATATGCTTCCCGTGAGACGAGGGCGTAAATCGGAAGCCGAGCGGCACAGCGTCCTGCCGGAACATCAGGGCTTGACCCTGTATCTACTACAGGGTGCAAAAGCCTGCCCTGGACAAAAAAAGGGAAGAACATGGTGCCGCCGACAGTAAATCCCGTGAGCATGGCCGTCATCGAGCCGCTGCTGCGCGATCAATATCGCCTGTTTTGCGAATCACGCCGAATCGGCGATGAAGCCGCTGCGTGGCAGGCGCTGGAATGGGAACATATATTGAGCCAGCCCTATATGGGCGCGCATCTCGCCTCCCACTGGCACATGTTTCGCTATGCGATCGAGCTCGGCGATGCCCGTGAAGCTGCCGGTCAGGCGATGCGGTTCCTGCTCGTCCCGCTCGGTTCGCTGACCGGCCGCCTCCCCGCAGGCAACAATGGCCGCGCGCGGGTGAGCGCCTTCGAGCCGATGCCAATGCCGAACGCCCTGGAAGCGCTGATCGAAACGGCCCGATCGAGGGAGAGCGGCGCTGCGCGAACCGATTGATCCGGTTTTGGACTTCCGGAACAGGTCATTCGCTGTTAGGGGCGCGACCATGTCCGGCGCTCCCCTTCGCCTGTTGCTTGTGTTCATCCTGCTGCTCAGCGGGCTCCACAATGCTGCGCCGGCGATGGCGGGCATGACGCACCATGCGACGGATTCGCATCTTTCGCACCATGTCGAGCCGGGCCATGCGTCGGACAAGGACACGCAAAAAGGTCAGCAGGACGCCGACCTCCACGGCAGTCACCATAATTGCCCGGTCGCATCCGATCAGGCCCTTTCGGGTCATGACGATCTGTCCTGTTTTTCCGGCGGCCTGCACTTTGCGCTGCCCGCGACGCGCCTCGCTTCGCGCGCGCTCGCACCTCCCCTGAACCCTCCCCTCGCCTGAACGACGCCTGCCGCGCGGCCCCTTTTCGGCCTGCGCTCAGTCGAACCGTTCAGGAGTGATCATTCATGCATATCCATATGCGCGCCGCCCTGTTGGCCGGGGCTGCGCTGCTGGCGGGGTCCGTTTGGGCCCAGCCGCTAACGCTCGACCAGGTGGTCGAGCGGGCCATCGCTGCATCGCCCGAGCTTAGAGCGGGCGAAGCGGGGGTCGACGCAGCGCGCGCCGACCAGCTGCAAGCCCGCGTCCGTCCCAATCCGACCGTGTCGGTCGACATGGACAATGGCGTCGGGACGGGCGGCTATGGCCTGTTCCGGCAATCGGAACTCACCGTCACCTATTCGCAGCCGCTCGAACGCGGCGGCAAGCGCGAGGCGCGGATGGCGCTTGCCGAGCGCGGTGTCGTTCTCGCCGAGGCGCAGTGGCGGCTCGTCCGGCTCGACATCGCCCAGGAAGTGCAGCGCGCCTATATCGACGTCCAGATCGCCGAGCAGATGGTCTGGATCGCAGAGGATCGCGTCAAACTCGAAAAGGAGATGCGGACCGAAGCGATCCGGCGCGTGCGCGGCTACAAGGATCCGCTCTTCGTCGAGACGCGCGCCGATGCCCGCATTCTCGAAGCCGAACTGGCGCTCAAGGAAGCCCAGGCGAAGCGGCAATCCGCACGCGCATTGCTCGCCTCCTTCTGGGGCGGCGCTCCTGACAGCCTCGTTATCGCCGAAGGGATCGAGAAACCCGACCCGCGCGATCCGCCGCTCGCCGAAGCCGACGCGGCGGTCTTCGACGCCGCCGTCGACCGGGCCCGCGCGCAGGTCGTCGTCGAGCAGAGCCGTGCGCACCAAGACTATACGGTCTCGGGCGGCACGCGCTATCTTCGCGAGACGAATGATGTCGCCGTTCTTGGCGGCATCTCGATCCCGCTCGGACGGTTCGACCGCAACCAGGGTAATATCGCCCGGGCGCAGGCCGAACGGCGGCAGCTCGAGTTCCAATCCGAAGCGAGCCGGCTCGAGCGGCTGCGGCGCCTCGCGTCGCTGCGCGCCGACGCCGACGCCGCACGCGTCCGGGCCGAGGGCATCATGAACGACGTCTATCCGAAGGCGGTGAAGACGCTCGGCCAGGTGCGCGAAGGCTATGCCCGCGGCGGGTTCCTGTTCGCCGACGTACAGGATGCCGCCGACGTCATCATCCAGATCCAGGGTCAGTGGGCCGAGGCCATGACGCGCTACCGCGATTTGCTCGCGGAGATCGATCGCCTGACCGGCCGCTTCGATGCGGCCCCCCTTGCGGAGAATATTCCATGAAGAAGTTTCCATTTCCTGCCGCGGCTGCGGCGCTGTTCCTTGCCGTGCCCCTCGCTGCCTGCGGCGGCGGAGCCGAGGGCGAAGACAAGCATGAAGAAGGCGAAAACCACGCCGAGGGCGAAGGCGAGGAAGATGCAAAAGGCCCGAACGGTGGCAAATTGCTCAAGAATGGCGATTTCGCGGTCGAGGTCATGATCTTCGAGAATGGCACCGAGCCGCAATTCCGCGTTTTCGCGACGCGGGACGGCAAGCCGGTCGACCCCAAGGATGTCCAGCTCGCCATCACCCTCACGCGGCTTGGCGGCGACGTCGATCGCTTCACCTTCCGCCCGCAGGGCAAATTCCTCGCAGGGCAAGGTGTCGTCACCGAACCGCACAGCTTCGACGTCGAGGTCGTCGCGGTGACGGGCGGCAAGCGGCACGTCTGGAAATATGCGAACCCCGAAGGACGCACGCGGATCGCGGCCGACGCCGCCAAGACCGGAGGCTTTGAAACCGCGGTCGTCGGACCGGCGACGGTGGGCGAGATGCGCGAACTCTACGGCACCGTCCAATTGTCTCCGACCGCCCGCTCCGAAATTCGCGGCCAATTCCCCGGCCGCGTCGTCTCGGTGACCAAGGCGGTGGGCGACAGCGTCCGCCGCGGAGAGCTTCTCGCGCGCATCGAGTCCAGCGAGAGCCTCCAGGTCTATCCGGTCTATGCGACGGTCGGCGGCGTGATCGCCGAGCGCAACGCCAACCCCGGCGACGTGACCGACGGGCGCGCACTCTATGTGGTCACCGACCCGGCGCAGACCACGGTCGTCTTCAACATCTTCCCCCGCGACCTCGCGATTATCCGTCCGGGCATGCGGGTGACGGTGGAGACGCAGGACGGCGCCGAAATCGCGACCGCGCCGCTCGGGCAGTTCCTGCCCGACGGCAATGTCGAGGCGGGCACTGCGCTTATCCGCGCGACCATCCCGAACCGCTCGGGAACGCTCCGCCCGGGCATGGCCTTGCGCGGCCGCGTGATGGTCAACCCCGTCACCGTGCCGCTCGCCGTGCGCACCGAGGCGATCCAGCCTTTCCGCGACTTCAAGGTGGTCTATGCCAATTTCGGGCAGGACTATGAGGTCCGGATGCTGAAGCTCGGCCGTTCGTCGCCCGAATGGACCGAGGTCCTGTCGGGCATCAAGCCCGGCACCGCCTATGTCACCAAGGGCAGTTTCCTCGTTCGCGCCGACATCGAAAAGTCCGGCGCGGGCCACGACCATTGATCGGGGAGCAGGATAACATGCTAGCCAGAACCATAGGCTTTTCGATCCGGCAACGATGGCTCGTCCTCGCAGTCGTCGCGCTCCTCTGCGCGATCGGCGCGTGGAGCGCGACCAAATTGCCCATCGACGCCGTTCCCGACATCACCAACGTCCAGGTCCAGATCAACACCAAGGCGGAAGGCTATTCGCCGCTCGAATCCGAGCAGCGCATCACCTATCCGATCGAGACCGCAATCGCGGGCATCCCGAACCTCAATTATACCAGATCGATCTCGCGTTATGGCCTCAGCCAGGTCACCGTCGTCTTCGAGGACGGGACCGACATCTATTTTGCGCGCCAGCAGGTCAACGAGCGGCTCCAAGCCGCGCGCGGCCAGCTTCCGCCCGGGATGGAGCCCGAAATGGGGCCGATCTCGACGGGCCTCGGCGAGATCTTCATGTTCTCGATTGAGGCCGAACCGGGCGCGCGAAAACCCGACGGCACGCCCTATACGGCGGAAGACCTCCGGACGATGTCCGACTGGGTCATCCGGCCGCAGATGCGCACGATTCCGGGGGTCGCCGAGATCAACACGATCGGCGGCTATGCCCGCCAATATCATGTGACCCCGAACCCGGCCTCGCTCGCCTCGCTCAATCTCTCGCTCAACGATGTCGTCACCGCTCTCGAGGCCAATAATGCCAACCGCGGCGCCGGCTATGTCGAGCGCAGCGGCGAGCAGATTCTGATCCGCGTTCCGGGTCAGGCCAACAATGAGCGCGACCTGTCGCAGATCATCGTCACCACTCGCGGCGGGGTTCCGATCCGGATCGCCGACGTCGCCGATGTCGCGATCGGTTCGGGGCTCCGCACAGGCGCCGCGACGGAAAATGGCAAGGAAGTCGTCCTTGCCACGGTCTCGATGCTGATCGGCGAGAATCCGCGCGTGGTGGCGCAGGCCTCGGCCGAACGTCTCGTCGAAGCCTCTCGTGCGTTGCCGAAGGGCGTCGTTGCCAAGCCGCTCTACGATCGCACCGCGCTCGTCGAGCGGACGATCTCGACGGTGCAGAAGAACTTGGCCGAAGGCGCGCTCCTCGTCATCGTGATCCTGTTCCTCCTGCTCGGCAATTTCCGGGCGGCGCTGATCACGGCGGCGGTCATTCCGGTCGCGATGCTGATGACGCTGACGGGCATGCTCCAGACGCGGACATCGGCGAACCTCATGAGCCTCGGGGCGCTCGACTTCGGCCTCATCGTCGACGGGGCCGTCATCATCGTCGAGAACTGCCTCCGCCGGCTCGGCGAGGCACAGCACAGGCTCGGACGCCTGCTCGATCGCGACGAACGCTTCGGTCTCGTCGCTTCGGCGAGTGCTGAGGTGATCAAGCCGAGCATCTTCGGCATCATCATCATCACCGCGGTCTATCTGCCGATCTTCGCGCTTGAGGGCGTCGAGGGCAAAACCTTCCATCCGATGGCGATCACCGTCGTCCTCGCGCTTACGGCCGCACTTCTGCTGTCGCTCACGCTGGTTCCGGCCGCGGTGGCGCTGTTCGTGACCGGCAAGGTCGAGGAGAAGGAAAATTGGCTGATGCGCGGTCTCGGCAAGGGCTATCGCCCGATGCTCGACCGCGTCCTCAATTGGCCGAAGGCTGCGCTCTCGGGCGCCCTGCTGCTCGTTGCGCTGAGCGGCGTGGCGGCGACCAGTCTCGGGTCCGAGTTCATCCCGGACCTCGACGAAGGCGACATCGCGATGCACGCGATGCGCATTCCGGGAACGAGCCTGACCCAGTCGATTGCCATGCAGGAGGCGCTGGAGAAGAGGATCAGGCAATTCCCCGAAGTCGAGCGGGTGTTCGCGAAGATCGGCACGCCCGAAGTCGCGACCGATCCGATGCCGCCGTCGGTCGCCGATAACTTCATCATGCTCAAGGATCGGAAGGAATGGCCCAATCCGAGAAAGACGCGCGACCAGCTCGTCGCCGAACTCAACAAGGCGGTGAACGAGGTGCCGGGGAACAATTATGAGTTCACCCAGCCGGTGAAGATGCGCATGAACGAGCTGATCGCCGGCGTTCGCGCCGACGTGGCGATCAAGCTGTTCGGCGACGATCTCGATCAGTTGCTCGAATCGGGGCAGGCGATCGAGGAAGTCGCGAGCGGAATTGCGGGCGCGCAGGACGTGAAGCTCGAACAGGTCACCGGCCTGCCGATGCTCTCGGTCACGCCCGACCGCGACAAGCTCGCGCGCTACGGCGTCAGCATGGAAACGGTGCAGGATGCGGTTTCGACCGCAACCGGCGGCCGTCAGGCGGGCGAGCTTTTCGAGGGCGACCGCCGCTTCGACGTCATCGTCCGGCTTCCCGAGGCCATTCGCACCGATCTCGCGTCGCTCGGCAATCTCCCCGTCGCACTTCCGGCCGGCGGCTTCGTGCCGCTTTCGGAGCTGGCGGAGATATCGCTCGCGGCGGGGCCGAACCAGATCAGCCGCGAAAATGGCAAGCGCCGCGCGGTGATCACGGCGAATGTTCGTGGGCGCGATCTGGGCTCGTTCATCGACGAGCTCACGGAAAAGGTCGAAGCTGAGGTCGTGCTGCCCGATGGCTATTACATCGAATATGGCGGGACGTTCGAGCAGCTTCAGTCCGCGACCGAACGGCTTCAGATCGTCGTGCCGCTCGTGCTGCTGCTGATCTTCGGGCTGCTGTTCATGCTGTTCGGTACGGTGCGCGATGCGGCGATCGTCTTCTCGGGCGTGCCTCTGGCGCTGACGGGAGGGGTTGCGGCGCTGGCGCTGCGCGACATTCCGCTCTCGATCTCGGCCGGCGTCGGGTTCATCGCGCTCTCGGGGGTCGCGGTGCTCAACGGCGTTGTGATGCTGTCGTTCATCAAGGATCTGCGCGAACGCGGAAAAGCGCTCGTCGAGGCGATCCGCGAAGGCGCTCTGACCCGCCTCAGACCGGTGATGATGACCGCGCTGGTGGCGTCGCTCGGGTTCGTACCGATGGCGCTCAATGTCGGGGCTGGGTCCGAGGTGCAGCGGCCGCTGGCGACTGTCGTCATCGGCGGGATCATCTCGTCGACGATCCTGACGCTCCTGGTGCTGCCTGCGCTCTACCTTCTGGTCCATCGACGGACTGCGAAGGCCGAAGAGGAAGAGTTGGCGCGTCCGAGAGGCGCGCCCAGTCCCGCAGGCTGAGCCCCTCCCGGTCAGCCGCCATTCCCCCCTGTCGGCGGCAACCGGGAGTGCTGACTGAGGCGGAACCCAAGCGGGTTCCGCCTCCTTTTAGGGATGGTGAGGATTGAGGAGCTTGCAATGAATGAAAAAGCATCCGGGAGCGAACGCGAAAAGCGAACGCTCCAGATCGTTCTCGTCCTGAACGCGGCTATCGCGATCGCCTTCCTCGTGACGGGTGGGCTCGGCGATTCGAGCGCGCTCATCGCCAATGGGCTCGACAATCTGTCCGACGCCGCGGTCTATGCCTTGAGCCTCGTTGCGCTCAGCCACGGCCTAAAATGGAAAGCCCGTGCTGCTACGGCATCGGGCGTCATGCTGCTGGTCTTCGCGGCCGGCGTCCTCTTCGATGTGGGACGCCGCTATTTCGAAGGCAGCGAACCGATCGGTCCGACGATGATGATCATGTCGGCGGTCGCTGCGGTGGTGAACTATGCTTGCCTGAAGCTCTTGCAACGCATTCAGGATCCGGACGTCAACCTCAGAGCCGCGACAACCTTCAGCTACAACGACTTCATCTCGAACGGCGGCATCCTGATCGCGGGTGTCCT
>CBINGC010000052.1:0-24067 GCA_966250105.1 uncultured Sphingopyxis sp. | reverse complement strand
TAGGCATGCCGCCAGCGTTCGTTCTGAGCCAGGATCAAACTCTCAAGTTTGATGTTCGAGAATGCAAAGGTGGAATATCCCTCGCAAACCCGCTCATTTTAAGGAGCCTGGCCTACACAAGAAGCAACCTTCGAAAAGGCTGCTTCCACGTTATGGAAACGTGTAAGACATGTAGGTCAGGCTTGGCTTTTTATCCTGAGTATCTTGCACCTTAAAGCTGCAAGACCCAGGGCCGCCGCCCACATGTCCCTTCATCGACAATCACAATTTCAAAGAGCTCACCGACAAGAAACAGCGGACAGTTGTCGTTCCCCGCTATTGCTATCGGGGGACATCTGTCCGTATCTGTTGGCGACCGGCTGGTGTGTGGCGTTTGGCGCCGCGCCCCGTCCGGTGAACAGGCCTCTAGGCCCCTCCTCGATTCGCGTCAACAACCTTTTTGCAATTTTGTTTCAAAAGTTGTTCGAGACGCCGGAGAGACCCTGGCCAGAAGGACGAAATGGTGAGCGAAACCGCGGAATTCAAGAGCATCGGCGCAAATGAAGAAAGCGCCGAAGCGTTCGGGAGCCGCGTGCGCAGCGCGGTAATCTGGCGATCGGGCAGTCAGATTCTCGCGCAGATCATCACCTGGGCGTCGACTTTGCTCGTGATTCGACTGCTCGATCCGTCCGATTACGGGCTTTTCGCGATGACGCAGGTCGTCCTGTCCTTCCTCGCCTTCCTCAACGGATGGGGATTCGCGAGCGCGCTGGTGCAATCCGACTCGGTCGACCCGTTTCGAATCAGGCAGGCGTTCGGCCTGCTGCTGCTGCTCAACGCGCTGCTCGCCGCGATCCAGTTCTTCGGCGCGCCCGTCGCTGCGGCCTATTATGGACAGCCGATGGTCGCCGACCTGCTTCGCGTGCAGGCGCTGCTCTTTCTCGCGACACCCTTTATCGCGCTTCCCGAAGTGATGATGAGCCGCGCGCTCGATTTCCGGCGCCAGGCGATCGTCAACCTGCTCGCGGCGTTCGCGGGCGCGGGCACCGCGCTGGGCTGCGCGCTCGCGGGCTATGGCGTGTGGACGCTCGTCTATGCGCCGATCGCGATGTTCTGGACGCGCGCGATTGGGCTGACTCTCGTCGCGCGGCTGCTCGTCTGGCCGAGCTTCAACTTCAAGGGTTGCGGCCAGATCATCGGATTCGGATCGGCGGTGCTCTTCAGCCAGCTCTTCTGGCTGGTGCAGAGCCAGTCGGACATCTTCATCGCCGGCGCGCGATTCGATGCCCATGCGCTGGGCCTTTATGCCGAGGCGCTCTTCCTCGCGCAGATCTTCATGGCGAAGTTCGTGCCGCCGCTGAACGAGGTCGCCTTTCCCGCCTATGCGCGAATCAAGACCGATGCCGCCGCGGTGCGCTGGTCCTTTCTGAAGACGGTGCGAATCCTGATGCTCGTCGCCGCGCCCTTCTATTGCGGGCTCGCGGTGGTCGCGGCGCCGATGATCGAGACGTTGTTCGGCGCGAAGTGGCTCGGGATGGTCCCCTATATCCAGCTCTTCTCGCTCGCGCTGATCCTGATGACGGTGCAGATTCTCTTCGCGCCGGTCACCAACGCGCTCGGCAAGCCGTCGATTTCGATGTTCTCCGCGATGAGCGGCGCGATTCTCTTTCCGGCGTCGTTCCTCATCGGCGCGCAATGGGGGCTGGTCGGCATGGCCTGGGCATGGCTGGTCTCCGCCCCGCTGCTCCTCATCGTGACGGCGCGCCTGTCGGCACCGCTGATCGGCATATCCTTATGGGATGTCGCCCGCGCGATGCTGCCCGGGCTCGCGCCCGCGCTGGTGATGGCGATCGGCGTCGGCTTTGCGGATCGGGCGCTCGAATCGCTTGGCCTGGCCCCGCCGGTGCAGCTTGCGCTGCTCGTCGCCTTGGGAGGCGCATTCTATGGCGCGCTGCTCTGGCTGCTCGAGCGCGATGCGCTCGCCGAAGTGATTCGCCTGGCGCGCCGCCGTCAGCCGCCCGTTGCCGAAGCCCCGGCTCAGGACGCGATATAGTCGCGCATCGCCGCGGCTTCGGCCTCGATCCGGTCGATTCGATATTTGACGAGGTCGCCGATCGACACGAATCCGACGAGTCGCCCGCCGTCGACCACGGGCAGGTGACGGATGCGCTTTTGCGTCATCTGCGACAGCGCGCCGATCACCGCCATATTCGCGTCGCAGGTCACCGGCGATTTGGTCATCACCTCGTCGAGGCTGCGGTCGAGCGCTTCGGGACCATAGGAAGAGAGGAGGCGGACGATGTCGCGTTCGGAAAAAATGCCGACCACCGCATCGCCCTCAAGGACGGGAACCGCGCCGATCCGGTTCTGCGCCAGCAGATCGACCACGGCGCGGACCGCGTCGTTCGGCCGCGCCGAGATCACCGCCCCGGTCCGTTCACGAAGAATCGCTCCGATCGTCATAGCCGCCGCTCCCATATTTGGTTCTGTTGCCGGACAAGCCTATCATGATTCGCGTGTGGGACGAAACGTCCCACCTCCCGCGATGATGCTTGGCCGCGGCGGCGGCTTGGTCCATGGAGGCGCGCATGGTCAAACGCTCCCCGCTCGACAACCGCGACACATCGAACGTCGCCTGGGCGCGCTATCGCCGGCTGATGAAGGGCATGGCGCTGGTGTCGCTGCTCGCCGTCGTCGGCGCGCTCGGCTGGCTCCGTTTCACGATGGGCGACCAGCTCACCATCCATATGATCATCGCGACCGCGGCCGGCGTCGGCCTGTCGGTGATGCTCGGCGCGGCGCTGATGGGACTCGTCTTCCTGTCGAGCGGCAGCGGCCACGACGAATCGATCGAAGACCCTTTTGAAGATGACCCGGATATGAAGCCATGACCGAAACGGCTCCCCCTGACTGCCCGCGCGACCCGATCTTGCGCGTCGTTCCTCGCCCCGCCGACATCAATGCCAACGGCCATATCTTCGGCGGCTGGGTCCTTTCGCAGATGGATATCGCGGGCGGGATCGTCGCCGGGCGCGAGGCGCAAGGCGCGGTCGCGACGGTGGCGATCGAGACGATGGAGTTCATCGCGCCGATCCTGCTGCGCGACATCATTTCGGTCTACGCCCACCTCGAACGGCGCGGGCGCACCTCGATGGGCATCAGAATCGAAGTGATCGCGACGCGCGACGGCGGGCGGACCGAGGAGCGCGTCACCGAGGGCCTGTTCACCTTCGTCGCGCTCGACGAGAATCACCGCCCGCGCGCGTTGCCGCCGGTTTAGGCTCCAAATAGATTACCGCTCCCGTGCCCCTGCGAAGGCGGGGCCCATCTCCCGACGTGGTGCCCTGCCCGGCCGCCGGTTTAAAAGTTTACGACAGGAGACGGATCCCGGCCTTCGCAGGGGCACGGCGCTGATTCTTGGAAGGGCCCGCTCCGCCGCTAGTCGTCGTCCTTCACCCTGTAATGAAAGGTCTTGCTGCCGTTCGCGGGTACGCGAACGACCCAGGTGAGCAAACCATCGCGGCGCGGAAGCTTGCGAATGCGCGAATCGAGACTGTCATTGTCATCGACCTCGAAGCCGAGTTCCACATCCGCCGGATGCGGGTTCGCGTTGGTTACGGTGATGCGATAATCGTGCTGGCGATTCTTCGGCGGGATAAAATTTTCGACGTCGATTCGCACCTGGCTGCTTTCGCCGATGACGAGATCGACCTTTTCGCCGACCGCATGGTCGCGCATCGCCCCCTCGCCGACCAGCATTTCGTGGCCGCCGACCGGTTCGAACACCGCCGCCTGCCCGCTCGGCAACGGAATGCCCAGGCCGTCGGTTTCCTTGTTCTGCATCCGCAGCAGAATTTCGGGCTCCATCGCCTTCCCCTCGTCGCCCGGATAGAGGCGCAGGCGATAGATCGTGCGGAACGGGACGCGGTCCTTGACGAGCAAAGCGACCTGTTTCTGCCCGTTCGCCGCGACGGTGACCGGGATCGGAACGCGATAGAGCTTGAGGTCGCCCAGATCTTCCTGGCTCGCGACGACCGCGACCGGCGACATCATCGCCGCGCGCTGCAACCGCGATCCGGTGACGACGATGCTGTCCATGCTGGCTTCCATCGCCGGTGGCGGCGGCGCGGGTGGCGGCGGGGGCGGCGGCGGAGCGCCATAGCGTCCGCTGCCGGTCGGAAAGCAGCTGAGATAAAGCGGCGGCGTCCGGGGGCGTTCGGCCAGCGCCTCGAAATCGCTGACCTTGCTCAGCGTGCCCGCGATCGCCGCGAGCCCGGCGTCGGCGAAGCTTTCCGCATTGCTGTTGGCGACCGTCAGCCAGGCGAACAGGTCGAGCGTCTTCCCGTCCTCGCGCACGCGTGCGACATAATTGCTCGCCCAGTCGAAACCCGTCGATAGATAGGTGAGGGTCACCGTGGCACGCTGCGCCGCCGGGCTGCGCGTCGTCACCGACAGCGTCGGCTTCGCGGTCAGCCCCGCGGGCACGCCGTCGTAGAGGATCGTTTCGGGAAGGCCGGTGCAGCGCAAGGCTTCATAGCCCGCCGATGTTTGCAGCACGACCGCCCCCGCCGGACCCGAGCGGATGATCGCTTCCTCCTCGGTGACCTTGCCGGTCGCGCCGTCGGTGCGGCGGATATGGACGCGGTTCCCGAGCGAGCCGTCGAGCAGGCTGGCGGGCGACAGCAGCGCCGCATCGCGATTCTTCTGCACCACCCCGCCGGGCAGGCCGGTGACGATCGCCGACACCGCGATCATCCCCTCGGCGACGCCTTCGAATCGCACCGTCGCCTCGCCGGCGGGCAAGTCGACCGTCCGCGTTTCGGAAATCAGCGCGAAACCTTCGAGCCAATTCGGCGAAATCTCGCCGCCCTCGTCGCGGTCCGGATCGCGAAAGACGCTGACCGAGACCTTGTCGGGCGCGAGCGAGGTCGCGACCGGTTGCGCCGCCGCCGGGGATATGGCGAGCATCGACAGCAGGAGCGGCCAGCGGCGCATCATGCCCCGCGAATCAGGTGCGCGTTTCGAAGGTGGCGGTGATCGTCGCTTCGCCATTGGCGGGCACTTCGATCCGCCAGCGCGTGCCGTCGCTGTCGAGCCGCTCGCTCTTCCGGCTTTCGTCGACGATGCGCGTGTCGTCCCAATACCAGTCGAGCCCACGCTGGACGAGGTCGAGCGTCACCGGATTCGACCGCGCATTGGTGAGCAGATAGGACATCTGCGTCCGCCAGCGATGGTCCGAAATGCGCTCGCGCTTCACGACCGTCGCCTGCACCTTGACGTCGAACGCCTGTCCGGTCGCGAGGCCGAGCTCGCTGCCCATCGGGGTGTGGCCGATGCTGTTTTCGCCGATGAACTGCGGATCGCCGCGCAGATCGCGCTGATAGAAGCGCACCGTCCCCGCCGGCAGCGCGTCGCCGAGGCCGCCGCCCTTCGTGCTTGTGTTGAACTTGATCACGCTCGCTGCGCTGGCGGGCTGGGTCATCGTGTCGAACCCGCCGACGGTATATTCATAGATTTTCTGCGCCGGGACGCCGCTGACGTCGAGGAAGCTCACCTGCTTGGTCTGCGCATTGGCGATCGTCGTCCGTTCGGCGAGCGGATAGAGATAATAATCGCCGAGCTGCTCGCGCGGCGCGGTTTCGGTGCCCGCGCGGCGGAGGTTGCCCGGCGGCTGCGGGCGCGGGCGGTAAGCGGGGGAGACCGCGCCGCCGCCCGAAGGCGTTCCCGCGACGAGCAGCGTCTTCGCATCGTCGAACGTCGTGCCGGTGTTGTTGGAGAGCGTCACCCAGCCCTGAACGTCGATCGTCCCCGCCTTTTCATCATAGAGCGAGACATAGTCGGCCGCCCAGCCGAGCCCGTTCGTGAGGTAAGAAAGCGTGGCGGGCCGCGTCCCCGCCCGGTCGCTGTCGACGGTGATCGACAGCGTCGGCTTGGCGCGCAGGTTCGGCGGAATCTTGTCGAAAATCACGCGCACCGGCATCCCGTCGTCGCGCAATATCTCGATCCGCGGACCGATCTGCAGCACGACGCCGCCGTTGACCGCGAGTATCTTGGCGCGCTCGCGCGTTTCGGCGCCGGTGGCGGGGTTGGTGCGCAGCAAGGTCACCGTTTCCCCCACCGCCTTTTGCATCAGCGCGTTGGGCGACAGGAGATCATAATCGAAATTCTGTTCGACGATCGCGGTGTTCGCCGCGGCGAAGGAGACCGTCTGCGGCCGGATCTGTGCCGATACGTCGGGAAACTCCTGCCGCGTCCGGCCGGCGGGGAACGCGATCTGGCGGATGTCCTGCACCAGCGATTGCCCGCCGTTATAGATGGTGACGGCAAGATCGCCCTGCGCATTGCCCCTTGTGGGATCCTGCGCCGCCGCGGGCAGCGCCGCCAGGATCAACGGAACGCAAAGCATTGCCGACACGCGCATAAAAAAGCCTCCCCGCGAATATTCCGCGG
Source organism: uncultured Sphingopyxis sp. (assembly GCA_966250105.1). Classification (GTDB taxonomy): domain Bacteria; phylum Pseudomonadota; class Alphaproteobacteria; order Sphingomonadales; family Sphingomonadaceae; genus Sphingopyxis. The sequence goes on along the minus strand of CBINGC010000052.1, from coordinate 17,638 downwards.
GGAGGCTATGGTATGTCGGATTCAAATTCTAGCGCGAAATCGCGGGCCTATTCGGCCGCCTCGACGTCGCTGCCCCGCGCCGCGAGCGTGCGGCGGGTGCGGCGCGGCTTGGCGGCGGGAGCCTCCTCGGCTGCATCGCCCTCGGCGCTGCGTTCGGGACGGCCGATCGCGGGTGGCAGCACCGCGGTGTCGATTCCGGCATTGTCCTCGGCATTATCCTTGCCGGCGGCCTTGCCGGCGCCATCGTCCTGACGCGCGCGACGTGCGGGGCGGCGCGCCGGGCGCGGGGCGGGTTCCTGCTCGGCGGTTTCGTCACGCGCCGGCGCTTCGCCGCGATCGCTCCGCTCGTCGCGGCTTTCGTCCTCATCGCGATTGCGCGCGCCGCGCCCGCGCGATGGCTGGCGGTTGCCGCGACCGTCGTCGTCGCGATCACCGCGCGGTTCGCGGTTGCCGCGATTGTCGCGCTGGCCCCGGTCGCTACGCTCATTGCGGTCGTTCCGCTCGTCGCCATTGTCGCCGTCGTCGGTGTCGATATCGCCGTCGGTATCGTCATGGCCGTCGAAATCCTCGACCCCGCGAATCTCGCGGCCGCGATCGGCGCTGCGTTCCTGTCCGTTCGCCGCGGCCTTTTCCTCCTGCCGGGCGCGAAAGTCGCTCACGACGCGAAAATAATGGTCGGCGAACTGCAGATAATATTCGGTCTGGACCCGGTCGCCCGCAAGCTGCGCGTCGCGCGCGAGGTTGCGATATTTTTCGATCATCTGGGCACCGTTGCCGCGCGCGCGGCTGTCGATGCGGTTGGCCTGGTCGACGCCGCCGCGACCGCCCGACTGCGACCGGTTGTTATTGTTGCTGTTGTTGTTGCGGCCGCGACGGCGACCGCTCTGCCGGTTGTTCATGTTCAACTGAGACATCCTGTCGAAAAGCTAATAAGCTACGCCAACCCCTTTTGGCCGATCGCGCCAATCGCGCGTCGCGCCCGCGCCATGCGCGGTTCTTGCCCTTTACCGCTTGCGCCGGGCCCCAAGGCCCCGCACCAGCATCGTAAGTGGGAAACAGACCAGCCGGACCGATCAAGGTACCCGTGCCGGGTCTGTAAGCCGCCCCTACCGCGCTTTGCGGCGGAAACCAAGCGAATTCTTGTGCGGGTGTCAGGCGCGGGTCAGCAAAAGCGCCCTGTCGCGGCCGCCGAGATCCTGTCTGCAAGCGACCTTGAATCCCGCTGCTTTGGCGAGCTCGCCTACGGAGATATGTTGGGTGTGGCCGATTTCAAGGACCGCAAGGCCGCCGGGGGCCAATATTCGCGGCAAATCGGGGATGATCCGGCGATAATCGTCGAGACCGTCGGGGCCGGCGAACAGCGCGCCCGCGGGCTCGTGATCGGCGACATCGGGCATCAGTTGTTCCTTATCCGCGATATAGGGCGGATTGCAGAGGATGAGGTCGAAGCGGTCCGTTACGCCTTCTGCCCAATTCCCCTGTTTCAGTTCGGCACGGTCGGCGAGCCCGAGCGCCACCGCATTCGCCCGCGCATAGCCCAGCGCCGTTTCGCTGGCGTCGATGCCGAGGCCCTGCGCGTCCGGCCATTCGCTCATCGCAGCATAAAGCAGCGTTCCGGGTCCGGTGCCGAGGTCGAGAATATGTTTGGGCCATCCTGCCTTCCGTTCGCGTCGAGCGAAATCGAGGCACGCCTCGATCAGCGTCTCGCTGTCGGGGCGCGGGATCAGCACGCCGGGACCGACCTTCAACCGGATCGTCCAGAAATCGCGATAGCCGAGAATGTAGGCGATCGGCTCATGGCTCATGCGGCGAGCGAGCATCGCATCGAAATCGCCGGGCACGGCATAGCGCGACGGATCGAGCAGCAACGCCTGCCGCTCGACGCCCAGCGCATGCGCCATCAAAAGTTCGGCGTCGAGCCGCGGCGTGTCCGAAACCGCCGTCAGCCGCGCCGACGCCTCGCGCAGCGCCCTGTCCACCTCGCCCACCTCTAATCCCGTTCGTGTCGAGCGAAGTCGAGACACCCATCGAGATCACGCCAAGCCGATAGGCATCTCGACTTCGCTCGATGCGAACGGGTTTGGGACGGCAAGGCTTGCCGGTTACTCACCCAGTCCCGCCAGCCGCTGCGCCTGATCCTCGGCGATCAGCGCGTCGATCAGTTCGTCCATCGCGCCCTCGATGATCTCGGGCAGGCGGTGGAGCGTCAGGTTGATGCGGTGGTCGGTCACGCGTCCTTGCGGGAAATTATAGGTGCGGATGCGTTCGGAGCGGTCGCCCGACCCGACCATCGACTTGCGCGCCGACGCCTCGGCGCTATGGATCTTCTCGCGCTCGAGGTCGTAGAGCCGCGCGCGCAGCACCTGCATCGCCTTGGCGCGATTCTTGTGCTGGCTGCGCTGGTCCTGCTGGATCACGACAAGGCCGGTCGGGATATGCGTGATGCGGATCGCCGAATCGGTCGTGTTGACGTGCTGGCCGCCGGCTCCGCTCGCGCGATAGATGTCGATCTTGAGGTCGTTGTCGTTGATCGCAACGTCGACTTCTTCGGCCTCGGGCAACACCGCGACGGTCGCGGCGCTGGTATGGATGCGCCCTTGGCTTTCGGTCGCGGGGACACGCTGGACGCGGTGGACGCCGCTTTCGAATTTCAGTTTGGCGAAGACGCCCTGCCCGCTCACCGATGCGACGACTTCCTTGTAACCGCCGACCTCGGTCTCGTTCGCCGAAATGACTTCGACCTTCCAGCCCTGTCCGTCGGCATAGCGGCTGTACATGCGCAGCAGGTCGCCCGCGAACAGCGCCGCCTCGTCGCCGCCGGTCCCGGCGCGGATTTCGAGCATCGCCGCGCGTTCGTCGGCGACGTCCTTGGGCAGCAGCTTGATCGCGAGGTCATGTTCGGCGGCGGGCAGCGCGTCCTCGATCGCGGCGATTTCCTCGGCCGCCATCGCCTTCATCTCGGGATCGGCTAGCATCTCGTTCAACGAGACGAGTTCGCCGCGGAGCCGTGTCACTTCGGCCGCCGCCTTGGCGACGGGTTCGAGCTCAGCAAACTCCTTCGACGCCGCGACGAAATCGGCGGGCGCCATATCGCCTGTCGCCATGCGCGCCTGCAGTGCGGCGTGGCGCTCGATGATGGCGTCGATCTGTCTTTCGGAAACGTTGGTCATCAGAGCGCGCGAATGATCGCGTCGATCGTTATCGTCAGCTCGCTTTCGCCACGAATGTTCGTGTACGATTCACCGTCGCGCGAGCCGATCGCAATCAGGGCGCGTGCCGGAATCTTTCCAGCCTTGTCAAAGCGCTTGCGTGGCGAACCGGCCGCAACGATTTCGGTTGCAAGCCCCCTGCCACGCATAGCCGCGAGCGTTTTCATCGCGAAGGGGAGCAGATTATCATCTTCGACCGCGATGACCGCGTCGAGCCGGGCGTCGATCACATCGTCAGCCAGCAACATCGCCAGCCGCTCGATTCCCGCCGCCCAACCGACTGCGGGGGTCGGCGGACCGCCGAGATTTTCGATCAGCCCGTCATAACGCCCGCCGCCGAGCACGGTGCCCTGCGCGCCGAGCCGGTCGGTGACGAATTCGAACGCCGTGTGGCGGTAATAGTCGAGCCCGCGCACGAGCCGCGCGTTGCGTTCCCATGCGACGCCCGCGGCGTCGAGGCCGGCGGTGACGGCGCCGAAGAAATCCTGCGCTTCGTTCGTAAGGAACGCATCGATGTCGGGCGCGCTGTCGGCGATCGGGCGGTCCTTCGGATCCTTGCTGTCGAGGATGCGCAGCGGGTTCTTATCGAGCCGCGCGAGGCTGTCTTCGCTGAGGTCGCCCCGATGCGCCTCGAAATGCTCGACGAGCGCCGCACGCCATGCGTCGCGGCTCGCGGCGTCGCCGAGCGTGTTGAGCGTCAGCGTCACGCCTTCGGCGATCCCCAACTCCTTGAGCAGCTGGTCCGCGAATAGCAGCAGCTCGGCATCGGCCAGCGGGCTGTCGCTGCCGATCACTTCGGCGTCGAGTTGGTGAAACTGGCGATAGCGGCCCTTTTGCGGGCGCTCGTAACGGAACAAAGGCCCATGCGTCGCGACCTTCAGCGGCGCGAACTGCTGCCAGCCATTGGTGACATAGGCGCGCGCGATGCCCGCGGTGAATTCGGGGCGCAGCGTGATCGACTCGCCGCCGCGGTCGTCGAACGAATACATTTCCTTCGACACGACGTCGGTCGTCTCGCCCAGCGAGCGCGCGAACACCGCGGTCGGCTCGATCACCGGCACCTCGATCCGCTTATAGCCATAGAGGCGACGCACGCGGTCGAAGGTATCGACGACATGCTGGAAACGGTCGGCGAAATCGCCGAGCATGTCCTGCGTGCCGCGCACGGCCTGCGGCGTCGGGATTTTGGCGGATTTGTCCTTGCTCATGGCGGCGGCGTCTAATGGTTTTTCGTTGAAAGGCAAAGTGCAGTTGGAGAGCCGCCGCTGGACCTTCGCCTCATTTGACGGCAGAGACGTTCCCCATGAAAAAAGCACTGTTCGTCGCAGCGGCGGTCATCGCCGCGCCCATCGCCGTTTTCCCCCTCCACGCGCAGGAAGGCAATAGCCGCCCCCAGCCGGTCGTCCAGCCGCTGACCATCCCGCTGCCCGCCGACAAGCCCTATCCGGGCACGATGCAGCTCAAGGTCGATGCGACCGATGTCGCGCGCGGCATCTTTCATGTCCGCCAGACGATCCCGGTGGCGAAGGCCGGCAAGCTGACCCTGCTCTATCCCGAATGGCTGCCCGGCAAGCACGCGCCGCGCGGCGCGATCGCCGAAATGGCAGGATTCAAGGTTTCGGTGGGTGGCAAGCCGCTCGTCTGGACCCGACAGCCGACCGACGTCTACGCGTTCGACATCGACGTGCCTGCGGGCACGAAAAGCATCGACGTCGCCTTCGACTTCCTGTCGCCGACGCGCACGAGCGAAGGCCGCGTCGTCGTCACCCCGGCGATGATGAACCTGCAATGGGAACAGGTCAGCCTCTATCCCGCCGGCTATTTCACGCGGAACATCCCGGTGCAGCTCGAAGTGACATTGCCCGAGGGCTGGACGGGCGCGGCGGCGCTCGACGGACTCAAGGTGTCGGGCAATCGCTACAGCTTCGCGCCGACCAATTATGAGGTGCTCGTCGACAGCCCGATGTTCGCCGGCAAATATTTCCGCAAATGGGATCTCGGCAACCAGGTGACGCTGAATGTTGTCGCCGACGAAGCCAAATATCTGGAGGCGAGCCCCGACCATATCGCGCGCCACGCGGCGCTGGTGTCCGAAGCCGTCGCGTTGTTCGGCATCCGCCATTTCGACCGCTATGAATTTCTCCTCGCGCTCAGCGACGAGCTCGGCGGGATCGGGCTCGAACATCATCGCTCGAGCGAGAACAGCCGCAACCCCGACTATTTCACCAAATGGGAAGAGAATGGCAGCGAGCGCGGGCTGCTCCCGCACGAGCTGACGCACAGCTGGAACGGCAAATATCGCCGGCCCGACAAGCTGTGGACCCCCGATTATCGCACCCCGATGCAGGGCAATCTGCTCTGGGTTTACGAAGGGCAGACGAGCTTCTGGGATCTCGTGCTCGCCGCGCGGTCGGGGATGCAGTCGAAGGAGATGGTGCTCGCCGAATGGGCGACCAACGCCGGTTATTACAGCGTCCAGCCGGCGCGCGAGTGGCGCGCGGTCGAGGATACGACGCTCGACCCGGTGATCGCGGCGCGCAAGCCCAGGCCCTTTTCGAGCTGGTCGCGAAGCGAGGATTATTACAACGAAGGGTCGCTGATGTGGCTCGAAGCCGACATGCTGATTCGCGGCGCGACGAACAATGCCAAGAGCCTCGACGATTTCGCGCGCACCTTTTTCGGCGGGCGCGAGGGCGATTGGGGACAGGACAGTTATGATTTCGACGATGTCGCCGCCGCGCTGAATGCGGTTCATCCTTACGACTGGGCGACCTTCCTGCACGAGCGGATGCAGACGAGCGGGCGCCCCGCGCCGGTCGGCGGCATCGAGCGCGCGGGCTACCGGCTCGTCTGGCGCGCCACGCCGAACGTCTTCGACCGCGACCGCATGGCGCAGGCCAAGAATGCCGACCTGACGCATTCGCTGGGTATGACGGTGGACAAGGACGGCGTCGCGAGCGGTATCCTGTGGAACGGGCCGGCCTTCAAGGCCGACATCGTCAATGGCACGAAGATCGTCGCGGTGGACGGCCTCGCATACAGCCGCGAGCGGATCGAGGCCGCGGTACAGGCCGCGACCGACGCCAAGACGCCGGTGCGGCTGCTCGTCGAGCGCGGCGGGCGCTATCGCAATATCGCGATCGACTATCACGGCGGCCTGCGCTGGCCGCACCTCGAAAAAAGCGCGAGCGGCCCCGACTGGTTCGACCGGCTATTGGCGCCGCGGCGGGCGCTTTAGGCCCGCATAGTCCGATCGAATCGAGCGCAGTCGAGACACCGGTCGTCGCCGTGCGGCTTCGCTGTGTCTCGACTTCGCGCAACGCGAGCGGCTAAGGGGCGCGCGAATCAAAAATAAAGGACTGACATCTCCCATGCGCATCGACCTGATTCCCGCCGGCGACAGCCCGCCCGACAGCCTCAACGTCCTGATCGAGGTGCCGATCGGCGGCGAGCCGGTGAAATATGAGTTCGACAAGGCGTCGGGCGCGCTGTTCGTCGACCGCTTCCTCCACACGCCGATGCGCTATCCCGCCAATTACGGCTTCGTCCCGCACACGCTGGGCGAGGATGGCGATCCCCTCGACGCGCTCGTCGTCGCGCGCTCGCCGATCGTCGCAGGGGCGGTGGTCAAGTGCCGCCCGATCGGTGTGCTCAACATGGTCGACGACGCCGGCGGCGACGAAAAGCTGTTGTGCGTTCCCGTCAACAAGACCTTTCCCTATTACGACAAGGTCGCGACCTATAAGGACATGCCCGAGATCGTGCTGCAGCAGATCGAGCATTTCTTTACCCACTATAAGGACCTCGAACCCGGCAAATGGGCGAAGCTCAACGGCTGGGGCGATGTCGACGAGGCGAAGCGCATCATCGTCGAGTGCATCGAACGCGCGAAGAAGACCGGTTTCTAATTTTTGTCGGTGGGCGCCGGGTCCTGATCCGGCGCCCCGACCATGCGGACGTCGGTCCGCGGGTAGGGAATGCGGATGCCCGCTTCCTTGAAGCGGTCCCAGACCCCCAGAAACACCTCGCCCTGAATATTGCCGAGCCCCGCCTCGGGGTCCGAAATCCAGTAGCGCAGCTCATGCTCGACCGCGCGCTCGCCAAAGGCGGTGATCCACACGACCGGTTCGGGTTCGGCGAGGATGCGCGGATTTTCTTTCGCGGTCTCGACCATCAGCCGCTGCGCGAGGCGGAGGTCGCAGTCGTAGCCGACCGGAACGCGCATCCGCACGCGCACCTCGGGGCTGGCAAAGCTCCAATTCTCGACCGCCTGCGTCATCAGAAGCTCGTTCGGGATCAGATGCTTCTTGCCGTCGCGGGTGATGACATTCACCGCGCGCACGCCGATCTTGGCGACGCGCCCGACATTGGGCATCCCGCCCGGCAGGCTGGTGCCGCCCATCGCGCTGCCGTCGCCGACGACGACGATGTCGCCCGGCTTGATCGAGCGGTCCATCAACAGGATGATTCCGGCGATCAGATTGCCGACGGTCTTCTGGAGTCCGAAGCCGATCGCGAGACCCGCGGCGCCCGAAAAGACCGCCAGCGCGGTAAGGTCGATGCCGAGCAGGTCGATGCCGAACAGCATCGCGAACACGAAAAGCGCGATCGCGATCAGTTTTTCGGCGAGGAGCCGCTGCGTCGCGTCGATCTGGGTATTGCGGCGAAGCAGCCATTTCGTCGCGCGCAGCACGACGCGCACCGCGACATAGAGCAGGATCGCGACGATGACGGTCGAGAACAGGCTGTAGAGCGACAGCCGGTAGGAGCCGACGTCGATGCCGATCGCCTTCAGCGTCTCGATCGTCCGGGCGGCGGCTTCGGACACTCCCTCCACCGCGCTCATCCCGCCATCGCGGCAAGGCCGCGTTCAAGGTCGGCGATCAGGTCGGCCGGATCCTCGAGCCCGATCGACAGGCGGACCAGCGGGTCGGGGTCGGCCCAGCGGGTGGCGGTGCGGATCATCTGCGGATCGCTCGGCACAACGAGGCTTTCATAGCCGCCCCAGCTGAAGCCGATGCCGAAATGAGCGAGCGAATCGATGAAGCGCGTCCGCGCGGCCTCGTCGGCGCCCTTGAGCGTGAAGCCGAACAGTCCGCTGGTGCCCGAAAAGTCGCGCGACCAGATCGCATGGCCGGGATCGTCCGGCAGCGCGGGGTGCAGCACGCGGCCGACCTCGGCGCGGTTCGCCAGCCAGTTCGCGACGGCAAGAGCATTTTCGCCCTGCCGCTGTATCCGTACCTCGAGCGTGCGCAGCCCGCGCAGCATCAGCGCGCAATCGTCGGGGGAAACCGATTGGCCGAGCTGGTAGGCGGCGCTGCGCAGCTTCGGCCACACAGCCTTCGTCGCGGTGAGCGAGCCCATCATCACGTCGCTATGCCCGCCGACATATTTGGTGAGGCTCATCATCGTCACGTCGACGCCGTGCGCCAGCGCGGGAAAGAGCAAGGGCGTCGCCCAGGTGTTGTCGAGCATCGTCAGCACGCCGCGCGCACGTGCGATTCGCGTGATCGCCGGAATATCCTGCACCTCGAAGGTCAGGCTGCCCGGCGATTCGAGAAAGATCAGCCGGGTCTCTGGCCGGATGAGGTCGGCGATTCCTTCCCCGACGAGCGGATCATAATAGGTCGTTTCGACCCCGAGCCGCGCGAGCATAGCGTTGCAAAAGGCCCGCGTCGGTTCATAGGCGCTGTCGACCATCAGCAGATGATCGCCCGGCGAGAGCAGCGCGAGCAGCCCGGCCGAATTGGCGGCGACCCCCGAGGGATAGAGCAGCGTCCCTTCGGCCCCCTCCTCCATCTGCGTCAGCGCGTCGGCGAGCGCCCACACCGTCGGCGTTCCGCGCCGGCCGTAATAAAGCTTGTCATGCGTTGCATGGCCGCGCGCCTTGAGGTCGGCGATATTGTCGTAAAGAATCGTCGAGGCGCGCCAGACCGGCGGATTGACGACGCCGCCGCCAAGCCGCGGATCGCCGGTCCATTCGGGCCGGCGACCGCCTTGCACGAGTTTGGTCGCGGGGCGGAGGCTGCTGTCGTCGCTGTTGCTCATGCCCGCCTTGTTAGCGTGCCGCTCGCCAAAAGCCAGTCAAGGCAGGAAATCGGCCCGGTCCGACCAGCCCGTGCCCCTGCGAAGGCAGGGGCCCATCTCCCAAGCTATCGCGTTCCCGCCCCGTCCGCTGAACCTGCCGAGGGCAGGAGATGGGCCCCTGCCTTCGCAGGGGCACAATGACGGAAACGGCAGACGTCAGGCCGCGCCCGTCGCCTTCGGCGTCGCGGCGTCGGCACCCCATTCGAGCCAGCTGCCGTCATAGACCGCGACATCCTCCTTGCCGAGCAGATGCGCGCCAAAGGCAACGACGGTTGCGGTCATGCCGCTGCCGCAGGTGGTGACGAGCGGCTGGTCGAGATCAACCCCGGCGGCGTCGAACGCCGCCTTCAGATCGTCGCCGCGTTTCCAGGTGCCATCGGCGTTGAACAGCTCGCCGTGCGGCAGGCTGCGCGAGTTCGGGATATGACCGGGCGCGAGGCCGGGGCGCGGATCGCGCTCTTCGCCGGTAAAGCGCGCCGCGGGGCGCGCATCGACGACCTGCTCGGCACCGCTGTCGACGTTGGCGAGCATCTGGTCCTTGGTGCGCACCGCCTTCGCGTCGCGCCACACGGTGAAATGGCGGTGGCGCAGCGTCTGCTTGCCCATTTCGAGCGCGCGACCCTCCGCCTTCCACTTGGCGAGCCCGCCGTCGAGCAGCGCGACGTCGTGCGCGCCGAACAGCTTCAGGAGCCACCAGGCGCGCGCCGCGCTCTTCAGCGGGCTGTCGTCGTAAAGCACGATGCGGCTGCCGTCGCCGAGCCCGAGCGACTGCATGCGGCTCGCGAACTTTTCGGCCGAGGGCGCCATGTTTTCGACCGCATTGGAGGCGTCGGTCAGCTCGGCCAGATCCATGAACACCGCGCCCGGAATGTGGCCCGCTTCATATTCGGCGCGCGCATCGCGGTCGGCACCCAGAAATTTCGTCGCATCGACGACCCGCAGGTCCGATGCCCCCAGTTCGCGTTCCAGCCAGTCGGTTGAGACCAAGGCGTCCATGTCATGCTCCTGTTACGACCGGTCGGGAACCTTATCGCCTGTCCCTCGCCCGGCCATCCTGCTGTGGCTTCTTTCCGGGGATAGTCAGCCTATGCCCCCACCCCTGCTTTTTCAAGCGGGGTCCGTCCTGCCGCACTCCATGCTGCACCGCAACACAAAACCGGCAGACAAACCGGCAGGCGGATTATTGGCTGCGCTTGATCGCGGTCGCGCGCGCTCCGGGGCGGTCGACCGTATAGGACGCGCGGTCGAGCGGCAGCGGTGCGAGCTTTTCGCTGCCGCTCGCGCCCTGTTCGCGGCCGATGACGAAGCTGCCCGCATTCTGGCCGAACGCCTCGCCCTCGCCGTCCCAATGATAGGTGACGTCGAACGCGATGACGGGGACGATCATCGGCTTGCCGCCGATCATCAGCGGCTCGATCGCGGCGCGCGGCAGCATCACTTCGGTCGACAATTCCTCGCCCGCGCCGACCGCCAGCGCGATGTCGTCGCGCAGCACGCTGCCCCCCGCCCCGTCGAAGAAACGGCCAAGCACCGGCTCGGTCATCGCCGAGCCCTGATTGAGCGCGATGCGGACCATCAGGCCGGTCGCCGGCACCGTCCCCTGATTGAGCAGGTTGAGCGCGAATCCGACCGCCACATGATCGGGCGCGAAACGGATGCTGCGGATGTCGAGCGCCATGCCGACCACCGCCCGCTTCTCGCCCACGGCGCGGGTGACGAGCGGGTGCGCAGAAGCCGGCTCGTCACGCGATGCGGGTGCCGGTCGCGGAGTGGGCGCCGGGCGCGGAACCGGCGGAGTGGCGGGCTTGGGCGGCGGAACAGCCGCGCGCGCTGCCCGCGGCGGGGCCTCGTCGACATCTTCGATTGCCGGACCGGCCAGCGCGGTGCGGCGACGCCAATACCAGAAAGCCGCACCCGCGGCCGCCAGCGCGGCGAGCACCCAGGCCCAAATCGGCGTGCCCGACGGGGTGTCGGCGGGCGCAGGCGCGACTGGTGTTTCGTCAACAGCGACCGGCGCAGCGTCAACGATTGCGGCAGGCGGCGGCGCGACCGTATCGAGCGGCGGCAAGGGCGGATTGTCGGTGGTCGCAGGCTCCACCGCTTCCGGCGGGGCCGGGCGCGGCGTCGCGGTTGCGGGGGTATCGCGCCGCGCGGGAGCCGGCGCGGGGGTTGATGTGGCTGGCTGCGTCGGTGTTACCCGCGGCGGTGCGACGGGCTGAACCGGCGTGGGCGCGGGGGTCGGGCTTGGCGTCGGTTGCCCCCGCCGCTCGCCCGGCGCCACTGGCGGCAATCCATTGTCCGACGGCCCCTGCACGTCGGGCGCGCGGCCGTCGTCGGTGGGCGGAGGCAGGCGAAAATCGATCGGTCGGGACGGCGTCGCCGTGTCTTGCGCGGCCACGGGGACGCCTGCAGCCAGCGTCGCCGCCGCCAGCACCAACACCGCCGCCTGTTGTCGCCCGAAGTTACGCACCGTCATCTTGTCCGCGATCCCACACTACCCATATGTCGCCCGCGCCGCTGAATTGGCGCTGAACCTCGCGGCCGGCTATTCCGGGACACCGGCCCGGATGACATCGGCCGCGCTGCGCACTAGAGCCTTTCCATGACCGATTCCAGCCCTACCCCGCTCGCGCCGAAACATCTTGGCCAATCGAGCGAACTTCCTGCCGCTCCCGAAGCGGCCGTGCTCGATTATGTGCCCAATCCGCGCGCGGGCGAGCTTTATCTCGTCCGCTTCGCCGCGCCCGAATTCACCTCGCTCTGCCCGGTGACCGGTCAGCCCGATTTCGCGCATCTCGTCATCGACTACGCCCCGGGCGAAACGATCGTCGAATCGAAGAGCCTCAAGCTTTTTCTCGGCTCCTTTCGCAATCATGCGGGCTTTCACGAGGATTGCACCGTCGGCATCGGCCGCCGCCTGTTCGACGAGATGCGCCCCCGCTGGCTGCGCATCGGCGGTTACTGGTATCCGCGCGGCGGGATTCCGATCGACGTCTTCTGGCAATCAGGGCCGCCGCCCGAAGGGCTGTGGCTTCCCGATCAGGGCGTCGCGCCCTATCGCGGGCGGGGATGAAGATTCATCTTTCCGTCACAATATATTGACACTAGTGTCAACGATATGAGCGCAACCGCCCTTCCCCACGACCATGATATCAGGGTCGGTCCCGACGTGATCGACTTCATGGGACATGTGAACAACGCCCATTATCTGAGCTGGGTGCAGGAAGCGGTGCTCGCGCACTGGCGCCATATCGCGCCGCCCGAGGCGGTCGCGGCGCATCTGTGGGTCGCGCTGAAGCACGAGATCACTTACCGCCGCCCCGCCTTCCTCGACGATCAGGTCATTGCGACGGTGATCCTCGAAAAGGTTCAGGGTGCGCGCGCCTTTTACGAGACGATCATCAAGCGCGGCGAGGACGTGCTCGCCGAAGTCAAATCCAGCTGGTGCTGCATAGACGCCGAAACCCTGCGCCCCGCGCGCCTCGCGAGCGAAGTCGTGGCCCGCTTTTTCCCGGGCGAGAAGAGCTAGCCCCCGTCCCGCTGTGCGCGGACGGGCGCCTTGGAGGGACGAGTTTTACGGGCTGACCGGATCGTCGTTGTCGTCGTCGACCACCAGCCAGATGCCACCGGCAATGATGGCGAGCCCCAATACGATCGCGACCCAGCTTCCGCCTTCGAGATCATTTTCGCCCCGGACAGCCGAGGTCGCGCGGGCACCATCGATCGCAGATGCGGCCGAAGCCGCCACCGGCGAAAGCACCATCGAAGCCGCCGCGATAGCGATCGCGCCTTTTTTCAATCTTTTCATCACATACTCCTCTAGCTGCCGTGAAACGCAGCCGCGGAGCGATTGTTCCATTTTAAGAGCGAGGGCGGCGCTAAGCGCGCGCGAAGCGGATGGGCAGGCGCTTCAGCCCGCCGACAAATACCGATTCGACGCGCGTGGGCTCGCCTGCGAGTTCGATGCTTTTGAGCCGCGGCAGCAATTCCTCCATCAATATCCGCATCTCCAAACGCGCGAGATGCTGGCCAAGGCAGACGTGCGCGCCGAAGCCGAAGGCGATCTGCTGGTTTTTCTCGCGGTCGGGATCAAAGGTGAAAGGATCGCCGAACACCGCCTCGTCGCGGTTGGCCGACACATAATTCAGCATCAGCCAGTCGCCCGCACGGATCGTCTGGCCGCCGATTTCGACGTCTTCGCGCGCGCTGCGCATGAAATGCTGGACGGGGGTCGTCCAGCGAATCGCCTCTTCGATCAGCCCGGTCTTGTCGCTCTCCGCGTCGCGGAAGCGTTCGAACAGCCTGGGGTTCTTCGCCAGTTCCATGATCGCGCCCGCGGTCGAGGCGCTCGTCGTGTCGTGGCCCGCGGTCGCGATGATCATATAATAGCCGGCCAACTCGCGGTCGGGAATCGGCGCGCCACCGACCATGGCGTTGGCGATCACCGTCGCGATATCCTCGCGCGGGCTGGCGCGGCGGTCGGCGGTGAGCGCGCCGAAATATTGTTCGAAATCGGCGATGACGAAATTGAGCATCGCAATCGCCTGTTCGGCGCTGGCAATCGCTTCGCGGCTGCGGTTGAGCTCAGGGTCGGTCGACCCGAACAATTGCTGCGTCAGCATCAGCATGCGCGGCTCGTCCTCGGGCGGCACGCCCAATATGTCCATGATCACGCGCAGCGGATAATGCGCCGCGACGTCGCGCGCGAAATCGCATGTCCCGTCCGTCGACAGCATCTGTTCGACCGCATGGCGGGCATGGTGGCGGATGCGGTCTTCGACGATCTTCAGATTCTTGGGCATGAACCAGCTCTGCGTGAGCAGCCGGTATTTCATATGATCCGGGGCATCCATCTGCACCAGCGAGCGAATGAGATGCCCGTCGCCCCCCGGCGTCGCGGCGCGCGCGATCGCCTCGCCGTCGCGATTGGTGAGCACGGTGGGGCGGATACCGTTGGCGAAGCGCTGCGGGTCGCGGCTGATCGCCATGATGTCGGCGTGCCGCGTCACGAGCCAGAAGGGATCGAGCTCGGGATTTTCGGCCACCGCGAGCGGCGCATTCGCCCGCGCCCACGCGAGCTGTTCGTGCAGCGGGTCCCAATTGCCATAGGCGACGGGGTCGACGACGGCGGCGGCTACCTCTCCGGGCAATATAGGTTTTGTCATGCAACCAAGCTGCCGCGAATCGCGTCGTCTGTCGATAGGCTATGACCGCCCGTCGAAGCGGCGCCCGCGCGAAGACCGCAGCGGCGTAGCGGAGCATGAAATAACCGGGGATTTCATCATGAAAACAACTGCACGACGTTTCCTTTTCGCTGCCGCTTCGTCGCTCGGCCTCGCGGCGTGTGCGGCGCAACCGGGAATCGCGCCGACCGCAGCAGCGCCCGCGCTTACCGGCGCGCCGCTCGATGCGAGCATCCCGAGCCAGCTGCCGCGGATCGCGCGGCCGGTGCATTACGATATCAGCGTCGTCCCCGACGCGCAGGCGCTGCGCTTTACCGGCGAGGCGGGCATCGACATCATATTATACGAGCCCTCGGCGGTGCTGACGCTGAATGCGCTCGACCTCAGCTTCGCGGGCGCCAGCCTCATCGGTGCCGACGGAAAGACTATTCCACTGACCGCGGCGACCGATGCCGCCACGCAGACGGTGAGTTTCACCGCCCCCGCGCCGCTCGCGCCGGGCAAATATCGGCTCGACACCCGCTACACCGGCACGATCAATACGCAGGCGAACGGGCTCTTCGCGCTCGATTATCCCGACAAGGTCAGCGGCAAGGAAGTGCGCGGGCTGTTCACCCAGTTCGAGGCGCCCGACGCCCGCCGTTTCGTGCCGAGCTTCGACGAGCCGAGTTACAAGGCGACCTTCAGCCTCTCCGCCACCGTCCCCGCGGGCGATCTTGCGGTAAGCAACATGCCCGTGGCGAGCGAGACGCCCGCTCCCGGCGGCAAGAAGACGGTGACTTTCCAGATATCGCCCAAAATGTCGTCCTATCTCCTCTTCTTCGCGACCGGAAATTTCGAGCGACTCGCCGCGAAGAGCGACAGCGGCGCCGAAGTCGGCATCGTGTCGCCCAAGGGGTCGGGCGAGCAGGCGCGCTTCGCGCTCGACAGCCTCGGTCCGCTGCTCGGCTATTACAGCGACTATTTCGGTCAGCCCTATCCGCTGCCCAAGCTCGACAATGTCGCGGGGCCCGGCCAGTCGCAATTTTTCGGCGCGATGGAAAATTGGGGCGCAATCTTCACCTTCGAGCGCATCCTGCTCGACGATCCCAAGATCACGAGCGACGCGACGCGCCAGCAGATTTACTCGACGCAGGCGCACGAGGTCGCGCACCAATGGTTCGGCGACCTCGTCACCATGGCGTGGTGGGACGACCTCTGGCTCAACGAAGGCTTCGCGAGCTGGATGGAAACCAAGGCAAGCGACCATTTCCATCCCGACTGGCAGCCTTTGCTCGACCGCGTCGACGGCCGCGAGCGCGCGATGGGGCTCGACGCCTTTGCGACGACCCACCCGATCGTCCAGACGATCCGCACCGTCGAGGACACCAACCAGGCGTTCGACGCGATCACCTATCAGAAGGGCGAGGCGGTGATCACGATGCTCGAATCCTATGCGGGAGAGGATGTGTGGCGCACGGGTCTGCGCCGCTACATGGAAAAGCATAAATATGCGAACACGCGCACCGACGATCTGTGGAACGCGGTCGAGGCGGCGGGCGCGAAGGGGCTCACGGCGATCGCGCATGATTTCACGAGCCAGCCGGGCATCCCGCTGCTGCGCGTCGGCGGGGTCACCTGCACCGGCGGCAACACCAAGGTCGAACTGACGCAAGGCGAATTTTCGCGCGACCGCAAGGACGCCATCGAAGCCGAGGGCCGCCGCTGGCAGGTGCCCGTGCTCGCGCGCGCCGGCAAAGGCGCGGTCGCGCGGCAGGTGGTTGCGGGGGGTGCGGGAACGCTGACCCTGCCCGGCTGCGGCGCGGTGCTGATCAACGCCGGTCAGGCGGGCTATTACCGCACCCTCTATTCGCCCGCCGCGCTCGCCGCGCTGCGCGGCGAGTTCGGGACGCTGGCCCCGATCGACCAGCTCGGGCTGCTCGGCGACAATTTCGCGCTCGCCTATGCCGGATATCAGCCGATGGGCGCGGCGCTCGACCTGCTGGCGGCGGTGCCGCACGATGCGAATCAAAAGCTGCTCGGCGACGCCGCCGGGCGCTATGCGGCGCTCTACAAATTGTTCGACGATCAGCCCGCGGTACAGAAGCGGATCGCGGCGCGCGGCACCGCGGCGCTGGCCCCCGCAATGCGGCGGCTCGGCTTCGACCCGCGCGCCGGCGAGCCCGCGCTCGACAGCATCTTGCGCTCCGAATCGCTCGGCGCGCTCGGGACGCTCGGCGATGCGGAGGTGCTCGCCGAGGCGCGGCGGCGCTTCGCGTTGCTCGACAGCGATCCCGCCGCGCTCGACGGCCCACTGAAGGCGCGCTGGCTCGGCATCGTCGCGGCGAATGCGGGCGAAGCCGAATGGAACCGGCTACGCGCCATGGCCAAGGCGTCGAAGTCGGCAGTCGAGCGCAGCACTTTCTATACGCTGCTCGGTTCGGCGAAGGACGAAGCGCTTGCCCGGCGCGCGCTGGCGCTCGCGCTGACGGACGAACCCGGCGAGACGGTCAGCGCCGCGATCATCGGCGCGGTCGCGGCGAATCATGCCGAGATGGCGGTCGATTTCGCACAGGCAAACCAGGCGGCGGTCGACCGGCTGATCGACGCCTCGGCGCGCGCGCGCTTCCTCGCGGGGCTCGCCGCATCGTCGAACGATCCGGCGACGATCGCGAAGCTCGAGGCGATCGCGGCGCCGCTGTCCGCCGATGTCCGCAAGCCCTATGACAAGGTGCTGGCGAGCCTGAAGGAACGCAGCATCAGCCGCCCGCGCATCACGCGCGAAACCGCGGACTGGCTGAAAGGAAAATAGAGCCGCCGCTCGCTCGTCACCCCCGCGAAGGCGGGAATCCAGCTTCGATGCGCATAGACAGCTGGACCCCCGCCTTCGCGGGGGTGACGAATGTTGTCCTATTCGGCGATTGTCGGCGTTCCGACGGGCATCGCGCTTTCCCACTCGGCGCGGGCGTTGCGAATCATCGCCTTGAGCGAATCGGCCTGACGCGCCCACGCAGTAGCGACTGAATCGCTCCATGCCGCGCCCGCCGCGGCGCCCAGTTCCTCGACCGTCATGTCGATGAAGGCGTCATATTCGGCGATCGGCAGCGCCCCATAGGCGCGGTGGCTGAAGACGAGTTCGGCGACGAGCGGCCAGACCCAGCCCTCGCCCTTCGCCAGACC
>CBINGC010000051.1:0-24779 GCA_966250105.1 uncultured Sphingopyxis sp. | reverse complement strand
TGTCGCGCGACGTGACCGAGCAGGCGTCGAAGAGCTTGATGGGGTGAGGCGGCTTTGGGGGTAAGCTGTCATTCCCAACATTCGTCATTCCCGCGAAAGCGGGAATCCAGTCTGGGATCAGCCGACGCACGCTCTGGGTTCCCGCTTTCGCGGGAATGACGATATAGGAGGAGCGCGAGGTCCACTTCCGGTCGAAGGCCGCCGTTACCTTTGGTCAGTTGGCCGAAAACAGCTTCGTCCCCACGACGCCGACGACGATCAACGCCATGAAGCCGATCTGGACCCCATTCACCTTTTCGCCGAACAGGATGATGCCGCCGATGATCACCCCGATGGCGCCGAGTCCGGTCCAGATCGCATAGGCTGTGCCGGCCGATATCTCGCGCATCGCGAAGGCGAGCAGCGCCATGTTCAGAAAGCTCAGCGAAACGGGAACGAGCGAGGCCTGCCACGATCCGATCGTCGCGGCCCATTTCAGGCTGAGCGCCCAGACGATTTCGGTGAACACGGCGACTCCGAGGATGAACCATCCCATAGCATTTCCTTCGAATGTGCGGGCTCGAAGGAAAGGGCGCAGCCGGAAACCCGAAAGAGGCTGCGCGCATCGACTGGAAGGCGTCGTGGCGGGCCCCCTAGGCCAGAGCGCGCGTCATGGCAAGCATCTCATGCGGCCTTGAGGAAGCCGAGCAGCTCGGCGTTCAGCCGCTCGACATGCGTCAGCGGCAGGCCGTGCGGCGCGCCTTCGCAGACGCTGAGCGTCGCGTGCGGCAGCAACGCCGCGGTTGCCCTGGCGGTCAAGGATAGGGGCGCCGAGGCGTCGCGATCGCCGTGAATGATCAGCGCGGGGACGTCGATTTTTCGCACGTCGGCGCGGAAGTCGGTCGCGAAATTCGCCTGCGCCAGCTGCGTCGCCGCCAGCAGCGAGGTCGACATCATCATCGCCTGACCCCATGTCACCATCGCCGCCGAAGTCTCGGGCGTGAAGAAGGGCTGGGTGTTGGCGACGATCCACGCCGGGAAGTCGCGGGCGAGCAGATCGGCGCCCGCTGCAAGCGTCGCCGGATCGATGCCATCGGGATTGTCGGGGCGCTTCATCAGACAGGGCGTGATCGTGCCGACGAGCAGGACGCGCGCCACGCCGCGCCCGCCGTGCCGCGCGAAATAGCGCGCAACCTCGGTCCCGCCCATCGAATGCGCGACAATGGTCACGTCGTCGAGTTTCAGCCCGTCGATCACCGCCGCCAGATCGTCCGCCAGCGTGTCATGGTCATAGCCACGCCCCGGATCGGCCGAGCGGCCGTGCCCGCGCCGGTCGTAGGCGATCGCGCGATAGCCCTGGCGCGCGAGCGCGAGCATCTGATAGCCCCAGAAATCGGACGGCAGCGCCCAGCCCGAGAGGAACAGCACCGGCCGGCCGGCGCCCCAGTCGCGGATGAAGAGCGACGTGCCGTCCTTCGCCGCGACGAAGCTCTCGGCCGGTCGCTTGGCGTCCGGGGTCGCGGCGCGGATGCGCACAGGCGCGAACAGGGCGCCCGCCGCTGCCACGCCGGCCCAAGACATGATTTCGCGTCGGTGCATCCGTCCCTCCTGTCGATGTGATGGAGGGATGATAGAGCGGCGATGAAGGCTAAGCGATTATGTCACAGGTAATCGAAACGGATATGAGTGAGGGAAAGATTCCTATCCGCCGAGCCATCCCGCGACATCCACCGCGACCTTGTTCGCGGCGCGGGTCAGCGCCTCGCCGACGGGCTTCGCCTCGACCTTGCCATCGATCGCCTCGCGCACCTCGAAGCGGCGCTGGGTGACCGTCTTGCCGCCCGCCGACACGAGCATCGCCTGATAGGCGACCACCACTTCGTTCGAACGCGCATCGACGCCGAACTCCATGAGCTGTCCCGCGAGTTGTTCGCCGGGCGCGGTCAGATATTGCCCCTCGTCGAGCACGACGCGCGAGGTGCGCGCGGCGACGGTCTCCGACACCAGCCGCTGGAACAGGCGCGATGGCGCCTCGACCCATTGCGCGTCCTTCACATAGGTCACGCTCGCGTCGTCCTGTTGCACCGGGATGCGCGTCGTGCGCAGCTTTTGCGGTGCGGTCGGGATCAGGATCGTCAGCGTCGCCGCCTCGGCCGCGGTGCGCGCGGTGCCCGCTTGCGGCTCGGCTTCGGGATCGAGCGTCAGCAGAAAGGGCGGCGTCTTGCCGCCCAGCCCGATGCAGCCCGACAGCGTCGCGGCCGCGGCAGCGGCGATGAGCGGGGCGCGAAATCTACGCATCATGGGCATCCTCATTCCTTGTAATCGGGCAGCTTGCTGCCGCCGAGCAGCGCGCCGGCGCCCTGCTGGTCGAGCTTGTCGGTCAGACTCGACAGCGAGGCGGAAGTGCGGCGCAGGTCGCGGATCAGCGCGTTGGCTTCGGGGATCGTCGTTTCGCTGAACGTCTTGAGACCGGGCCGCGCATCGGCGATCGCGCCCTCGAGCGTCTTCATCGATTCGTTCGCGGAGGCGAGCGTGTCGCGCAGATTGCGCATCGCGGGATCGACGTTGCGATCGATCGTCCCCTGCGTCGCGGCGGCGAGGCTGCCGATCTGCTCGGCCGCCTGCCCGGCTTGCTGGACGGCGATGCGCGTGTCGGCGAGCGCGCGTTCGAGCGCCGGCCCGTTGCGCGCGAGCGTCGCGGTCATGGCTTCGACATTGCTCAGTATCTTGGCGAAACTTTCCTGATTCTTGTCATCGGCAAGTTCGGCAAGCCGTTCGCTGAGCGTCGAGAGGCGCTGGAGCAATTGCGGCGCGGTGTTGAGCAATTCGCCGAGCCCGCCGACGCGCGTCGGGATCACCGGTTTGCCGGCGGGACCCTTGTCGGTGATCGGCGGCGCGTCCTTGACCGCGCCGTCGAGCGAGATCTGCGACACGCCGGTAAAGCCGACGCCTTCGAGCGCGGCGGTCGTACCCTGCAGCACCGGGACGCCCTCGTTCACCTCGATGCGCACGCGCACGAACTGCGGATCGTCGGGCCAGAGCGCGATCTCGCGCACCTGTCCCGACGGCACGCCGGAGAATTGCACTTGCGCACCTTTGTTCAGTCCGTCGACCGACTGTTTGAAAAATATGTCATATTCACGCTTCGTGCCGCCGCTGTCGTTGGCGAGCCAGACGATGAACACCGCGAGCGCCGCGGTGAAAAGGAGGACGAAGGCGCCGACGAGGACGTTGTTCGAGCGTGTTTCCATCAGCTGTTCCTATCGTGCGCGCGCGGTTTGGTTCCCGCCCGCTGCAGCACGGCCGCGCGGCCCGTTGAAATAATCCTGTATCCACGGATGCTCGGTGGCAAGCAGTTCGGGGATGGTGCCGACCGCAATCACCTTCTTTTCCGCGAGCACCGCGACGCGGTCGCAGGTCGCATAAAGCGTGTCGAGATCGTGGGTGATGAGGAAGACGGTGAGGCCCATCGTATCGGCCAGCTCGCGAATCAGCTCGTCGAACTTGGCGGCGCCGATCGGGTCGAGGCCGGCGGTCGGCTCGTCGAGGAAGAGCAGCGCCGGGTCGAGCGCGAGCGCGCGCGCGAGCCCCGCGCGCTTGACCATCCCGCCCGACAGCTCGGCAGGATATTTGGGGCCGGCATCGGGCGGGAGGCCGACCATTTCGACCTTGTAGGCGGCGATCTCGTCGAGCAGGTTCTTGTCGAGCCGCGGATAATATTCGCGCAGGGGAACCTGGATATTTTCCGCGACGCTCAGCGTCGAGAACAGCGCGCCGCCCTGGAACATCACGCCCCAGCGCCGGCGGAGGTCGCGCGATTCCTCTTCGTCGGCAATCGTATCGAGCGTCTTGCCATAGACTTCGATTTCGCCCGCGGTCGGCGTCTGGAGCCCGATGATCGAGCGCATCAGCACCGACTTGCCGGTGCCCGATCCGCCGACGACGCCCAGAATCTCGCCCGATCGCACGTCGAGATCGAGCCCGTCGTGGATCACCGCGTCGCCGAACTGGTTTTTAAGGCCGCGGATACAGATGGCGTGCTCGAATTTTTCGGGCCGCACCGCGTCGGCGGCGGCCAGTTCCTCGCGGATTTCGATGTCGGTCTCTTCGGTCATCAATTCCACCCGAGCGTCGAAAAGAAGACGGCGAACATGGCGTCGAGCACGATGACGAGGAAAATCGCGGCGACCACGGCCGAGGTCGTGCGCTGCCCGACCTCCTCGGCATTCTGGCGCACCTGCATCCCTTCATAGCAGCCGGTAACGCCGATCAGGACGCCGAACACCGGCGCCTTGATCAGCATGATCCAGAAATCGGTCATCGGGATGATTTCGCGGAGGCGCTGAATATAGGTGAGCGGCGGAATGTCGAGCCCGACCCAGCAGAAGAGGCCGCCGCCCGCGATCGCGCAAAGGCTGGCGTAAAAGCCGAGCAGCGGCATGGTGATCGTGGATGCGGCGACGCGCGGCAGCACGATCGCCTCCATCGGCGACACGCCGATCGTGCGCATCGCATCGACCTCTTCGGTCAGCTTCATCGTACCGATCTGCGCCGCAAAGGCCGATCCCGAACGGCCGGCGACCATGATCGCGGTCATCAGCAGGCCGAGCTCGCGGATCGAGGCGCGGCCGACGAGGTTGATCGTGAACACCTCGAGCCCGAATTGTTCGAGCTGCACCGCGCCCTGCTGCGCGATGACGATGCCGATCAGGAAGCTCATCAGGCCGATGATCGGCAGCGCGTCGACGCCGACGGTCTGGAAACGCGTCACGATCGCGTTCCAGCGAAGGCGCCGGCGCGCGCGGATCTGGGTGCCGAGCGCGACGACCATCGCGCCGAAAAAGCCGACGATGCCTAGCAGTTCGTGCCAGATTGCGACGCTCGCGGTGCCGACCTGTTCGAGCGTGCGCATCCACGCGGGGCGGCGGTCGCGGTGGACGCGATATTCGCTCTTGTCGCTGGCGAGCGCGTCAAGCAGGCGCTCGGCCTCGGCACTCGCGCCGACGACCTTCGAGCCATGTTCCTTGGCGGTGCGCGTCACGATCCATGCCCCGACCGTATCGATGCGGTCGATCGCCGAAAGGTCGATGGTCGCGATCGGGCCGAGCGCGTCGAGCCGCGCCGGAACGTCGCCTAGACGGGCGAGCGTCAGGCGGCCTGTGAAGCGGACTTCGGCGCCCTCGGCACCATCGCTATGTTCGAAATCCGCCCTGGCCACCATCGTGCTGGCGACATTGTCTTATTTGGCCCATCACGGCAAGCAAATCCATGGCTCAACTCGTCGGGTCTTGGCCGTCATGCGGGACCATATTATGGGGGAGGGATGGAAGACCCGCTGGCCGTGCCGATCCCCGACTATGCGCATCGCGTCGCGATGTACGACATGGACCGGACGATAACGCGTTCAGGCACTTACAGCGGTTTCCTCATCCATGTTGCGCGCCGGCGCCAGCAATGGCGACTGCTCTTCCTGCCGCTCGTCGGGCTCGCGGGCGCAGTTTATTCGCTACGCCTGATCGACCGTTCGCGGCTGAAGGCGATCAATCTTCGTCTATTGGTGGGAAAACGCTTTCGCCGCGCCGAGATCGCGCCGCTCGCCGAAAGCTATGCCGACAAGGTGGTCGCGTGCGGCTTGCATCCGGCGGCGCTCGACCAGATCGCCGCCGACCGCGAGGCGGGATACCGGCTGCTCCTCGCGACCGCCTCCTTCCATCTTTATGTCGACGCGATCGCGCGGCGGCTCGGGATCGACGACGTGCTGGCGACGCGGCTCGACGAGCCCGATGGGGCCGATCATATCCACGCGCGCCTTGCCGGCGACAATTGCTATGGCGAAGCGAAATTCGCGCGGATTTCGGACTGGCTCGCGGTGAACGACATCACGCGCGAGACGGCGCATGTCCGCGCCTATTCGGACCATCTGTCCGACCATCCGATGCTGCGCTTCGCCGACGAGGCGGTCGCGACGACGCCGTCGCGGGGGCTGAAGAAGCTGGCTCCGACGATGGGCTGGCAGGTGGTGGACTGGCGCGCACGAAAACAGAAAATCTAAAGCTTCGTCATTGCGAGCGAAGCGAAGCAATCCAGGGTGGTTTACACAGGCGCTGGATTGCCGCGTCCCCCGGATCGCGTCCGGGGTCTTCGCAATGACGATTTCTAAACCGCCTCCAGCGCCTGCGCGAAGTCGGCGATCAGGTCGTCGGCGTCCTCGATTCCGATCGATACGCGCACCAGATTGTTGGTGATGCCGAGCGCCTTCTTGCGTTCGTCGGGGACCGACAGGTGCGTCATCGCCGCGGGGTGGCTCGCCAGCGTCTCGGTCCCGCCGAGACTGACCGCCAGCTTCGCGATCTTGAGCGCGTCGAGGAAGCGGAAGCTTTCCTCTTCGCCGCCCTTGATGAAGAGTGAGAAGGTCGAGCCGGCGCCGGTGCAGTGGCGGTCGAAAATATCCTTCTGGCGCGAATCGGCGATGAAACCCAGATAGCCGAGTCCTTCGACCTTGGGATGGTCGCGGAGGAAAGTGCAGACCTTCAGCGCATTTTCGCCCGCGCGGCTCATGCGGAGTTCGAGCGTTTCGAGGCTGCGCAGCAGCATCCATGCGGTATTGGGGTCGCAGATCGTGCCGATCGTATTGCGCATCGGCCGGATCGCATTGATCAGCGCCTGATCGCCTGACACGCCGCCCGCGACGAGATCCGAATGGCCGCCGGCATATTTGGTGAGGCTGTAGACGACGAGTTCGGCGCCCTGCTTCAGCGGCTTCTGCCATAACGGGCCAAGGAAGGTGTTGTCGATCGCGATCGCCGGTTTCTGATCACCGGTGAAGGCGGCGTCGCGCGCGGCGCGGACCGCCTCGACGTCGACGAGCGCGTTGGTCGGGTTCGCCGGGCTTTCGAGGTAGACGAGCGCGACCTTGCCGCCCTTTTCGTCGGCGAGCGCCTGCGCCCGCGCGAGGATCGCATCGATTTCGTCGCGCGTCGCGCCCGCCGGGAAATCGACGAAGCTGACGCCGAAGCGCGACAATATGCGCGCGATCAGCGTTTCGGTCGCGGCATAGAGCGGACCCGAATGGACGATCACGTCATTCTGGCCGATAAGTGCGAGGAGCAGGGTCGCGATCGCCGACATGCCGCTCGAAAAGACGAGGCTGTCGTCGGCGCCGTCCCACACCGCGAGCCGGTCCTCGAGTATTTCCTGGTTCGGGCCGTTGAAGCGCGAATAGACGAGGCCGTCGGCCGGCCCTTCGCGCTTGCCGGTGATATGTTCGAAGAAGCGCTTGCCGGCCGCGGCGCTTTCGAAAGCGAAGGTCGAAGTCAGGAAGATCGGCGGCTTCAGCGAGCCTTCGGACAGCATCGGGTCATAGCCGAGCCCCATCATCAGCGTTGCGGGGTTAAGCTCGCGATCGCCGATCTTCTTGCTGTTCGTCTTGGGTTTGCCGCGCATGGCCATGGGGATGCTCCTTGAGTGTTGCGGCCCTTATAACGTCCCAAGTTTCGTTTGAAACTATATTGCGCGGCGTCAGGCGAAGGCGGCGATGGTCCAGATGACGCCGATCAGCAGCGGCACTCCGATGATGTCGAGCGCGAGCCCCGCCTTCAATATGCGCGGCAGCGCGATATGACCGGTCGCCCAGGCGAGCGCATTGGGGCCGGTGCCCGAGGGCAGCATGAAGCCCCAACTCGCCGCCATCGCGACGGGCAGCGCGAGCAGCACCGGATCGACGCCGGTCGCGGCGATCAGCGCCGCGAGCACGGGCATGATGCCGCTCGCGGTCGCGACATTGCTGGCAAATTCGGTGACAAGGATCGTCAGTGCGACGATTGCCGCCGCAAGCAGGATCGTCGGCACGCTGCCGAGCGGGGCGAGCACCGCGCCGAGCCAGGCGGCGAGGCCGCTCGCGGTGATCGCGGCGGCGAGCGCGAGCCCGCCGCCGAACATCATAATGACGCCCCACGGCGCGCGGTCGGCCTCTTTCCAGAGCAGGAGCGGGCGGCCGGTGCCGTCGGGCAGGATGAAGAGCAGCAGGCTGCCCGCGACGGCGATGGTGCCGTCGGTCAGCGCGCCCCTGGGCAGCATCGGTTCGAGCCATGGCTGCGCGATCCATGCGGCAAGGACGAGGAGGAAGATCGGGACGACGCGGCGCTCGGCGGTCGACCATATCGCCTGATTGCCGAGTGCCGATGCCGCCGCGGTACCGTCGAAGGGATGATCGGCAAGCCGCTGGACGCGCGCGAGAATCCACATGGCGATCGGAACCGACAGCAGCGCGATCGGCACGCCATAGATCGCCCAGTCGAGGAAGGAGATGCGGAGATCCAGCGCCTTTTCGATCAGCCCCGCGGCGATCGCGTTGGTCGGGCTGCCGACGAGCGTTCCGAGCCCGCCGAGCGAGGCGGCGAAAGCGATACCCATCATCACCGCGCCAGCGAAGCCCTCGGTCTCGCCCTCCTGCACGCCGCCGGCGCGCACGACCGCGAGCGCGATCGGGATCATGATCAGCGTCGTCGAGGTGTTGGAGATGAACATGCTGAGCAGCGCGGTAGCCGCCATGAAGGCGAAGAGCAGGCCCGATGCCGTCGGGGACGCGCGTTTGAGCAGGGTGAGCGCGAGCCGCCGGTGCAATCCGACGCGCTCGATCGCGAGCGCGAGGAAGGCGCCGCCGAGGATCAGGAACAGGATCGGCGAATAATATTCCTTCGCGATCGCATTGGCGTCCATCACGCCGAAGGCGGGCACGGTGAGGAAGGGGAGCAGCGCGGTGACGGTGAGCGGCAGCGCCTCGGTCATCCACCAGATCGCCATCAGCACGGTCAGCGCGGCGACGCGCCAGGCGGTGATTTCCATCCCCGCGGGGGCTGGAGCCAGAAGCATGATGCAAAAGACGACGAGCCCGCCGACCAGCCCGAACCAACGCGTCCTTGTCATCGCTCCCCCACTTCTCATCTTCTCCGTCATCCCGGCGAAGGCCGGGATCTCGCCGGTGCATCGTAACGCGAGGTCGAGATCCCGGCCTTCGCCGGGATGACGGGAGGAATAAGCTGCTACCTCAGTCCGATCACCGACAATTGGCGGCCATAGGTGTCTTCCCCTTTATGGCACGCGCGGCGATAGCTGAAATAATCTTGGGCCTGGGCATAGGTGTCCTGCCCGCCGATGGCAATTCGCGTCACGCCCGCCGCGGCGAGGCGCGCGGCGACATAGGCGGCGATGTCGAACATCGCATGGCCGGGCTTGCCCGCGGCGAAGAAACGCTCGTTCGCGGGATCGTCGCTGAGGAAGCGCGCGACGAAAGCTTCGTCGACCTCATAGGAGGCGCGCGCGATGCACGGGCCGATCGCTACGGCGATATTCGCGCGGCGGGCGCCAAGGCTTTCCATCGCGTCCAGCGTCGCATCGGTGACCCCGGCGATTGCGCCCTTCCAGCCCGCATGCGCCGCGCCGACCACCCCGGCCTCGCGGTCGGCGAACAGCACCGGCACGCAGTCGGCGGTCAATATGCCGAGCAAGATACCCGGCGTTCGCGTCGCGAGCGCATCGGCCTCGGGCCGCGCCGCGAGGTCGGTTTCGCTGTCGACGATAACGCAGCGATTGCCGTGGACCTGATAGAGGCCGGTGAGTGCCGCACCGGGAAGCACCGCATCGGCGACGCGCCGGCGGTTCTCGGCGATCAGCGCCGGATCGTCGCTCGAACCGAGTCCGCAGTTGAGCGAGGCGAGATCGCCGTCCGACACCCCGCCGCGGCGCCCGAAGAAGCCGTGTGCGATGTCGTCCAGCGTCCGTGCGGTGACGAAGGGTGCGTTCACAGGTCGAGCCTGAAGAAGCGGTCCTCGTCGATATGGTTGCCGACGCGGAACGCGTTGCGCCCGACGTCCACGAAGCCATAGCGGCGATAAAAGGCCTGCGCGCGGTCATTCTCGACGAAGACGCTGAGATAGAGGATCGAGGCCCGCTCGCGCGCCCAGGCGATGCCCCAGTCCATCAGCGCCGCCGCGACCCCCGTGCCCTTGGCGGCCTCGGCGACATAGAGCTGGTGGAGTTCGACCGCCCTGTCGGTGGGCTGGTCGGCGGGAAGCTCGAAATCGACGGGCCCCATCTTGATATAGCCGAGGATCGCGCCCGCGCGATCGCGGACAAGCCCAATGTCATGGTCGTCGCTCGTGATCTGCGCGCGGACGCGGTCGGGCGGGTTCCATTCGGCGAGGAAGAGGGAAAGGTCGGCCGGGTCATAGATATGACCGAAAGTGTGCGTGAAGGAGCCGTTGGCGAAAGCGGCAATCGCCTCCGCATCGGCGGGCTTTGCCAGTTGAACGTCGGTCATGCGGCGTCTCCTGTGAATCCTGCGGGCATGGGCCAGCCCGGTGCGGTAAAGGCCATCACCTTGAACAAATCGCCCATCGCGTGCGGTTCGACGAGCCGGTTACGCTGACCCTGCAATTCGTCGGCGCGATCGGGGGCGGCGGCCGTGAGCGATTGCAGACGCGCGTCGATGCCGAGCCGGCGCAGCCAGTCGCCCTGCGTCGCGAGCGGGCTTGCGATGACGCCCGCACCTTGTGCAACATCGGCGAGCGCGGTGAAGTCGACATGCGCGGTCAGGTCGACCTCCCCCGGATCGGTGAAGGGATTGACGAACCGGTGCGCCTTGACCGCTTGCAGCGTATCGCCCGCCGCAGGACCGCTATGGCCATAGTCGATCGCCAGCATCGCGCCGCCCTGCCGCGCGAGGCGAAAGGCGCAGCGCTGCATGATCGCCGCCGACACGGGAGCGGTTTCGACGATCGTATCTTCGGGCGCGCCGCGGAGCGAAGCCGGCACGGCTTCTCCGGCCGGAACCTCGCCCGGGACGGGCGCCAACACGCCATCCCGACGTTCGACCATAAGTTCGCGCCAGCCATCGGTCGTGCGGACATATTGATGGATCGGCAGCGCGTCGAAAAATTCATTGGCGACGATGATCAGCGGCGCATCGTCGGGCAGCGCGTCGACCTCGTCATGATGCTCGGCGGCAGGCAGACGGGCAAGCTGCGCCGCTCGCAGCGCCGGGCTCGTCTCGACGAGATGGACGCCCTGCGGGGTGCAGCCGAAGCGCGCCATGACGCGCAGCGCATCGGCGGCGAGCGTGCCGCGTCCCGGGCCCAGTTCGACATAGCGGAACGCCGGGCTGCCCGTGCGCGACCACAGGTCGGCGATCCAGACGCCGATCATCTCGCCGAACATCTGGCTGATTTCAGGCGCCGTCGTGAAATCGCCCGCCGCGCCGAGCGGATCGCGCGTCGCATAATAATGCGCGTTCGCGGCGGCCATATAGTCGGCGACCGTCACCGGCCGCGCCGCCGCGATTTCGCTTATGAGCTGGTCGGGGCTTGGAGGGCCGTCACGCAACGCTGTCGAGTCCGGCGACCGGCTCGATCCGCTGGCGGCGCCCTTTCGCGGTCGCCACGAGCCAGAAACCGATCAGCAGCATCGGGATGGTCAGCGTCTGCCCCATCGTCAGCCCCCACGACAAGGTGCCGAGCTGGACATCGGGTTCGCGCACGAATTCGACCGCGAAACGGCTGAGGCCATAGATGATCGCCGCCATGCCGAACAGGAAGCCGGGCTTATAGCGCGCATCGGTCCGCCAGAAGAAGAAGGCGAGGATTGCCATCATCAGCAGGCCTTCGAGGCCCGCCTCGTAAAGCTGGCTCGGGTGGCGCGGGTCCATCGTGCCGCTGTTCGGAAAGATGATTGCCCACGGCACCGTCGTCGCGCGGCCCCACAGTTCGCCATTCACGAAATTGGCAAGGCGGCCGAAGAAGAGCCCGAAGGGAACGACGCACGCGATATAGTCGCAAAAGCGCAGGAAACTGAGCTTGTCCTTCTTCGTCACATACCAGATCGCGACGAGCACGCCGATCACCCCGCCGTGCAGCGACATGCCGCCATCCCACAATTTGAAGATCTCGAGCGGCTTCTGGATATAATTGCCGAGGTTATAGAAAAGCACATAGCCGAGCCGGCCGCCGAGGATGATTCCGAGCATGGCATAGAAGATCATGTCGTCGGCGTGGCGCCGTGCCATCGGTGCGCCGGGCTGCGCGATCAGCTTCAAAAGATACCAGTAGCCGATGAAAATCCCGGCAAGATAGGCCAGCGCATACCAGCGGATGGGAAGGCCGAAGACGCTGAACGCGATCTCGCTATTCTCTCCCATCAACTCCTGGAAGTTCACATATTGCGTTGCTTCGGCTAAGGTTGCAAAAAGAAACATATTGTCGCGCTGTCCTTCCCCAGGAGAGGCCTCCCCATAAGGGGTAAGGCGAGCGAGACCAAGAGGAGAGATGAAACATGCCATCAGCGCTCGATTTGCGCCTGGAAGCCGCCTATAATCTGATCACCGGTCCGGGCGGACCGATCCAGGTCGGGTCCGTCGAACGCTTCGGCCGCCAGCTGCCCTTCATCACCAACGCGCCGACCAACCTCGCCGACTATGTCGCCTTTTTCGCGGCGCAGCACGGCGATGCGATCTTTCTGGTCGAAGGCGACGAACGGCTATCGTTCAAACAGGTCTATATGGCGGCGCGGCAGGTCGCGGCGGGGCTGGTCGACGGCTTCGGCGTCCAGCGCGGCGATCGCGTCGGCCTCGCGATGCGCAACGCCAATGCGTGGTGCGTTTCCTATCTCGGCATTTTGATGGCGGGCGGCTGTGCGACCTTGCTCAATGGCTGGTGGCAGGGCGGCGAGCTGGCCGCGGGGATCGAGGACAGCGAAGCGAAGCTCGTCATCGCCGACGTGCAGCGCGCGGCGCGGCTCGCGGAGCCCGGCGTCGAGCACGGCGCGAAGGTGATCACGCTCGACATCGCGCAGCCGCTGGATCAGGCGATCGCGCCGATCACAGCGGGCGGCGGCAGCGAGACGGTGCTGCCGGTGCTGACCGGACAGGATCTGGCGACGATCCTCTTCACCTCGGGCTCGACCGGCCAGTCGAAGGGCGCCTATTCGCGCCACGAAGCGGTGTGCCAGGCGATCTTCAACTATGTCACGCAGACCGCGAGCATCGTCCACCTCTTGACCGAGGATGGGCAGATGTCGGATATCCAGCCCGCGACCCTGATCTGCACCCCGCTGTTCCACGTCACCGCCGAGATTCCGGTCTTCCTGCAAAGCTTCGCGCCGGGCCGCAAACTGGTGCTGATGCCGAAATGGAACGCCGAAGAGGCGATGCGGCTGATCCAGGACGAACAGGTCAATTATTTCGTCGGCGTGCCGCTGATGAGCTACGAAATCCTCGTCCACCCGAACCGCAAGAATTACGACCTGTCGACGTGCAAGAGCTACGCCGGCGGGGGTGCGCCGCGCCCGCCCGAGCATGTGAAGCGCCTTGCGACCGAGATGGGCGAGGGCAAGCCGCTGCTCGGCTATGGCCTGACCGAGACCAATGCTGTCGGCTGCGGCATCATCAACGAAAATTATCTCGCGAAGCCGCTGTCGACCGGTCCGGCGTCGAAGCCGCTCGTCGATCTTGCGATCCTCGACGACAATGGCGGCGACGTTCCGCAGGGCGGGGTCGGTGAGGTGTGCATCCGCTCGGTGTGCAATTTCGAGGGCTATTGGAACAATGAGGCGGCGACCAAGGCGGCCTTTTTCGACAATGGCTATTTCCGTTCGGGCGACCTCGGCTATCTCGACGAGGACGGTTATCTGTTCATCGTCGACCGCAAGAAGGACATCATCATCCGCGGCGGTGAGAATATCAGCTGCCAGGAGGTCGAGGCCGCGATCTATGAACATCCCGAGGCGAATGAATGCGCGGTATTCGGGCTGCCCGACGAGCGGCTGGGCGAGTGCGTCGGTGCGGTCGTCTGGATGAAGCCGGGCAGCAGCGTCACCGCCGACGACCTGACAGCCTTCCTCAGCGCACGCCTCGCGCCCTATAAGGTGCCGTGCAAGATCTGGATGTCGAACGACGCGCTGCCCAAGCTTGGCAGCGAAAAGATCGACAAGGTGAGCTTGCGCAATCATTATCGCGGCGAATATGCGGGGGAGGTCGCCGCGTAACCGATCGAAGGACAGGAGCGAACCGGGACCATGGCCGAGGCTGAAACTCCCGTCGCTTCCGAGAAGTCCGAGCCGGTGCGCGTCTATCGCCACCGGCTGCCGACGCGCGTCTGGCATTGGGTCAATGCGATCACCTTGCTCGTCCTCCTGATGAGCGGGCTGATGATCTTCAATGCGCATCCGCGGCTTTATTGGGGCGAATATGGCGCCAATTTCGATCGCGCGTGGCTGGTGATCGGATCGACAGCGGATGCGGGCTATCTGCGCGTCGGCGACTGGAAGATCGACACGACGGGCGTGCTCGGTCGCTGGACCGACGCGCAAGGGGTCATAAAGACCTGGGCCTTTCCGGGCTGGGCGACGATCCCGACGAGCTATAGCCTTGCCGACGGGCGGCGCTGGCACCTGCTCTTCGCGTGGCTGCTGTCGGTCGGGCTGACGCTCTACATGGTCTGGACGCTGTTCGGCGGGCATTTGCGCAAGGATCTGCATGTCCGCCGCGCCGAATGGTCGCCGCGCCATATCTGGCACGACGTGAAGGACCATGCCCGGCTGCGTTTTCCGAAGGGCGAAGCCGCCGCGCGCTACGGCATCCTGCAAAAATTGAGCTATATCGGCGTCATTTTCGTGGCGCTGCCGCTGATGATCGCGACGGGGCTCACCATGTCGCCGGGAATGAACGCGGCGTGGCCGTGGCTGCTCGATATCTTCGGCGGGCGGCAGTCGGCGCGCTCGATCCACTTCATCACCGCCTGGGCGCTCGTCGCCTTCTTTCTCGTCCATATCGCGATGGTGCTGCTCGCCGGGCCGGTGAACGAGATAAGGTCGATGATCACCGGCTGGTTTGCCCTGCCGCCGGAGCGAGAGGCATGAGCGACATCATCCTCCCGCGCCGCCAGTTGATCGCGCGCGCCGGCGGACTCGTCGCCGCGGCAGGGACGCTGCCGCTGCTGTCCGCCTGCGACGCGATCAACGATGCGCCCGCGGCGCGCAAGATCCTGTCGATGGGCGAGGAAATGAACCGCGCGAGCCAGCGCGCGCTGATCGACCGCAATGCGCTCGCGCGCGAATTCAGCCGCGTCGATCTGTCGCCCTATTTTCGCCCCAACGGCACGCGCCTCCCCGCCGGGGCCGATTATGCCGCGCATGCCGCGAGCGGCTTCGCCGACTGGCGCGTCGAGGTCTCCGGCCTCGTCGCACGGCCGCTGTCGCTGTCGATGGCCGACATTCGCGCGATGCCGCAGCGCACGCAGATCACGCGCCACGACTGCGTCGAGGGGTGGAGCGCGATCGGGCAGTGGACGGGCGTGCAGCTCCACCGGGTCCTCGAAGCGGCGGGGGTGAAGGATAGCGCGCGCTATATCGTCTTTCGCTGTGCCGACCGGATCGGCGACGCGCTCTATTATGAAAGCTGCGACATGATCGACGCGCTTCACCCGCAGACGCTCCTCGCCTGGGCGCTCAACGATGCGGTGCTGCCGATTGCCAACGGCGCGCCGCTACGCCTGCGCATCGAGCGCCAGCTCGGCTACAAGCACGCCAAATATGTCAACGCGATCGAAGCGGTCGCGAGTCTCGACCAGATCGGCGCGGGCAAGGGCGGTTATTGGGAGGACCGCGTCGATTATGAATGGTATGCGGGCATCTGA
Source organism: uncultured Sphingopyxis sp. (assembly GCA_966250105.1). GTDB lineage: Bacteria > Pseudomonadota > Alphaproteobacteria > Sphingomonadales > Sphingomonadaceae > Sphingopyxis. Next base: position 9,117 of record CBINGC010000051.1, on the reverse strand, counting down.
TCGCAACCTTTTCGCGCTTTGGCTGTTCGGGTCGTAAAATGTCGATCTTGCGTCCGTTTCTGTCCCGGATCATTCGTCAGGGGCGCCTCACCGTCGTCGCTCCCGATGGCGCGCGCGAGGAGTTCGGGCAGCCCGCACCGGGCTTTCCCGAAGTCACCATTCGCTTCACCAGCCGGCGGGGGATGCGGCGCATCCTCCTCGACCCGCGCCTCGGCGCGGCCGAGGCGTTCATGGATGGCGAGATGGAGCTGGTCGAAGGCGACATCATGGCGCTCGTCGGCCTGATCCGCCAGAACACGCCGTGGGATCGCGGCGCGAAACTGCACGACAAGACATGGCTCGGCCGCCGCGCCGAATGGGTGAAGACGCGGATCGGCTCGATCAACCGCCAGCGCCGGTCGCGCGCCAACGTCAAGCATCATTACGACATCGGTAACGACCTTTACCGCCTCTTCCTCGACGAGGACATGCAATATAGCTGCGCCTACTGGCCGCGCCCCGACATGACGCTTGAGGAGGCGCAGGCCGCGAAAAAGGCGCATATCGCGGCGAAGCTCGCGCTCGCGCCCGGACAGCGGGTGCTCGACATCGGCTGCGGCTGGGGCGGGATGGCGATCACGCTCGCGCAGCTCGAAAGGGTCGAGGTGCTCGGGATCACCCTGTCCGAGGAGCAACTCGCGCTCGCACGCCAGCGCGCCGCGACGGCCGGTGTCGCCGACCGGGTGACGTTTGAGCTGATCGACTATCGCGACCTTGCCGCGCGCGAGGCGGGGCGGTTCGACCGCATCGTATCGGTCGGCATGTTCGAGCATGTCGGCGCGTCCAATTTCGAGACCTTCTTTCGCGCCGCCGCCAATTTGATGACCGCCGACGGGGTGATGCTGCTCCACACGATCGGCCGCTTCGGGCGGCCGGGATCGACCGACGCCTTCACGCGCAAATATATCTTCCCGGGCGGCTATATCCCGGCGCTCAGCGAGACGCTGGCGGCGAGCGAAAAGAGCCGACTGATCGCGACCGACATCGAAACGTTGCGGCTGCATTATGCGCTGACGCTACGCCAATGGTATGCGCGCACGCTGGCGCATGAGGCGGAAATCGTGGCGATGATGGGCGACCGCTTCTTCCGCATGTGGACCTTCTACCTCGCCGGCGCGACATCGGCCTTCGAAAGCGGCGGGATGGGCAATTACCAGATCCAGTTCGCGCGCAGCCGCCACGCGCTGCCGCTGACCCGCGATTATATGGCGGAAGCGGAAGAGCGCTACGCCGGATAGCGCGCGTTCATGACGTCCCAACTCAGCGCGACGAGCTGTTCGAGCACCGCCAGATCGACGTCGGCGAGTTTGTTCACATAAAGGCACGACTTACCCGTCTTGTGTTTGCCGAGCTTCGCCAGCAGCGCGTCGGCCTCGGGCTGGCGGTCGAGGTAATGGCCCATCAGATAGAGCGTCATGGCGGTTTTCCGCGGGCTGAATCCGGCGCGGCACATCGTCCCCGAACGCCCGCTGTCATAGACATAGTCGTAACTGCCGTAGCCGATAATCGACGGCCCCCACATTCTGGGTTCTAATCCGGTCACGCGCCGGTGCATGGCGTCGACCAGCGCCGCTTCCTCACGCCGCCGCGTCTCGGGAATCGCCGCGATGAAATCGGCGACGCCGGCTTCGGTCGCCCTGGTCTTGATCTCGGCCTTGCCCATGCTTCGCCTCCGCCGACAGAATAGCTTGTCCGCAGCGCAATGCCAAAGGATGATCGGCCGTGGTGGTATGGTCGGTGCGGCTGGCTGCTTTGGGGTGGAAAGCGGAAATTCCCCCTTTCGTCATCCCGGACTTGATCCGGGATCCCGCTTTTTGAGGCATCGGCTGCCTTCGACTTCAAGCGGGACCCCGGATCAAGTCCGGGGTGACGAGGATTGATGGGTCCGCTACCGGCCGCAACTCGCCGCCCCGCTCCGTCAAAACCGCTGTCCTACAAAATAACCATGGGTTACCAAGGCAGCATCGGATGCCCCGCCGCGTCCGTTCCCGCACCCGTTCCGCAACGCGGCGGGTATTATTATACCGAAGGGGAATGACAAGTTTGACAACTTCCGCCGGTTTGACGCCAGCCGTTGCGCCGCGCGGGCGAGCCTGATAGGCGCGCCCGCGTCTTTCCCTCGCCAAAGGTGCCAGCATGTCCGAGTCCTTCAAGCGCGTCGTCCTCGCCTATTCGGGCGGCCTCGATACCAGCGTCATTCTGAAGTGGTTGCAGGTGACTTACGGCTGCGAGGTCGTGACCTTCACCGCCGACTTGGGACAGGGCGAGGAACTCGAACCCGCGCGTGCCAAGGCCGAGCTGATGGGGATCAAGCCCGAGCATATCTATATCGACGATCTCCGCGAGGAATTCGTCCGCGATTTCGTCTTTCCAATGATGCGCGCCAACGCGCGTTACGAGGGCGACTATCTGCTCGGCACCTCGATCGCGCGCCCGCTGATTTCGAAGCGGCTCGTCGAGATCGCGAAGGAAACCGGCGCCGACGCGGTCGCACATGGCGCAACGGGCAAGGGCAATGATCAGGTGCGCTTCGAACTCAGCGCCTATGCGCTCAACCCCGACATCAAGGTCATCGCGCCGTGGCGCGAATGGGACCTGGCGAGCCGCACCGCGCTGATCGCCTTCGCCGAGCAGCACCAGATTCCGGTGCCGAAGGACAAGCGCGGCGAAAGCCCGTTCAGCACCGACGCGAACCTTCTCCACACCTCGTCGGAGGGCAAGGTGCTCGAGGACCCGTGGGAAGAGACCCCCGACTATGTCTATTCGCGCACGGTGAACCCCGAGGATGCGCCCGATACGCCCGAATATATCACGATCGATTTCGAGCGCGGCGACGGCGTTGCGCTGAACGGGCAGGCGATGTCGCCCGCGACTTTGCTCGCGGCGCTCAACGATCTCGGCCGCAAGCATGGCATCGGCCGCCTCGACCTCGTCGAAAACCGCTTCGTCGGCATGAAGTCGCGGGGGATGTACGAGACGCCCGGCGGCGAAATCTATGCGCGAGCGCATCGCGGCATCGAAAGCATCACGCTCGACCGCGGCGCGGCGCACCTGAAAGACGAGCTGATGCCGAAATATGCCGAGCTCATCTACAATGGTTTCTGGTTCGCGCCCGAGCGCGAGATGCTGCAGGCCGCGATCGATCATAGCCAGACGAACGTCACCGGCACCGTCCGCCTCAAGCTCTACAAGGGCAATGCCAGCGTCGTCGGCCGCAAGTCGCCGTTCAGCCTCTACAGCGAACGCCATGTGACCTTCGAGGACGATGCCGGCGCCTATGACCAGAAGGACGCCGCGGGCTTTATCAAGCTCAACGCCTTGCGCTTGAAATTGCTCGCGAAGCAGGGCGGATAAGGCGCGGCGCATGACCGCGACCCGCTTCTTTTCCGACAATGCCGCGACCGTCCATCCGGCGGTGATGGAGGCGATGGCTGCCGCCAATCAGGTCGATACGGCCTATGACGGCGATGCGCTCAGCCAGTCGCTCGACGCGGCGTTTTCCGAGCTGTTCGAGACGACATGCGAGGTCGTCTGGATCCCCACCGGAACCGCGGCGAACAGCATCATCCTCGCGCATTTCGTGCGGCCGTGGCAGGGCATTCTCTGTTACGAGGAAGCGCATATCGAAGTCGACGAATGCGGCGCGCCGACCTTCTACTCGGGCGGCGCGAAGCTGTTGCCGCTGCCGGGGAGCGGCGCGAAGATCGACGCCGCGGCGCTGAAGGCGCGGATCGCGGGAATCCGGCAGGATGTGCATCAGGTGCAGCCCGCGGCGGTCAGCATCACCAACGCGACCGAATATGGCCTCGCGTGGCGCGCCGACGAGATCGGCGAGATCGGCGAAATCGCGAAGGGCAAGGGGCTGAAGCTGCACATGGACGGTGCGCGTTTCGCCAATGCCGTGGCCTTTCTCGGCTGCGCCCCCGCCGACATCACCTGGCGCGCCGGAGTCGATGCGCTGTCGTTCGGTTTCACCAAAAACGGCGCGATGATGGCCGAGGCGATCGTCTTTTTTGGCGGCAGCGGGGGTGCCGGGGTGCGCGAGCTCAAGAAGCGTGGCGGCCATCTGCTGAGCAAAGGGCGCTTCGTCGCGGCGCAAATCCGTGCGATGCTGAAGGATGACCTGTGGCTCGCCAACGCGCGCGCCGCCAATGCCGGTGCGGCGAAGCTCGCGGCGGCGTGCGGCGGCCGGCTGATACACCCCGTCGAAGCGAACGAACTGTTCGTGCGGATGACGGCGGAAGAGGCGGCGAAGCTGCGTAGCGCCGGGTTCGATTTCTATGACTGGGGCGAGGGCGCGGCGCGTCTCGTCGTCAGTTGGGATCAGGACGCGGAGGCGGTCGCGCCGCTGGCCGCCGCGATCGGGGCGCTATGAACGGCGAGCAGCCGACGCTGCTCAGCCCACGCGTCCTGCTGCCCTTCGCGCTGGTGACGCTGATCTGGGGGTCGACCTGGATCGTCATCAAGGGGCAGCTTGGCGTCGTTCCGCCGAGCTGGTCGGTGACCTATCGCTTCGCGGTCGCGGCGATCGCGATGTTCCTGTTCGCCGCGATGCGGCGCGAGCGGATGGGAATCGGGCCCCGCGCGATGGCCTTTGCCGCGGTGCTTGGGATCGCGCAGTTCGCGCTCAACTTCAACTTCGTCTATCGCGCCGAGCAGCACATCACCTCGGGGCTCGTCGCGGTGCTGTTCGCGCTGCTGATCGTGCCCAATACGTTGCTCGGGCGCGCCTTTCTGAAGACCCCGCTCGAGGGACGTTTTCTCGCCGGGGCGGGGATCGCGATCGTCGGTGTGGGGCTGATGATCCTGCACGAATATCGTGCGGCCGCGCTCGGCGCGGACGAAGTGCTGCTCGGCACCGTGCTGACGCTCGCCGGGGTGATGAGCGCGTCGACGGCGAACGTCATGCAGGGGACCGCGATCGCGCGCGCGCAGTCGATGGTGGTGATGATCGCCTGGGCGATGGCCTTCGGCGCGCTCGCCGACGGCAGCTATGCGTGGATCACCACCGGCCCGCCGGTGATCGAGCTCACGCCCGTCTATCTGGGCGGCGTGCTCTACCTCGGCATTATCGCGAGCGCGCTGACCTTTCCGCTCTATTTCAACGTCATTCGCGCGGTCGGGCCAGGGCAGGCGGCCTGGTCGAGCGTGCTGATCCCGATCATCGCCATGGGCTTTTCGACCGCATTCGAGGGCTATCGCTGGGCGACGCTGTCGATCGCCGGCGGCGTGGTTACGCTGATCGGACTGGTGATCGCGGTCGCCAAGCGTCCTGAGCGGCCCTCGGTGAGCGGCAATATGGTGTCGGTGCCGGTCGACGCGCAGGAGTAGCATTGCCGCCTGTGTCCTATGTCGCTAAGACGGCGCCATGAAATCCGTAATCGCTGGAATCGCTTTCCTTTCCGCCGCCGTTTCGGTCGCCCCGGCATCGGCTCAAACGCCTTGCCAGCCCGCGACCTATACCGCCCCCGATGGCGATTTCGTCGTGCTGGCCAAGTCGCCCGCGGTTGCGGCGCCCGCGCTGCGCTATCAGTTTCGCGACGGGCGGCGCGGCGCGACATCCGATGCGGACGTGCCGCTGGTTTGCGGCGCTGCCGACGTCAGCGTGGATGGCGAAGTGTGGGAGCCGATCGCCTTTCGCGAGACGCCCGCGAGCTTCGACAGCGTGGGCACGAAGATGAACGGCATGCTCATCGAGCCGCCGGGCCAGAATGCGCAGCGTCCGCTCGTGGTGATGGTGCACGGGTCCGAACGCTCGTCGCCGATCGGTGGCATCTATGGCTATGCGATGGCGGCGCAGGGGATTTCGGTCTTCGTCTACGACAAGCGCGGCACCGGCGGATCGGATGGCGAATATACGCAGAATTTCGAACTGCTCGCCGCCGACGCCGCGAAGGCGCTCGACACCGCGCGCGGGATGACGGCGGGCCGCCATGGCCGCGCGGGCTTCTTCGGCGGTAGTCAGGGCGGCTGGGTCGCCCCGCTCGCCGCGACGCGGACCAAAGCCGATTTCGTCGCGGTCGGCTTCGGCCTCGTCGCCTCGCCGATCGAGGAGGACCGCGAGCAGATGGTGTCCGAAGTGCGCGCGGCGGGACTGGGCAAGGACGCCGAGGTGCTGGTCAATCGGCTGTCGGCGGCGACGTCGAAGCTGGTGCTGACGAACTTCGCGCAGGGCTATGACGCGCTCGATGCCGTGCGGCGCGAGATGGCCGCCCGACGTTGGGCAGCGGCGATCAATGGCGAATATAGCGGCGCGATCGCGCGCATGACGAACGATGAACTGAGGCGCGTCGGGCGCGCGCGTTTCGACAATGTCGAGCTGATCTGGGATTATGACGCGGTCGCGGGGCTGAAAAGGCTCGATACGCCCTTGCTATGGGTGCTTGCGGGCGAGGACCGCGAGGCGCCGATCGAAACGACGCGCGGCGCGCTGCTCGGGCTCGCGAAAGAAGGCAAGCCGTTCGACGTCTATCTCTTCCCCGATACCGATCACGGCATGTTCGAGTTCACGACCGCCGCCGATGGATCGCGCAAGATCAGCCGTATCACCGACGGCTATCTCAAGCTGCTCGGCGACTGGATCAAGGGCGACTTGCGCGGCCCTTATGGCCGCGCGGAGCGACTTACCCCGCGCTGATCCGCTCGATGTCGGCGCCGACGGCCTGGAGTTTCTCCTCGAGCCGCTCGTAACCGCGATCGAGATGATAGACGCGGTTGACCTCGGTCTGCCCTTCGGCGGCGAGGCCGGCGATGATCAGGCTCATCGAAGCGCGAAGGTCGGTCGCCATGACCGGTGCGCCGACCAGATGGTCGACGCCGCGCACCACCGCGCTGCGACCGCGCACGTCGATGTCGCAGCCCATGCGCGCGAGCTCGGGCACGTGCATGTAGCGGTTTTCGAAGATCGTCTCGGTGAACAGCGACGCGCCCTTGCCGAGCGTCGCCATCGCCATGAACTGTGCCTGCATGTCGGTCGCGAAGCCTGGATAGGGTGCGGTCGACAGGGTGACGGGTTCGGCGCGGCCCGACATGGCGACGCGGATGCCGGCCTTGGTCTCCTCAACCGTCGCGCCGGCTTCGCGCAGCGCGGCGAGCGTCGCGTCCATTTCGTTGGCCTTGGCGCCGACCAGCTCGACGTCGCCCTCGGTGATGACCGCGGCGCACGCATAGCTGCCCGCCTCGATGCGGTCGGCCATGACGCGATAGGTCGCGCCGTGCAGCCGATCGACGCCTTCGATCGTCAGCGTTTCTGTGCCGATGCCGTCGATATGCGCGCCCATCGCGACGAGGCAATTGCACAGATCGACGATCTCGGGTTCGCGCGCGGCGTTTTCGAGGACGCAGGTCCCCTTGGCGAGCACCGCCGCCATCAAAGCATTTTCGGTCGCGCCGACCGACACGACGGGGAAGGTGAACTTGCCGCCCGGCAGGCGTCCGCCGCCGGGCGCGCTCGCCTTCACATAGCCCGACGCGAGTTCGATCTCCGCGCCGAAGGCTTCGAGTGCTTTGAGGTGAAGGTCGATCGGGCGGTTACCGATCGCGCAGCCGCCGGGCAGCGACACCGTCGCTTCGCCCGCACGCGCGAGGAGCGGGCCGAGCACGAGGATCGACGCGCGCATCTTGCGCACGATGTCATAGGGGGCGACGGTCGAGGTGAGCGTCGTCGTCCGCGCGGTCATCACCCGGCCGAAATCCTCGGGCCGTGAACCCTCGATCGTCGTCGAGCAGCCGAGCTGGTTGAGCAGATGGCCGAAACCGTCGACGTCGGCGAGCCGCGGCAGGTTCCTGAGCGTCAGCGGCTCGTCGGTGAGCAGCGCGCAGGGCAACAGGGTGAGCGCCGCATTCTTGGCACCGCTGATGGGAATTCGGCCCTTGAGTCGCTGGCCGCCGCGAATGACGATTTGATCCATCGGCTGTCTTTAGCGCATGCGCAGGGCCGCGCAAGCCGACTGGCCGTGTCGGCGATCGCCGCTGCCGGAGGGCGCTGCAATCATGGTTAGCGCCCTGCCGGATTGCGCGGCTTTCACCATGGCTTTCCCGATGAAAATATGAAACTATTCGCAACAATATAGGGGCCGAACATCACAGCATTTGCGTAAACGACTTTTCATAGGGGAGAAGGTCATGCGGAATAATGTCGTCACGATCGCCACAACGGCCGCCTTGATTGCGAGCCAGCTTGCCGTTCCGGCGATGCCGCAGGCCACGACCTTGCCCTATCCACCGCCCGGCGGGCCGCAGATCCAGCCGCCGCGTCCCGGTTACGGCGACGGCTATGCGGGAACGATCCGCTGCGAATCGCGAAACAACAAGATTCAGCGCTGCAACGTCCGCACCGGCAATCGCGTCGACTTGACGCGCGTCATCGGCGGGCGCTGTTCGAAAGGGCGCGACTGGGGCTTTACCGCGACGCAGATATGGGTGTCGGGCGGGTGCCGCGCCGAGTTCCGCTACGGCTATGCCAATAACGGCGGTAATCCGGTGCCATTGCCGCAGCCGGTCGACGATTATGCGGGGATGATCCGCTGCGAGTCGCGCAGCAACCGCTATCAGCAATGCAATGTCGCGACGAACGACCGCGTCGAGCTGGTGCGCCGGCTCGGCGGGCGTTGCAACGCCGGGCGGCAATGGGGCTATACTGCAAGCTATGTCTGGGTGAACAACGGGTGCCGCGCCGAGTTCGGCTATGGCTATCGCAACGTCCGGCCGCCCGAAAAGGACAAGGACAAGGGGCCGAGCACCGGCCTCATCATCGGCGGCATCGTCGTCGCGGGCGGGCTGCTCGCTTTGCTCGCGAGCCAGAGCAAGAAGAAGAAGGCCGAAGCCGGCGAACCGGTTCAGGAAGGCACGACAACGCCGACCTATCCGGCGGGACCCCCGGCGACATTGAGCGCCAATCTCTCGGCCTTGCCGAGCGCGGCGCGGCCGTCGGTGCAGAATTGCATGAACGATGCGGCGCGTCAGATCGGGGTGACCGGCGGCACGCGGCTGTCATATGATCGGCTGGTCAACCTCGAGCAGGGCAACGGCGGCTGGCGCATCCGCGCGGCGATGACCGCGACCTATCCCGACGGCGCC